>NZ_QQZY01000001.1 GCF_003351045.1 Gaiella occulta
GCCCGCTCCACCAGCTCCTGCGCGAGCGACTCGTCGACCGACCGCTCAGCGCTCCCCGCCACCGCCGACGACGCGACCGGTGTAGTCAGATCAGACATCACAGCTCCCTTCCGCCGGCGCTATGGCCGGCAAGCCAGGCAACTGGACTTACACCGTTCGTCGGACAGTCCCGGTCTCCGGGGGTCTTCTTGCGGTCGAGGATCCCAACTCCGGGATCCTCGACCTTGCAGCGAGGAGTGGGCCGTGAAGGATTCGAACCTTCGACCTTGGGATTAAGAGTCCCCTGCTCTACCAGCTGAGCTAACGGCCCGGGCGGTTGTGAAGGATAGCGGCGGTGCGCCGGCTCCGAGGGCGGTGCGGCCGGCCCGCGCCCGGCTGCGCCGGCGCCTCGCGCGCCTTGGGCGCGCCTTCACGCTGATCCGTGATGTAGTCTCGCGTCGGTGCGCAGGGGAGCGATCGTCCGCATGGCCGGGATCGGGATCGTCGTCGGGATCCTGGTCACGCTCGTCGCTGTCCTCATTCCGTGGCTGCCGACATCGGCGTCGGAGGAGATGGACCGCATCGAGTTCGTCTTCTGGTTCGCGACCGTGATCTGCATCGGCATCTTCGCCCTCGTGGCGTCCGTGATCATCTACTCGGTGCTGACGTTCCGCTCGCCCCCCGAGGACGAGTCCGACGGCCCCTCCATCCACGGCCACACCGGCCTCGAGGTGGCGTGGACGGTCGTCCCCGCCGTGCTCGTGGTCGCGATCGGCGTGCTGAGCGCGGTCGTGCTCTCGCAGAACGGCAACGCCGGCCCGAACCCGCTTCCGGTGAAGGTCTTCGCGCTCCAGTTCGCGTGGCGCTTCGAGTATCCGGAGCAGAACGGGCTCAAGTCGGGCGAGCTCGTGCTGCCGGTCGGGCGCAGCGTCAGGTTCGAGATGCAGTCGGCAGACGTGATCCACTCGTTCTGGATCCCGGAGATGGGGCAGAAGCAGGACCTCGTGCCCGGCATCACGACGCGCGTCGTCGTCACGCCGAAGCGGGAAGGCACGTTCAGGCTCGTCTGCACGGAGCTGTGCGGACTGGGCCACGCGACCATGCGCGCACCGGTGCGCGTGCTCTCGCAGGCGAAGTTCGACGCCTGGGTGAAGCAGCAGCAGGCGGGCGCGGGCGCTGGCGACAAGGGCGCCGCGACGTTCGCCGCCGCCGGCTGCGGCGGCTGCCACACGTTCACACCTGCAGGAACGAACGGGAAGATCGGCCCGTCGCTCGACAACGTCGCCGCCGACGCGAAGAAGGCGGGCGAGGATGTCCGGGCCTATGTGAAGGAGTCGATCGTCGACCCGAACAAGGTGATAGCGCAGGGCTATTCCGCAGGCGTGATGCCGCGCAGCTACGGGCAGTCGCTCTCCGCCGAGGAGATCGACGCGCTCGTGCAGTACCTGGCAGGGAGCACGCAGTGACGAGCAGCGAAGGAGTGATGGAGTGACCGCCGTCGACCACGGCACCCCGCAAGAGAGCGCGCACGCCCCGGACCCCTGGGCGCCGCGGCCGCGCGGCTTCCTCATGCGCCCCGGCTTCGCCCGCGCAGCCTGGTGCACGGGCCTGTTCTTCCTCATCGGCATGTACATCGTCGTCTCGATCCGCTGGCTCGCCGGCTGGGATCCCGTCTACGACTGGAACATCATCACGCCCGTCGGCGCGCTCACGACCGCGCCGATCGGCTTCCTGCTCGGGATCGGCGCCTTCGACTACTGGCTCTACTGGATCTCCGGACGGCCGACCCGCCCCGAGGATCACTCCGGGCACGGCGCCAGGACATGGAAGGACTACTTCAAGGTCAACACCGACCACAAGGTGATCGGCGTCCAGTACCTGGCGACGACGTTCGTCTTCTTCGTGCTCGGCGGCCTGATGGCGATGCTGTTCCGGGCCGAGCTCGCCCGGCCGGGCATGCAGTTCGTGGACACGCAGACGTTCAACGGTCTCGTGTCGGTGCACGCGGCGTTGATGATCTTCGTCTTCATCATCCCCGCGTTCGCGGGGCTCGCCAACTTCGCCGTCCCGCTCATGCTGGGCGCGCCCGACATGGCGTTCCCGCGGCTGAACGCGCTCTCCTACTGGCTGCTGCCCATCGCCGGTCTGATGTTCCTCGCCAGCTTCCTCGCGCCGGGCGGCGCCTTCGCCACGGGCTGGACGAGCTACGCGCCGCTCGCTTCCGAGCAGCCGATCGGGCAGATCTTCTTCAACATGGGCGTGCAGTGGGCGGGCGCCTCGTCGATTCTCACCGCGCTCAACTTCCTCGTCACGATCATCACGATGCGCGCGCCGGGGATGACGTTCTGGCGCATGCCGCTGCTCGTGTGGGCGAACTTCACGACCTCTCTCCTCGTCGTCATCGCGACGCCGTTCATCGCCGGCTCGCAGTTCTTCGTCATGTTCGACCGCATCCTGCACACGAGCTTCTTCACGGCCGACAACGGCGGCTACGTTCTCGGCTACCAGCACATCTTCTGGTTCTACAGCCACCCGGCCGTCTACATCATGATCCTGCCCGGCTTCGGGATCATCTCCGAGATCGTCTCGGTGATGAGCCGCAAGCCGATCTTCGGCTACCGGTTGATGGCCATCTCGCTGCTCGGCATCCTCGTGCTCGGCTTCTCGGTGTGGGCCCACCACATGTTCGTGGCGGGCATGGCCGACTGGCTCCGCGTGCCGATGATGATCTCGACGCTGCTCATCGCCGTGCCGACCGGCGTCAAGGTGTTCAGCTGGCTCGCGACGATGTGGGAGGGACGCATCCGCCTCAACACGCCGATGCTGTTCGCGCTCGGGTTCATCTCGATGTTCGTGATCGGCGGTCTCTCGGGCATCTACCTGGCGTCGGTGCCGATCGACATCCACGCCTCCGACACGTACTTCATCGTCGCGCACATCCACTACGTGCTCTTCGGCGGCTCGGTGCTGACGATCTTCGCCGGCATCTACTACTGGTTCCCGAAGATGACCGGCCGCATGTACAACGAGCGCCTCGGCAAGCTCCACTTCTGGCTCACCTTCACGAGCTTCAACCTCACGTTCTTCCCCATGCACTGGGTCGGGCTCGTCGGCATGCCGCGCCGCGTCGCCGACTACGCGGACCGATTCGCCAACCTCAACCTCTTCGTCACGATCGCGTCGTTCGCGCTCGGCGCCTCCGTCGTCGTCTTCTTCTACAACGTGATCGTGAGCTGGGCGCGGGGGCCGATCGCCGAGTCCAACCCGTGGCGCGCGATGACGCTCGAGTGGCAGGTGTCCTCGCCCCCGCCGGTGTTCAACTTCGACGAGATCCCGCAGGTCGTCGGCGGTCCCTACGAATACGGCGTTCCCGGCGCCCGGCACGCGATCCTCTCCGGTGGCGCCGTGCCGCAGGAGGCGCGAACGTGAGCGAGGAGCGGACCGTCGTGCTCGTCGTCGCCAACGAGACGCTCACGGGCGCCGAGCTGATCGAGGCCGTGCGGCGGCGCAACGAGGAGTCTCCGATCCGCGCCGTCGTCGTCGCGCCCGTCAACGAGCCGCGGGCGGGCTACGTCGTCTACGAGGACTCGCGCCGCGCCGCCGCGGGCCGCCGCCTCGACAGCACGGTCGAGGCGCTGCGAGCGGCAGGCATCCCCGCGCACGGAGGCGTCTTCCACGCCGGCCCGCTGGACGCCGTCAAGGACATCCTGGCGCAGGAGCACATCGACGAGATCATCGTCTCCACCCACCCCGCCGCGACGTCCGGCTGGCTGCGCCGCAACCTCGTCGACGAGATCCGCAAGGTCGCAGGCGAGCGCCCGCTCGAGCACGTCGTCGCCGACGTGGCGGCGAGGACGGGAGCGGCGAACGTGCTCGTCGTCGCGAACGAGACCGTGCTCGGGCGGCCGCTGCTCGACCGCATCCGCGCCCGCGCCCGCGAGGGACAGGCGAGCTTCCTCATCGTCAGCCCGCAGAGCGACGCGCACACCGCCGAGCACCCCGAGGCGGAGCGCCGCCTGCGCGCCGCGCTCTCGGAGCTGAGGGCCGAGGGGATCGAGGCACACGGGCAGATCGCGCACCCCGACCCGTACACGGCGGCGATGCAGGCCATCCACGACGAGCGCATCGACGAGGTCATCGTGTCGACGTTCCCGGGGGAGCGCTCCGGCTGGCTCCGGCGCGACCTCGTCGGGCGCCTGCGCAGCGACGCGAAGGTGCCCGTCGAACACGTCATCGTCGAGGCGGCGCAGCTGCAGGAGGTAGCGGCATGACGGCCCATGCGGAGGCGGCCCTGCACGGACACGGCGACCATCACGGCCCGCCCGCCGCGAACCGCAGCTCGCGGCTCGAGCCCACGGTGCTCGGGATGTTCCTCTTCATCGCCTCCGAGGCGATGCTGTTCGGCGCCTTCTTCACCGTCTACTTCTTCGTCCGCGTCGTCAATCCCGGCGCGCCGGAGATGTGGCCGCCGGAGCCGTTCGCGTTCCCGAAGTTCGTGGCGGGCGTCAACACGGCCGTGCTCGTGACCTCGAGCTTCACGATGCACTGGGCGCTGCAGTCGATCAAGCGCAACAACCGCAGGGGCATGCAGGCGGGGCTCGTGCTCACCATCCTCATGGGCACGGCGTTCCTCCTCACACAGGCGATCGAGTACGCCCACGTCGGCTTCAACACGAGCGACGGCGCCTTCGCATCGGTCTTCTTCGGCCTCACCGGCCTGCACGGCGCGCACGTCTTCGTCGGGCTGACACTGCTCACGATCGCGGCGGTACGCGCCTTCCGCGGGCACTACTCGCCCGCGCACCACCACGGCGTCGAGATCCCCGGCATCTACTGGCACTTCGTGGACGTCATGTGGCTCGTCGTGTACGCCGCCGTCTACCTGCTCTGAGACCCCGATCCGCTGATGCCGTTTGCCACGTACTCTGTGTGGGAGATGCGCAATCCACTGAGAGACGAGGCAGCGGCATTCCGGCTCGTGCTCGGCACGATCGCCTACCTCGTGCCGATCGTCGTCGCGTCCTGGATCGCCAGCTGGCTCGGCGTCGCCGTCTTCGCCGTCGCCACGGCGGCGGCGGTCTGGCGTCTGCGGGGCGGCCAGCGGCCCGCACCGCCCGTCGTCCACGTCGAGCACGCAGCGGTCGAGGACACACGCCGGATCCTCGTGATCGCGAACGAGACCGTCGCCGGAGCCGCGCTGCGAGCGGCGCTGCACGCGCGCGCCGAGGGGGTTTGCGAGGAGGTGCTCGTCGTCTCTCCCGCGCTCAACTCCCAGGTGCGCACGTGGACATCCGACGAGGACGGGGCGCGCGAGGCCGCTCGGGAGCGGCTGCGCGCGAGCCTCGAGCAGCTTGCCGCCGCGGGCGTGAACGCGCGCGGCGACGTGGGAGACGGCGACCCGCTGCAGGCGATCGAGGACGCGCTGCGCTCCTTCCCCGCCGACGAGATCGTCATCTCCACGCACCCGCCGGGCCGCTCGCACTGGCTCGAGCGCGGCGTCGTCGAGCAGGCACGGCAGCGGTTCGACGTGCCGGTCACGCACGTCGTCGGCGAGGGGTAGAGCGCAGGCCGCGCGGCGCTGCTACTTGCCCGCGACGGAGGCGACGTAGCTCGCCACGTCCTCCGCGTCCTGGCCCTCGACGAGGTTCCGGGGCATCCCGGGCGCCCCGGTCGACGTCGTGCTGATCGGATAGGCGATCTGTCCGCGCACGACCTGCTGGATCGTCGACTGGCCGAGCCCGTCGCGCCGGGACTGCGCGAACGCGTCGTCGAGGTTGGGGCCTATCTGCCCCTTGCTGCCCGCGTCGGCGAGCGTGTGGCAGCCGGCGCACCTCTGCGCGAACAGCTGCTTGCCGTTCGCCCGGTCGCCGTTGCCCTGGGAGTACCCGACGGAGCCCGAGCCGCCGCAGCCCGCCAGCACGAGCGCGCCCGCGGCGAGCGTCACGCCCGCGACGATCAGTCGCGCGCGCCGCGGGTGAGAGGCGACGGAACCCTCCATCGGCGCGAGTCTACCCGGCGCGTCTAGCCGCCGGAGCCGGAGGCGCCGCCGCCCGCCGCCTGCTGTCTCAGCTGTGCGAGCTGCTGCTTCACGATCGCGGCGCTCGGGTCGTCCGGAGCGAGCTCGAGGAACTTCTCGTAGGCGCCGATCGCCGTCCGTGCGTCGCCTGCCTGCTGCGCCGCCTGCGCCAGCTCGAGCTGCACGTTGGGGTCGTTCGGCTGCAGCGCGGTGATCCGCCGGTAGGTGGAGACGGCATCGGCGTACGCCGTGCGCGCCTCCCCGACCGCCTCGTTGATGGCGGTGGAGGCCTGCGCGTTGAGGGCGGCGCCGATCCTGTCCTCGATGATAGGCCGGCCGTCGCTCGCAACGAGGCCCGGGTAGCTCTGCGCCGCGCCCGAGTAGACCGCCTGGAACTGCAGGCGCTGCGCGGCGCTCTGCTTCTCGGCCGCCTGCGCCAGGTAGAGGCCGGCAAGCTCGCGCAGCCCGTCGGCATCCCTGGGCTTGAGAGCGACGTACCGCCTGAGCGCCCGGATCGCCTCGTCGGTCCTGCCGTCGGTCTGGAGCGCGGTCGAGTAGTCGCGCCAGGCCTGCGCGTCGTTCGGGCGCTTCTCGGTCGCCGAGCGGGCGCTCGAGAGGGAGGGGGCGCCGCTCGAGCCGCCGCGGCCGCGGAACAGGTCGCCGATGCCGGTGCCGCCCGCGCCGACGCCGAAGGCGACGAAGCCGACGGCGAACACGAGCGCGAGGAAGACGAACATCCACCGTGCGTGCCGGCGCAGCCGCGGGAAGAACATGGTGTCCTCGATCGCCGGCGCCGTGGCGCCGCGCGCAGGACGCGGCGCCGCTACGGGAGCATCCGCCTTCGGGCGCTTCGTGCCGCTCTTGCCGTGTCGGGCCATCGGGTCAGTCCTTTCCGGTAGCGCTGCTCGCCGCCCACCAGAGTAGCGACGACGCGATCGGGGGAGCCGCCCAGCACCACCGCCGCCGCCGGATCCTCGACCGGATGGACGGGCGATCCGGCGAGCGTCACGATCGTGAGGTCGGCCTGCTTGCCCGGGACGAGCGACCCGAGCCGGTCGTCGAGCCGGAGCACCCGTGCTCCGCCGAGCGTGGCGAGCTCGAGCGCCTCGCCGGCGCCGAGGGCGTCCGGCCTGCCGGCGCGGGCGCGGGCGACGACGACGGCGGTGCGCATCTCGTCGAAGATGTCGAGCGACGGGGTCGACGCGGGGCTGTCGGTCGCGATCGCGACGGGGATGCCGGCGCGGCGCAGCTCCTCGACGGGCGCGATGCCGCAGCCGAGGTAGCCGTTGGAGCGGGGGCAGTGGGCGACGCCGACCGCGTGCTCGGCGAGCAGCGCGATCTCCTCCTCGTCGGCGTGGACGCAGTGGGCGGCGGTCAGGTGGGGGCCGAGCAGGCCCGCCTCCGCCAGCAGCCGGATCCCCGTCGTCCCCGGCGGAGGCACGAGGAACGCGCCGAGCGGCGTCCAGTCGCCCGTGCCGTCGACGAGCCAGGCGCGCTCGGCCGCGCTCTCGGCGAGATGCGTCGCCGTCGGCAGCCCGAGCGCGGCGCATGCCGCGTACACCTCCTGCGTGCACGTGTAGGGGGCGTGCGGCGACACGCCGACGAGGACGCGGTCGGAGAGGTACGGGTCGACGAGCTCGCGGAGGTCGTAGAAGCGCTCGAGCGCGGACGCGTCGCGGCCGAACACCTCGAGGTAGACGACGGCGCGCAGCCCCGCCTCGGCGGCGCCGATCGCCGCCGTGCCCGCGAAGCTGCAGTCGCCGATCGTCGTGATTCCCGAGCGCAGGCACTCGAACGCGCCGGCGCGGGCGATCGCGGTCATCTCGTCGAGCCCGAGCGCCTCCTTGCGCCGCACGTGCATGCCGATCCACGGCACGAACGGGAGCCCGTCGCCGAACCCCGCGTAGACCGCGTACTCGATGTGCGAGTGCGCATCGACGAAGCCCGGCACGATGACGCTTTCGGCGAAGCGTTCGCCGTGACCGATCGCCGCGGCCGTGCCGACCGCCGCGATCGTGCCGTCGTCTGCGATCGCGACGGCGCCGTCGCGGATCGGCTCGCCCTCGACCGGGACGACCCAGTCCGCGGAGACGACCGTCAGAGCGTCTCCCAGCCCTCGTCCGGCGCGTGCGCCGTCCAGCGCTTCTCCATGAACCGCGACAGCCAGATCGACGACTCGAACAGCACGAGCAGGGGGACCGTCTCGAACAGGAGCGAGACGGGATCGACGGTCGGCAGCAGGATCGCGAAGGCGACCATCAGCACGTAGCCGACGCGCCTGTTGCGCCGCAGCTTCTCCGAGGAGAGCACGCCGATGCGCACGAGCGCGAGGATGAAGATCGGCATCTCGAACGCGATGCCCGACGCGAGCAGCACCATCGAGGTGAACGACAGGTAGTAGCTCGCGCGCACCTGCACGTCGTAGAGGCTGTCGTCGAAGTTGGTGAGGAAGTTGACGGCGGCCGGGAGCACGACGAAGTACGAGAAGGTGACGCCGGCGGCGAACAGGCCGGTGCCGATGACGACGAACACCGAGAGGGCGCGCTGCACGCCGCGGTCGACCGCGGGGGCGAGGAACGCCCACACCTGCCACAGCAGGATCGGCAGCACGATCCCGATCGCGGCAGCCATGCTCACCTTCACGGCGGTCGTGAACGGCTCGGTGACGCCCAGGGTCACGAGCGTCTTGTCCGCCGGTAGCGGGCGCTTGAGCCAGTCGATGAGACGGGCATGGAACGCGAACGTGAGGATGAACGCGGGGATCACCGCGCCCAGCACGATGAAGACGCGATGCCGAAGCTCCGTCAGGTGCTCGACGAGCGTCGCCTCCTCGTCGGGCTCGAGGCGGCGGGGGACGATCCGGCGGATCATCCGCGAGAGGCTCTAGGAGACGGAGTCCCGCTCGCGCGGCTGGGACGGCGTGGTGGCGGGGGACTCGTCCGGCGCCGTCGCGGCGGGCTCCGCCGGCGGCAGCTCGGTCGCGTACGGATCGTCGTTCTTGTCGTTGCCGGACACCGAGTCCTTGAACTCGCGCATCCCCTTGCCGAGCTGGCGGCCCATCTCCGGCAGGCGCTTCGGCCCGAAGACGAGCAGCAGCACGAGCAGGAGGATGAGGAGCTCCCAGATTCCGATTCCGAACGGCATGTCGCGCACCTTAGCAGCGTCGCGCCCGCCGGATGCAAGCCGTGCGCGGAACAACACGATCGCAACGTGCGTCGTGCACCTGTGGGAGCCGGCCCGCCCGTTCCCGGTCCGGCTACCATGCACTGAAGCGAACTTCACCTTTTTGCTGAAGCGGACTTCACCTCTTCGTCGAGACGGGAATCGAGGAACTCAGACAGTGGCACTGCTGGAGATCAAGAATCTGCACGTCGCGCTCGAGGACGGCACCGAGATCGTCAAGGGTGTCGACCTCGCCGTCGACACCAACGAGAAGCACGCGATCATGGGCCCGAACGGCTCGGGCAAGTCGACGCTCGCCTACGCGCTGATGGGCCACCCCTCCTACGTGATCAGCGAAGGGGAGATCCTGCTCGACGGTGAGGACGTCGTCGATCTCGAGGCGGACGAGCGCGCACAGCGCGGCCTCTTCCTCGCGTTCCAGTATCCGCACGCGATCCCGGGTGTGACGGTGACGAGCTTCCTGCGCAGCGCGATCAACGCGAAGCGCAAGGCGGCGAACGGCGGCGAGGACGACCCCGTGCCGGTGAAGGAGTTCCGCGCCGACCTGCTCGCGGCGATGGGGCACCTGAAGGTGCCGCGCGAGCTCGCGTCGCGGTATCTGAACGACGGTTTCTCGGGCGGCGAGAAGAAGCGGGTCGAGATCCTGCAGATGGCGATGCTGAAGCCGCGCATCGCGGTGCTCGACGAGACCGACTCGGGCCTCGACATCGACGCGCTGAAGGTCGTCGCGAGCGGAGTCAACGAGCTCGTCGGTCCGGACATGGGTGCGCTCGTGATCACGCACTACCAGCGCATCCTCAACTACATCACCCCGGACCACGTGCACGTGTTCGTGGACGGGCGCATCGTGGCGTCGGGCGGCGCGGAGCTCGCGCAGAGGCTCGAGGCGGAAGGCTACGAGGCCTTCATTCCCGCCGGTGTAGGAGGCGAGCAGGCATGAGCACCACCGAGAACGATGTCGTCAAGGGGATCCGCAGCGACTACAAGTACGGGTTCTCGAATCCGGACGACGCCAAGGACTACTTCTTCAAGTCGGGGCGCGGTCTCTCCCACGAGGTCGTCGAGGCGATCGCCGAGCACAAGGGCGAGCCGGAGTGGATGCGCAGGTTCCGCCACACGTCGCTCGACTACTTCTATGCGCGGCCGCTGCCGACATGGGGCGGGAACGTCGCCGAGATCGACTTCGACAACATCTACTACTACATCAAGCCGACCGAGAAGCAGGCGGACACGTGGGAGGACCTGCCGGCCGAGATCCTCGACACGTGGGACAGGCTCGGGATCCCGGAGGCGGAGAAGAAGTACCTCGCCGGTGTCGGCGCCCAGTACGAGTCGGAGGTCGTCTACCACAAGCTGCAGGCCGACCTCGAGGAGAAGGGCGTCATCTTCCTCGACATGGACTCGGCGCTGCGCGAGCACGAGGACATCGTCAAGCAGTACATGGGGACGATCATCCCGCAGAACGACAACAAGTTCGCGGCGCTCAACTCGGCCGTGTGGTCGGGCGGCTCGTTCATCTACGTGCCGCCGGGCGTCAAGATCGAGATGCCGCTGCAGGCCTACTTCCGCATCAACGCGGAGAACATGGGCCAGTTCGAGCGGACGCTGATCATCGTCGACGAGGGCGCCTACGTGCACTACGTCGAGGGCTGCACGGCGCCGATCTACTCGTCCGACTCGCTGCACTCGGCGGTCGTCGAGATCGTCGTCAAGCCGCGCGGGCGCTGCCGCTACACGACGATCCAGAACTGGTCGAACAACGTCTACAACCTCGTCACCAAGCGCGCCGTCGCCTACGAGGACGCGACGATGGAGTGGGTGGACGGCAACCTGGGCTCGAAGCTGACGATGAAGTACCCGGCGGTCTGGCTGATGGGCGAGAGGGCACACGGCGAGGTGCTGTCGATCGCGTTCGCCGGCAAGGGCCAGCATCAGGACGCGGGCGGCAAGGTCGTGCACGTGGCGAAGAACACGACGAGCGTGATCACCTCGAAGTCGATCTCGAAGGACGGCGGCCGTGCCGGCTACCGCGGCCTGCTCGAGGTGGCGCGCGGCGCCACCGGCTCGAAGTCGAAGGTCGTCTGCGACGCGCTCATCCTCGACGAGGAGTCGCGCTCCGACACCTACCCGTACATCAAGGTGGACGAGAGCGACGTCGAGCTCGGCCACGAGGCGACCGTCTCCAAGATCGGCGAGGAGCAGCTCTTCTACCTGAGGAGCCGCGGCCTCTCCGAGCCGGAGGCGAGCGCGATGATCGTGTCCGGCTTCGTCGAGCCGATCACGAAGGAGCTGCCGCTCGAGTACGCCGTCGAGATGAACCGGCTCATCCAGCTGCAGATGGAAGGCTCCGTTGGCTAGCGGAACGCTGCGAATTCCGCTCGAGGAGGATCGCGTCGGTCGCGAGGCGGCCCGAGCCCGTTATCGGGAGCTTCCGCTGCCGACGACACGGGACGAGCACTGGCGCTTCACCGACCTGTCGGGCTTCGATCCGGACGGGTACGGTGACGGGCTTCGGCCCGGCACCGACGCCGCCTCCTCCCCGGCACCCGCGACGATGCTCGACATCGATGCGGCCGGCGTCGCCGCGGTGACCGAGGGCGGCGTCACGATCGAGCATGCTCCCGACGGCATCCGCTTCGAGCTGCTGGCGGATGACCACCCGCTGCTCGGAACCCTCGTCGGCCACGACGAGAAGTTCGCCGCCCACAACGCGGCGATGTGGCAGCACGGCCTGCTCGTGCACGTCCCGAGCGGCGTCGTCGTCGAGAAGCCGCTCTTCGTCCGCATCGCCAACACGGTCGAGGGCGGGTCGCTGTTCTGGCGGCTGCTGATCGTGGCCGAGCCGCACAGCCGCTTCTCCGTCGTCGAGGAGTACGTGTCGGCGACGCCGGAGCTGTCCGGCTACTCGAACGCCGCCGTCGAGATCGTGATCGAGGAGGGGGCAAAGGTCGAGTACGTGTCGGTGCAGAGCCTGTCGCGGCAGACGTGGCACTTCGGCTCGCATCATGCGCGCGTGGGGCGCGACGCCGAGCTCGACTGGGTTGCGGGCGGATTCGGCTCGCGCGCCGGCAAGGTGTGGATCCGCAACGACCTCGCCGGCCAGGGCGCCACCTCGCGCGTCACCGGCGCCTACTTCGCCGACGGCACGCAGCGCCTCGACTACGACACCTTCCAGGAGCACATCGCGCCGAACACGACGTCGGACTTCGCGTTCAAGGGTGCGTTGCGCGAAGCGGCGAGCGCCGTCTGGCGCGGCATGATCCGGGTCGAGGAGGGCGCGCAGAAGACGAACGCCTACCAGGAGAACCGCAACCTGCTGCTCTCGAAGACCGCGCACGCCGACTCGATCCCGGGCCTCGAGATCCTCGCCAACGACGTGCGCTGCACCCACGGCGCGACGCTCGGCCAGGTCGACCGCGAGCAGCTCTTCTACCTGATGGCGCGCGGCCTGCCGCGCAGCGAGGCCGAGCGCCTGATCGTGCGCGGCTTCTTCCAGGACGTGCTCGACCGCATCGAGCTGGCGCCGGTGCGCGAAGCGCTCGGAGCGGCGCTCGAAGCGCGCATCCCGCGGGCGTAGCCGCCTACGCCTGGCGGCGGAGCCCGACGAGTGCCGCGACGGCCTTCTCGAGCTCGGCGCAGACCGCGTCCGCGACGTAGACCGTCCACGGGTGCGGCGGCGTGCCGCCCGTGTAGGCGACGACGGGCTTGCCACGCCCGTGCGCGTACCAGGCCTCCATCGCCGTTCCCTCGTCCGGCGCGCTGAACGACGCGAGCACGGCGTCGCAGGAGTCGATCTCGGCGAGGTCGCCCTCGACGATCTCGGCCTCATGGCCCTCCGTCCGGCCACGGAAGTCGCGCCGCATCGGGTCGACCGGCTCGCAGCCGCTCTCCCGCAGCAGCGCCGCCGCGCGGCGGCGGTACTCGTCGGCGTAGGGCGGCCCGGCGAGGTAGACGCGCTTCATGGGGCGTACAGTACGAGGTATGAGCGAAGAGCCGCTGCCGGAGTTCGTCGCGCTCGGTCACGCGGGCTCGGAGCACTACGCCGGGCTGGAGACGTTCCCCAACCCGGGCGTCGCGCACGTGGAGATGACGAGCGACGAGCTCGCCGCGATCTGCCCGGTCACCGGCCAGCCGGACCTCTACGTCGCGACGATCGAGTACGAGCCGCAGGGCCTCTGCCTCGAGTCGAAGTCGCTGAAGCTCTACCTCGCCGCGTTCCGCAACGAGGGCCACTTCTGCGAGGCGCTCGCCGTCAGGATCCGCGACGACGTGGCGGGAGCTCTCGGGCTCGGGCCGCAGGCGGTCACGGTGACGCTCGAGCAGAAGGCGCGCGGCGGCATCACGATCGTCGCGACCGCGTAGCTCGCCGACCTCGTCGGGCAGCTGTGTCCTTGGAACATGCGCGCAGGCACGTCGTCGACACGGCCCTCCCCGGCGAGGTCGAGCCGTGACCCGGGCGCCGTCACCCGGTGGCCGTGCGCGTACCCTTTCCCTGTGAACGAGATCGGCATCTTCCCGCTCGGCATCGTGCTGCTGCCCACAGAGCAGGTGCCGCTGCACATCTTCGAGCCCCGCTACCTCGAGCTCATCGGCGAGTGCATCGAGCAGGAGGCTCCGTTCGGGCTCGTCTACGCCGACGACGACGGCATCCGCCAGATCGGAACGCTCGCCGCCGTCGTGGAGGTGACGGAGCGGTTCGAGGACGGGCGCCTCAGCATCGTCGTCGAAGGGCACGAGCGCTTCCGGCTGCACGAGCTCACCGAGGGGCGAAGCTTCCACACGGGGCTCGTCGAATCCGTCGACGACGAGGACGATCCCGCCGACGCGGCGGACGTGGAGCGTGCGCTGGCGCTGTTCCACCGTATGGTCGAGCTGACGGGCACCGAGGTGACCCCGCCGCCGGCGCACGCACCCGAGCTGTCGTTCGCGCTTGCAGGCCGGTTCGACTTCGCGCCCGACCTGAAGCAGGAGCTGCTCGACGAGACGTCGGAGCGAATCCGGCTACGCCGCCTGTGCGAGCTGCTCGAGCTGGCGGCGGCGACGGTCGAGCGCCGGCGCGAGATCGCCGCGCGGGCGCAGACGAACGGCAAGGTGCATCCGCCTGAATGACGCCGCCGTGCGCGCCGGGCTGACCGAGGCCGAAGCGCGGCGGCGCCTCGACGCGCGCGGGGCGGCGCCCGAGATCGAGACGAGCCGCTCGACGGCGAGCACCGTCCGAGCGAACGTCGTCACGCCGTTCAACGCGATCCTCCTCTCCCTGGGACTGCTCACGCTCGTGTTCGGGGACTGGCGCGACGCGCTCTTCCTCGGCATCGTCGTCAGCAACTCCGCCATCGGCATCTGGCAGGAGCTCCGTGCCAAGCGCAAGCTCGACGAGCTCGCCGCGCTCGTGGCGCCGCGCGCCACCGTCGTGCGCGGCGGCGAGGCGCGCGCCCTCGCCCTCGCCGAGATCGTCGAGGGCGACCTCGTGCGCCTCGCGCCCGGCGACCAGGTCGTCGCCGACGGGCCGCTCGTGGAGGCCGCAGGACTGCATCTCGACGAGTCGATCCTGACCGGCGAGTCGCGGCCCGTCGCACGCGCCGTCGGCGACGAGGCGCTCTCCGGCTCGTTCGTCGTCGAAGGGTCGGGCGCGATGGAGGTTGCGGCCGTCGGTGCAGACAGCCATGCGGGGCGCATCGCGGGAACGGCACGCGAGTTCCGCCACCCGCGCTCCCCGCTCGAGCGCTCGATCAACCGCCTGCTCTACGTGCTCCTCGGCGTGATGGTGCCGCTCGGCGGCATGCTCGTGGTCGTGTTGTGGAAGCAGGACGTGGGTGTGCGCCACGCCGTCGACACGTCCGTCGCCGGCATGGTCACGCTCGTGCCGGAGGGTCTCGTGCTGCTCGTCTCGGTCACCTACGCCGCCGCAGCGCTGCGCCTCGCGCGGGCAGGAGCACTCGCCCAGCAGCTGAACGCGATCGAGTCGCTCGCCTCCGTCGACACGATCTGCATCGACAAGACCGGCACGCTCACCGAGTCGCGGCTCAGGGTCGTCGCGCTCGCACCGGTCGAGGGAACGGCAGAGCAGGAGCTCGCCCACGCGCTCGCACGCTTCGCCGCGTCGTTCGACCCCCGCAATCCGACGCTCGACGCCGTCGCCGCCGCCGTGCCCGCCCCGGCGGAGCCCGCGGACGAGGCGATCCCGTTTCTCTCGCGACGGCGCTGGAGCGGGCTGCGGATCGGCGGCACCCGCTACGTGCTCGGGGCCCCCGAGCTCTTCCCGCTCGGCGCGCTGACGGCCGTGGCCGGCGAGCAGCAGGAGGCGGGACGGCGCGTGGTCGCATTCGGCGTCGCGGCGGCGGCGTTCCCGGCCGACCCCGACGAGGGGCCGCCGCCGCTGCGGCCACTCGGGATCGTGGTGCTCGCCGAGGACCTGCGTCGCGACGCCCGCGCGACGGTCGCGTTCTTCCTGAAGCAGGGCGTCGAGGTGAAGGTGCTGTCGGGCGACGCGCCCCGCACCGTCGGCGCCATCGCGCGGGACGCCGGCATCCCGATGCACGGCGAGGCGATCGACGGCTCGTCGCTCCCCGACGAGGCCGCGGAGCTCGCCGCGGTCGCGCGCGACGCCGCCGTCGTCGGGCGCGTCTCTCCCGAGGGGAAGCGCCGGATCGTCGAGTCGCTGCGCGCGCAGGGCCGCTACGTGGCGATGGTCGGGGACGGCGTCAACGACGTGCCGGCGCTGAAGGCGGCCCGACTCGCCGTCGCGCAGGCGTCGGGAGCGCAGATGGCCAAGGCGGTCGCCGACGTCGTTCTCGTCAGCGGCGACTTCGCGGCGCTGCCCGGCATGGTCGCCGAGGGCCGCCGCATCCTGCGCAACATCCAGCGCGTGACGAAGCTGTTCGTCGCCAAATCCGTGTTCGCCGCCTTCCTCATCGTGGCGATCGGCATCACGCCCGCCGCCTATCCGCTGCTGCCGCGGCACCTCACGATCGCCGCTGCGCTCACGGTCGGGATCCCGGCCTTCTTCCTCGCCCTCGCGCCCAGCGAGGGCCCGTGGCATACCGGCCGCTTCCTGCGCGAGGTGTCCCGCTTCTCCGTTCCGGCAGGCGTCGCCGCCGGGCTGGGGGTGACGACGACGTACCTCGTCTCCAGCAACGTGTTCGACCTCGGGCTGCTGCAGTCGCGCACCGCCGCGACCTCGACCCTGATCGTCGTCGGCCTCTACCTCGTGCTCGCGCTCGAGGCGACGAGCACGAAGCGGGCGCGGCTCGTCGGGCTCCTCTGCGCGCTGCTCCTCGCGGCCTACGTCGCGGTCATCGCTCTCCCCGGGCTGCGCACCTTCTTCGAGCTCGCGGTCCCGAACGCGGCGGCGACGACGCTGGTCGTGATCGGGTCCGCGGTTGCGATCGGCTTCCTGTGGCTGACGGACGAGCGCTTCGTCCCCCTGAGCCGCGGCTCGGCCGCCTGACGAAGGTGCCCGGGTACCATGAGGCCATGGCCGTGACGACCGCCCCCGCACTCGACGCCCACCGGTTGCGCGCCGACTTCGCCGTCTTCGACGAGATCGTCGACGGGAGGCCGGTCGCGTATCTCGACTCGGCGTCGTCGACGCAGAAGCCGCGGCAGGTCCTCGACCGCATGCGGCACTTCTACGAGCACGAGTACGCCAACGTGCACCGGGGCGTCTACCGGCTCGCCGAGCGCGCCACGGAGGGGTACGAATCCGCGCGCCGCACCGTCGCGGCGTTCGTCAACGCCCCGTCCGAGCGCGAGGTGATCTTCACGCGCAGCACGACCGAGGCGCTCAACCTCGTGGCCTACGCGTGGGGTCTCGACAACCTCGGCCCGGGCGACGTGGTCGTGGTCTCCGAGCTCGAGCACCACGCGAACTTCGTGCCCTGGCAGTACGTCGCCAGCCGCACGGGCGCGAGCTTCCGCCACATCCCCATCGACGACGCGGGCGAGCTGCAGCTCGAGGCGCTCGAGACGCTGGCCGGCGAGGGAACGATCAAGGTCGTCGCCACCGGGCTCATCTCGAACTCGCTCGGGACGATCAACCCGGTCGAGCGCATCGCGGCATGGGCGCACGAACAGGGGGCGATCATGGTCGTGGACGCAGCCCAGGCGGCGCCGCACCGCGCCGTCGACGTGCAGGCGCTCGGCTGCGACTTCCTCGCCTTCTCGTCGCACAAGCTCTGCGGCCCGAGCGGCGTCGGCGCCCTGTGGGGCCGCCGCGATCTGCTCGAGGCGATGAGCCCGTTCAACCTGGGCGGCGAGATGATCCGGTCGGTGGGCCTCGACAGGACGACGTTCAACGAGCTGCCGTACAAGTTCGAGGCGGGCACGCCGGCGATCGCCGAGGCGGTCGGGTTCGGCGCGGCCGTCGACTACGTCTCCGCGGTGGGGCTCGAGGCGATCGAGCGCCACGAGCACGAGATCACCGTCTACGCGATGGGGCGGCTCGGTGAGCTCGGCTTCGTGCGGCTGTTCGGCCCTCCCGTGGAGCGTCGCGCCGGCATCATCTCGTTCGCGGTCGAGGGCGTGCACCCGCACGACGTGGCGCAGGTCCTCGACTGGGAGGGCGTCGCCGTGCGCGCGGGCCACCACTGCACGCAGCCGCTGATGGCGCGTCTCGGAGTGGCGGCGACGACGCGCGCGAGCTTCTACCTGTACTCCCTCCCGGAGGAGGTCGACCGTCTGGTCGACGGCCTGCACAAGGTGAAGAGGAGCCTCGGGTGAGCGAGTTCGAGCAGCTGTACAGAGAGGTCATCCTCGACCACTACAAGACGCCGCGGAACCATGGCCTGCTCGATCCCAACGACGCGGTGGCAGAAGGGCAGAACCCGCTGTGCGGCGACGAGGTCACCGTCTCGGTGCGCTTCGGCGCGGCCGACGTGATCGACGAGGTCGGCTTCGAAGGGCGCGGCTGCGCGATCAGCCAGGCGGCCACCTCGATGCTGACGGATCTCGTCAAGGGCCGCGCTGCCGAGGACGTCGCCGCGATGTCGAAGGACGAGCTGCTCGACGAGATCGGGATTCCGCTCACGCCCGTGCGGCTCAAGTGCGCGCTGCTCGGGCTCGGCGTGCTGAAGGTCGCCCTGCACAAGGCCAAGGGCACGCCGCTCCCGGAGGAGTGGGGCACCTCGACCGTGGACATCCGGCTCAGCTGACGGTGGTCGAGATCGAGGTCTGCCCGCTCGGCGAGCTGCCGCCCGGCACGGTGCGGATCGTCGCGGCCGCGCCGCTCCTGTCGATCGGCGTCTACAACTGCGACGGCGCCCTGTACGCGCTCGAGGATCGCTGCTCGCACGACGACGGCCCGCTGTGCGAAGGGGAGTTCGACTGCGCGGAGGGCATCGCCGTCTGCCCCCGCCACGGCGCCCGCTTCGAGATCGCGACGGGACGGGCACTCTCCCTGCCGGCCTACATCCCGGTCGACACCTATCCGGTGCGGGTGCGGGACGACGGGATCGTCGTCGTCGACGTGTAGGCCCCGCCTTTCGCCGTCCTGCCCGCTCGATATACACTCGGGCTACCGCGGAAAGGAGGTGGTCCGGACGTGACAGATTCGTGCAGTACCGGCAGTGGAGGTACCAGCGGGTAGAGGCGTGTCCCCGAGACCCACGGGGAATCGCCATAGCCACGCGTAGGGGACGCGCGATCCGCGCCGCCGGCCGGGAATCCTCCGGTGCAGGCAGGAAGCGCCTCTACCACTTCGACGCTGGCCACCGGGAGCGAGGGCCGCCGTGAGGCGGCCCTCACCCTCTTTCCGGGGGATCCGCGACGGGAGCCGTGCGGGTCGAGGTCACGGCCCGACACGGCGCAGTCGCAGCGCCAGGGCGGCGATCCAGCCGAACAGGATCGCCAGGAAGACGAGGAACGTCGCCTGTCCGTGCGGACCGCCGACGAGCGAGAGAGCCAGGGCGACGCCGACGAGCGGCGACGCGACGGCGAACGGCCGCCAGCGCCTGTCGCCGCGGAGCGCGAGCCCGAGCACGCAGGTCGCGAGCAGGATCGACGGCAGCGCGACGACGAACGAGATGCCGTGGATCCAGCCGTTCGGCGTCGACGGGTCGCCGCCGTGCACCGACGTCCAGTCGACGCGTGCGGATGAGGTCGCGATCGCCGTTCCGAACAGCACGAGCAGCGTGGTCGCGACGATCGCCGACGGGCGCCGTGGAATCGCTCGACGGAGGCCGATCGCGAAGATGACCACGAGCAGCCCCGTGACGGCGAATGCGACGACCTGCATCCATCCGTGGGGCCCGAGCGCGAGGCAACTCGGATAGGGGAGGCTTTCGCCGCCGAACAGCCTCCAACCGATCGAGTGCAGGAAGTCCCTGCTCCACCACGTGTTGAGCAGGACGAGGCCGAGGAACAGCGGTCCCGCCGCGATCCCGGCCGCAGGGCCGAGGCGCACGGACACTGGTCGCGCGCCGGCCGTGGGTGCATGTGGGAGGTCGGTCATCGCAGGTCTCCTTGGGGTCGTTTGCGAGACGGTAGGGCCGGTGCCCGTACCGGGCCTCGGCAGGCAGGCTGGATCGCGCCCGTCCTCGCGGATGAGCCGCGCTCAGCCGTTCGGCGGAGGCGACGGCGAGCCCGGCGCGGTACCGTCCGCGCGTGACGCTGCGCTGGAGCGACCGGAAGCAGGACGTGGCGGACGTCACGATGGCGCTGGCGATCGCCGTCGAGGGGCAGATCGAGGCGTGGACGGCGCCGCTCTACCCGTCGAGCGGCGCCGGCAGCCCGCACATCGTCGGGTCGCGCCCGGTCGTGGCCGCGTCGTACCTCGTCGTGGCGCTCGCCCTGGTCGTGCGCCGTCGGCACCCCGCCGGCACGCTCGTCGCGATGGTGCTCGCGGCAGCGGTGCCCTCGCTGCTGTACGGGACGTCGCAGGGGTTCGCCCAGGTGCTCCCGTTCACGGTGGCGCTCTACACGGTCGGCGCGCACCGGGCGCGCCGCACGTCGGCGTGGGGCCTCGCCCTGCTCGCCGGCTTCGTCGCCTTCGGGCAGGCGCTCGATCCGGCGGTGCACTCGGTCGGCGACATCATCGGGGTGTTGCCGTTCGTTGTCCTGTTGATGCTCTTGCCGTTGGTTGCCGGCATGTACGTGCGCACCCGCCGCCTCTACGTCGCCGAGCTGCAGGCGCGCGCCGTGCGCGCCGAGGAGGAGCGTGAGGAGCGAGCCCGTGCCGCCGTCGTCGACGAGAAGCGGCGTATCGCGCGCGAGCTGCACGACGCCGTCGCACACTCGATGAGCGTGATGGTGGTGCAGGCCGAGGCCGCGGAGGAGATGCTCCGTCTCGACCCCGAGCGCGCACGCGTCCCCGTACAGCAGATCCAGCGCGTGGGCCGGGAGGGCCTCGCGGAGATGCGTCGCCTGCTCGGCGTTCTGCGTCGCGACGAGTCCCCCGCGAGCGCCCCGCAGCCCGGCCTCGCCCGCCTGCCGGAGCTTGCCGAGGAGATGCGGGCGGCAGGGCTGTCGGTCGAGCTTGCGGTCGCCGGCGAGCCGGGACCGTTGCCCGTCGGCGTGGACATCTCGGCGTACCGCATCGTCCAGGAGGCGTTGACGAACGTGCTCAAGCACGCGGGCGCCTCGCACGTGACCGTGCGCGTCGCCTTCGGGGACACGCTCGTGCTCGAGGTCGAAGACGACGGCGCCGGGGCGCCTGCGCGCGGCAACGGCGGCCACGGCATCGTCGGCATGCGCGAACGGGTCGCGCTCTACGGAGGCACGCTCGATGTCGGCACGAGCTCGGGTGGAGGGTTCGGCATCCATGCCACGCTGCCTGTCGTGGAGCCGGCATGATCCGCGTCCTCCTCGCCGACGATCAGGAGCTCGTGCGCGACGGGTTCGCGATGATCCTCGACGCGCAGGACGACGTCGAGGTCGTGGCGTCCGCCGCCGACGGCGCCGAGGCCGTCGAGCGGGTGCAGGCGACCATTCCCGACGTCGTCCTGATGGACGTGCGCATGCCCGGGGTCGACGGCATCGAGGCGACCAGGCGCCTGCGGGCGGGCGGCTTCGAGCGGCTCGGGATCCTCATGCTGACGACGTTCGACCTCGACGAGTACGTGTACGAGGCGCTGCGCGCGGGCGCCAGCGGGTTCCTGCTCAAGGACGTGCCGCGCGCGACGCTCGTCGACGCGGTGCGGGTGATCGCCGCCGGCGATGCGCTGTTCGCGCCGGCGATCACCCGCAAGCTGATCGAGCGCTACGTCGCCGGGCCGCGCGTCAGCGATGCGCCTCCGCCCGAGTTGGCCGAGCTCAGCGAGCGCGAACGCGACGTGCTGCTGTGCGTCGTGCGCGGCCGCTCGAACGCAGAGATCGCCGCGGATCTCTACGTCAGCGAGGCGACGGTCAAGACCCATGTGGCCGCCGTGCTGCGCAAGCTCGGCGTGCGCGACCGCGTGCAGGCAGTCGTGTGGGCCTACGAGACCGGCGTCGTCAGGCCCGGCGGCTGAGCGGACGCCGCCGGCGGTCACGGCGATCGGGGACGCCGTGCTCCGACGCGGCTGCGGGCCCGCGCCAGGTGGCGCGCGTGCATTCGTGGAACGTCCTCGGGCAGCGCGGGTATGCGCCGCCGGACGATATCGGCGATCGTCGCGGCGGCTGCGCGGATGCGCGCGCGGCGCTCGCGCTCCGCGACGACGAGCCTGCGTGTGCTCTCGTAGCACGGTGTCGCGAGCCGAGCCCGGCGCGCCCGGCGGCGGAGCCGGCGCCAGACCTCGGCCGCGCAGCCGAGATCTCGCGTCTCGCGGACGGCCCGCACGAAGCGGGCGTCGATCGCGGGGGAGAACTGCATGTCGTGCAGCGTGCCCGAAGGGCCGTGACGTGTGTGCGTCGCCTCCGCGACGCTTCTGTGTCGGCTCCCCTCGCCCGTGGGGCGTTGCGGAACGTCAGGTCGCCCACCCGCGGACGGGAACGCTCGTGCCGATGTGTCACAAGCTGCTCCTCACGCGGTCGTGGGGCTCCGCGCGTGCGGAGTGCCGCACGCGGCGTCAGCTCGGCCCGCCGCCGGGATGCTCGGCGCTGTCGCCGGCGTGCTCGGCAGTCGGCTGTCGCGCCGCCGCGGCGCGGCGCAGCTGCTCGTCGAGCGGCACGAGGTCGTGCAGGCCGAGTTCGGCCATGCCGGCGCCGCCGTCGCAGACGACGTTGTCGCCGAGGCCGAGCATCGTCAGCTGATCGCGGGTCAGCGGCGGGTCGGGGAGCCGTTCGAGCACGAGCGCAGGCGCACGCATCAACAGCGCGGGGATGTGCACCGTCGGCCGGCGGGTGCCGAGCGCCTCCTTGATCGCGCGCCAGAGGCCGTTCCAGTCGACGACCTCCGGGCCGCCGAGCTCCACGAGCAGGTCGTCCGAGCGGTCGCTCGCGAGGACGACCGCGCGCGCGACGTCGTCCACCCAGATCGGCTGCAGTCGCTGTCTGCCCGGGCCGACCACCGGCGTCACCGGCGCGAGGCGAGCGATGCGCAGGAAGCGCGGCAGCGCGCCGCCGTCGGCGCCGAAGACGAAGCTCGGCCGCAGGATCGCGTGCGGGATGCCGGCTGCAGCCACCGCTTGCTCGCACTCCCACTTCGCCCGGTAGTAGGGCACGGTTCCCTTCGTCTCCTCGCTCGTCCCGAGCGCGCTCATGTAGACGAGGCGCCGCGCTCCCGCCTCCTGCGCCGCGGCGATCACAGCGGCGGTGCCCTGCACCATCACCCGCTCGAAGTCGGCCGGGCGGCCGGCGATGATCGCGACGAGATGGACGACGGCGTCGACGCCTTCCGTCGCCTCCCGGAGCGACGCCGGATCGGTGACGTCGCCGTGGGCGAGCTCGCAGTCGACCGCGTCCAGCATGGCCGTGGCGGCGGCGTCGCGCACGAGCGCGCGCACCCGCCGGCCCTCGGACGCCAGCGCCGCGACGACGTGACGTCCGACGAACCCGGTTGCGCCCGTGACGAGGATCACGACTCGAAGTTCTTCCAGTAGCGGCTCGGCGTCGGGCCGCGCTGGCCCTGGTACTTCGACCCGAGCGACCCCGCGCCGTACGGCGTCTCCGCCGGCTCGGACATCTGCACGAACGAGATCTGGCCGATCTTCATGCCGGCGTAGATGGTTATCGGCAGGCTCGCGACGTTGGACAGCTCGAGCGTGACGTGGCCGTCCCAGCCGGGGTCGATGAAGCCGGCGGTCGAGTGGATGAGCAGGCCGAGCCTGCCGAGCGACGACTTCCCGTCGAGGCGGGCGACGAGATCGTCGGGCAGCGTCACACGCTCGAGCGTCGAGCCGAGCACGAACTCGCCGGGGTGGAGGATGAACGGCTCGTCGTCCTCGATCTCGACGAGCTCCGTGAGGCCCTCCTGCTCGCGCTTCACGTCGATGTACGGGTAGCGCGAGTTGCGAAACACCCGGAACAGCCGGTCGACCCGAACGTCGAGGCTCGACGGCTGCAGCAGAGCCGGATCGTAGGGGTCGATGCCGATGCCGCCCGCCTCGACGAGGCGACGGATCGCGCGGTCGGAGAGGACCATGCCGCGATCCTAGAGGCTTTCGCGCCCGTCTCGCGCGCAGCGGGTTCGCGGTCGTCGCGCGGGGGATGCGATAGGCTCCCTGACCCGGTGTCCATGCTGTACGGACCGATGGACCCGAACGAGCGCTTCCGCGCTCGGCGGGACCAGATGCGCCGGTCGAAGCGGCGTCGGCGCGCCGCGGTCCTGGCGCTCGCGCTGACCGCGGTGATCGGCGTCGTCATGGGCGCGCGCTTCGTCGGCGGCGAGCACCCGACCCAGGCGGCCGTACCCGCCCGGCCGGCGGCCGCAGCGGGCGCGTCGGCGCCGCGGCCGCGGCCGCTGCCGCTCGAGGTCCGCGGCGTCCACGTGACGGGAGCGCTCGCGTCGCTACCCGGGAAGTTCGCCGACTACGTCGGCTACACCCGCTACGGGCTCAACACGATCGAGCTCGACGTGAAGGACGAGAGCGGCGAGATCGGGTTCGTTCCCGCCGACGTGCCGCTCGCGCGGCAGGTAGGGGCGGCGCGCCCGTTGTACGAGCCGCGCACGCTGGTCCGGCTCGCGCACCGGCGGGGCGTCTACATGATCGGCCGCGTCGTCTGCTTCCAGGACCCCAAGCTCGCGCAGGGACGACCGGACCTCGCGGTGCGGCGGCGCGACGGCTCGGTGTGGACGACGAGTGGCGGGCTCGGCTGGGTGAACCCCTACGACCGGCGCGTATGGGACTACTGCGTCTCGATCGCCGAGGCGGCGGCGCGGGCCGGCTTCGACGAGATCATGTTCGACTACGTCCGCTTCCCCTCCGACGGCGACGTCGGGAGCGCCGTCTACCGCGGTGAGACGAGCACGCCGCGCGGGCGCGTCATCGCCGGCTTCGTCGCCTACGCCAGGCGCCGGCTCGAGCCCCAGGGCGTGCGCGTCGCCACGGCGTTGTTCGGGCTCGCCGCGACGCGCGACCTCGGCATCGGCCAGGTGCCGCGCTGGATCTCGGCGCATGTCGACAGCGTCTCGCCGATGTCGTATCCGGCCCTCTACGGCGCCGGCGAGCTCGGTCTCGCGAGCCCGAGCGAGCAGCCGGGCGAGACGGTGTACCGCACGCTCTCGGACTTCCGCCGCCAGATGAAGGGATCGCGCGCCCAGCTCGTGCCGTGGGTGCAGGACTGGGGCTACACCCCGCAGCAGGTCATCGCGCAGATCGCCGCCGCCCGCCTGCAGGGCGCAAAGGGCTTCCTGCTCTGGAACGCGTCCGGGATCTACACGACGGAAGCGCTCGCGCCGGAAGCGCTCGCGCCGCCCGCCGGCTAGCGGCTAGGGCCCGAGGCGCCGCCGCTGCCAGCCGCCGTCAGCGGCTCGCGTGTAGAGCACCCGGTCGTGCAGGCGGCTCTGCTGTCCCTGCCAGAACTCGATCGTGTCCGGGACGATGCGATAGCCGCCCCAGAACGGCGGCAGCGGCACCTCCTCCTCGCCGGCGAAGCGACGCTCCACCTCGGCGTAGCGCCGCAGCAGCTCGTCACGCGAGGCGAGCGGGCGCGACTGCGGCGAGGCCCAGGCGCCGAGCCGGCTGCCCCGCGGCCGTGTGCGGAAGTAGGCGAAGGACTCGTCGTCGTCGACGCGGACGACAGTGCCCTCGACCCGCACCTGACGATCCTGCAGCTCCCAGTGCAGCACGATCGCCGCGCGCGGGTTGGCTTCGAGCTCGACGGCCTTCCGGCTCTCGCGGTTCGTGTAGAAGACGAATCCGCGCGGGTCATGCCCCTTCAGCAGCACCATGCGCACCGACGGGGCGCCGTCCGCCGCCGCCGTCGCGAGCGCCATCTGCTCCGGGTAGGGCACGCCTGCCGCCGACGCCTCGGCGAACCAGCGCTCGAACTGGACGTGGGGATCGGGATCGAGGTCGTCGACGTCCACCGCTTCGAGCCTACCGCCCCGAGGCTCCGCTAGGCTCCGGATCATGGCCGCGACGAGGACGATCGAGCTCCGCACGGAGATCCCGGGCCCGCGCTCGCGGGAGATCTTCGCGCGCGCCGCGGTGGCCCTCGCGAAGCCGCTGCAGGTGTATCTGCCCGTCTTCGCCGCGAAGGCGCACGGCGCGACGATCACGGACGTCGACGGCAACACGTTCATCGACTTCGCGGGGGGTGTCGGCGTGGTCAACGTCGGCCACTGCAACCCGCACGTCGTCGACGCGATCCAGGAGCAGGCGGCCCGCTTCGTCCACACGGACTTCACCGTCGTGCCCTACGAGTCCTACGTGGATCTCGCCGAGCGCCTCGGCGCGCTTGCGCCCATCGGCGGGCCCACGCGCGCCGCCTTCTTCAACTCCGGCGCGGAAGCCGTCGAGAACGCCGTCAAGATAGCCCGTCTCTCCAGCGGTCGTCCGGCCGTGATCGCCTTCGAGGCCGGCTTCCACGGCCGCACGCTCCTTGCCATGACGATGACGTCGAAGGTGCACCCGTACAAGACGGGGATGGGACCGTTCGCCCCCGAGGTGTACCGTGCGCCGTTCCCGCACGCCTACCGCGGCATCTCCTCCGAGGATGCGCTCGCCGCGATCGAGCGCATGTTCCACACCCACGTGGCGCCGTCCCAGGTCGCGGCGATCGTCTTCGAGCCGCAACTCGGCGAGGGGGGCTTCATCCCGGCCCCGCCGGCGTTCGTCGAGGGCATTCGCGCCATCTGCGACCGCCACGGCATCGTCATGGTCGCCGACGAGGTGCAGACCGGCTTCGGCCGTACCGGCCGCATGTTCGCGATGGAGCACTACGGCGTCGAGCCCGACCTCGTCGTCGTCGCCAAGTCGATCGCGGCCGGCCTGCCCCTCTCCGGCGTGATCGGCAGGGCCGAGATCATGGACGCGCCGCACGCCGGCGCCGTCGGCGGTACCTACATCGGCAACCCGGTCGCTCTCGCGGCGGCGCTCGCAGTGCTCGACGTGTTCGCCGAGGACGACCTCGTCGCCCGTGCCGCGGTCGTCGGCGAGCGGATCCGCGAGCGCATGCTCGCATGGCAGCGGCGCCGGCCGCAGATCGGCGACGTGCGCGGCCTCGGCGCCATGCTCGCGGTCGAGCTCGTCCGCGACCCCGCCACGAAGGAGCCGGCGGCCGACCTCGCCGCGCGCGTGATCGAGGCGGCTCTCGAGCGCGGCCTCATCCTGCTCAAGGCCGGTGTCGAAGGCAACTGCATCCGGGTGTTGTGTCCGCTCACGATCGAGGACGCCGTCCTCGACGAGGCGCTCGCCGTCTGGGACGACGCGCTCGCCGCCGTCCTCGCGTAGGCAGCCCTTCCTCCTCCCGGCGCCGGCCGGCGAGGGCCGGGGAGACCTAGTACTCGAGCCGCGAGCGGCGCTCGTGGCGTTCGAGCGCCAGCGCGATCAACCGGTCGAGCAGCTCCGCATAGGGGATGCCGGCGGCGTCGAACAGCTTCGCGTACACGCTCGTCGCGGTGAAGCCCGGGATCGTGTTCAGCTCGTTCACGACCACCTCGCCGTCGGGCCGCACGAAGAAGTCGACGCGGGCCATGCCCTCGCAGTCGGTCGCCACGAACGACTCGATCGCGAGGCGGCGCACCCGCTCCGCCGCCTCGTGCGGCAGGCGGGCCGGCACGACGAGCTCCATGCCGCCGTCGGCGTACTTCGCGTCGAAGTCGTACCAGTCCGCCCGGGCGACGATCTCGCCGACCGGCGAGGCGACCGGATCCCGGTCTCCGAGCACGCCCACCTCGACCTCCATGCCCGGTTGGAACTCCTCCACCAGCACCTTGTCGTCGTGGCGGCGGGCAAGCGCGACGGCGGCCTCGAGATCACGCTCCTCGGTTACCTTCGAGATGCCGACCGACGACCCGAGCCGCGCCGGCTTGACGAACACGGGGTAGCCGAACGGGTTCCGCACGGGGTCACCGGCGCGCAGCGTGAGGTTCGGCGCCACGGGAATGCCGCGGTCGCGCAGCACCGCCTTGAACAGATCCTTGTCCATGCACAGCGCCGACGCCGCCACGCCCGAGCCGACGTACGGAACGCCGGCGAGCTCGAGCAGGCCCTGCACCGTCCCGTCCTCGCCGAACGGGCCGTGCAGGATCGGGAGCACGACGTCGACGGCGCCGAGGGCCGCCGGGGCGGCGGCAGTCGGGATCGGGAGCGACGGCGCCGCCGCCGCCGCGGCCGGCGCGGCAGAGCCGGCGGCGGCGGGAAGCGCCCACGTGCCGTCGCGGCCGATCTCGATCACCCGCGTCTCGTAGCGGGCGGGATCGAGCGCGTCGAGCACCGAGCGGGCGGAGGCCAGCGAGACCGCGCGCTCGCTCGAGCGTCCACCGGCGAGGATCGCGATCCGCATGCGCGCGCTCACGGCGTCGTGGCGGTCGTGGCGGTCGTGGTCGTGGTCGTGGTCGGCGGAACGTACGTGCCGACGAACAGCGTCACGACCGTCCCGGGCTGCTGGTCGCTGTTGCCCGGCGGATCCTGCGACATCACGACGCCGTCGAAGGCCTGCACGTCGGTGTCCTGCCGGGTCACCGTGACCTTGAAGCCGGCGGCCTTCAGCGTCGCGCGCGCGTCCGCCTCCAGCTGCCCGCTGACGTCCGGGAGCGTCGTCGTCGTCGGGCCGTTCGAGACGGAGACGACCACGGTCGAGCCCTTCGTCGCGGTCGAGTTCCCGAGAGGCACCTGGCTCACGACGACCCCGGCCGGCTGGTCGCTCTCGACGGGGGTGCGCTTGACGGCGAACCCCTGCGCCTGCAGCAGCCCGAGCGCGGTTGCGTAGTCCATTCCCACGACGGCGGGCACGCCGACGGGCTTCGGCCCCGTCGAGTAGTTGATCCTCACCGTCGCCCCCGACACGAGCGGCGTTCCCGGCTTCGGATCCTGGCCCGTCACGATGTTCGTCGGCTTGTCGGAGGGGACGCCCACGGTCTTCGCCTGCAGGCCCGCCTGGGTCAGCGTCGCCACAGCGTCGGCGAGAGACGTGCCGACGACGCCGGGCACCTTGACCGTCGGCTTGCCGCTGGAGACGAGGATGGTGACGATGCCGCCGCGCGCGAGGCTCGTGCCCTCCTCCGGCTGCTGCGCGAAGACGATGCCGACCGGCGTGTCGGCGTTCGGAACGCGGCGCACGTTGTCGTCGAAGCCGTCGGCGTGGATGAGCGTGACCGCCTTCCGCTCCACGAGCCCGGTGTACTGCTGCACGCGCAGCGGCTTGGTGCTGTCGATCTGACTCTGCACCTTGTCGTAGAGGAAGTAGCCGGCGGCGGCGAGCGCGAGCAGCGCGCCGAGCGCGAGCAGCCACGGCCAGATGCTGCGTCGCCGCACGACGGGGCCGTCGTAGGCGCGGTAGCGCTCTCCGCCGCCGTACGCACCCCCCGTGCCGCCGACGCGAGGAGCAAGGCGCGTGGCCGCGGTCTCGTCGAGCGCCCCGGCGCCCGCGAGCACCATCGTCGCGGCGTTCTCGGTCTCGCTGCCGACCGCGTCGCCGCGGGCGACGAGCTCGAGGTCGCGATCCATGTCGCCGGCCGAGCGGTAGCGATCGGCCGGCTCCTTGGCGAGCGCGCGCAGCACCACGAGGTCGAGCCCGTGCGGAATGCCGTCGCGGCGGGTCGACGGAGAATCCGGCGTCTGCGAGAGATGCTTCATCGCGATCTCGACCGGTGTCTCGCCGCCGAACGGCACCGTGCCCGTGAGCAGCTCGTACAGGACGACCCCGGTGGAATAGAGGTCGGAGCTTTCCTCGACGGGGGCGCCGCGCGCCTGCTCGGGCGACAGGTACTGCGCCGTGCCGACGATCGAGCCCGCCTCCGTCATCTCGCTCGCGCCCGCCCGGGCGATGCCGAAGTCGGCGACCTTGACGCGTCCCTCGCGGTCGACGAGCACGTTGTGCGGCTTGATGTCCCGGTGGATGATCCCGTTGCGGTGCGCGTAGCGGAGCGCCGCGAGGATCTGGCGCGTGTACGAGATCGCGACCGGCACCGGACACGGGCCGCGTGTCACGATCAGCTCCTTCAGCGTCCTGCCCTCGATGTACTCCATCACGATGAAGTAGGAGCCGTCGTCGACGCCGCGGTCGTAGATCGAGACGATGTTCGGGTGCGACAGCGCCGCCGCGTGCGTCGCCTCGCGACGGAAGCGCTCGACGAACTGCGCGTCGTTCGCGTAGCGCTCGTGCAGCAGCTTCACCGCGACGCGGCGGCCGAGCTCCTGGTCCTCGGCGAGCCAGACGTCGGCCATGCCGCCGGCGCCGAGCTTGCGCTCGAGGCGGTAGCGGCCTGCGAACAGCGATCCGGTGAGGTCGGTGTGTGCCATGCGCCTCCGTACGTTAGGGATTCGCCGTCGGTGTCAGGAGCGCCTGCATCACGGTGCGGGCGATCGGCGCGGCGGTGGCACCGCCCGTCAGCGACTGGTTCTGGAGCACGACGGCGACCGCGAGCTCCGGCCTGGCGCCCTCCGGGCCCGCGAACGCGATGAACCAGGTGATGTTGCTGCCGGCGACCCCGGTCTCGGCCGTGCCCGTCTTGCCGCCGACGCGCAGGCCGGGAATCCGTGCCGCGACGCCGGTGCCCGCCTCCACGGCGCGCACCATCATCTCGCCGACGTCGCGCGCGGTCGCCGGCCGCACCGCGCGCCCGAGCTGCTCCGGTCTCGTGCGCTCGCGCGTCTTGCCGTTCGGCGTCACGATCTTCTCGACGACGGACGGGCGCATGAGGATGCCGCCGTTGCCGATCGCGCCCGCCACCATCGCCATCTGCAGCGGCGTCACGAGCAGGCGCTCCTGGCCGAACGCCATGCGGCCGGCGTCGACGTCGCGGTCGCGCTTCGGGTCGTAGAGCGACCCGCGGCGGTAGAGGCCGCTCGGGAGACGCTCGCTCTCCGGCGTCTCGAGCGGCGGGCGCTCGTAGAACCCGAACCGCTTCGCCTGCGCGAGGATCCGCTTCGCCCCGAGCGCGAGGCCGATGTTGCAGAAGACCGAGTTGACCGAGTGCTGGAGCGCGGTCGCGAGCGAGATGGTGCCGAACGGCCGCGACGTGTCGAAGTTGTTCACGCGCTTGCCGTACACCGTGCAGTACCCGGGGTCGGTGAAGGTGGAGGAGGGGGTGTAGCGGCCGGACTCGAGCGCAGCCGACGCCGTCACGACCTTGAACGTCGACCCCGGCGGGTAGAGGCCCTGGCTCGCCCGGTTGAGCAGCGGCGAGGCGGGTTTGCAGTTGGCGCTGATGCGCTCGATGCGGCCGAAGTTCGTCTCGACGTCGTTCGGGTCGTAGCTCGGCGACGACGCCATCACGCGCACGCGTCCCGTGCGCGGATCGAGCGCGACGACGGCTCCGCAGTTGGAGCCGAGCGCCTCGAAGGCGGCGCGCTGGGCGCCGACGTCGAGCGACGTGACGACGGTTTCGCCGACGATCGGCTTGCCGTTGAGCTTGTCCAGCGACCGGTCGACGAGCGACGAGAGGCTCTGCGACGAGCCGGTGAGCGCCTCGTTGAGCGATCGCTCGAGGCCGGTGCGCGAGCGCGCGACCGTGGAGTAGCCGACCACGTGGGCGGTGAGGCGACCCTGCGGGTAGCGGCGGAAGTAGAGCGTGTGCCCGTTCGTCGTGCGGGCGCGGTTGCGCGCGAGCACGCGGGAGGGAGAGAGGATGAGGCCGCGCTTGATCTCGAACTGGGCGACGCGCTGGATCTCGTTGTCCTGCCGCTCGGCGAGCGCGGGGCGAGCCCACGTCTGCCAGTACGTCGTCGCGACGATGAGGACGACGAGAAGCCCCATCGCGATCGTTCCGACCCGGCCGATCTGACGGTTCAAAGGCGCTCCGCCGCCGACGCCGAGGCCCGGTTGGAGACGAGCATGAGCAGGGCCAGCAGGACGAAGTTCGAGATGATCGACGAGCCGCCGTAGGAGACGAACGGCAGCGTGATGCCCGTCAGCGGCACGACACGCAGCACGCCGCCGACGATGATGAACGTCTGCAGGGCGAGGCCGAAGGTGAGCCCCGTGGCGAGCAGCTTCGAGAAGCCGTCCTGGGCGATGAGCGCGATGCGCATGCCGCGGGCGACGGCGACCATGAACAGGAGCAGCACCGCCGCCGCCCCGATCAGGCCGAGCTCCTGGGCGAGCGCCGAGTAGACGAAGTCCGTCTTGAGGTACGGGATCAGCGGCGCGCCGTCCACCGTCTCGAACGTGCCCTTGCCGAGCCCGGTGCCGCCGTAGCCGCCGTTTGCAATCGAGTAGAGGCTCTTCACGAGCTGGTACGAGTCGCAGTTCTGACGGTACTCGAGCTTCCCGTTGATCGCGCAGTGCACCTTCTCGTCGGTCCACGGGTGCAGCCACACCGTGACGCGCTGCTGCACGCGCGAGAGCGCGTTGTAGAGGGCCGCGGATCCCGCCACGAACAGTGTCAGGCCGACGCCGACGTAGAGCACGCGCCCGGTGGCGGCATACACCATCGCGAGGAAGATGCCGAAGTTGAGCAGCGCCGAGCCGAGGTCGCTCGTCTGCACGAGCACGAGCATGGCGGCGCCCCAGATCGCGAGCAGCGGTCCGAGGTCCTTCAGCCGCCCCTGCGCGAGCGACTCGCGCTTGTCGCGCAGGTAGCCGGCAAGGAAGACGATGAGGAAGATCTTCGCGAGCTCGCCGGGCTGGAACTGGAAGGCGCCGATCCTCACCCACAGATTGACGCCGTTGACGCGGTACCCGAGCCCCGGCACCGACGGCAACAGCAGCAGCACGACGGCGGAGACGCCGAACAGGTACTTGTAGCGCTCGAGCACGCGGTAGTCCCAGCGCAGCCACAGGAGCGTCGCGGCGAAGGCGGCCACGCCGAGCGCCACCCACAGCGCCTGCCGGCGGGCGTCGCCGGGCCCGAGGCGGTAGATCACCGTCAGGCCGATCGCGGTCAGCAGCCCGGCGAGCGGCAGCAGCGTCGGATCGGCCCAGGGCACCGCGACGCGTGCGACGAGATGGCCGACGAGGTAGAGGCCGAAGACGACCCCGACGTAGCCGAGCCAGCGGACGGAGGCGAGCCCGCTCTGGGCGATCGAGACGCTGGCGAAGGCCGCCGAGGCGACGACCGCCGCGAGGAGGAGGTTGGCGAGCTCCTTGTTGCGCGCGCTCACCGCGCGATGCCCCACCACACGAGCAGCGGGCCGACGGTAGCCGCCGCGACGACCGCGGCGAGCGCGAGCCGGCGCCCGCCCGCACCCGCGCCGTGACGTCGCACGGGCGGCGCGGTCGGCGGCGGCGGCTGCGGCGCCCCGCCCGGTACTGCCTGCTCGGCGGTCACGGCGTCGGGCTCGGCGGCGAGCTCCGATGGGGGCGGCTCGCCGTCGATCACCTCGAACAGCACGACCGTGATGTTGTCCTCGCCGCCGGCGCCGTTGGCGGCGTCGACGAGCGCCCCGGCGCCCCGCTCTGGATCGCCGCCGGCCGCGTCGAGCAGCGCGAGGATGTCCGCGTCGCGCACCATCGAGGTGAGGCCGTCGGAGCACAGCAGGTAGAGGTCGCCGGGAAGCATCGACACCGTGAGCGCGTCGACCTCCACCTGCGCCTCCGTCCCGAGCGCGCGGGTGATCACCGAGCGGTGGGGATGCTGCTCCGCCTCCTCGGGCGAGAGCCGCCCGCTGCGGACGAGCTCGGCCACGAGCGAGTGGTCGGCCGTCAGCTGTGCCAGTTCGCCGCCGCGCACCCTGTAGGCGCGAGAGTCGCCGACATGCCCGATCGCGATCGTCCCGGCCCGCTCGTCGACGAGCATGGCCGTCACCGTCGTCCCCATGCCCGCCACGGTCGGATCGCCGAGCGCGTGCCGGAAGATACGGTCGTTGGCCTCCCGCACGAGCTCCGCGACGGCCTCGGCGCCGCGGAGCTCGAGGGCGCGCTCCTCGAGCGCGGCCGCGGCAAGACGCGAGGCGATCTCGCCTGCCTGTGCGCCGCCCATGCCGTCGGCGACCGCGAACAGCGGCGGATCGCAGACGAATGCATCCTCGTTCTGCAGGCGCCGGCGTCCCGTGTCCGTCAGCGCGCTCGCCCGGCCGATTCTCATCGCTCCACCCTCAGGTCTGTCTGGCCGATGCGGAGGACGTCGCCGCTGCGCAGCAGCCGGGCGCTCGTCACGCGTGCACCGTTCACGAACGTCCCGTTCGTGGATCCGAGGTCCTCGACCCAGAGGCCGTCGGGGCGCGGCTCGAGCAGCGCGTGGCGCGTCGACACGAACTCGTCGCCGTCGAGCCGCACCGCGTTCTCACCGCCGCGCCCGAGGCGCGTCGGCGCCGCGACTTCGAGCATGCTGCCCGCCTGCAGGGCCGGGCTGTCGAGCACGAGCAGCCGTGCTCGTGGCCCCCGCACGACGGGCTCGTAGCGCGCGCGCAGTGCGTCCGCCTCCTGCGCGCCGATGACGAGCGACTCCTGGGGGGCGGCGCGCAGGTCGCGCGTGGCCGACCGCACGACCGCCCAGATGAACAGGTAGAGCAGGATGAGGAAGCCGATCTTGAGCGCCAGCAGCGCCACGTCGGCGTCGACGGCGCCGAGTACGCCCGTCACGGGAGCGCGCGGCCGAAGACGATGTCCGTGGCGCCGATGGTGATGCGGTCGCCGTCCGCCAGCTTGGCCCGCGTCACCCGGCGGCCGTTCACGTCGGTGCCGTTCGTCGACCCGAGATCGACGAGCCAGTAGGTCGCGCCCTCCTGCACGATCTCGGCGTGGCGGCGGGACACGTTGACGTCGGCGAGCCGGATGTCCGCTTCTCGCGACCGGCCGATGACGACCGACCGTGACGTGATCGGGTGGGCGCGACCGTCCACGGTCAGCGTCACCACCTCGCGCTCCGGCTCGGGCGGCGCGACACCGTCCTCCCGCGCGAACGGCGGTGAGCGGTAGATCATCGTCGCCGCCGGCGCGCTGTCGAGAGCGGGCGTCGCGGCCGGCGGCGCCGGCACGAGGGGCGTCGGCGGCGCCGGGATCGGGGCGCTGGACGCAGGCGGCAGCGGCGGCAGGCCCTCCTCGGGCTGCGCCACACGGGTGGCGATGCCGAACTCCCCGATCACGAGGTCGACGTCGGTCGTGATCGAGACGCGCGGCGGCGTCAGCAGGGCATAGCCCTCCCTGCGCGCGTGCTCCGTCAGGTACTCCTGCAGCTCGCCGATCAGCGATCCCTCGTACGACGCGAACTGCTGCCGGTCGCCGGGCGAGAGGTAGACGGTGTACTCGTTCGGGACGTAGACGCGCGAGACGGAGACCGAGCGGTGCTCGTCCATCTCCTTCGCCAGCTTGCGGGCGAGCTCGACCGGCTGCACGTGCGCGCGGAAGGCCCGGCCGAAGACGCCTTCGAAGAGGCCTTCGATCTTGCTCTCGATGGTGCGCAGGACGCTCATTGCGGGGGAGGCCTCCTCCGCGCTAAGGGTAGCGGCCACTCGCGCGCGACACCGCGGCGAGCACGCCGCACAGCAGCCAGGTGCCGAGCACGAAGCCGAGCGCGGGAACCCCGGGTGCGCCGAGCAGCACGACCGCCAGCTGCAGCGCGCCGAGCGCCGCGATGCCCCACAGCCCCCGGCGCCGCGCGGCGGGGAGCAGCGCGGCGGTGAGCGCGAGCCCGGCGGCGGCGACCGGGATCGCCGGGTCGGCGGCGAGCACCGAGGTGGCGGCCGCGACCACGTCCCCGACGCGCGTCGAGCCCGCGAGCCCGAGGCTTTCCACGCGCGCTCCCGCCGGCGGCAGGGGAGCGCCGCGAAGCCCCGCCACGAGCGCCGCGACGAGGACTCCGACGCCTGCGTGGGCGGCGCGCCGCGCCGCGCCACGCGCGGGCTGGACGGCGAGTGGCAGCAGCGCGAGGGCCCCCAGCGAGGCGAGGATCGGCGCGGCCGCGAAGAGCAGCCCGGCACGCGCGTCGCGCCAGCAGAGGGCGAGCCAGCCGAGCGCGACGACCGCGTAGGCGACCGCCGCCGCCTGTGCGAGATTGCCGAGCGGGAAGACCGGAGCGAACAGCGCGATCGCAAGCCCTGCCCGCGGCGAGCGGAGCGCCGCGAGCCCGGCGGCGAGGGCGAGCAGCAGCACGAGGCCGGGCGTCCAGAAGGGCAGCAGCGTCGCCGCTGCGACGGTGGTCGCCGCCGCGAGCCCGGCGGGGACGAGCCGGCGCTCCAGCGGCAGCCGTGCCGCGGCGCGCGCCGGCCGGGCGCGGCGGGCTGCCGGCGGCCGCGGCACGACATGGCGCGCACGGCGGGGGGCGCCGACGGCGGCGCGCAGCTGCACGGCGAGACGCTCGGCCGATGGCCTGCGCGACGGGTCGACGGCCAGCGCGGACTCGATCGCCTCGACGAGCGCGGCCGCGAGATCGGGCCGCTGCTTCGTGATCGGCGGTGCGCCCGCCTCGATCGCGGCGGCGACCTGGGGCAGAGGCACGCCCCAGAACGGGTGCTGGCCGGCGAGCGCCTCCCAGAGCAGGACACCGACGGCCCACACGTCGCTCGCCGTCGTCGCCTCGCCGCCCGCGAGTCGCTCCGGCGAGATGTAGGCGAGCGTGCCGGGCACGTCCCCGACCGCGGTGAGCGTGTCCGTCTCGTCGAACTGCGCGAGGCCGAAGTCGAGCAGGCGCACCGACAGCTCGGGCTTGTCCTCGATGAGCACGTTCGAGGGCTTCACATCGCGGTGGACGATGCCGAGCCGGTGCGCGTGCGCAAGGCCGTCCAGAACCTGCGCAGCCGCCTCGATCGACGCGCGATCCGTCAGCTTGCCGGCCCGCAGCGCCTCGCGCATCGTGCGTCCCTGGACGTATTCGTAGGCGATGTAGACGTGGCCGGCGTCCCCGCCGAAGTCGTAGGCGCGTACGCAGCGCTCGTGCCGCAGCCGCGACGCCGCCTCCATCTCGCGGGCCGCGCGCGAGGCGCGCTTGCCCTCCCGCGGCACGATCTTGAGCGCCACTTCGAGCCCGGTGCGCTCGTCGCGCGCGAGCCAGACCGAGCCCGAGCCACCGCGACCGAGCGGGCGCAGGGGGCGGTATCGGTCGAGGACGAGGTCTCGTTGCGGAAGGGCGTAGGCGGCGCTCGACACGTCGGAGGCCCCTTCGCCGCCGCGCGGACACGTCCTTCCGTGCCGCCGCGGCGGGGCTGCCACGGGGCAGGGCAGGTTGCGCGGAATCGCTCTCTTCCTGCCTCCCGGCCGAAGCATGTCGTACACTCGCCCCGTCCCCCCGACGGGAGCAGATGCGTGAGCGCGCACGACGACGACATTCTCGACTTCGACTTCTTCGAGGACGACGCGACCCGTGAGACGCACGGCGAGCGGCGGCCTGCCGGCGCAGGGCGGCCGCAGGGCGGCGGCGGCCGGGGGCCGCGGCGGCCGGCGTTCCGCGCCCCGCACGGTCTCACGCCGCTGCTGCGCCTGGTCGGCCTGATCGCGTTCGCGATCGTGATCGTCGTCCTGCTCGTCGTCTGGGGCCAGGGCTGCTCGAGCAGCCAGAAGCGCGACACCTACAACCGCTATATGAGCGACATCGGCGGCGTCGGGTCGAGCTCGACCAAGATCGGCGCCGACCTGGCGGAGCTGCTCACGACCCCCGGCCTCAAGCAGACGGAGCTGGAGACGAAGCTCGGCGGGCTGATCCAGCGACAGCAGCAGGACATCGGCCAGGCGCAGGGCCTCGACGTGCCGGGGCCGCTGCGGCCGGCGCACGAGCATGCGATCGAGGCGCTGCAGCTGCGCGCCGGCGGCATGCAGGGCCTGCTCGCCACGTTCAAGGCGACGAAGGGCCAGGACGCGAAGAAGGCGACCACGGCCGGAGAGGAGCTGGCGGCGCAGGCGCGGCGCCTCGAGGCGAGCGACGTCGTCTGGCAGGACCTCTTCCGCGCGCCCGCGCAGGCGGCGGTGCAGAACGAGGGCCTGAGCGATGTCACGGTTCCCGCATCCGTCTTCGCCGCCAACGCCGACCTCTACAGCGCCCGCTCGATGACGTCGATCTGGCAGCGCATCCACGGCGCCGCCACGGGCGGCACCGCGTCCGGCGTGCACGGCACGGGCATCGAGTACACGAAGGTGCTGCCCGCCGGGACGCCGCTCACGATCGGCGGCAACGCGACCGTCGTGAAGGCGTCGACGGATCTCGCGTTCGAGGTGGGCGTGAAGAACACGGGCGCGAACCAGGAGGTGCGCGTCGAGGTGACGCTCACGATCCCGAAGGGGTCGACGCCGATCGTGAAGAAGCAGACGATCGACCTGATCGACATCGGCGAGGTCAAGACGGTCACCTTCAGGGACATCCCCGAGCCGCCGTTCGGGGAGAAGACGACGGTGAAGGTCGACGTGACGCCCGTCTCCGGCGAGCAGAACAAGGCCAACAACACGGCCGAGTACCCCGTCATCTTCTCCATCGGATAGATGTTCGACTCCCTCGCCGTCGCCGTTGCGGCATGCGCCGTCGCGGCCCTCGCGCTGCTCGGTGTCCTTCTGCTCGCGCGCGGCCTGCGCAGGGTGCAGGCGGCGCAGCGTGCCGTGCTCGGCGGCACCTCCCGCGACATGGTCGACTTCGCCGTGTCGCTGCAGGCGCGCATCGACGACCTCCATCGAGCCGTGGACGAGGTCGCCGCCGGCCTCTCGCGGGTCGACCGTCGCGTCGACGGCGCCATCACCAACACCGCCGTCGTCCGCTACGACGCCTACGAGGACACGGGCGGCCAGCAGTCCGCCTCGTTCGCATTCCTCGACGCGACCCGCACCGGCACCGTCGTCACCGCGATCCAGGGGCGCGACTACGCGCGCATCTACGTGAAGGACGTCGACCGCGGCAAGGCGTCGGTCGCGCTCTCACCGGAGGAGCAGGAGGCCGTCGAGCGCGCCATGGCCCGCTGACGGCGCCGCCGCGCCCGCTGGTACGCTCGCGCCACGTGCACCACGTCCTCGTTCTGAACGCGAGCTACGAGCCGCTCAACGTGTGCTCGGTCCGCCGGGCGCACGTCCTCGTGTGGAAAGGGAAGGCCGAGGTCGTCGAGAGCCATGCGCAACCGCTCCGCTCGGCCGCGGGCGCGTTCGTGAGGCCGCACGTGATCCGCCTGCTGCAGTACGTGCGCGTCCCCCGGGCGATCAAGCGCCGCATCTCGCGCCGGGCGCTGTTCGCCCGGGACGGCTGGCGCTGTGTGTACTGCGGCACGCGCGAGGGGCGGCTCACGCTCGATCACGTCGTTCCGCGCTCGCGGGGCGGCGACTCGGTGTGGGAGAACGTCGTCACCGCGTGCGCGCCGTGCAACCTGCGCAAGGGCGACCGGCTGCTCGAGGAGACGTCGATGTCCCTCCCTCATCCACCGCGGGCGCCCGCGCCCCTGCTGTTCATCAGGCTGGCGGCCCAGCGCGTTCCGGAGAGCTGGCACCCGTACCTTCCCTCGCTGGAAGCCGCCTAGTGCTCCGGCCTACGGGCGGCTGCCGGCGCGATACACCTTCCCGGGCAGCGGGTGTGCGAGCGTGCGCTCGAGCCATTCCGCGACCCGGATGAGCGCGTCCAGGTCGACGCCGGTCTGCACCCCCTCGCGCTCGAGCGCGTAGACGACGTCCTCGGTGGCGACGTTGCCGGTCGAGCGGGGCGCGAAGGGGCAGCCGCCGATGCCTCCGACCGATGCGTCGACGAGCGTGGCGCCGGCCTCGACGGCGGCCAGCGCGCAGGCGACGGCGGTGTTACGCGTGTCGTGCAGGTGCACGCCGACCGGCAGGCGCGTCGTGCGTGCCCGCTCCACCGCTCGGCGTACCTCCGTCGGCACGGCGATGCCGATCGTGTCCGCGAGCACGACCTCGTCGGCGTCCGCCGCCGCACACCGGGCGACGAGGTCGAGCACCTGCATCGGGTCGGCGCGCCCTTCGAACGGGCATCCGAAAGCGGTCGAGATGGTCACCGTCGCGCGGCGGCCGTCCGCATGGGCCGCGGCGATGACGGCGGCCGTGCGGGCGAGCCCCTCGGCGACCGACGAGCCGCCGTTGCGCCGCTGGAACGTCTCGCTCGCCGCGAAGGTCGCGTGCACCTCGGCGAGAGCCGTCGCGCGGAGCCGCTCGTAACCGTGCCGGTTGAGGACGAGACCCGCGAAGATGACGCCGTCACGGGCCTCGAGCGCCGCCGCCACCTGCTCGGCGCCGGCCATCTGCGGCACGAGCTCGTCGCGCACGAAGCTGGCGGCCTCGACGCGCGCCACGCCGGTGAGCGCGAGGCGGTTCGCGAGCGCGGCGCGCAGCTCGGGTGCGAGCACCTCCGGCTCGTTCTGGAGCCCGTCCCGCGGGCCCACGTCGCAGATCTCGATCGCCGTCACGCCGCCGAGCTTAGAGCCTGGCCCTCCCGGTCGGCGCGGTAGGAGCCGAAGACGCGCAGGTGCGCCGTCAGGCCACGCATCTCCCGCAGCGTCGCCGAGATCTCCGGGTCGAGCGGGTGTCCCGTGAGCACGGCGTCGAAGCGGTAGCTCCACGGCTGCGACGGGATCGGCCGCGAGACGAGCAGGTTGAGGTCGATGGCGTGCCGCGCGAGCGGCTCGAGGGCGTGATGGAGGGCGCCGGGCCGGTGGTCGGTGATGAACGAGAACGCCGTCCGCCAGACGCCGTCCCGCCGGTCGAGCCTCGTGTAGGGCGCGACCGAGACGAAGCGCGTGAACGCCTCCGGATGGTCGCCGACGTTCTCCGCCAGCACCGTCAGCCCGTTCAGGCGCGCGGCGCGGTCGCTTGCGATCGCGACGACGGCCGGGTCGCCGAGACGGGCGACGATCGCCGCGGCGTCCCCCGTCGTCGGCGCCACGGTCGCGGAGGCGCCCGGCATCGACGCGAGCAGCCGGCGGCACTGGTCGAGCGCCACCGGATGCGAGTGCACCTCGCGAACCTCGTGCAGCGCGATCTCGGCCGGGCCGACGAGGCAGTGCCGGATCGGCAGGATCGCCTCCGCGACGATCGAGAGCGGCGACTCGTAGAGCAGGTCGTGCGTCTCCGCCACCGGGCCGACGAGCGAGCTCTCGATCGGGAGCACGCCGAACGGCACGCGTCCCGACGCGACGGCGTCGACGACGTCGGAGAAGGCCGGCAGTGGCACGAGGCGCGCGGCCGGGAAGAGGCGGTCGCAGGCGGCGGCGGAGTGGGCGCCCTCGCGGCCCGGGTAGGCGACGGTGAGCTCGTTCGATGTCATGCGGCGATGCCTTTCAGGAGACGACGGATCCGCCGGGGATCTCAGCTAGCCGGCGCGAGGCGGTGGAGCGAAAGCGCCGGCTAGCCCGTAAAGGCGCAGCCGAAGAGCGCGAAGCCGGGGCGGGACGAGGGGGGCTGCGCGCTCTGCATCGTCGTCACAGGGTAGGCGTCGCGTCGAGGGCGCGCAAGACGGCGTCGCCGAACGCGGCCGTCGTCGCCGTGCCGCCGATGTCCGGTGTCGGCGCCGCCTCGAGGGCGTCGGCGACTGCCCGCTCCAGCGCGGCCGCCTCGGTCGGGCGGCCGAGCCCGTAGGCGAGGAGCAGGGCCACGGAGCGCAGCATCGCCGCCGGGTTGGCGATGCCGCGGCCGGCGATCTGCGGCGCAGAGCCGTGGACGGGCTCGAACAGGCCGGGCCCGGCGTCTCCGAGGGAGGCGGACGCCGCGAGCCCGAGCCCGCCGGTCACGGCGGCGGCGACGTCCGAGAGGATGTCGCCGAAGGTGTTCTCGGTCAGCACGACGTCGATCGTCTGCGGCGCCTGCACGATCGTCATCGCGAACGAGTCGACGAGCGCGTGGTCGAGGGGAACGTCCGGGTAGTCGTCCTCCCCGAGCGCGGTCACGACGTCCCGCCACAGGCGCGAGGTGTGCATCACGTTCACCTTGTCCACCGAGGTGAGCCGGCCGCCGCGAGCCCTCGCGATCTCGAACCCGCGCCGGGCGATCCGCTCCACCTCGGGCCGCGAGTACTCGCACGTGTCGAACCATGTCCCGTCCTCGCGCACGCCCTTCGCGCCGAAATAGAGGCCGCCGACGAGCTCGCGCACGATCATCATGTCGACGCCGTCGCCGCGCGCCGGGCGCAGGTTCGCGTACACGCCGAGCTCCTTGCGCAGGCCGAGCAGCCCCTGCTCCGGCCGCACGGGCCTGCCCTCGAGCTCCGGCAGCCCGACGGCGGCGAGCAGCACGGCGTCGGCGGCGCGGCAGGCGGCGAGCGTGTCGTCCGGGAGCGGCGTCCCCTGGGAGAGAATGGCGTTCCCGCCGAAGGCGTGCTCGGAGTGGGCGATGCCGAGCGCGTCGAGCACGCGGATCGCCTGCGCGGCGACCTCGGGCCCGATGCCGTCGCCGGGCAGGACGGCGACGTGGCTCACGCGATGCCCCGTGCGTGTTCGTAGGCGGCGATCGCGTCTTCGTGCTGCAGCGTCAGGGCGATGTCGTCGAGCCCGTTGAGCAGCCGGAAGCGGGTCGCCTCGTCGAAGGAGAACGGGATCACCTTGCCGTTCGGCGCGGTCACCGTCAGCGCCTCGAGGTCGACCACGACCTCGGAGCCGCGGTCGAGGTCGACGGCCTCCATCAGCTCCTTGACGTCGTGCTCGGGGAGCTGGATCGCGACCATGCCGACCTTGCCGGCGTTCGAGCGGAAGATGTCGCCGAACGACGGGGCGATGACGACGTCGAAGCCGTAGTCCTGCAGCGCCCAGGCGGCGTGCTCTCGCGACGAGCCGCAGCCGAAGTTCCGCCCCGCGAGCAGCACCTTCGCGCCCGCGAACTGCGGCTGGTTGAGCTCGAAGCCCGGCCGCGGGTTGCCGTCGTCGTCGTAGCGCCAGTCGAAGAACGCGAACGCGCCGTAGCCGGTGCGCTCGATGCGCTTGAGGAACTGCTTGGGGATGATCTGGTCGGTGTCGACGTCGGGGCGGTCGAGCACCGCGACACGGCCCTCCACGCGGGAGATCGGTCTCATGCCGGCGCCCCCGCGGCGTCGAGCTCGCGCACGTCGACGAAGCGGCCGTGCAGCGCCGCCGCCGCCGCCATCTGCGGGCTGACGAGGTGTGTGCGCCCGCCGCGGCCCTGGCGCCCCTCGAAGTTGCGGTTCGAGGTCGAGGCGCAGCGCTCGCCCGGCGCGAGGATGTCGGGGTTCATGCCCAGGCACATCGAGCAGCCGGCGAGGCGCCACTCGAAGCCGGCGTCGAGGAAGATCCGGTCGAGCCCCTCCTCCTCGGCCTGCCGGCGCACCTGCGCCGAGCCGGGCACGACGAGCGCCGTCACGCGCGGGTCGACCTTGCGACCCGCCACCACCGCGGCGGCGGCGCGCAGGTCCTCGATGCGCGAGTTCGTGCACGAGCCGATGAAGACGCGGTCGACGCGGATGTCCGCGATCGCCTGGCCGGGGCGCAGCCCCATGTATTCGAGCGCCCGCTCGGCCGCCGTTCGATCGTCGGGGTTGCGCAGCGAGGACGGGTCGGGAACCGTCCCCGTCACCGGCACGACCATGCCCGGATTCGTCCCCCAGGTCACCTGTGGCGCGAGGTCGCGGACGTCGACCCGTACGTGGGCGTCGTAGACGGCGTCCTCGTCGGAGGCGAGGGAGCGCCAGTCCTCGACGGCGCGCTCCCAATCGGCCCCCGCCGGCGCGAACGGTCGTCCCTCGAGGTAGGCGAACGTCGTCTCGTCGGGTGCGATCATGCCGGCGCGCGCCCCCCACTCGATCGTCATGTTGCAGATCGTCATGCGCTGCTCCATCGTCAGCGCCGCGATCGCCTCCCCCGCGTACTCGACGACGTGGCCGACGCCGCCGTCGACGCCGACCTGGCCGATCGCGCCGAGAATGAGGTCCTTGGCCGTGAGGCCCGGCGGCAGAGCCCCGACGAACTCGAGCAGCATCGTCTGCGGACGGCGCTGGTCGAGGGTCTGGGTCGCCAGCACGTGCTCGACCTCGGAGGTGCCGATGCCGAATGCGAGCGCGCCGAAGGCGCCGTGCGTCGAGGTGTGGCTGTCGCCGCAGACGATCGTCTTGCCGGGCTGCGTGAGGCCGAGCTCCGGCCCGATCACGTGGACGATTCCCTCGCGGCCCGAGCCGGTGCCGTAGAGGCGGATGCCGAACTCCTCGCAGTTCGCGCGCAACGCCTCCAGCTGGGCCTTCGCCATCGTGTCGGTGATCGGACCCGGCAGCGTCGGGACGTTGTGGTCCATGGTCGCGACCGTCAGCTCCGGGCGCCGTACCTTGCGGCCCGAGAGCCGGAGGCCCTCGAAGGCCTGGGGCGAGGTGACCTCGTGGACGAGGTGGAGGTCGATGTAGAGCAGGGTCGGCTCGCCCGGCGCGTCGCGTACGACGTGCCGGTCCCAGACCTTGTCGAAGAGCGTTCGGCCCATCGTCCAATCGTACTGTGGAGGCGAGCAGCTCCGGACGCCTCCGGAGCTGCTCGCCTCCATCTCGACGTCAGGAGACGGCGAGGACGTCGTCGAGGAAGGCGTCGGCATCCGCCTCGATCGCGACCGGCTCGTAGGTGTGTGCCACGGGCCCGGGGGTCTTGAGGCCGTCGCCCGTGACGAGCAGGACGACGCGCGAGCCCGGGCCGAGCTCGCCCGCCTCGACCGCGGCCCGCAGCGCGCCCAGGGTGACACCGGTCGCTGTCTCGCCGAAGACGCCGGTCGTCCCGGCAAGCAGCGCCATGTTCTCGCCGATCGCCTCTTCCGGCACCGCGTAGATCGCGCCCCCGGTCGCGCGTGCCGTCGCGACGGCGAAGTCCCCGTCGGCCGGGTTGCCGATCGCGAGGGAGCGGGCGATCGAGTCGGGCCGCACCGGGGTCACCCGGGAGCCGCTCGCGAAGGCCGTGGCGACGGGGCGGCAGCCCTCGGCCTGGCCGCCGAACAGGCGTGGCGTCGTGCCGCCCACGAGGCCGAGGCGGCGCAGCTCGTCGAAGCCCTGGCCGACCTTGTGGTAGAGCGCGCCCGAGGCGATCGGGATCACGACCGCGTCCGGCGTCTCCCAGCCGAGCTGCTCGGCGATCTCGTAGGCGAGCGTCTTCGAGCCCTCGGCGTAGTACGAGCGCAGGTTGACGTTGACGAAGCCCCACGGCAGCTCGAACGAGAGCTCGACGGACAACCGCGAGCAGTGGTCGTACGTGCCGTCGACGGCGTAGATGCGAGGGCCGTACACGGCGGCGGCGGCGAGCTTCTCGGGCTCGAGGTCGGCCGGCACGAACACCGCCGCCTCGAGCCCCTCGGCCGCGGCCCGGGCGGCGACGGCGCCCGCGAGGTTGCCGGTGGACGAGCAGGAGAGCGTCTCGAAGCCGAGCTCCTGCGCCTTGCGCGCCGCCACGGCGACGACGCGGTCCTTGAACGAGTGCGTCGGGTTCGCCGTGTCGAGCTTCAACCACAGCTCGGCGATGCCGAGCTGGGCGGCGAGGCGCGGCGCCGGGGTGAGCGGCGTCATGCCGGGCGCAAGGCGGGCGTCCTCGGGAGCGGAGACGGGCAGCAGGTCGGCGTAGCGCCAGATCGACGCGGGGCCGGCCTCGATGCGCTCGCGGGAGACGGTGGCGCGTAGCTGCTCCCAGTCGTACACGGGATCGAGGGGGCCGAAGCACGTCGCGCACGTGCCGGTGGCCGTGGTCGGGTACTCGGCCGCGCAGTTACGACAGGCGAGGGAAACGGCGGGCATGAATCGGAACCTCCTGGTCGTCGCTCGACATCCGTCCGGGATTGGCACCGTCGCCCATGGGGGCAGGTTGCCGAGGCGTCACAGGGCCGGTCCCTCAGCCTCTCTCGATGCGGAGCGGGCGAGCCCGCGTCCGTCCCACGACGTACAGTGTACTCATATTTCACGCGGGCATCGTGACAGCACCCTCCGAGGCGGGCCGCACGAGCGACGCGTACTTGGCGAGCGCGCCGGACGTCACCTTCGGCGCCGGCGTCACGTGGTCGGCGAGGCGGGCGGCGATCTCGTCGTCCGCGAGCTCCACGTCGATGCGGCGGCTGTCGACGTCGATGACGATCGTGTCGCCCTCGCGCAGCGCGGCGATCGGGCCGCCCTTCACGGCCTCCGGGCAGACGTGGCCGACCATGAAGCCGTGCGTCGCCCCGGAGAAGCGCCCGTCGGTGACGAGCGCGACCTCGTCGGAGAGGCCCTCGCCCACGATCGCGGCCGTGACGTGCAGCATCTCGCGCATCCCCGGACCGCCGGCCGGGCCCTCGTAGCGGATCACGACCACGTCGCCTGCCACGATCTTCCCGGCCTTGACGGCGGCGAACGTCTCCTCTTCGCAGTCGAACACGCGGGCGGGGCCACGGTGGTGAGTGCGCTCCGACCCGGCGAGCTTGACGACGCACCCTTCCGGGGCGAGGTTGCCGCGCAGGATCGCGATGCCGCCGCGTGACTTGATCGGCGTCTCGATCGGCACGATCACCTCCTGCCCCTCCGTCTCGACGGCGGCGTCGGCGATCTCGCCGAGCGTGCGGCCGTCGACGTTGAGCGTCGTCGGGTCGATCAGACCTGCCTTCTTCAGCTCCCGCGCGACGAGAGCGACGCCGCCCGCCCGATGGACGTCGGTTGCGACGAAGCGGCCGAACGGCTTCAGGTCGGCGATGATCGGCGTGCGCGCGGAGATGGCGTCGAAGTCGTCGATCGTGAAGTCGATGTCGAGCTCCTTCGCGATCGCGACCAGGTGGAGGACGCCGTTCGTGGACCCGCCCGTCGCGGCGACCGAGGCCGCGGCGTTCTCGAGCGAGGCCTTCGTGATGATCGACGACGGGCGCATGTCACGCCGCACGAGGTCGACGACGAGCCTCCCGGCCTCCTCCGACGCTGCCTTCTTGGACGTGTCCAGCGCGGGGATGTCGTTGCGGCCGGCCGGGCTGATGCCGAGGAACTCGAGCGCCGTCGCCATCGTGTTGGCGGTGAACTGCCCGCCGCACGCCCCCGCCGCCGGGCAGGCGGCCGACTCGAGCTCGTGCAGGTCCTCCTTGCTGATCTTGCCGGCGTTGTAGGCGCCGATGCCCTCGTAGACGTCCTGGATCGTGACGTCCTTGCCACGCCAGCGGCCCGGCGCGATCGAGCCCGTGTAGAGCACGAGACCGGGGATGTCGAGCCGTGCCAAGGCCATCACGGCGGCCGGGATCGTCTTGTCGCAGGCGATCAGGCACACGAGGCCGTCGAACAGGTGCCCGCGCGCGACGAGCTCGATCGAGTCCGCGATCGTCTCGCGCGAGACGAGCGAGGCGCGCATGCCGGTCGTGCCCATCGAGACGCCGTCGGAGACGGCGATCGTGTTGAACTCCATCGGCGTGCCCCCGGCGGCGCGGATCCCCTCCTTCACGTGGGGCGCGAGCGCGCGCTGGTTGAGGTTGCACGGCATCGTCTCGATCCACGTCGTGCAGACGCCGATCACGGGCTTCGCGAGGTCGTCGTCGCTGAAGCCGACCGCCTTCAGCATCGAGCGCGCGCCGGCGCGGTCGGGGCCGTCGGTCATGGCGGCGCTGTGGCGCTTCGCCGGGTCGGACGGGCGGTCGTAGGGGGTGCTCACGGCTTCTGGCCTCCTGTCTCGATGGGATAGCCCTCCCGGCGGCACCATTCCGAGAACGAGCCGGGATAGAGGCGGACGTCCTCGCGGCCTGCGAGGACGAGTTTCTGGGCGACGACGCAGGCGGTGACGCCGGAGCCGCAGGTGGCGACGATCTCGGGCGGCTCGGTCGCGCCGTCGGGTAGCGGCTCCTCGAAGAACGCGTTGCGCGCGCCGGGGATGCGGCCGGCGACCGGGTCGAGCGGCTCCTCGTCGCCGCGCCAGCGGGCGGGGCTGCGGGCATCGAGGAGGACGAGGGACGGATCGCCCAGCCGCGCGAGGATCTCCTCCGCGGCGATCACGTCGTCGCCGCGCTCGCGCGCGACGAACCCGGTGGGCTCGACGGCCGGCTCGTCGCGGACGAGCGGCCCCGCGTACGCGCGCAGGTCGAGCGTGCCCGCAGCGTCGTGTCCCACGTGTCGCAGCAGCCACCAGCAGCGCGCCGCCCAGCCGCTGCCGTCGTCGACGGCGAGGACGAAGGTGTCGCCGCCGATGCCCGCGCGCCCGAACACGTCCGCCAGCTGCGCCGCCGTCGGCAGGGGGTGGCGCCCGCCCCGCGCCGGGTCGGGCCCGACCGCGCTCAGGTCGCGCTCGGGGTCGAGGTGCACGGCACCCGGCAGGTGGCCCGCCGCGTATGCGGGGCGCCCCCGCACGTCGACGAGGCGGACCGTCACAGCGCTCCCCTCGGCACCACGGCCAGGGGGCGCACCTCGTGGTCGGGGAAGCGACCGCGCAGCGCGGCGGCGCAGGCGTCCACGCCGGCGGCCCAGGCGATGACCGTCGGGCCGGAGCCGGACAGCGTCGCGCCGGCGCAACCGGGCGGCAGCTCCGCGCGGATCGCGTCGAGCACGGCCGAGGGGCGGTAGGGCTCGTGCAGGCGATCCCACAGGGCCTCCGCGAACAGCATCCGGTCACCGGACACCGCTGCGGCGCCGAGCAGCGCCGCACGCCCCGCGGTGGAGGCGGCGTCGGCGTGGGAGACCGCCGCGGGCAGCGTGCCGCGCGACGCGGCCGTGGAGGTGCGCGTCTGTGGCACGACGGCGACCGGTGCCAGGGGGAGCGTCTCCGCGATCCGTGCCGCGCGGCCGTCCCAGGCGACGGTGAGCCCGCCGAGCAGGGCGGCGGCGAGGTTGTCGGAGTGGCTCTCGAGCGTGAGCCCGGCCGCGAGCAGGTCGTCGACCGGCGCACGGGGTGCGGCCGCCGCGAGGCCGAGCGCGATCGCGGCCGCCGACGAGCCGAGGCCGCGCTCGAGCGGGATCCGGTTCGTGAAGCGGAAGCGCTTGCCGGCGGGGTCGGCGAGCAGCGCGTACGCGCGCACGGCGAGGTTCGACGCGTCGGCGGCGAGCTCGCCCGCCCCCTCGCCCTCGATCGTGATGCCGTCGCCGTCGCTCAGCTCGAGCTCGTTCCAGAGGTCGAGCGCGACGGCGACGCAGTCGAAGCCGGGGCCGACGTTGGCCGACGTTGCGGGTGCACGAACGATCATGCGCGGGCGGCTTGTGCGATCGCGTCCGGGTCGGCCTCGACGAGCAGGGGGGCGACCCCGTGGCGATCGGCGTTCTCGATGTCCTTGAGGCCGTGACCCGTGATCGTGACGACGAGCCGCTCGCCGGCGACGGCGCCCTTGCGGATGGCGGCCAGGCCCGCGGCGGAGGACGGCTCGCAGAACAGGCCCTCGAGCGACGCGAGCTCGCGCCACGCCACCACGATCTCCTCGTCGGAGACGGCGACCACGTGGGCGCCGGCGGCGGCCACGCTGCCGGCGTGCACCGGCTCGCCGATGCGGATCGCCGAGGCGAGCGTCGTCGGGCGATGCTCCGCCTCCACCGAGTAGAGGGGCGCCGCCAGCGAGAGCTCGCCGAGGCCCTTCGCGTAGGCGGACGTGTTGCCGCCGCCCCCGTACGGGACCACGAACGCGTCGGGCGCGGCTCCGAGCTCCTCGACGATCTCGAAGACGGCCGTCTTCTGCCCTTCGCGCCGGTTGGGGTTGACGGAGTTGACGAGCACATGGGTGCCGCGGCGCGCGAGCTCCTGCGCGGCGGCGAGCGCCTCGTCGAAGTCGCCGCGTACCTCCAGCACCTTCGCTCCGAGCATGCGCGTCTGCGCCGCCTTCGCGCCCGCGACCGCGCCCTGCGGCGTCAGCACGAGCGCCGGGATGCCGGCGCGCGCCGCATAGGCGGCGGCCGAGGCGGCCGTGTTCCCCGTCGACGCGCAGATGACGGCCTCGGCGCCGTCCTCCAGCGCCTTCGACACGGCCACGGTCATGCCGCGATCCTTGTACGAGCCCGTCGGGTTCGACGCCTCCCACTTCAGCCACAACTCGACGCCGAGCCGCCGCGACAGGCGCGGCGCCCGCAGCAGGGGCGTCGAGCCCTCGCCGAGCGAGACGACCGGCGTCGCAGCCGTGACGGGGAGCCGGTCGCGGTAGCGGTCGATCAGCGCAGCCGTCATGTCCAGCCCAGCTCCTCGACGCCGCGGTCCGACACGACGGGCAGCGCGCTCGCCTCGCCGCGCGACTCGGGCAGCGCCCTGATCGCCGTGAGGGCCGCTTCCACGCGCCCCGCGGGCGCCTCGTGCGTGACGACGTGCAGCACCGCGTGCCCGTCGCCGGGCTGCTGCACGAGGCGTGCCACGGAGACGCCCTCGGCGGCGAGCTCGTGCGCGATCCGCGCCAGCACGCCGGCACGGTCGTCGACCTCGAGCCGGAGGTAGAACGGCGAGGTGAGATCGCCCGCCGGCAGCCGCTCCAGCTTGCGCCACACCGGGTCGTTCTGCAGGAAGCCCGTCCCGGTCGTGCCGACGACGGAGACCATGTCCGCGACGACGGCGGAGGCGGTCTCGATGCCTCCGGCGCCCGGCCCTTCCAGCGTGATCTCCCGGATCGCGTCGCCCTGCAGCATGACCGCGTTGAACGCCCCCTCGACGGCGGCGAGCGGGTGGTGGCGATCGACGAACGCCGGGCCCACTCGCACGTCGACGCGGTCGCCGACGAGTGTGGCGCGGCCGATCAGCTTGAGGTGCATGTCGAGAGCGCGCGCCGCGACGACGTGGTCGAGCGTGACGTGCTCGATCCCCTCCACGTCGACCCAGTCGAGCGGCACGCGGGTGCCGAACGCGACCGTGGCGAGGATCGCCGTCTTCGCCGCGGCGTCGATGCCGGCGACGTCCTCGGTCGGATCGGCCTCGGCGAACCCGAGCCGCTGCGCTTCCGCGAGCGCCTCCCCGTACGGGCGGCCGCCCTCCATCGCGGAGAGGATGAGGTTCGTCGTGCCGTTGACGATGCCGAGCACGCGGTGCACGTTCGTGACCACGAGCGACTCGCGCAGCACCTTGATCACGGGGATGGCGGCGCACACCGACGCCTCGAAGCGCAGCTGCACGCCGCCGGCGGCCGCCGCCTCGAAGAGCTCGGCGCCGCGGCGGGCGACGAGCTGCTTGTTCGCGGTCACGACGGGGCGGCCCGCGCGCAGCAGCTCGAGCACGTAGTCGCCGGCGGGATCGACGCCGCCCATGACCTCCGCGACGACCTGGATCGCCGGGTCGTCGCGGATCGTCGCGAAGTCGTCGCTGAGCACGCCCGGCTCGGGAGAGAAGCCGCGGTCCTTCGAGGTGTCGCGCACGAGCGCGCGGGTGACGCGCAGCCGGTGGCCGGTCGCGCGCTCGATCTCGTCGGCCGACTCCTCCAGCAGCCGGTGCACCGCGGCCCCGACGGTGCCGTACCCGAGCAGCGCTACGGGAACGTCGACGGAGGCCACCTAGTGGTCCCCGGCCCGGTGCATGAGGGAGCGCAGCTCCTTGCCGACCGTCTCCAGCGCCGTCTGCGCGGCCTCGGCGCGCATCGCCTTCAGGCGTGCCTCGCCGTTCTCCATGTCCTCCACCCATTCGCGGGCGAACGCGCCGCTCTGGATGTCGTCGAGGATCGCCTTCATCGCCTCGCGCACGTGCTCGTCGATGACGCGCCTGCCGCGGGTGTAGTCACCGAACTCGGCCGTGTCGGAGATCGAGTAGCGCATGCCGGCGAGGCCGCCCTCCCACATCAGGTCGACGATCAGCTTCAGCTCGTGCAGGCACTCGTAGTAGGCGATCTCCGGCTGGTAGCCGGCCGCGACGAGCGTCTCGAAGCCCGCGCGCACGAGCTCCGCGGTGCCCCCGCAGAGCACCGCCTGCTCGCCGAACAGGTCCGTCTCGGTCTCCTCCTTGAACGTCGTCTCGAGGATGCCGGCACGGCCGGCGCCGATACCGACGGCGTAGGCGAGCGCGAGGTCGCGCGCCCGGCCCGACGCGTCCTGGTGCACCGCGATCAGGGCCGGTGTTCCGTAGCCCTCGGTGAAGAGCCGGCGCACGACGTGACCGGGGCCCTTCGGGGCGACCATGATGACGTCGTTCGCGCCGGCGGGGGCGACGCGCTCGTAGAGGACGTTGAAGCCGTGCGCGAACAGCACGGCTGCTCCCGGCGCCAGGCTCGGGGCGACGTGCTCGGCGAACACCTGCGGCTGCACCTGGTCGGGAAGCAGGATCGCGACGAGCTGGGCGCCCCCGACCGCTTCGGCGATCGTGCGCACGCCGAGGCCTGCCGCCTCGGCCGCCTCCCAGGAGGCGGAGCCCTCACGGAGGCCCACCTCGACCTGGATACCGGAGTCGCGCAGGTTGAGGGCGTGGGCGTGGCCCTGGCTGCCGTAGCCGATCACGGCCACCTTGCCGGAGAGCAGTCCCAGGTCGCCGTCGCGGAGGATCGTCGCCATGCGTTCGTTCACCTTTCGTCGCGTTGATGGGGTCGTGCGGGCGCGGCTGCGCGCCGCCGGTCGATCAATTGATGGCAGACAGCCGTCGCGCCTGCCGCTTCGCCGACGCGCGGGCCATGCCGACGCGTCCGGTGCGGACGAGCTCCTGGATGCCGTGCGGCCGGGCGAGCTCCTGGAACGAGTCGAGCTCCTCGGGCGTGCCGGTGAGCTCGAAGAGGATCGCGTCCGGGCCGAGGTCGACGACACGCCCCTTGAAGGCCTCCGCGGTCGTGATCAACTCCGCCCGGCGCTCAGGCGACGCGCTCACCTTCAAGAGCAGCAGCTCGCGCTCGACCGCCTCGTCGGGTGCGAGCTCGGTCACGCGGAGGACGTTGACGAGCTTGTGGATCTGCTTCTCGATCTGCTCGAGCGAGTGGTGCTCGCAGTCGACGCGCAGCGTGATGCACGACACGCCGCGCCGCTCGGTCGGCCCGACCGCGAGCGAGTCGATGTTGAACCCGCGGCGGGCGAACATCGTCGCGATGCGCGCGAGCGCGCCAGGCCTGTCCTCGACCAGTACCGACAGCGTGTGCTTCATTGCGTCGCCTCCACCGGCTCCTCGTACTCCACCATGTCGAGCGCCGCCGCGCCCGCGGGGATCATCGGGAAGCACTGCTCGGACGGGTCGACGCGGCAGTCGATCACGACGGTGCGGTCGAGCGCGAGGGCCTGCTCGAGCGCAGGCTGCAGCTCCGCCTCGGACTCGACGAGCATGCCGACGCCGCCGTAGGCCTCGGCGAGCCGGACGTAGTCGGGCACCCGGTCTCCCAGCCCGACGTGCGAGCGCCGGCCGTCGAAGAACATGTCCTGCCACTGGGTGACCATGCCCAGGTAGCCGTTGTTGACGAGCACGACGACGATCGGGAGGTCGTCGATCACCGCGGTCGTGAGCTCCTGCGCGGTCATCTGGAAACAGCCGTCGCCGTCGACGCAGACGACCTTCGCCTCCGGCCGGGCCGCCTTGGCGCCGATCGCGGCCGGGATCCCGTAGCCCATCGTGCCCAGGCCGCCCGACGTGATGAAGGTGCGGGGCCGCTCGGCGAGCAGGTACTGCATCGCCCACATCTGGTGCTGCCCGACGCCGGTGGTGAAGATCACGTCCTCGCCGGCGGTGAGCTCCTGCAGCGTCTCCATCAGCTTCTGCGGCTTCAGCCAGTCGCCGCCGGAGCCGTAGCGGAGCGGGAACTCGTCGCGCCACCCCTCGATCCTGCGCACCCACGCGTCGGGCGCCGCGACGCCGCTCTCCCGGTGCTTGCGCACCTCCCGCGCCAGCTCCGCGAGCGCCTTCTTGAGCGGGCCGACGACGGGGATGTCGGCGTCGCGCAGCTTCGAGATCTCGGCCGGGTCGATGTCGAGGTGGACGATCGTCGCGCCCGGAGCGAAGGCCGACAGCTTGCCGGTGACGCGGTCGTCGAAGCGGGCGCCGATCGCGACGAGCACGTCGCAGGTGTTCATGGCGAGGTTCGACCACTTCGCGCCGTGCATGCCGGGCCAGCCGAAGTGCAGGGGGTGGGTCTCGGGGAAGGCGCCCTTGCCCATCAGCGTCGTGACCACCGGCAGCCCCCCCGCCTCGGCCAGATCGCGCAGCTCGTCGCAGGCCTCGCCGTTGATCGTGCCGCCGCCGACGTAGAGGACGGGCTTCTCGGCGCCGGCGATGCGCTCGCCCGCCTCGCGGATCTGCAGCGGATGCACCTTCGACGGGGGCCGCCAGCCGGGCAGGTCGACCGTGTCCGGATAGACGAAGTCGAGCGTCGCCTCCTGGATGTCGCGCGGCACGTCGACGAGGACCGGGCCGCAGCGGCCGCTGCGGGCGACGTGGAACGCCGCCTTCATCACGGCGGGGATCTCCTTCACGTCCTGCACGAGCCACGAGTGCTTGACGATCGGCATCGTGATGCCGGTGATGTCGCACTCCTGGAAGGCGTCGGTGCCGATCAGCGTCGAGCGCACCTGGCCGGTGATGCAGACGAGCGGGGTGGAGTCCATCCAGGCGTCGGCGATCGGCGTCACGAGGTTGGTCGCGCCGGGCCCCGAGGTGGCGATGGCGACGCCCACGCGTCCCGACGCGCGCGCGTAGCCCTGCGCCATGTGGCCGGCGCCCTGCTCGTGCCGGGCGAGCACGTGCCGCACGGACGTGCCGCGCGCCATCGCGTCGTAGGTCGGCATGATGGCGCCGCCGGGGATGCCGAACATCACCGCCACGCCCTCGGCCTCGAGGGAGCGGAGGATCGCGTCCGCGCCGTTCATCCTCATCGTCCCACTCCCATCGCGAACTCGGTGTCCCGCCGTGCGCTCGGGAGCAAGCCGAGCACGACGTCGACGAACTCCCGTGTCGTGGCCGCCACGCCCGGTCCGCTCATGTCCGGCGTGCGGCTCGCCGACAGCGCCGCCGCGAGACTCTCTTCGAGCGTCTGCGCCGCGGCCCTGCGTCCGATCCCCTCGTCGAGCAGCAGCGCCGCCGCGAGCAGCATCTCGCTCGGGTTCGCCACGCCCTGGCCGGCGATCTCGTCGGTGCTGCCGTGGGTGGGGGCGAACAGGCACGGGCCGCCGCGCGAGAGCAGCCCGGTCGCCGTCAGGCGGCGGCGGCCCGAGAGCCGCGGCGCCTCGAAGAGAGCCTCGGCGAGCACGTGCTCGGTCACGAGCACGCCCACCGTCTCGGGACGCGCGCTGAGGGAGCGCAGCGCCTCCGTGAGGGAGATCTCCGTGACGTCGATGCCCGCGTGCCGCGCCGAGGCCGCGGCGACGGCCGCCGCCCATCCGTCGTTGACGGAGACCGAGACGAGGCGACCCGCCCGGGAGCGGGCGCTGCGGAACGCGCGCTCGATCGTCCACGCGGACGCGCCGGCGTGCAGCGGTGCGAACTGGGTGAGCGTGCCGCCGCCCTCGAGCAGCGTCCGGGTCATGGAGGCTGCGAGCTCGAGGCCCGCCTTCACGCCCTCGAGCGCCGGCTCCATCGCGCCCGCGACGAGCACGGCGTCGGCCGCGAGGATCGCGCGCCGCGTCGAGGTAGGGAGCGCGTGGCCCGAGCGCTGCAGCGCCTCGCCGCCGAACGGCGGGTGCACCTCCTCGACGGAGAACCCGTGCATGCGCGACAGCTCGGCGAGCGCGCGGCTCGCCTCGGCCATCACCTCGGGCCCGATCCCGTGCCCGGCCAGGCATGCGATGCGCGCCGCCGGCGCGGTTGCGGCCTCGGGGCCGTGCCCGGCAGGGCCTCCTCGGTCGATGCTGTCGGTTCTCACGGTGCTCGATTCTCCTCCTACGGCGGCCCTGCGGGCGTACCGGTGCTAGCTCTTCCGTCGGCGTCTGCACCCGAAGCGCGGTGCGTGAGCGACATCTCCCCCTAGCGGGGGAGAATGATCAGCTCGATGCCGGCGCCGCGCGATACCGCGAGGCGCTGATCGCGTACCAGAGAGGATACGGCGCGGCAGAGCATCTGGGTCGTAGCATGCCTGAACAATCGATTATCCGCAACCGTGTGGTAATGCGAGGGGACGAAGGGCGCTTGTCACGCGGCGCCGGACCATCTATCCTCGACGGACGATGCGCATTGCGAACGGGATCCTCGTAGCGCTGCCGGCGGCGAAAGCCGTCCCGTCGGCGAGCCCGATCGCCTTCGTCGCGCTGCCGCGTAGCAGCTAGTCGGCCCTCCGCTTCCCTCCCGCCCCGCCGGCTAGCCAGACGAAGCATCACCCGGCGGGAGCGTCAGTCACCCATCCCCCGAGCGAGGAAAGGCGGATCCGTGAGCGGTACCCGGCACCTCCTGCACGACCCGTCCCGAGAGCGCGATGCCTGCGGCATCGGCCTCGTCGCGGATGCCCGCGGCCGGGCCTCGCGCGAGCTGCTCGACCGCTGCCTCGCCGGCCTCGCCGCCGTCTCGCACCGCGGCGCCTGGGCCGCCGACGGCGTCAGCGGCGACGGCGCCGGCGTCCTGTTGCCGCTGTCGGCGGCGCTGACCGGCGAGCCCGGCGCCGGGCTCGCCATGTGCTTCCTGCGCGAGCCGTGGCTGAAGAACGTCGTCGAGGAGGCGTGTCGGGCCGAAGGGCTCGAGCCGGCCGGTTGGCGCGACGTGCCACACGACGTGGCTGCGCTCGGCTCGACCGCGACGGCGAGCATGCCGCGCATCGCGCAGATGCTGCTCGCGCCGACACCGCACGCCGACGCCGAGGCGCGCGCGACGCGCGCGCGGCGCCGTGCCGAGACGATCGCCGGCGTCTACGTCGCCTCCCTCTCGTTCCGCACCGTCACCTACAAGGGCCTCTGCGCCGCGACGCAGCTCGCGACCTTCTACCCGGACCTCGCCGATCCCGCGTACGCGGTTTCCTGGGCGATCTTCCACCAGCGTTTCTCCACCAACACCGAGCCGAGCTGGGAGCGGGCGCAGCCGTTCCGCCTGCTGTGCCACAACGGCGAGATCAACACGATCGACGGCAACGTCGCGTGGATGGAGGCGCGGGAGCGCGCCCTCGGCGTCGAGGAGGGGCTCGCCCCGTCGCTCGACGTCAACGGCTCGGACTCGGCCCTCCTCGACAACGCCCTCGAGCTGCTCGTCCGCTCCGGCCGCGACGTGTGCGAGGCGGTGACGCTCCTCGTGCCGCCCGCGTGGCAGAACGACCCGCGCCTCGAGCCCGAGGTGCGCGACATGCACCGCTACGGGGCCATGCTCGTCGAGCCCTGGGACGGCCCGGCCGGCATCGTGTTCAGCGACGGCCACACGTGCGGCGCCGCGCTCGACCGCAACGGGCTGCGGCCGCTGCGGGTCTCCGTCACGGGGGACGGACTCGTCACCTGCTCCTCCGAGTCGGGTGCGATCCCGCTGCCCGAGGGCGCCGCGGTGCGCCGCGGGCGCCTCGGCCCGGGCCAGGTGCTCTCCGTCGACCCCGACCGTGGGCTCCGCTTCGACGGCGAGCTCAAGCGCGAGCTTGCGGCACGGCGCCCCTACGGCGCCTGGGTCGACCAGAGCATCGTGCGCCGCCCGGCAGGCGAGCCCGGGCCGGTGCCGGAGGCCGATCTCGGCCCGCGCCACGCGCTGTTCGGCTACACGCGCGAGGAGATGAGCCTGATGCTGCGCCCGATCGCGCAGACCGGTCACGATCCCGTCTACTCGATGGGGGACGACGCGCCGATCGCGCCGCTCGCGGGCCGGCCGCGGCCGCTCGCCTCCTTCTTCCGGCAGCGCTTCGCCCAGGTCACGAACCCGGCCATCGACCACTACCGCGAGCGCACCGTGATGTCCGTGGCGACGCTGCTCGGCCCGCGCGCGGGCCTCGACGCCGACGGCCCCTTGCCCACCCTCGTCGTCCTGCCGGGCTTCCTGCTCACACGGGACGGGCTCGAGGGGCTCGCCCCGGAGCGGGTGGAGATCACCTTCGCCGCCGGCGAGGGTCTCGGGCCCGCGGTGGAGCGCGTCGCCGACGACGCCGTCGCCGCGGTCGAGCGCGGCGCGACGCTCATCTGCCTCTCGGACGTGTCGGCGGGCGGTGAGCGCGCCGCGATCCCGTCGCTTCTCGCGGTGGCGGCGGTGCACGGCCGCCTCGTCGAGTCGGGGCTGCGCACCCGCTGCTCGCTGCTCGTCGAGAGCGACGAGCCGCGCGACACGCACATGGTCGCCACGCTGCTCGGCTACGGCGCCGACGCGATCTGCCCCCGTCTCGCCCTCGAGACGGTCGCCCAGCTCGCGGCCAGCGACAAGGTGGGAGGCGACCGCCCGTCGCCCGACGAGGCGCAGCGGCGCCTGCTCGCCGCGCTCGAGGACGGCGTGCTCAAGGTGATGGCGAAGATGGGCATCTCGGACGTCGCGAGCTACCGGGGCGCCCGCCTGTTCGAGGCCGTCGGGCTCGACCGGCGGCTCGCGCGCCGCTTCTTCGGCGGCACCCATTCGGCGATCGGCGGCATCGGGCTCGACCGGCTCGAGCGCGAAGCGCTCGACCGCCTGGCCGCGTCGAAGGCCGAGAAGATCGAGCTCGAGAACCCCGGCTTCTACAAGTTCCGCAAGGGCGGCGAGCCTCACGCGACCGACCCCGCCGTGGTGGCGGCGCTGCAGGAGGCCGTCTCCGAGGAGGGCGTGAAGGCCGCCCATGCGCTTCGCGGCGCGGTGCGCAGCGGCAACGCCGGGCTGTACGAGCGCTTCGCGGTGATGGTCAACGAGCGGACGCCGATCGAGCCTCGCGACCTGCTCGAGCTGGTGCCGTCGGCGGCGCCGGTGCCCGTCGAGGAGGTCGAGCCGGTCGAGGAGATCGTGAAGCGCTTCTCCGGCGGCGCGATGTCGCACGGCGCCCTCTCGGCCGAGGCCCACGAGACGCTCGCGATCGCGCTCAACAACCTCGGCGCGCGCTCCAACTGCGGCGAGGGAGGAGAGGATCCCGCGCGCTACCGCAGCGAGCGCAACTCGAAGATCAAGCAGATCGCGTCCGCGCGCTTCGGCGTCACGGCCGAGTACGCGGTCTTCGCCGAGGAGCTGCAGATCAAGGTGTCGCAGGGATCGAAGCCCGGCGAGGGCGGGCAGATACCGGCGCACAAGGTGACGGAGGAGATCGCGCGGCTGCGCAACACGCAGCCGGGCGTGTCGCTGATCTCACCGCCCCCGCACCACGACATCTACTCGATCGAGGATCTCGCGCAGCTCATCTTCGACCTGCGCGAGGTGAACCCGGACGCGGCCGTCTCCGTCAAGCTCGTCTCCGTCAGCGGCGTCGGCGTCGTCGCGGCGGGCGTGGCGAAGGCCCACGCGGACGTGATCCACGTGGCGGGCGCCGACGGCGGCACCGGGGCGAGCCCGCTGCCGTCGATCAAGCACGCGGGCGCGCCGTGGGAGCTCGGGCTCGCCGAGGCACAGCAGGCCCTCGTCGCCAACAATCTGCGCGGCCGCGTCCGGCTCCGCGTCGACGGGGGCTTCAAGACCGGCCGCGACGTCGTCGTGGCGGCGCTGCTCGGCGCCGACGAGTACTCCTTCGGCACGGCGCTGCTGCTGGCGGAGGGGTGCCTGATGGTGCGCTCCTGCCATCTCGACACGTGTCCGGTGGGGATCGCGAGCCAGCGGCCCGAGCTGCGGGCGAAGTTCGGCGGCACGCCCGAGATGGTCGAGGCGTACCTGCTGTTCGTTGCGCAGGAGGTGCGCGAGCTGATCGCGTCGCTCGGCTTCCGCCGGCTCGACGAGGCGATCGGGCGCGTCGAGTGCCTGCGGCAGCGGCGCACCGGCGACCCGTCGGCCGACGCCCTCGATCTCGCCCCGCTGCTCGGACGGGCCGGCGACGGCCATGCGCGCTACGTCGGCCTGCCCGTGCCGCACGAGGGCGACCGGCTCGGGACGCTGCTGCTCGCGGCGGGCCGCGGGGCGGTCGAGGAGCCTCGCCTCGTCGAGCCGGGATACGCGATCACGAACGGCGACCGCTCGGTCGGCGCGCGCCTCGCCGGCGCGATCGCGCGCGAGGTCGGCGCGGGGCCGCCGCAGGGCCGCGTGCGCGCCCGCTTCGAGGGATCGGCCGGGCAGAGCTTCGGCGCGTTCCTCACCGCCGGCGTCGAGCTCGACCTCGTCGGCGAGGCCAACGACTACGTGGGCAAGTCGATGTCGGGAGGGCGCATCGTGATCGCTCCACCCGCGGGCGACGCCGGCGACCCGGTTCTGCTGGGGAACACCGTCCTCTACGGAGCGACGGGCGGGGAGCTCTACTGCGCGGGCGCGGCGGGCGAGCGCTTCGCCGTCCGCAACTCGGGCGCGACGGCGGTCGTCGAGGGCGTCGGAGACCATGCCTGCGAGTACATGACGCGGGGCACCGTCGTCGTGCTCGGGCCGCACGGGCGCAACCTCGGCGCCGGCATGACCGGGGGCGAGACGTTCCTGCTCGACGCCGACGCGCGTCTCCTCAACGACGAGCTCGTCACCCTGCTCGAGCTCGACCGCGACGACGAGGCGCGGCTGCTGCGCCTGCTCGAGCGGCACCGCCGCACGACGGGGTCGGCGCGGGCCGCGGCGCTGCTCGACGATCCGGCGGCCCTGCGGCGCTTCCGGCGCGTCGTGCCGCGCGCGCTCCTCGCGAGGCTGGACGAGGAGGAGGGCGGGCGGCTCAGCGCCTGATCCGCATAGATAGCGATTTGTATGCATACTATGCAGAACATGGCTTCCGTCAGCATCGTCGGCGCGGCCGGCTACACCGGCCAGGAGACCCTCGACCGGGTGCTCGCCCACCCGCAGCTCGAGCTGGTCGCGATCGGGTCGGACTCGCTCGCGGGGCAGCCGGCGACGGCGCTCGACCCGCGTCTGAACCGCAACGGCGGCAAACGCGCGCCGATCTTCATCACGAACGACGCGGCGCTCGCGTGCGGGGCCGACATCACGTTCGTGTGCCTGCCGAACGAGCGCGCCGCCGCGATCGAGCCTCCCGCACGCGGCGTCGTCATCGATCTCTCGGGCGCGCACCGGTTCGACGACGCGGAGGTGTACCGGCGCTGGTACGGGTTCGACCATCCGCGCGCCGGCGAGCTCGGCCGCTGGTCGTACGCTCTGCCCGAGCTCGTGCCGCCGCACGGGACGCTGATCGCAAACCCGGGCTGCTACGCGACCGCTGCCCTGCTCGCGCTCGGTCCGCTCGCGGGGGCGATCGATCCTGCCGGCGTCGTGGTGGACGGCAAGTCCGGCATGACCGGGGCCGGCAAGGTGCCGCGGCCGTCGATGCACGCGGGCGCGGTGCTCGAGAACATCTCCCCGTACAAGGTCGGCGTGCACCAGCATGCGCCGGAGATCGCGGCGCACCTCGGCTTCGACGTGACCTTCGTGCCCCACCTGCTGCCCGTGCGCCGCGGGCTGCTCGCGACCTGCTACGTCCGCTCCGGCGGAGCAGGCCTGCGGGCTCTGCTCGAGGCCCACTACGCGGACAGCCCGGTCGTCACCGTGCTTCCCGAGGGAGCGACGCCCGACCTGTCCCGCGTCCGGCACACCGACGCCGCCGAGATCGCCCTCTTCGACGACGGGTTCACCGACCGCACGATCGTGATCTGCGCCGTCGACAATCTCGGCAAGGGGGCGGCGGGGCAGGCGGTGCAGAACGCCAACCTCCTCTTCGGCTTCCCCGAGGCGGCCGGGCTGCGCCTCTCCGGGGTGCTCGTCTAGCGATGTCCGTCACCGCTGCGAAGGGCTTCGTCGCGAGCGGCGTCGCGGCCGGCATCCGCCCTTCGGGCAAGCCCGACCTGGCGCTCGTCCGCTCCATTCCGCGCGCGGTCGGCGCCGCCATGTGGACGACGAACAGGGTGCAGGCGGCGCCGATCACCGTCTCGAAACGGCACCTGGAGGCGGCGCAGCCACAGGCCGTGGTGATCAATGCCGGCGTCGCCAACGCCGCCACCGGCGCCCGCGGCGAGGCTGATGCGGTGGCGACGGCGGACGGGGCCGCCGCGCAGCTCGGCCTGCCGCCCGACGAGGTGCTCGTGCTCTCCACCGGCGTGATCGGCGCGCCGCTCCCGGTGGACAAGGTGCTCGCGGGTATCCGCGCCGCCGTTCTCGACCTCTCCCCCGAGGGCGGCGGCGCGGCTGCGGGCGCCATCCTGACGACGGACTCCGGGCCCAAGCTCGCCGTCGCGGCCGGGCCGGGGTTCACGGTCGGCGGCATGGCGAAGGGAGCCGGGATGATCCACCCGTGCCTTGCGACGATGCTCGTCGTGATCACGACCGACTACCCGCTGCGGGCCGAGGAGGTCGACGGCTTCCTGCGCCCCGCCGTCGAGCGCACGTTCAACCGCATCTCCGTGGACGGAGACTGCTCCACGAACGACGCCGTCATCCTGCTCGCCAACGGCGCGAGCGGCGCCGGCCGCGACGACGACGCGTTTCGCGCCGCCCTGCACGACGTCTGCGCGCGCCTGGCGCGGCAGGTCGTCGAGGACGGCGAAGGGTGCACGGTCGTGCTCGAGGTGCGCGTCGACGGCGCGGCCTCCGAGACCGACGCCGTCGCGATCGCCCGTCGCATCGCCACCTCGCCGCTCGTCAAGACGGCCGCGTTCGGGCACGACCCGAACTGGGGCCGCGTGCTGATGGCGGCCGGCTCCGCTCCCGGGGCAGACGGGTTCGCGGCGCTCGACACGGAGCGGCTCACCGTGGCCTTCGACGGCGTTCCCGTGTTCGCCGCGGGCGCGCCGACGGGCGACGTGCCGACGCTTGCGGGCGCCGTCTGCCGTATCGACCTCGACCTCGGCCTCGGCGACGGCGCCGCGGCGTATCTCGCGTCCGACCTCTCCTACGACTACGTGCGCATCAACGCGGAGTACACGACGTGAGCCGCGTCGTGCTCAAGCTCGGCGGCCGCGTCGCGGCGCAGGCGGCGGCGCGGGCGCAGGCGCTGCGGGCCGAGGGGCACGAGGTGGTGATCGTCCACGGCGCCGGCCCGCAGATCACGGCCGAGCTCGAGCGCCGGGGCATCTCCGTCCGGTTCGTCGACGGCCGCCGCGTCACGACGCCCGAGGTGCTCGACGTCGTGCGCGGCTCGCTCGCGCAGGTCAACGCCGAGGTGTGCGCCGCCGTCGGCGGCGAGGCGGTGGGGCTGTTCGGTGACGCGATCGGCATGCAGGCCCGGCGCGTCGAGAGCCTCGGCCTCGTCGGCGACCCGGTCGCCTGCGCACCGGCGGCCGTGCTGGGCGCGCTCGCCGCAGGGCGCGTGCCGGTGATCGCGCCGCTCGCGGAGGGCCCGCTCAACGTCAACGCGGACGAGGCGGCGGCCGCGCTCGCGGTCGGCCTCGGCGCCGAGCGGATCCTCTTCGTCACCGACGTCGCCGGCGTGCTCGTCGACGATGCCGTCGTCGAGCGCATCGGCGCCGACGAGGCGGACAGGATGCTCGGCGCCGGCTGTCTCGAGGGCGGCATCGTGCCCAAGCTGGAAGCGGCCGTGCGCGCGGTGCGTGGCGGCGTCCGCGCGTCGATCGGCACGACGGAGGTGTCGGCGTGATCGCGGCCGGCGCGCGCGACGCGGTGCTGCCCACCTACGCCCGGGCCGACCTGACCGTCGTGCGCGGGGAGGGATGTCGCGTGTGGGACGACGCCGGGCGCTCCTATCTCGACTTCGTCGCCGGCATCGCCGTCGTCGGCCTCGGCCACTGCGCGCCCGGGCCCGCCGAGGCCGCCCGCGCGCAGCTCGATCGCCTCTGGCACGCGTCCAACCTCTACTGGACGGAGCCGATGCTGCGGCTCGCGGGGCTCCTGTCCGAGCGATGCGGCGGGGCGCGCGCGTTCTTCTGCAACTCGGGCGCCGAGGCGAACGAGGCGGCGCTCAAGATCGCGCGCAAGGCGACGGGCCGCACGCGCATCGTCGCGCTCGCAGGCGGCTTCCACGGCCGCACGCTGGGCGCGCTCTCCGCCACCGGCCAGCCCGCGAAGTGGGAGGGCTTCGGCCCGCTCGTGCCCGGCGTCGCCTTCGCGAAGCCCAACGACGTGGAGTCGCTCGAGGCGGCGCTCGCGCCCGCCGCCGACACGGCGCTCGTGCTGCTCGAGCCGGTGCTCGGCGAGGGCGGCGTCATCCCGCTCGAGCGGGCGTTCGCGCGTGCCGCCGCCGAGCTCGCGCGAGAGATCGGGGCGCTCCTGTGCGTCGACGAGGTGCAGACAGGGATGGGCCGCAGCGGCACCTTCTTCGCGCACGAGCAGCTCGGCGTCGAGCCGGATCTCGTCACCCTCGCCAAGGGGCTCGGCAACGGGCTGCCGATCGGCGCGTTGCTTGCGGGCGAGCGCGCCGCGCCGGGATTCGTCCCCGGCGACCACGGCTCCACGTTCGGCGGCAACCCGGTCGCGTCCGCCGCCGCATGCGCGGTCGTGGAGGCGATCGACGAGACGCTGCTCGGCCACGTGCGCGCCCGCGGCACCCAGCTCGCAGCCGGGCTCGAGGCACTGCCCGGGGTGCTCGAGGTGCGCGGCCGCGGACTGCTCCTCGGCGCGCGGCTCGATCGGCCGGTGGGGCCCGTCGTCGACGCGTGCCGTGACGCCGGGCTGCTCGTGCTGTCGGCCGGACCGGACGTGCTGCGACTGACGCCGCCCCTCGTCGTCAGCGAAGACCAGGTCGTGGAGGCGCTCGCGACGATCGGGAGCGTGCTCGCCGCATGAACCGCCGGGAGCGACAGGCGGCGATCCTCCGCCTCGTGCGTGAGCAGGCGCTCTCGACGCAGGCGGAGCTCGCGCACGCCCTGCGCGAGGAGGGCCACGACGTGGTGCAGACGACGGTTTCACGGGATATCGCGGAGCTCGGCCTCGTCAAGGTGCGCGCACCGAGCGGGCGCCTCATCTACGCCGCGCCCGGCGCGGGCGACGCCGACCGGCTGCGGGCGATCGGCGCCGCCATGCGGCGGTACGCGATCGGCGTCGAGGCGGCCGCCGGCGGGGTCGTCGTCGTGACGACGCCGTCCGGCTACGCGAGCGCCCTTGCGCAGGCGATCGACGAGGGCGGCCATCCGTCGATCGCCGGCACGCTCGCGGGCGACAACACGATCTTCATCGCGGCCCGGGACGGGGTCACGGCGGCGGCCTTGCGCGACGAGCTGGCAGCGCATCTCGCCGACGGCGCCGCGTGAGCGGCGGCGATGGAGCACAATCCCGCTCGTGAGGCGGATGCCGGCATGACGCTCTGGGGCGGTCGCGTGGAGGGCTCGCTCGACCCGGCGGTGTGGGAGTTCCTGCGCGCCGACGACGCCGAGCTGCTCCCGTACGACTGCGAGGCGACGTGCGTGCACGCACGACGCCTGCTCGACGCGGGGATCCTCACGGCCGCCGAGTTCGAGGAGGTCGAGACTGCGCTCGCCTCCCTGGCGCAGGATCGCGGCGCGATCCTGCGCTCGGACGAGGACGTGCACAGCGCGATCGAGCGTCGGCTCGGGGAGGTCGGCCGCAAGATCCACGCCGGGCGCTCGCGCAACGACCAGGTCGCCGCCGCCATGCGGCTCTACGTGCTCGACGCGTGCGCCGAGGCGCGCCAGGAGATCGAGGCGCTCGCGCTCGTGGTGCTCTCGTTCGCCGAGGCGGAGGCCGAGACGCTGATGCCCGGCTACACGCACCTTCAGCGCGGCCAGCCCGTCACGCTCGGCCACCACCTGCTCGCGTGGGTGGAGATGCTCGACCGCGACCGCACGCGGTTCGCGGTCGCCGGGGAGTCCGCTGCGGCGAGCCCCCTCGGGGCCGGCGCGCTCGCCGGCTCGACGCTCGGGCTGCCGGCGCCGCCCGGCCAGATGCGCAACTCGATCGACGCCGTGGCCGACCGCGACTTCGCGCTCGACTACCTCTATGCGGTCGCCGTGCTGTATACGCACCTGTCGCGGATCGGCGAGGAGATCGTGCTCTGGTCGAGCGGCGAGTTCGGCTTCGCTCGACTGCCGGAGAGCGCCGCGACGGGGTCGTCGATGATGCCGCAGAAGCTCAACCCCGACGTGGCCGAGCTGGCGCGTGGCAAGGCGGGCACCGCGATCGGCAGGCTCGCCGGGCTGCTCGCCACCGTCAAGGGCCTGCCGCTCGCCTACGACCGCGACCTGCAGGAGGACAAGGCGCCGGTGTTCGCGGCGCGCCGTGACGTGCGGCTCGGGCTGCAGGCCCTGACCGCGCTCGTCGCCGGGCTGGAGGTGAACCGCGAGCGCATGGCCGCGGCGGCCTCCGACCCGCTCGTGCTCGCCACCGACGCGGCCGAAGCGCTCGTGCGCGAGGGCGTTGCGTTCCGGGAGGCGCACGAGCGGGTCGCGGGCAGCGTGCGCGCCGGCTCGTTCTCCCCGGCGGGCACCGCAGCCGAGAGCGTCGCCGCCCGCGGCGCGCCCGGGCCGGGCGGCGTCCGCGAGGCACTCGCCGAGGCGCGCGCGCGCTTCGGCGGCAGCCTCTAGCCGTCCGGGCCCGCCGTGACCGCGGCGGCGGCCGGCGGCGTATCCCGGACGCCAACTCGAACCTCGGGAGGAACGTATGCGACGGATCGCCATCGCCCTTGCCCTGCTGCTCGCGGCTGCTGTCGCCGCGGGCGTCGCCCGGCCCGAGGGGGCGCGCGCCGTCGACGCCGGCCCCACGACCGACTCCGTCACCGTCGGCGGCACGGGCACCGTCGCCTCGGTGCCGGTGCGTGCCCGGCTGTCACTCGGCGTCGACACGCGCGGCGACACCGCAAGGGCGGCGCTCGCGGCGAACGCGAGCGCGATGCGGAAGGTGATCGAGGCCGTCAAGGCGGCAGGCGGCCGCGAGGTCGGCACGCAGTCCGTCGGGCTGTCGCAGGCGTTCGGCCAGAACGGGGAGATCACCGGCTATGCGGCCTCCAACGTCGTCACGACCACGATCGGCATCGATCGTGCGGGGGCGGTCATCGACGCCGCCGTCGAGGCCGGGGCGAACCAGGTCTCGGGCCCGTCGCCGTCGATCGCCGATCAGGCCGCCCTGTACCGCGAGGCGCTGCAGGCGGCCGTCGCCGACGCGCGCGGCCGTGCCCAGACGCTCGCCGCCGCGGCCGGCCGCACGCTCGGAAAGGTGACGTCGATGAGCGAAGGAAGCGCGCCACCGCCGCTGCCGCTGTTCCAGAAGGCGGCCGCGGCCGACACGCCGGGCACGCCGATCGAGGTGGGCGTGCAGGAGACGACGGCGAGCGTGACCGTGACGTTCGCGCTCGGCGCCTAGGCCGGCGGCGGGCGGGGGCTGCGCGCCCCCGCCCGCCGCCGCGCCCGGCTCTCAGCCGGCCACGGGCGCCGCCGACACGGCGGCGGGCGCGGCGGGCGCCGCCGCGACCATGTGGCCGTGGCGCTCGGTGCCGTAGCCCCCGGGAACCGGGATGTAGAACTCGGGGTACCCCCACATGCCGTGCTCGGACACGTCCAGGCCGGCCTCCTCGACCTCGGGCTCGGCGCGGATGCCGACGGTCACCTTGAAGAGCAGGAGGACGAGGAACGAGGCCGTGAACGTGAACGCGCCCACGGCGGCGAGGCCCAGCGCCTGGGTGCCGAGCTGGCCGAAGCCGCCGCCGTAGAAGAGCCCGCCTCTGCCGGTTGCGAGCTTCTCCGCGAGGCTCGGCACGGTCAGGAACCCGAGCGACAGGGTGCCCCACACGCCCGCCATGCCGTGCGCGGCGATCGCTCCGATCGGGTCGTCGATGCCGGCCCTGTCGACGAGCAGAACGCCGAGCACGACGATCACGCCCGCCACGAAGCCGATCAGGATCGCAGCCCACGGGGCCACGAACGCGCAGGCGGCGGTGATCGCCACGAGCGCCCCGATGGCGCCGTTCAGCATCATCGAGAGATCGGGCTTCTTGATCACGAGCCACGACGTCGCGACCGCTCCGAGCACGCCCGCCGCGGCCGCGAGGTTCGTGTTGAGCGCGACGTAGGCGAAGAAGCCCACGCCGCCGAAGTCGACGCCGAGCGTCGAGCCCGGGTTGAAGCCGAACCAGCCGAACCAGAGGATCAGCACGCCGAGCGTCGTGAACGCCATGTTGTGGCCCGGGATCGCGTTCGACTTGCCGTCCGCGCCGCGCTTGCCGATGCGCGGCCCGAGCAGGATCGCGCCGGCGAGCCCGGCGAGCGCACCCTGGTAGTGCACGACGGTCGAGCCCGCGAAGTCCTGCATCCCCTTCGCGAACAGCCAGCCGTCGGGGCTCCAGATCCAGTGCGAGACGAGCGCGTAGATGAGCGTGAAGACGACGCCGAAGGCGAAGTACACCCACAGGCGCGTGCGCTCGGCCATCGCGCCCCAGACGATCGCGAGGGAGACACCGGCGAACCCCACCTCGAACAGGTACGCCGCGGCGCCGGGGATCTGCCCGAACCACGAGAACGGCTCCTTGCCGATGGCGAGGAGATCCTCGACGGCGGGGAAGAACCCCGAGCCGCCGACGATGCCGTTGCCGCCGTCGCCGAAGGCCATCCCGAAGCCGACCATGTAGTAGACGAGCGACGCGATCGCGAAGATGAGCACGTTCTTCGCGGCGATGTGGCCGACGTTCTTCATGCGCGTCAGGCCTGCCTCGAGGAAGGCGAAGCCGGCCTGCATGAAGATCACGAGCACGGCCGCGACGACGACCCAGATCGTGCTCGCCGCATACAAGAGCTCCTTGCCGCTCATACCCGCTCCACCTCCTCGAGCTTCTGTCCCGTGCGGTTGTGGGTGACGTGGTAGACCGGCGCGGACCAGCAGATGCCGTCGCCGTTCTCGTGCCCGGTGCGGGCCGCGTCGACGATGGCGTGGATCACGCCCTCGGCGATCTCGTCGCGCACCACGAAGGTCATGTGGGCCTTCGGCAGGAAGCGCGACTCGAACACGCGCCCGCGGTACTCGTGTGTGATGCCCTTCTCGCGCCCGTGCCCGACGGCCTCGATCACCGTGACGCCGACGTGCCCCGTGTGCTCCTCGACGGCTTCCATCACCGTCTCGACGCGGTCACGGACGACCACCGCCTCCACCTTCATCATTGCCCGCCTCCTTGCTGGACCAACGAAAAAAGCCCCAGCGCTCCGGGGGAGCACTGAGGCGTCATTGCCGCCGGCGGGGCCGTCGTCGGCCCTGCCAGACCCCCAAGGGTAGTCGGCGCGGGAGCGTGCCGCAACCCCGACGGGAGCGCTCGCCCGGGCCGCGGGGCGCAGACGTCGCTCGAGGTGGGCGGCGATCCCGGTCTCCGGCAGGGCCGGTGCGAAGTAGGAGCCCTGCCCCGGCGTGCGGCCGCGTGCCCGCAGGACGCGCCCGTGGTCTCCCCGGTCGACGCGGTCGACGAACTGCTCCGGGATCTCGAGCGTGTCGGCGCCGGGCCGCCGGCTCTATGAACGCGCGCGGGGCCGACAGACGGCTGGCGCTGCGGACGGCGATGCGCGATGCTAGGCTTTCGGCGCCGACGATGCGAGGCGACGTTGCCTCAGGCGCTGCATGCGCCTGGGGCTTTTTTCGTTTTCAGGGAGGAGAACAGATGGCGAGACCACGGAGCAGCCAAGCCGCGACGCCGCGGCGCCCGGCCCAGGTGCAGAGCAAGGATCGGGCGACGTCGAGCGTCGCGGCTCGCCGGGCGGTGCTGAAGCGGATCAAGGACGAGGGCGTCGAGCACGTCCTCTTCTGGTTCACCGACCTCGAGGGCCACCTCAAGTCGTTCGCGATCACGCCGAACGAGATGGAGGGCGCGCTCGACGACGGCATGGGCTTCGACGGCTCGTCGATCACCGGCTTCAACCGGATCGAGGAGTCGGACATGGTCGCCATCCCCGACCCGACCACGTTCCAGATCCTGCCCCGGCCCGTCGACGACCACGGCCACGAGCTGGGCGCCAAGGTGGGCCGCATGATCTGCGACGTCGTCAAGCCCGACGGGACCCCGTACGAGGGCGACCCGCGCTACCTGCTCAGGCTCGCCCTCGAGCGCATGAGGAAGGCGGGCTTCGACACGTTCAACGTCGGCCCCGAGCTCGAGTACTTCCTGTTCGAGGACGACAAGGGCACCGAGACGCTCGACGAGGGCGGCTACTTCGCGATGACGACGCAGGACGCCGCCACCGAGGTGCGCAACGACACGATCCACGCGCTCGAGTCGGTCGGCATCCAGATCGAGTACCACCATCACGAGGTCGCGCCGTCGCAGCACGAGATCGACATGCGCTACGACGACGCGCTCGTGATGGCCGACAAGACGATGACGTACCGCATCGTCGTCAAGGAGGTCGCGGCGTGGCACGGCTACTACGCGACCTTCATGCCGAAGCCGCTCTTCGGCGAGAACGGCTCCGGCATGCACACGCACATGTCGCTGTTCAAGGGTGGGCGCAACATGTTCTTCGACCCGAAGGACCCGCATCACCTGTCGAAGACGGCGAAGTCGTTCATCGCGGGCCTGCTCGTGCACGCGCGCGAGATGTCGGCCGTGCTGGCGCAGTGGGTCAACTCGTACAAGCGGCTCGTGCCCGGCTACGAGGCCCCCGTCTACGTCGCCTGGTCGCAGCGCAACCGCTCCGCGCTCATCCGCATCCCGCTCTACAAGCCGGGCTCGGAACAGGCGACCCGTGCCGAGATCCGCTGCCCGGACCCCGCCTGCAACCCGTACCTCGCCTTCGCGGCGCTGCTCCACGCCGGCCTCGAGGGGATCGAGAAGGGCTACGAACTGCCCGACGAGATGACGACGAACCTCTACCGGCTGTCGGCGGAGGAGCGCAAGCAGCGCGGCATCGTCGCGCTGCCCGGCTCGCTCGGAGAGGCGGTCGAGGAGCTCGCGGGCTCCGAGTTGATGAGGAAGGCGCTCGGCGAGCACATCTTCCCGCGCTACGTCGAGCTCAAGCGCAAGGAGTGGGACGAGTACCGGACGCAGGTGACGCAGTGGGAGAAGGACCGCTATCTCGCGGCGCTGTAGCCCCGAGCGCGTAGGGGCTGGACAGTGACGGTGAAATAGCGCATGATCGTTGCTGCAGGCCGTGCCGCAAGGCGAGCGGCCAGCCTGTGTCTGACGGCCGATCGCGGGTCCCCGGTGGGGGCCCGTGGTCGTTCACGACCCGATCGGGCGGCTGCAAGCGGCGTACGGCGGCGGCCGTCAGGCGCCCGGCTGCCAGACCATCAGCACGACGATCCCCGCGATCGCGAGCAGGAGCGACGCGTTCAGCGCCAGGTTGAGCGGATCGCGCAGCCGCCGCTCGAGCTCGCCGCTGCGCGCGTCGGCGTCGGCGGCAAGGCGCTCGGCCAGCTCGCGCGTGCGGCGGTCCTGGCGTCCCGCCAGCGCCCCGACGACCGCGATCCACCCGAGGCTCGCGAACGTGGCCGACAGCCATGCCGAGGCGAGGTCGACGGAGAGCCGGTGCGCGAGCCAGAAGCCCGAGCCGATCCCGAGCACGAGCCCGCCCGCGACGAGGGGCACCGCCGGCCGCACGGCGCGCAGCAGCAGGGCGATCTCGGACGGGCGTGAGCGCCGCATCGCCGCCACGCGGAGGATCGCGGCCGCGATCGATCCGCCGACGAAGAGGAACGCGCCCGCGAGGTGGAGCAGCAGCAGCCAGCGTTCGCTCATGCCCCGACGATAGCCTGCAGCAGTGCTGACCGTGCTGCGCATCGTGCACCTGCTCTCCGCCACCGTGTGGGTCGGTGGCACGATCGCGCTCGTCTTCGTCGGCGTGCCTGCGATCCGCGACCTCGAGGGCGAGGCGCGTGCCGCCGCGATGCGGGCGCTCGGTCGGCGCTGGCGTCCGCTCGGGTGGAGCGCGATGGGCGTCGCGATCGTCTCCGGTCTCTGGCTGACGGACATCCACGGCGGCTTCAACCGCGCCGCGCTCGCGACCGACTTCGACCGCACGCTGATTCTCAAGTCGGCGCTCGTCGCCCTGCTCTGCGCGGGCGCCGCCGTCCACGACTACGTGCTCGGCCCGCGGCTGCAGCGGGAGCTGCGCGAGGGCGCGCCGCAGGCGCCGTCGACGCGCCGGCGGCTCGTCGCCGTCGGCTGGGTGAACCTCTCGCTCACGCTCGCCGTGCCCGTGCTCGGCGCGATCGTGCTCACGTACCTCGATTGATGGACGACGCAGCCCGCCACCTGGCGCTGCTCACGAAGACGACGGAGGTCGTGAACTCGTCGCTCGACCTGCAGGAGGTGATGGAGGCGATCGCGCACGAGACGGCGGCGGCGCTCGAGACGGACGCGTGCTTCGTCTACCTGTACGACGAGCGCGCCGACGAGCTCGTGCTCCGCGCGACGCACGGCACGCGTGTCGAGGATGCGACGAAGGCGCCGCGCATGCGCCGCGGCGAGGGCATCACGGGTGTCGCGGCCGCGCAGGGGGAGCCGGTGATGATCCCCTCGAAGGCTCATCTCGACCCGCGTTTCAAGGCGTTCCCGAACCTGCGCGAGGACGACTACGAGTCGATCCTGGCCGTTCCGATCCTCGCCCGCGACAAGCTCGAGGGTGCCCTCAACGTGCGCACGCGCGAGCCGCGGATGTTCAGCGAGGCGGAGATCGAGCTCGTCGTCGCGATCGCCTCCCAGGTCGCACGAACGATCGAGCACGCGAAGCTCTACGCGCAGGCGCAGCGCCGGGTCCACGAGCTCGAGGCGCTCGCGCGCATCTCCGAGGCCGTCTCCGAGTCGCTCTACCTGGAGGAGTCGCTCGAGGCGATCGTGAAGACGACCGTCGAGTCGATGCAGGCGACCGGCGCCGCGATCGTGCTCGAGGACGGTCGCGTCGCCTGGCCCGAGGGACGGGCCGGCGCGCACGCGCTGCGGCTGCCGCTGCGCTGGCGCGCGCGCACGATCGGCGAGCTCGTGGTCGACCGCGACACCCCGTTCAGCGACGACGACCGCCAGCTTCTGGAGGCGATCGCGAGCCAGGCCGCCGTCGCGCTCGAGCACGGCCGCATGGCGCTGCGAGGGGTGCTCGCCCAGGAGATCCACCACCGCGTCAAGAACAACCTGCAGACCGTCGCCTCGCTGCTGCGCCTGCAGGCGCGGTCGGAGCAGGTCGACGCGAGGAAGGCGCTCGCCGACTCGGTGAACCGGATCCTCGCGATCGCCGCCGTCCACGAGGTGCTGACCGAGCACCGCGAGGACGACGTCGACCTCGACGAGCTCGTCGACCGGCTGCGCGCGATGCTCGTGCAGGGCCTCGCAGTCGGCAAGGAGGTTCACGCCGAGCTCGAGCCGGTCTCCCTCGCCGGGCAGCGCGCCACGGCGCTCGCGCTCGTGTTCACCGAGCTGTTCGGCAACGCGCTCGAGCACGGCGGCGGCCGGATCTCGATTACTCTTACGGAACGCGACGGCGACGTCGTCCTCGCGATCGCCGACGACGGCGACGGCATGCAGCTGTCGGCCGACGGCACGGGTCTCTCGATCGTCCGTGCGCTCGTCCGCGACGAGCTTGCCGGCGAGCTCCGGCTCGTCGACGATCCCGGTCTGCGTGCCGAGGTCACGTTTCCGGCGAGCGTGTGACGAAAGGACGACGATGCGAATCCTCATCGCGGAAGACGAGACGATCATCCGGCTGGATCTCCGGGCGCTGCTCGAGCAGGCCGGCTTCGAGGTGTGCGCGGAGGCGCGCGACGGGGAGGAGGCGGTCGCGCTCGCGGCAAGCAGCGAGCCCGACCTCGCGTTGCTCGACGTGAAGATGCCGAAACTCGACGGGATCGACGCCGCGCGGCGGATCCTCGACGAGCGCCCGATCCCGATCGTGATGGTGACGGCGTACGGCGAGGAGGAGCTCGTCTCCCGGGCCGTCGAGGCCGGCGTCTTCGGCTACCTCGTGAAGCCGTTCCGGGAGACCGATCTGCTGCCCGCGATCGCCACCGCCCGCGCCCGCCACGAGGAGCTCGCGGCGCTGCGCGAGGAGGTGGACACGCTCGCCGAGGCGCTCGCCGCGCGCAAGGCGATCGAGCGGGCGAAGGGCCTGCTGATGGAGCGCGAGGGACTGACCGAGCAGGAGGCGTTCGCGCGCCTGCGCAAGGCGAGCCAGATCTCGGGGCGGCCGCTCAAGGTCGTCGCCGACGCGCTCGTGGCAACGCTCACGACGTGAGCAGCCGCTCGTTCTCGCGCCGGCGCAGGCCGCGCCGCACGAGCCAGGCCGCAAGCGCGACGGCTGCGAGCGGGCCGGCCACGACGAGCGCGTAGAGCACGGCGGTCGCCTCGAGCGCGAGGATCTCCCCGGCCCGGTCGAACGCGCGGTCGAAGCGCGACGGCACGGCCGGCACGAGCGACGACTGCCGGGTCTGCAGGCTCAGCCGGATCGTGGCGTAGAGCGCCTCGCCGTTCACCTGCGCGCGCGTCGCGCGCACCCGGGCGAGCTCGGCGCGGGCCGCGTCGCGGCGCGCCGCGAGCGTGGCGCGTGTCTCCGCGTCGAGGCTCGTGGACGCCAGGCGGGCCGACAGGCGGGCGATACGCTCGCGCAGAGCGGTCTCACGCGTGGTCAGCTCGTCGACCTGGCCCTGCAGATCCTCGATCTGCACCTGCTGGGCGACGATCCTGCCGAGCCGGGAAAGGCGAACGATCGCGTCCTGCACCTGGGCCGTCGGAACACGCAGCGTCATCGTCGAGGTGCCGCTCGTGGAGGTCGCGTATGCGACGTTCACGACGTAGCCGCCGAGGTCGCGCGCCGTCTGCAGCGCCTTCAGGGTGGCGCTCGAGAGGGCGTCGACGTCCTTCACCTCGACGGTGAGCTCGGCGGAGTAGCGCTGGGCGCGTCCGGGCGTCGGGGCCGGGGCGGCGGCGTCTGCGGCGACGCCGGCCTTGGCCTGCGGCGCGAGCTCCCTTGCGGCCGGGCCCGGCGACGGCGGCCCGGCGAGCGACCCGACGGAGGTGGCGACCGTCTCGGAGGCGCCGGGCCTGGAGTCGACGAGCCCTGCGACGCCGGCAACCGAGATCGCGACGACGGCGGCCGCCGGAACGGCGACGAGCGCGACGCGTCGCAGCGAGAGGCGGGCGAAGCGCGACGATCTCCGCGCCGGCCCGGCGGCGGCGATCGCGCGCACGCGCTCGCGCAGCGCCTCGTCGGCGCTCGGCCGCGCCGCCCGCAGCTCGGCGACCAGGTTGCTCTCAGCGGAGGTCATGATCCCTCACCTTCTCCTCGAGCCTCGCCAGCGCCCGGCTCAGCCGTGTGGACACGGCGGTGGGACTGATCCCGAGCACGCGGGCGGTCTGCCCGCCGTCGAGCTCGAGCACGATGCGGAGCGCCACCACCTCGCGCTCGCCGGCGCTGAGCGCGGCGAGCGCCTCCTGCAGCTCCGGCCCGAGACCCTCGAGGAACGGCGCCTCGTGCGCCTCCGGCGCGGCGGCGGCCTCCTCGCGCCGCCGTCGCCGCGACTCGGAGCGGAACCAGTCGAGCGCGGTCGTGCGCGCGATGCCGAGCAGCCACGTGCGGGCGCTGCCGCGCCGGTGATCGAAGCGCGACCACTGGCGCAGGGCCTTCTCGAAGGTGGCGCCGGAGAGGTCGTCGGCGAGCGCCCGGTCGCGTGTCAGGTAGAGGAGGTAGCCGAACACGTCGTCGAGATGCCGCTCGGCCGCGTCGGCGAACGTCTGCGGGGCGGCTGTCTGCGTCAAGGGCCGGCTCAGTGTCATTGCGTGCACGACGGTTGTACGCCGCCGGGTGGCTGTCGCGTCACATGGAGCTCCGCGCTACGCGGACTCGAACAGCACCTCCCATCGGCCGAGCAGCTTCTGCAGCTCGTCGCGGGTCGTCCGGTACTCGGCCAGCAGGTCCATGTCCGTCCAGTCCTGCGCGAGCTTCTGCTCGAGGACGGCGACGTGCTGCTCCAGCGTCGTGATCCGGCGCTCGACCTGCTCGAGCTCGCTCGGGCCCTTCCGCGCCGCCGGCTTCGAGGCCTTCGGCTCCTTCGGCTTGCGCGCGACGAGCGCCGGCGGCACGACCGCCTCCTCCCGTGCCCGCACGAGATCGGCCCAGCCGCCGTCGTAGGAGCGCAGGGTGCCGTTCTCGATCGCGACGGTGCGCTCGGCCACCGCATCGAGCAGCGCGCGGTCGTGCGAGACGAGCAGGATCGCGCCCGGGAACGCCTCCAGCGCCGCCTCGAGCGCCTCGCGGCTCTCGAGGTCGAGGTGGTTCGTCGGCTCGTCGAGCACGAGCAGGTTGGCGCCAGACGCGACGACGACCGCGAGCGAGAGACGGCGGCGCTCGCCGCCCGACAGCACCGCCACCTGCTTCTCGTGCTCGCTCCAGCCGGAGAAGAGGAAGCGCCCGAGCAGCTGCTGGGCCTGCGGCCGTGCCAGCCCGGTCATCGCCATCGCGCACTCGAGCACCGTCCCGCGCTCGTCCAGCTCGACGTCGTGCTGCGAGAAGTAGGCGGGCTCGACGCCGTGGCCGAAGCGGATCGCGCCGGCGTCGGGCCTGCGCTGCCCGAGCAGCGTCTCGAGCAGCGACGTCTTGCCCGACCCGTTCGGCCCCACGAGCGCCACGTGCTCGCCGCGCTCGAGCACGAGCGTGGCGCCGTCGAGCAGCTGCTTGCCGCCCGCGGACAGTCGCAGCCCGTCGACCTCCAGCACGATGCGCCCCGTGCGGGCCGGCTCGAGGAACTCGAAGCCGAGCGTGCGACGCCGCCGCGTCAGGTTCTCGAGCTCGCCGGCCGCCGTGCGGCGCTCCTGCTCGAGCCGCGCGATCTGCGTCAGCTTCGCCTGCGCCTGCCTCGCCTTCGACTTCTTGTAGCGGAAGCGCTGCACGAAGCGCTCGAGGCGCTCGATGTCGCCGGCGACGCGCTGGACGCTCTTCGCCGCCGCCTGGGCGCGCGCGGCGCGCTCGAGCCGCCACTGGTGCCACGGCCCGGAGAAGAAGAGCGAGCGCCCGCCCTCGAGCTCCAGTACGGCGGTCGTGACGGACTCGAGGAACCAGCGGTCGTGCGCGACGAGCACGACGGCGGCGTCGATCGTCGTCAGCTCGCGCTCGAGCCATTCCAGGCTCTCTACGTCGAGGTGGTTGGTCGGCTCGTCGAGCAGCAGCAGATCGGGGTCGCCGGCGAGCGCCCGCGCGAGCGACGCCCGCGTGAGCTCGCCGCCGGAGAACGTCTCGAGCCCGCGGTCGAGATCGGCGTCGCCGAAGCCGAGCCCACGCAGCGCCGACGTGGCCCGATCGCGCCACCCCCAGCCGCCCGCGTGCTCGAGACGGGCCTGCGCCTCGCTGTAGCGGCGCAGCGTCGCGGGATCGTGGACGCCGCCCGCCATCGCCTGCTCGAGCGTGCGCAGCTCCTGCTCGATGCGCACGAGGTCGGCGGCGCCCGACAGCACGTACGCGCGCAGGGAGAGCCCCCGGTCGCGCGGCGGCCGCTGGTCGTGGAGCGCGACGCGCGCGCCCTTGGCGAGCGCCACCTCGCCGCCCTGCAGGGACGTCTCGCCGATGAGCGCGCGCAGCAGCGTCGTCTTGCCGGCGCCGTTCTGGCCGGAGAGGGCGAGGCGCTCCCTCCGCTCGACGGCGAACGAGACCCCGTCGAAGAGCGGGTCGCCGGCGATCTCCTTGCGCAGGCTGGAGGCGATGAGAACGGCCATCGAGCAAGGGTAGATGCGGCCGGCGCCGCCTTGACGATATGCTCGACAGACGTGGCCGCCGACCCTCGCACGGAGACGATCGACACGATCCGCGCGCTCGCTATGGACGGCGTGCAGAACGCGAACGCCGGCCACCCCGGTACCGCGATGGCGCTCGCGCCGGTCGCCTACCTGCTCTACCGCGACGTCATGCGCCACAACCCGGCGAGCCCCGGCTGGGCCGGGCGCGACCGCTTCATCCTCTCGGCGGGGCACGCGAGCATGCTCCAGTACGCGGCGCTGCATCTCGCCGGCTACGACGTCACGCTCGACGACCTGCGGGACTTCCGCCAGTGGGGGTCGCGGACGCCCGGACATCCCGAGCGCGGGCACACGCCCGGCGTCGAGACGACGACTGGACCGCTCGGCCAGGGGTTCGCGAACGGCGTCGGGATCGCGATCGCCCAGCGCTTCCTCGCCGAGCGCTACAACCGGCCGGGTCACACGATCGTCGACTCGTGGGTCTACGCCGTCTGCTCCGACGGCGACCTGATGGAGGGCGTCACCCACGAGGCCGCGTCGATCGCCGGCCATCTCGGTCTCGGGCGGCTCGTCTACGTGTACGACGACAACCACATCACGATCGACGGCACCACGTCGCTGACGTTCACGACCGAGGACAAGGGCAAGCGCTTCGAGGCCTACGGCTGGCACGTGCAGCACGTCGACGACGCGGAGGACCTCGATCTCCTGCTCGGCGCGCTCGCCGCCGCGAAGGCCGAGGAGGAACGCCCCTCGCTGATCGTCCTGCGCACGCACATCGCATACCCGGCGCCGCACGCGATCGACACGTCGAAGGCGCACGGCGCGCCCCTCGGCGAGGCCGAGGTGCGCGCGACGAAGGAGCGCATGGGCCTCGACCCCGACGCGACCTTCGCCGTCTCCGACCTCGTGCGCGAGCACATGGCGCCGGTGCTACGGCGCGGCGCCGAGCTCGAGCGCGAGTGGGAGCAGCGACTCGCCGCCTGGGCGGCGGCGTTCCCCGACCTCGCGCGCGAGCGTGAGCTCGATCTCGCCGGGCGCCCGCGCGACGGCTGGCACGAGGCGCTGCCGCGCTTCGCGGCCGGCGAGGACGTCGCCACGCGCGACGCGGGCAAGACGGTGATGCAGGCGCTCAAGCCGTTCACCCCGACGATGATCGGCGGCGCCGCCGACCTCGTCGAGTCGACGAAGACCGAGTTCGTGGGAGCGGGCATCTTCTCGGCCACGCACGCGGGCCGCAACGTCGCCTTCGGGATCCGCGAGCACGCGATGGGATCGATCGTGAACGGGATCGCGCTCGAGCCGGCCATGCTGCGCCCGTACGGCTCCACCTTCCTCATCTTCTCCGACTACATGCGCCCCGCCGTGCGCCTGTCGGCGCTGATGGGCCTGCCGGTCGCCTGGGTGTGGACACACGACTCGATCGGCGTCGGCGAAGACGGCCCCACGCACCAGCCGATCGAGCACCACATGGCGCTGCGCGCGATCCCGGGCCTCTGGTACGTGCGACCCGGCGATGCCAACGAGACGGCGATGGCGTGGCGGATCGCGCTCGAGCGCAGGGACGGCCCCGTCGCGCTGGCGCTCAGCCGGCAGAAGCTGCCGACGCTCGACCGCTCCCAGGTCGCCCCGGCGGAAGGAGCGCTGCGGGGCGCCTACACGCTCTGGCAGCGCGACCCCGCGTCGACCCCGGAGGCGATCGTGCTCGCCACCGGCTCCGAGCTGCACGTCGCCCTCGCGGGGGCGCGGGCGCTCGAGGCCAACGTCCGCGTCGTCTCGATGCCCTGCTGGGAGCTGTTCGAGGAACAGCCCGCCGCCTACCGCGAGGAGGTGCTGCCCGCCGGGGTCGAACGCCGCGTCTCGATCGAGGCCGGTATCACCTTCGGCTGGCAGCGCTACGCGGACACGTCGATCGGCATCGACCACTACGGGGCGTCGGCGCCGGCCGGCAGGATCTTCCAGGAGCTCGGGCTCACGCCCGGCGCCGTCTCCGCCGCGGTGGAGGCCCTGCTGCGATGAAGGTCGCCGCCGCGTTCGACCATCGCGGCGCCAAGCTCCGGGACGCCGTGCTCGCGGCGATCGCCGCGGCGGGCCACGAGGCGATCGACCTCGGCACCGGCGCGGACACGCCGCCTGTCGACTACCCGGACAAGGCGCTCGAGCTCGGCATGGAGATCCGGCGCGGCGCGGCGGAGCGCGGCGTGCTCGTGTGCGGCTCCGGGGTCGGCGCGTCGGTCGCCGCCTCGAAGGTTCCCGGCATCCGCGCCGCGATCTGCCACGACACGTATTCGGCGCACCAGGGTGTCGAGCACGACGACATGAACGTGCTCTGCCTCGGCTCCGAGATCGTCGGCGCCGAGCTCGCCCGGGAGCTCGTGCGCGCGTTCCTCGGCGCGCGCTTCGACGGCGGCGAGCGGTACCTGCGCCGCCTCGAGAAGGTGCTGGAGCTGGAAAGGATGACCAATGGCTGAATCACGACTGCACGAGCTGAGCGCCGCGGGCGTCAGCGTCTGGATCGACTCCCTCTCGCGCGAGATGCTCGCCTCGGGCGAGCTCGCCGCGCTGATGAGCGAGGACGCGGTCGTCGGCGTCACCTCGAACCCCACCATCTTCCAGAAGGCGCTCGCCGAGGGCGACCGCTACGACGCGCAGCTGCGCGAGGTCGCCGCGCAGGTCGACGATCCGGCGGAGATCTTCTTCGCGCTCGCGATGGACGACATCCGCGAGGCCTGCGACCTCATGCGCCCCGTCTGGGAGCGGACGGGAGGGGTCGACGGCTGGGTCTCGCTCGAGGTCGACCCGACGCTCGCCTACGACCGGGAGCGCACCTTCGAGCAGGCCGTCCGCTTCAACGCGGAGGTCGGGCGCGACAACCTGTACGTGAAGATCCCCGCCACCGAGCTCGGTCTCGGCGCGATCGAGGACTGCATCGCCAGGGCCGTTCCCATCAACGTCACCCTGATCTTCTCGCTCGCGCGCTACCAGGCCGTCGTCGAGGCATACCTGCGCGGGCTCGAGCGGCTCGTCGCCGCGGGCGGCGATCCGCGACGGGTATCGTCGGTCGCGAGCTTCTTCGTCTCGCGGGTCGACAGCGAGGCCGACCGGCGCCTCGAGGCGGTGGGACGGCCCGACCTGCAAGGCAAGCTCGCGGTTGCGAACGCGAGGCTCGCCTACCAGCACTACCTGCGCGCGTTCTCCGGTGAGCGCTGGGAGTACCTGGCCGCCAAGGGCGCGCGGCCGCAGCGCTGCTTGTGGGCGTCCACCTCGACGAAGAACCCGGCCTACCGCGACGTCCTCTACGTCGAGGAGCTGATCGGTCCCGACACGGTCAACACGATGCCGCTCGAGACGGTGCGCGCCTTCCAGGATCACGGCGAGGTGCGCGCGGGCAGCCTGCTGGAGAGCACCGAGGAGGCGAAGCACCTGCTCGCCGACCTCGCCGCGGCGGGTGTCGACTACGACGACGTCGTCGAGACGCTCGAGGCGGAGGGCGTGCAGAAGTTCGCCGACTCGTTCGCCGAGCTGCTCGCCGGCATCACGGCGAAGTCCGCATCCTTGACGGCGGCGTGAGCCCGCAGGGGAACCCGCTCAGCGAGGGGCTGCAGCTGCGCCGGCGGCCCGAGCCGTGCGCTCTCGTCATCTTCGGTGCCTCGGGCGACCTGACCAAGCGCAAGCTCCTGCCGGCGCTCTACGCGCTCGCCTACCGCAAGCTGCTGCCCGACCGCTTCGCGGTCGTCGGCGTCGCGCGTACGCCGCAGAGCTCGAAGGCCTTCACGGCCGCGATGAAGAAGGCGGTCAAGGAGTTCGCCCGTGACCCCTTCCGGCAGGACGTGTGGGACCAGCTCGCGGCGGGGATGCGCTACGTCAGCACGGACTTCTCCGACGACGCGGGCGAGGACACGGTCGGGCGCGTGCTCGAGGAGCTCGACGCCGAGCGCGGCACGGGCGGCAACCGGCTCTACTACCTCGCGGTGCCGCCGCAGGCGTTCGAGACGGTCGTGCAGGAGATCGGCGAGCGGCGCGCCCGCGAGGTGTGGGTGCGCCTGATCGTGGAGAAGCCGTTCGGACACGACCTCGCCTCCGCGCGCAAGCTCAACGAGCTGCTGCACCACTGGTTCGGGGAGGACGAGATCTTCCGCATCGACCACTACCTCGGCAAGGAGACGGTGCAGAACATGCTGGCGCTGCGGTTCGCGAACGGCATCTTCGAGCCGATCTGGAACCGGCAGTTCATCGACCACGTGCAGATCACGGTGGCCGAGTCGATCGGGATCGAGGGACGCGCCGGCTTCTACGAGTCGGCGGGTGCGATTCGCGACATCTTCCAGAACCACCTGCTGCAGCTGCTCGCGCTGACCGCGATGGAGCCGCCGATCGACTTCAACGCCGACTCGGTGCGCAACGAGAAGGTGAAGGTGCTGAAGTCGATGCACACGCCGGGCCCGAAGTCGGTCGTGCGCGGCCAGTACGGCGCCGGCTTCGTCGAGGGCGTCGAGGTGCCCGCCTACCGCGAGGAGCCGGGCGTGGCTCCCGACTCGCTGACGGAGACGTACATCGCCGCGAAGCTCTACGTCGACAACTGGCGCTGGGCGGACACCCCCTTCTACGTGCGGGCCGGCAAGCGGCTGGCACGGCGCGAGACGACGATCGCGATCCAGTTCCAGCGCGCGCCGCACCCGCCGTTCGAGGCGATCGCCGGCGACGGCCTGCGCCCGAACGTGCTGCTCATCTACGTGCAGCCGGACGAGGGCGTCTCGCTCGCGATCGGCGCCAAGGTGCCGGGGGCGGGGATGACGATCCGCACCGTGCACATGGACTTCCTCTACGGCGGCGCCTTCCGCACCGGCCTGCCGGAAGCGTACGAGCGCCTCATCCTCGACGCGATGCTCGGCGACGCGACCCTGTTCACGCGCGAGGACGAGGTCGAGGAGCAGTGGAAGCTCGTCGATGCGATCGTCGGCGGCTGGCAGCGCGAGCGGCCGAGCTTCCCGGACTACGAGAGCGGCACCTGGGGCCCGAAGTCGGCGGACGACCTGATCCACCGCGACGGGCGCTCCTGGCGCCGTCACTAGAGGCGGCGTGGGCGTCGTCGGCGACATCGAGCGGCAGCTGGCGCGGCTGCGCGCGCGCGGCGTGGCCGACGGCATGCCGGAGCTGCGCACGAGCACGCTGACCCATCTCGTGTGGGCGCCGCCCGAGTGGCTGCCGCAGGCGCGCGCGACCCTCGCGGGCCTGCTCGAGCGCCATCCGGCGCGCACCATCTTCCTCGTCCCCGAGCCCGGTCGCAAGGCGCGGATCGAGGCGACGGCGTCGCTGCAGGACTTCCAGCTCCACGGCCTTGCGCGCGAGGTGCTCTCCGAGGTGATCGAGATACGCCTGCGCGGCCCCGCGTCGCGCCACCCGGCCTCGATCGTGCTGCCGCTCCTCCTCTCCGACCTGCCGGCGTTCTGCCGCTGGCGGGGCGAGCCCGCCTGGGCGAGCAGCGCGTTCGGCGAGATCGTCGGCGTCTGCGACCGCCTCGTCGTCGACTCGTCGGAGTGGCGGCGCCTCCCCTCCGCCTACGGCGAGCTGGCGGCCCTGTTCGACCGCGTGGCGGTGTCGGACATCGCGTTCTCGCGCACGCTGCCGTGGCGTCGCAAGCTGTCCGAGCTGTGGCCGGGGATCGGCTCGATCGAGAGATTGCGCGTGGAGGGCCCGCGGGCTGACGCGGAGCTCGTGGCCGGTTGGCTGCGCGCGCGCCTCGGGCGCGCGGTGGCGCTGTCGCGCCGGGAGGCCTCGACGGCAACGGCGATGTGGGTGGACGGCAAGCCGGTCGCCGCCCCCGGCGAGGCGCCGAGCGCGAGCGAGCTGCTGTCGGCCGAGCTCGACCGCTTCGGCCGCGACCCCGTGTACGAGGCCGCGGTGCGGGCGACGCGGAAACAGGGGTGAAGCTGGCCCCTCACCTCACACCACAACGTATGGTGGCCTGCAGGGGGTGAGGTTTCAGCCTCCCCCGCCGGTCTGGGCGCTTCCCACAGCGCGATCCGCCGGCCGTCGGAGCGCGGCCCTAGCCGGAGCCGGCTGCATCGCGCCTTCTCGCGAGCTGTGAGAGCGCTACCGCGAGCACAAGCGCACTGCCGTAGAAGAGTTGCTGAACGAACGTCTGCACCCCGAGGAGCTGCAAACCCGTGATCCCGGTGACGAGGAAGTACACGGCCGCGATCGAGCCCAGCGGATTGAACCGACCCGGCATGATCGTCGTCGCTCCGAGGAACGCGGCCGCGAAGGCCGGCAACAGGAAGCTCAAGGAAGAGGTTGGGTCGGCCGACCCGAGCGTGCCGGTGTAGAGCACGCCTGCGAACGCGCTGATCACACCCGAAGCGATGAAGGCACCCCAGCGAAGCCTTGCGACCCGGATGCCGCTGAGGCGCGCGACGTTGCGGCCGCGGCCGACGAACAGCAACCGCCGGCCGACCGGCATGTACTCGAACACGTAGAACATGATCACCCCGAGTGCGATCCCGTAGTAGAACGCGAGCGGGATCCCGAGGAAGCGGTTGACGACGACGACGTCGATCAGGGGTTGGGAGATGCCGCTGATCGTCTGCGAGTCGCTGATCCAGAGGATGACGCCGGCGATGAACGTCGACGTTCCGAGCGTGACGATCAGCGAGTCGATCCCGAGGAGTACGACGAGCGCACCGTTGATCAACCCGACCAGGAGCCCGACGACGACCGCAGCGACGATGGCCATCGCGATCGACCAACCGTGGTCGACGTTCAGGATCGCGAGCGTCATGCCGGAGAGCCCCATCGTGGCCGCGACGGAAAGGTCGTAGTCACCGGCGGTCAGTGGCGGCAGCAGGGCCAGCGTCAGCACGACGAGAATTGCCTGCGAGCCGAAGATCGTCGAGAAGTTCGCGGTCGTCAGGAACGTTTCGGGCCGAAGGACCCCGAAGACGACGATGACGAGGCCCCAGGCGCCGAGTAGCGCGTACCGTTCCATCAGGTCGGCGACACGCGATCGCGAGCGCTCCCGGGCCGCCGGGTTCGCCGGCTCCGTGCTCTCGGTTGTCGAGATCATGCGACCACCCCCGCGACCTCGGCGGCCATGGCGGCGTAGCTCTGCTCGATGATCCGTTCCTTCGTCACGTCGTCGCCCACGAGCTCCCGCCAGATACGGCCTCGGCCGAAGACGATCACGCGGTCGCAGAGGAGCGAGAGCTGCTCGTAGTCGCTGCTCGCGCACAGCACGTGCATGCCGCGCTCCTCGACTGCGGTGCGGATGAGCCCGAAGATCTGCTGGCGCGCTCCGACGTCGACGCCCTGCGTGGGCTCGTCCAGCAACAGGAGCCGCGGCTCGGTCTGGAACCACTTCGCGAGCAGCGCCTTCTGCTGGTTGCCGCCCGAGAGCGCGCCGTACGGCAGCGACGGGTCGTTCGGCCGCACGTCGAACTCCTGCATCAGCGACCGGGTTTCCCGCCGCATCCGGCGCAGCTCGAGCGAGACGCCGTTGAAGTAGCGATCGAGCACCGTGAGCGCCAGGTTCTCGACCACGGGGAGTGAGCCGACGCTGCCGTCGGTCTTCCGGTCGGCGGGGATGAGCGCGATGCCGGAGCGCGTCGCTGCGGTCGGCTTCAGGCGCGTGAGATCGGTCTCGTCGCCCCGGAGCACGAGCCGGCCGGCCCGGGCCGGCCGCGCCCCGTAGAGCAAGTACGGGACTTCCTCGAAGCCGGAGCCGATCAGCCCGGTCAGGCCGACGATCTCACCCTCGTGCATCTGGAAGGAGACGTCGTTGACGGTCGAGCCGCTCAGCCCCTCGACCGAGACACCGACCCGCCGCTCGGTCATGTCCGCATGCTCGACGTCGCCGAGCTTCGCGAGCTGGCAGCCGATGATCATCTCGACGAACGTCGTCTCGCTCGTCTCGCGCGTGCCGACCGTGCCGACGAGCGCGCCGTCGCGCAGGACGGTGACGCGGTCGGTGATCTCGCGCACCTCGTCGAGGTCGTGCGAGACGAAGAGGATGCTCGCGCCGGCCGTCGCCGCGTCGCGGACGAGCGAGAACAGCACCTCGATCCCCTCTCGCGGCAGGAAGACCGTCGGCTCGTCGAGCACGAGCACACCCTGGCCGGCGCCGACGCTGCGGATCTCCTCGATCGCACGGACGATCGCGAGCAGCGCCCGCTCGACCGGCTTAAGCTCGGCGACGCTCGCCGTCGGGTCGATCCGCAGGCCGTAGCGCTCGAACGTCTCGCGCGCCCGCCTGCGCTCGCGTCGCCAGGAGATCCCGAAGCGGGAGCGCGACGACGCGAGCTCAGCCACGCGCAGGTTCTCGAGCACGCTGAGCGACTCGATCAGCCCGAGATCCTGATGCACGAAGCTGAGCCCAAGCTCGCGGAACTGCCCAGGGGCGAGCGGCAGCCGTACCGGCTCGCCGTCGATCAGCAGCTCCCCCTCGTCCGGGTCGTGGAAGCCGGCCAGGACTTTGATCAACGTCGACTTGCCCGAGCCGTTCTCCCCGAGGAGGCCGTGGACCTCCCCGGGGAGCAGGCTCAGGCCGACTCCGCAAAGCGCCTGCGTTCCGCCGAAGCTCTTCGACAGGTTGCGCAGCTCGAGCCGCGGAGGTGCGACCTCCTCCTCCACCGCTACCGCAGGCCCCAGAGCTTGCGGTAGCCGCTGACGTACGAGTTGCCCCAGCCCGACGTGAAGTTCGGGCCGGCCTGCGCGATGTTCGTCTTGTCGAAGACGCGCACCGGCACGCGGGCGTTCTTCACGGGCTCGAGGCCGCCCATGATTCGCATCGACTGGTCGGCGATCGCGTAGCCGATCCACTCGAGGTTCTCGCCGACGTTCATCGTGACGATGTCGCCTTGCTTGACCATCTTGAGGATCTCGGGCGTCCCGTTGAACGTCGAGACCTTCACCCGGCCGGTTCGGCCCGCGGCGCGGATCGCCGCGGCCGCGAACGGCACCTCTGCGCTGTCGTAGAGGGCGATCACGTAGTTGATCCCCGGGTCGCCCGTCAGGGCCGCCTGGACGTTCGGCTGGATCTTCGTCGCGACGTCGGCGATCGTCACGTCGGTGAACTTCAACTTGCAGCCGGAGCAGTACTTGCGGAACTCCTCGCGGATGCCGGCCACCATCGGCAGCGTCGACTTCACCTGGTTGATCGTCACGACGATCGCGTTGGCCTTGCCCTTCGTGTCCGCGATCGCCTGGTCTGCGATCAGCCGGCCGGCGATCTTGTAGGGGATGTTGACGAGGCCGCCGACGTTGGGCGCGGCCGGCTGGTTGTCGTCGTAGAGGTGCGCGACGATCGTCGGGATCCCCTTCGCCTTCGCCGCCTTGATCTGGGGCTGGAGCCCGGCCGGGTCGTTGCCGGCGAGCAGCACGATCGCGCTCGCCCGCTGTGCGATCGCAGCGTTCATTCCCTGCACCCACTGCGAGGGCTGGCCCTGGTTCTGCCAGATCGTCACCTTCACGCCGACCGGGCCGGCGATGCGCTTGATGTGGTTCGCGATCGTCGAGACGAAGGGGATCTGGCTCGACGCCGGGATGATGAAGATCGTCTTGCCGCCCGCCCTCGCCTTCGCGTTGAAGGCAGGGCCCGGCGCGACGAACGTCGGCACCGCCTTGTGCTTGTTGAGGTTCGCCTGCGCCCCCGTCCAGGACGCCGTGGGCGCCGCCACACCGGTGGCGATCGCCACCGCCGCCGCCGCGATCGCGGCGGCGAGAATCGAGCCCCGTTGCTTCATTCGTTGCCCTCCAGTCCGTAGTGCGTTCGAGCCGATGTCCGGCTCACGTATCCATCGATCAGATCTTCCTGGACCGCCTCGCGGTCCCGTTCCAGCGGGTCGCCGTAGCCGCCGCCGCACGGCGAGATCAGGCAGAGCCGGTCACCGGCGGCTGCCTTTCGGTAGGGGAACTTGGACGGCAGCTCCAGCTCGCGGTCGGTACCCCGGTTGAGTATGACCGCGCCCGGCGTCCCCTCCGCCCCGCCGAAGAGGCCTGGCGGCGCCGTGACCGATCCGTCGCCCTCGAGCGAGTAACCGGCGTCGTCGAGGAATTCGATCTCACGCGTGGTTCCGAGCCCGCCCCGCCACCGGCCCGGGCCGCCTCGGTCCTCGAGCAGCTCGTACTGCGTGACGCGCAGCGGGAAGTGCGACTCGATGTCCTCGATCGGGTTGTTGCGTGTGTTCGCGTACAGCGTGTCCACGGCGTCGAGGCCGTCCTTGCCGAAGCGCCCGCCGTAGCTCCCCTCCTGGATGTCCATGTACACCCAGTGCCGGCCGCCGCTAAAGCCCGAGTAGGCGACCACCTTGAGGTTGCCGACACCTGCGCCGACGCGCTCAGGCAGGACCGGCGCGAGGGCGCGCATGAGCGTGTCGGCGACGATGTTGCCGCCGCAGAAGCGGGCGATCGTCGGGGCCGGGAAGGTCGGGTTGGCGATGCAGCCCTCGGGTGCGACGATCGAGATCGCGCGGAAGAGCCCCGAGTTCGTCGGTACCGGGCCATGCGTCCAGGCGTCGAGCAGGATCGAGCGCAGCGTGACCCAGATCGCGATGTCGACGGTGCCGACGAAGGGCATATTGATCGGCAGGTCGACCTGGGGTGCCGTCCCCGTCAGGTCGACGGTGATCTCCGACCCCTCGACGGTGACGGCGACCTTGACCTTCAGGTTCTTGTACGCCGGGTCGGGGTGGTCGACGAACCCGTCGAGGTACCCCTCCGCCTCGTAGGTGCCGTCCGGGAGCTGCTCGATCTCGTGCCGCAGAATCCGGTCGGAGTAGTCCATCAGGTCCTCGCTCGCGTTCCTGACGGTCTCCAACCCGTAGCGGTCGATCAGCTCGACGAAGCGGCCAGCGCCGATCTTGCAGGCCGCGATCTGCGCCTCCATGTCGCCGACGACGAGGTGGGGCGCCCGGCAGTTGTCGCGGAGGATCTGCCAGATGAAGTCGTTCTTGCGGCTTTCCTCCTCGATCTTGATCGCGTTGAACTGGAGCCCCTCGGCGTACGCATCGGTCGCGTCGACGATGCCGCAGCTCCCCGGCGTCAGCGCGCCGAGGTCGAGGTGGTGCGCCGTGGTCGCCGAAAAGCCGACGAGCTCGCCTTCGTAGAAGACCGGGACGACGAATCCGACGTCAGGCTGGTGCGAGGCGCCGTAGTAGGAGTGGTTGTGGATGACGACGTCGCCGGGTCGCCATTGGTGACTCAGCTCGGCGAAGCGGCGGTTGATGCCGGCGATGTAGCCCGGGATCGGTCCCGACTGTAGCGGCGTTGACTGCGTCGACTCGCAGAGCTGGCGGCCGTCGGCGTCGCACAGAACGCAGCCGAAGTCCTCCGACTCGCGGATGATCGAGGAGTAAGCCATGCGGGCGAGCTTGTGGCCCATCTCGACCGCGATCGAGTCGAGTGCGCCGGCGATGACGGCCGCGGTGACCGGGTCGACTCTTGTCTGAACGGGAGTCATGAGGCGCTCACCTTCGTCAGGATCAGGTTTCCGGACGCGTCGGCCTGGGCGTTCCACCCGGGGGGGACGACGGTCGTCGTGTCGAGGTGGAAGATGACTGCGGGCCCCGTGAACGACTCGTCGAGCGGCAGCAAGCCGCGGTCGTAGAAGCGGGTCACCAGAGCCTGCAAGGTGCCGCCGACGCGGAAGACGCTCTCGCTCGTCGCCACGAGTGCGGCGTCGAGTCTGCCGTTAGTCACGGGGACCGAATCGAGGCTTGGCCTGCGGCCGACCGCGGTGACGCGGGCGTTGACAATCTCGATTGGGTCGTGGTAGGCGCTCCCGTACTCGCGCTCGTGCAGGACGTGGAACTGCTCCAGGGCCGCCTCGGAGAACGGGCCCTCTTGAAGCGTCACGCGGAGCTCGTAGCCCTGGCCCACGTAGCGGCAGTCGAGCGCGCGGATCACCTCGACGTCCCGGCCGGACACGCCGTCGCGCTCAAGCCAGCCGCGGAGCTCCGCTGCGAGTCCGTCGAGCTCGCGGTTCAACCGGCCGACGTCGACGCTTCCCTGCAGTTGGAATACGGTCCGCATCTGGTCGTACTTGAGGTCGCTCGTCAGCAGGCCGCCCGCTGAGGTGATGCCCGGGTGCGGCGGCACGAGCACCTCGGGAATCTCGAGCAGATCGGCGACGTCGGCGGCGTGCAACGGGCCGGCCCCGCCGAAGGCAACGAGTGCGAACTCCCGGGGATCGTGGCCCTTCTCGATCGTGCGCGAGCGGATCGCGCGTGCCATGTTCGAGTTGGCAATCGTGAGAATGCCTTCTGCTGTCTCGAGGAGGCCGAGGCCGAGTCGCTCGGAGAGCTTCTTGACGACGGTGACCGCGGCCTCGCGGTCGAGCTTCATCCGGCCTCCCAGGAAGCGCTCGGGATCGATGCGGCCGAGCACGACGTGCGCGTCGCTGATCGTCGGCTCCCGGCCGCCGTGGCCGTAGCAGGCAGGCCCCGGGATCGCACGGGCGCTTCGTGGGCCGACGCGGAAGGCGCCGCCCTCATCGACGTAGGCGATCGAGCCGCCGCCGGCACCGATCGTATGCACGTCGAGCATCGGCACGAGCAGCGGATAGCCGCCAACCCAGGTGTCACGGGCCGAGGCTTCGCTGACACCGTCCTCGGTGACGATGCCGATATCGGCCGACGTTCCGCCCATATCGAAGGTGATCAGCCTCCGTCGTCCGGCGAGTGCGGCCGCCCACTGGCCGCCGAGGATCCCAGCAGCAGGGCCGGACAGGAGAAGTGTCACCGGCCGTTCGGCCGCGGTGCGCACGCTCGCAACGCCTCCGCTCGACATCATCACGTGAAGCTCGCCCGTCACGCCTTCGGCCTCGAGTGCCGTTCCCAGCCGGTGGAGGTACGTGCCGGTCCTGGGGCCGACAAAGGCGCTCATGGTTGCGGTCGTGAAGCGTTCGAACTCACGGAACTGCGGGAAGATGTCGGCGCTTGTCGTAACGAACGCATCTGGCATTTCCTCCCTGACGATCGCGGCGGCGCGGCGTTCGTGATCCGGATTGAGGTAGGAGAAGAGGAAGCAGACCGCGACCGCCTCGACGCCGTCGTCGCGCAGTTCTCGTGCTGCGGTCCGGACCTCGTCCTCGGCGAGCGGCACCAACACCTCCCCGTTTGGGGGGACGACCCGCTCACTGACGACCTTTCGGTGGCGGCGCCGCACGAACGGCAGCGTCTGCCACGGGATGTCTTGCATCACCGAGTAGTGGAGCGGACGCTGGTGGCGACCGATGTGGACGACGTCGCGGAAGCCGCGGGTCGTGATCATTCCGGCGACGGATCCGTCGTGCTCGAGGATGGCGTTCGTTGCCACCGTCGTGCCGTGGAAGACTCCGGTCACGTCGGCCGCAGTGAGACCCGCTTCGGCGCAGAGCTCGGCAAGGCCCAGAACCATCGCGCGCTCCGGTTCATCGGGCGTGGAGGGCACCTTGTGGACGCGGACATCACCGGACTCCATGTCGTACAGCATGAAGTCCGTGAACGTGCCACCGATGTCAACACCGACAACGCGCATGAAGCACCTACTCCGCTCGCAGGAAGTCCCGGAGTGCTGTCGCGAGAACGCGCATCCCCAGGTCGACGTGAGACGGGTCGCTGAACTCGTCCGGGGAATGACTGATGCCACCTCTGCTCGGGACGAAGAACATTGCGGCAGGCACGTGCCGTCCCACGACCATCGCGTCATGTCCCGCGCCACTCGACATCCGCATCGTGCGGGCGCCTTCGATGATCGCCGCGTGCTCGACGGCGTCGGCGAGCCGTGGGTCGAGCTCGAGGGGCTCGAGCGAGAACGTCTGCTGCAGATCGAACTCCAGACTCTCCTCTGTCGCCACGCGGGCCACAGTCTCCCGCACGAGACGCTCGACGTCCGCCATGCTCTCGGGCGTCGCAGCGCGAGCGTCGATCGTGAAGTCGGCGAGCCCTGGCACGACGTTTGCGCCACCGGGTGCGACGGCGATCTTGCCGACGTTCGTCGTGACGTCTTTCCGTGCCCGCGCCTGATCGCGCAGCTCGAGGGCGATCCGAGCGGCGCCGACGAACGCGTCGCGGCGCAGCTGCATCGGCGTCGTACCGGCATGGTTCGCTTCTCCGAGGAGCCGTACGCGGTAGCCGCGTAGACCGACGATCGAGGTGACGACGCCGATGTCGCGACCCTCAGCCTCGAGCACGCGGCCCTGCTCGACGTGCAGCTCGAGATATGCGCCCACCCGCCCGACCCGACGTGCGTCGCCGACGCGTTCGAGATCGAAACCAGCCGCGGCCATTGCCTCGCGCAGCGTTGTCCCGGAAGCATCCACGCGGTCACCGAGCTCGCGCACATCCCCGCCCGCGAACGCCCGGCTGCCGAAGAGGGCCGTATTGAAGCGTGTGCCTTCCTCGTCCATGAAGGCCGCGATCCAGAGAGGCCGACCGGGTTCGAACCCTTCACCCTTGAGGAGTTCGACCGCATGGACTGCCGCGACGACACCAAGCACGCCGTCGAAGCGCCCGCCAGTAGGGACGGTGTCGAGATGCGACCCGACGAGAACGGGGAGGCCGGTGCCAACCTCCCAGCGTGCGAGGAGGTTGCCGGCGGCGTCGATCTCGACGGGGATCCCGAGCGCTTCGAGCCGATCGCGAACCCAGGCGTACGCCTCGAATAGCTCCGGAGACCAGGCGATGCGGGTGACGCCTCCGTTGATATCGCGCCCGATCTCCGCGAGCTCGTCGAGACTCGCAGCAACAGACCCGCGGGGCTCTTCGCTACTCCTGTCTGTCGTGGTGGCTCTCATGGGCAGCAGGTCCTACCTCGGGTGGGCCCGCGCAACGCCAGCTTTCCTAGGTAGGGTTGTGACCTGCGTCTGTTGGCATCACGGTCGGATCTGGTAGATAGGTCGAGACTATATACCTTTGTGGGTCGACCGCAAGGTGTGCCAGCTCACGCAGCCGATCAGGCAGCCTTCGGACAGGAGCGGCACGTGACGCCGCCGGCCCACGACTCGAGGTGAGGTGTCGATGACGGATCCAGCGACGGAGGGAAAGGCCGACCAGCGCCGTGCGACACCCGCTGACGATGGGCTCTATGGACTGAAGCAGTCGTCTCGCACAGCGGCGCAGCCGGCTGATCGTCACCTGAGCCGGTTTCGGCCGATTCGGTTGAAGACGGCATCCGACGAGGTAGTGGCGGTGCTCGCGGATGCCATCCGCGGAGGGCTCTACCAGACGGGTGACCTCCTTCCGGCCGAGCGAGATCTCGCGCAGAAGCTCGGAGTGAGCCGTACGGTCGTCCGCGAAGCCATCGCGAGCCTGCGGCGCGCGGATGTCGTGTCGGTGCGGCGCGGGGTCGGGGGGGGTACGGTGATTCAATCCGTTGCGAATCTCCCGGCCGTGCTCGCGGGACTCCACACCGAATCGCGCGACAGTCTTCGATCGCTTCTCGAGGCACGTCGATCGGTCGAGCCCGCGGCGGCGCTACTCGCGGCCAAGAGGGCATCCGTTGAGGAGTTCGCGGGGCTGGAACGGCTCGTCGCGCTTCTCGAGGACCACCTCGTTGCGCCGGAGGCGTTCTTCGAGCTCGATGCACATTTCCACGTCGCGATCGGCGAGCTCTCGAAGAACTCCGTGGTTGCCGAGTTTCAGCGCGAGACGTTCAACCGAATCTCCGTGATCCGGGCCGAGTACCCCGTCGGGCGGGTCGATCGCGAGCGCGCGGTCGCCAACCAGCAGGATACGATGGCGGCGCTGAAGAGTCGGCGTCGGGCCCGGATCATCGCATCGCTCGACAACCACCTAGGTGCCGTCGAGGAGTACTTCCTGGGTGAGCGGTTGCGTTTCCTCTGGTGACCGCTCGCGGTACTCGATCCGGCGCTGGTCAGCGCGGTCGACATCGGTCTGGAACCCGTTCGGAGATTCCTGATGTCATCGCTGAGGCGTGATGGCTTCGAGCAGGGCGCGGTGCAGCAGTCCGTTCGACGACACCGCGGTGCCGCCGTCGGCCCGCGCCACGCCCTCGCGGTCGCTGAAGCGCCCGCCCGCCTCCTCGACGATCGGCTGGATCGCGGCGAGATCCCAGATCGTGACGCCGACGGCGTCGATCGCCCCGTCGACGGCGCCCTCGGCGACGAGCATGTGCGCCCAGAAGTCGCCGTAGGCGCGCGGGTGCCAGCAGCGCTGGGCGAGGGCCGGCGGCCGCTGCTCGAGCGCGAAGCTGAGGACCGCGTCCTCGACGCGCGCCACCGCCGAAACGTGGATCGGATCGCCGTCGGCGAACGCTCCCTGCCCGCGCTCGGCCCACCAGCGCCGGCCCAGCGCAGGGGCGGAGACGACGCCGAGGCGGAGCGCTCCGTCCTCCTCGAGCGCGATCAGCGTCGCCCACACCGGGATCCCGCGCGAGTAGTTGCGCGTGCCGTCGATCGGGTCGACGATCCAGCGTCTGCCGCCGCCGCCGCTGACCCCGAACTCCTCTCCGAGCATGCCGTCGCCGGGGCGCTCCGAGGCGAGGCGCGTACGGATCGCCTCCTCCACGGCGCGGTCGGCCTCGGTCACCGGCGTCAGGTCGGGCTTGGTCTCGACGACGAGGTCGCGCGCGCGGAAGCGGCCGAGGGAGATACCGTCGGCCGTGTCGGCGAGCTCGAGCGCGAGTGTGAGGTCGGGGCTCATCCGAGCCCCGACCCTACTCAATCGGCTAGCGCGAGGAGGCGATGAGCCGGAACTTCGGCTTGGCGACGGTGAGCCGCAGCGGTGCCGACCATGTCATCGCCTGGCGGCCGGCAGGCATCGCGGGGTCGACGCCGCGCACCCGGTACCACCAGGACCCGGTCTTGAGGGGAAGCGACACGGCCGTGCCGCCGGTGACGTCGATGCGCTTGATAGCGCGCCACGGATACCGCGTGCGCGACCACTCGACCTGGTAGGTCTCCGCGCCCGGCACCGGCTTCCAGGCGACGAGCGGCGCGCCGTGGAAGACGCTGTTCGCCCCGGAGGAGGCCACGAGGCGGCCGGTCGGGGAGAGCCCGGACGCGAACGGCGTGCCCTGGCCCGCGACCGCCGGCGAGGAGACCTTGCCGAACTGCAGCACCCTTCCGGCCGCGCAGGCGTCCTGCGGCAGCTCGACGTCGCTGTAGGTGTACGCGCTGATCGTGCCGGTGTCGTCGAACGTGGGAACCGGGGCGACCGGCACGACCGTCCAGTAGAAGCGCCCGTTGGGCCAGCCGCTCTCGAGGAGGTCGATCGGCGGCCAGCCGGAGATCGTCGGCAGGGGCGTGCCCGCGGACGTCGCATCGCTTCCCGCGCCGGCCGCCGTGCTGCTGCTCGACGAGCTCGAGGAGGACGTCGCGCCGCCCGCGGCGACGGGGACGAGCGCCTCGGTGGGCTTCACCGGCGCCCCGTCGACCGTCGTCGGCTTCGGCTCGTCGCCGACGGCGATGGTCGTCGTCGCGGCCGCCGCGAGGGCCTTCGGGTCCGTCGGCAGCGCGAGCGTCCCGGCTCGGCGCGGCACATAGGACTGCCCGCCCACGACCGCGCCCGTGAAGACCGTGTTCACACAGCGCGCGTCGGAGAACACGTAGACGCGGAAGAGCGTGTGGCGCGCCCCGCTCGCGTCGGCCGTGCCGCTGAAGACGAAGGCGGGCGTCATCTCGTGGGCGCGCACGACGCTCGACGTGCTCGTCGCGGCCGCCGACACCGACGCCAGCGGGCGTACGACGCCGCCCGCGAGGGTGGGGTTCGTCGCCGTGTATCGGGGACTCCAGGGCCCGTACGAGACGGGCGGCAGGTGGTTGAGCGCGACTCTGGCGGGATCGACGCGGCGCACCGCGCGCACGCGCCAGACGACGGGGCCGAGCGGCGCCGTCCGGAAGGCGTAGATCTCGCGCTCGTCGGCGGCCGTCGTGCGCGACTCGAACTTCCGGTTGATGGAGGGGAGCCACACCTGGTAGCTCGTCGCGCCCTCGACCGGGGTCCACTGCAGCATGCCCGGGTAGGTCGACACCTGCTTCGGCACGTCCGTCCACTCCAGGTTGAATCCGTACGGGCGGCTCCACGCCGTGACGCCCCGGCTCGTGACGGCGCGGACGCGGGCGTAGGCCGCGTACGGCGCGCCGGTCATCCACGGCAGCGTCACCGGCAGGGCGACGGCAGGGCCGCGCAGACCGGAGCTGGCCCAGAAGATCGAGCCGTCCTGGAAGGCGGCGGTCTTCGAGAGCTGGAACTCGTAGCGGTAGGCGCCGCGCACCGGGGCCCAGGAGAACGACGGCGTGCGCGGGAACACGTGTATCGCGGGCTCGCTCGCGCGCAGGAGGAAGGGCTTGAGTCCCTGCGGGGGGCCGAGGGAGGTGGTGCTCTGGGCGAGCGCCGAGCCGGAGAGGAGCGTCACGGCGGCGGCGGCGAGGAGGGCGAGGCGGACATATCGCATAGCCCCTATGTCGGCAGGCGCGCGCCGGCTGCACTCCCCCTATGGGGGGAGGGCCGAGGGCGCAGGCGCCGGCACACCCACGTCGTTGTGCGGAAGCGCACACAGTGCGTTATCGTCCGCGTCCACCACCCCGAAGGAGGAGGACATGCACACCTACGTGATCCTGCGGCGCAGCGGCTGGGCCTCGCCCGAGGAGCTGCAAGCGGCCGCCGCCCGGTCGTCGAGGGTCGGTGACGACGAGATGAGCGACGACATCCGCTGGGTCCGCTCCTACGTGATGAAGGAGCCCGACGGCACGCTCGGCACCGTCTGCGTCTACCAGGCATCGAGCCCGGAGGCGATCCGTGAGCACGCCTCGCGGGCGATGCTCCCCGTCGACGAGATCGTCGAGGTCGGCGACACCGTGGTCGTCCGCCCCGACCCGGCCGCCGTCGCGTCCTGACGGGCCTCGCCCGGGGGCGGCAGGGCCGCGTCAGTCGAGCTGCAGGTAGATCAGCGCGACCGCGAACGTGCCGAGGAAGAGCAGCAGGAAGAGCCCGAACAGAGCCCAGCCGAGCCGCATGTTCCGTCGTTCGAGCTCCGGATCCATCATCTCCACCGGTATTCGGGTTTCAGACAAGCATCTCGGGTTTCAGACAAGCATCTCAGGTTTCAGACAAGCAACGGGTCGATCGCCGCCGCGACGAACAGCAGGGCGAGGTAGCCGAGAGAGTAGTGGAACAGCACGACCGCGCGTCGCCGCGAGGCGTCGAGTCGCAGCCGCCAGGCGAGGAGGAGGAAATATGCGCCGAGCAGTGCCGCCGCCCCCGTGTACAGCGGGCCCAGCCACCAGCCGACGGCCACCGTGAAGGCCACCAGCAGCACCGAGTAGAGCAGGATCTGCCGCGTCGTCTCGCGGTCGCCGCGGGTGCCCGGGAGCATCGGGACGCCGGCCGCCTGGTAATGCTCCTTGATCATAAGCGCGAGCGCCCAGAAGTGGGGCGGCGTCCACAGGAACACGATCAGGAACAGCCACAGCGCGGGCAGCGTCAGGCTGCCGGTCGCGGCGGCGAAGCCGACGAGCGGCGGCACCGCTCCCGCCGCGCCTCCGATGACGATGTTCAGGTCGGTCGAGCGCTTCAGGTAGCCGGTGTAGACGACGACGTAGAACAGCCCTCCCGCGAGCGCGAGCAGGGCCGTGAGCACGTTCACCGTCGAGGCGAGCAGCACGAACGACAGCGCCGTCAGCGTGAGGCCGAACTCGAGCGCACGCGGGGCGGGCATGCGGCCGGACGCGACCGGGCGCGCAGCGGTGCGCTCGCCCATGAGCCTGTCGATGTCGGCGTCCATCACGTGGTTGAGCGCGCTCGCACCGCCGCAGGCGAGCGCGAGCCCTGTCGTCATCGCGAGGAAGTCCCAGCCGTCGGGAAGCCCGCCGGCGCCGACGAACATGCCCGCGGCGCCGGTGAGCAGGAGCAGTGTCATGATCCGCGGCTTCGTCAGCGTCAGGTAGTCGCGCAGGGGCCCGACCGGGAGCCGCTCGCCGCGGAACGAGACGACGAGCGCGACGAGCGACGCGGCGAGCGACGATGCGGCGGCGGCGACGTGCAGGCCGACCGCCCAGCGGGCATCTCCCGCCCAGCCGACGATGCCGCCGGTGGCGATCGCCGCGAGCATGAGCCCGACGGCTGTCGATGTGGAGGCGAGCAGGCGCGGATAGGCGACCTTCGCGCCCACGGCGGCGGCGACGAGAAGCGGCAGCGCGACGAGCGCGGCCTCCCAGTGCCCGCGGCCGAACTCGAGCGCGGCGCTCGTGACGACGACGGCCGTGGCTGCCGCGCCGCCGGCGATCGTCAGGCGCAGCAGCGGGCCGGGCGCAGCCGACGGCTCAGAGGGCACCCGACTCCTTCAGCTTGCGGCGCAGGTCGTACAGGGGGCGAGCGCTCGTCACGTACGGGACGGAGTCGAAGTTGTGCGCCGGCGGCGGCGAGGTCGTGTACCACTCGAGCGTGTCGCCGAGCCACGGGTCGTTGCCGGCGCGCCTGCCCTTGACGCTCTTCACGATCGCGAGCAGGAACACGAGCATGCCGACGCCCATCACGAACGAGCCGATCGTGGAGGCGAGGTTGTAGGCCTGCAGCAGGCCACCGTCCTGGTAGGTGAAGACGCGCCGCGGCATCCCGAGCAGCCCCGCCATGTGCTGGGGGAAGAACGTCAGGTTGAAGCCGGCGAAGACGAGCCAGAACGTGAGCTTGCCGAGCCGCTCGTCGAGCAGGCGGCCGAACAGCTTCGGCCACCAGTAGAAGAGCCCGCCCATGATGGCGAACACGGCGCCGCCGAAGAGGACGTAGTGGAAGTGCCCGACGACGAAGTAGGTGTCGGTGAGCTGCCAGTCGACGGGGAACGCGGCCAGGTAGATGCCCGTGAGCCCGCCGAAGGTGAAGACGGACAGGAACGCGAGCGAGAACAGCATCGGCGTGTCGAAGCTCAGGTTGCCGCGCCACAGCGTGGCGAGCCAGTTGAAGATCTTCATCCCGGTCGGCACGGCGATCACCATCGACGCGAGCATGAACCAGATGCTGAGCGGGGTCGAGAGCCCGACCGCGAACATGTGGTGGCCCCACACGAGCATCGAGAAGAAGCCGATCGCGATCGTCGAGAAGGCGATCGCCTTGTAGCCGAAGATCGGCTTGCGGCTGAACACCGGCAGGATCTCCGAGATGATCCCCATCGCCGGCAGGATCATGATGTAGACCTCGGGGTGCCCGAAGAACCAGAACACGTGCTGGTAGAGGACGGGGCTGCCGCCCGCCTCCGGCGCGAAGAAGTGGAAGGTGCCGGGGAACTGGCGCTCGAGCAGGAGCGCCGTGAGGCCGGCCGAGAGGGCCGGCAGCACGAGCAGGAGCAGCCACGCATACACGTAGATCGACCACACGAACAGCGGCATCCGCGTCCACGACATGCCGCGGGCGCGCATGTTCTGGATCGTGACGACGAAGTTGATCGCCCCCACGACCGACGAGATCGTGAGGATGTGGAGCGACAGGATCCACAGATCCTGGCCGTTGCCCGGCGAGATCAGCGACAGCGGCGGGTAGGCCGTCCAGCCCGTGTTGGCGGCGCCGCCCTTGGCGAAGAACGAGAGCGTGAAGACGAGTCCGGCGAACAGGTAGAGCCAGTACGACAGCGCGTTCAGGCGCGGGAACGCCATGTCGCCGGCGCCGATCATGAGCGGCACGAGGAAGTTCGCGAGCCCGGCGAGGATGGGGACGACGACGAAGAAGACCATGCCCGTGCCGTGCATCGTCACGGCCTCGTTGTACGCGTCGCCGGTGAGGATCGACTGGTCGGCCTGGGCAAGCTGGGTGCGGATGAGCAGCGCCAGGAAGCCGGAGAGGGCGAAGAACGCGCCCGCCGTGGCGATGTAGAGGATCCCGATGCGCTTGTGGTCGACGGTGACGAGCCAGCTCGCGACGCGACCGCGTTGCCAGGCCGGGATCGCCGGCGCGGCGTCGACGTTAGTTGCCACCGGCGAAGCGCTCCTTCAGGTAGCCGGTCATCGCACGCATCTGCGCGTCGCTCCAGTCGCGTCCGATCGCGGGCATCAGGTTCTGGCCCTTGCGCAGCAGGACGTCGATCGCTTTCGCGTCGGTGACGATCCGCGACCCCTTCAGCGCCGGCGCGTTGGCGGCGACCTTGCCCTCGCCTGCGAGCCCGTGGCACTTCGCGCACCCGCCCACGTAGAGCTCGCGCCCGAGCGGCGAGGTGCCGGCGTCCTGCGCGTCCTTCCTGGTCGTGAGCCACGTCTCGAACTCCGCCTTCGGCAGCACCTCGACGGCGGCGAGCATGCGGGCATGGTTGAGGCCGCACAGCTCGGCGCACTGGCCGCGGAAGACGCCCGTCCGCTCCGCCGCGAACCAGGTGCGGTTGACGCGGCCGGGAATCGCGTCGATCTTGCCGCCGAGCGCCGGGATCCACCACGAGTGGATGACGTCGAAGACGGGCGCCGTCACCTCGAGCTCGACGGTGGTGCCCTGCGGGGCGCGGAGCTCGTCGATCGCGATGACGCCGTTCGGGTACTCGTACTGCCAGTAGTACTGGCGCCCCGTCACCTTGACGACGAGGTTCGGGCTCCCGGCCGTGGCGGCGGGCACGTCCCTGATGCCGGGCAGCTTCGCCAGCACGAACACGGCGATCGCGACGAGGATCAGCACGGGCCCGATCGTCCACATCGTCTCCAGGCGCGTCGAGCCGTGGATCTGCGCGCCGTCGGCGTCGCGGGAGCGCCGGCGCCGGCGGAAGCGCACGATGAACGCGAGCAGCAGCGACTCGACGAGCACGAAGACGGCGACGACGAAGATCGTGACGAACCAGTAGCTCCGGGAGATGCCCTCGGCGTTCGGCGACTGCGGCGAGACGGGGGCGAAGCCGCCGCTGCCCGCGAACGCGGGAGCCGCCGAGGCAAGGAGCGCCGGCAGCGCGCCGGCGGGTAGGAGGAGCTTCGAGCGCACGCTGGCTGTCATTCTATGAGCGTGACCGAGAAAGCGCGTCAGCGAACCCGCGTGCGGCTTCCGACCGACGTGACGCGGCCGTTCGAGGTGTACGTCAACGGGGTGCCGCAGCAGGAGGGGCCGGACTTCGTCGTGCGCGACGGTTCGCTCGTGTTCGACCGGCAGATGCGGGTGGAAGGGCGGCTGGGGCTCGTGCGCTGGGCGTCGATCGCACTCGGCATCGCCGGCAGCTACGGGCAGAACGACTCGGTCGACGTCGTCTACGAGCGCGACGGTCGCCGTGTCGTGGCCGCGAAGCTCCCCGTCGAGCCCTGCGACTGACCCGCCTCGTCGCGGTCAGGCCGGCGCCAGCACGAGCCAGGCGAACCCGAGCGCGCCGCGGTAGCCCTCCTCGTAGCGGCGTCTGCGCTCGGCCGCGTGGACGACCGCCTCCGGGTCGCCCGCAGCCTCGAGGCCGGAGCGCCGGGCCGCCTCGAATGCGTCCCACTCCTCCTGCGTCGACACGCTCGACTCGACGATGCGGAAGCCGGCCTGCTCCGCCGTGCGCAGGAGGCCCGCCTGCACGGGCAGCTCGCCGACCGCCTCTCGCGCCACGGCGCCCGGCGGCCGGGCCCAGAAGCCGTCGCCGAAGAGGACGAGGCCGCCCGGGTCGACGATGCCGCGGAGGGCGCGCAGGGCGGGCGTCGCCCCGCCCCAGGCGTGCGCCGCCGCCACGCAGAGCACGACGTCGCCGTGATCCTCGAACGTGGCGCAGTCGCCCTCGACGAACTCGACGCGCCCGTGCAGGCCGCGACGGGCGGCCTGCCGCCTCCCGCGGTCGAGGGCGTCGCGGTCGGAGTCGACGCCGGTGCCGGTCGTCGCCGGGTGCGCGGCGAGCATCCGCAACAGCAGCTCGCCCCAGCCGCAGCCGAGGTCGAGCACGTGACGGCCGGGCGCGATCGCGAGCGACGAGACGAGCGCGTCGGCCCGCGCCTCCGAGAGAGGCGCGTCGAAGACGAGCCCCGCGTGCGCGAGGCGGCGCAGCGCCTCAGACACGAGCGGCCGCCTCCCCGGCCCGGCGCAGGCGCGCCGCCTCGCCGGGGCCGAGCCGGCCCGGCTCGAGCCGCCACGACCAGTTGCCGCCCACCTCGCCCGGCCGGTTCATACGGGCCTCCGAGCCCAGCTCGAGCACGTCCTGCGCGGGCACGACGGCGAGCGCGCAGCGCGACGACAGCGCCAGCTCGAGCAGCGGCCACGGCTCCTGCCCCGGGAAATGGCCGGCCAGCGTGTCGGTGTCATGGGTAGACGTGTACACGACCTGGTTGACGCGATGATGCTCGAGCCGGTGCGGGTTGTCGGCCGGGCCGCCGAACGCCCACAGGAGAACCACCATGCCGGGGAAGCCGAGCTCGTCGCGCAGAGCCTGCACGTCGGGCGTGATCAGCCCGAGATCCTCGGCGATCACGGGGAGCGGGCCGAGCTCCGCTTCGGCCGCGCGGAACACGGCGGCGCCCGGCCCGGGCGTCCAGTGCCCCTCGCGCGCGGTCTCCGCGCTCGCGGGCACCGTCCAGTAGCCGGCGAAGCCGCGGAAGTGGTCGATGCGGAAGACGTCGACGAGGCCGAGCACGCGTCGCATCCGCTCCGTCCACCAGCGGTAGCCCTCGCGCGCGAGCGCCTCCCAGTCGTAGAGCGGATTGCCCCATTTCTGGCCCTCGCCGTTGAGCGGATCGGGAGGTGCTCCCGCCACGACGTCGCCGGGAAGGAAGAGCTCGGGGTGTGCCGTGTGGTCGCAGCCTCCCCGGGCGACGTAGATCGGCACGTCGCCGACGATGCGCACGCCGCGCTGCGCGGCGTAGGCGCGCAGCGCCGACCACTCCCGCTCGACGCGTACCTGCCCGGCGAGCGCGTCGCCGCCGGCGTAGTCGACCCAGTCGCCGATCCAGTAGGCGTGGCGCCGCTCGAACGCGCGCAGATCGGACGGCGCGACGGCCGCTCCGGGGTCCGCGAGCAGCCCCGGCCAGCACGCGAACGCCGACGTCGACGCGTACGGGGATCCGAACTCGTCGGGCGGGTTCAGCGGCAGCACCTGCCACCAGCGCACCCCGGCGGCGGCCAGCCAGTCGACGAACGCGTAGGCCTCTGGCCCGAGGCGGCCGCCCGGCAGCGAGGTGGGATGGAGGGCGACACCGAGGGAGCGCGTGAGCCACATGGCCCGGACTGTTTACCTTGTCGGGGCATGGCAGCGCCGCGAATCCAGATCCAGGACGTCTCGCCGCAGGTGGATTGTGGCCGCTACGCGGCAAAGGCGTGCCTCGGCGACGCCGTCCCGGTCGCGGCCACGATCTTCCGCGACGGCCACGTCGTGCTGCGGGCGGTGGTGCGCTACCGCCCCGCGGGCGCCCGCCGCTGGCGCGAGTCGCAGCTCGTCGCGGTCGGCAACGACCGCTGGCAGGGGTCGTTCGTGCCCGACGCGCTCGGCCGCTGGGAGCTGCGCGTGCTCGCCTGGACGGACCCGTACGCGACCTTGCTCGACGAGCTCGATCGCAAGCTCGCCGCCGGCCAGGCCGACCTCGCCGGCGAGCTGGCCGAGGGCGAGGCGCTGTTCGGTGCCGGCGCGCTCGACGACTGGCGCGCCGCGGCCCCCGCGCTCTCCGACCGCGCGCGCCACGACAGCGCGAGGAGCGTCGCGCTCGCCGTCGACGTCGAGCGGGTGCGGGCGCGCTTCGGTGCCTGGTACGAGCTCTTCCCGCGCTCGTGGGGCGGGTTCCGCGGCGTCGCGGCCGTCCTGCCGCAGCTTGCCGCCCTCGGGTTCGACGTCGTCTACCTGCCTCCCGTCCACCCGATCGGCGTCACGCAGCGCAAGGGCCGCAACAACGCCGAGACGGCGCGGCCCGGCGACGTCGGCAGTCCGTGGGCGATCGGCTCCGCAGCCGGGGGCCACGACGCGTTGCACCCCGACCTCGGCAGCGACGCCGACTTCGGCGCGATGGTCGCGGCGGCGCGCGAGGCGGGCGTCGAGATCGCGCTCGATTTCGCCATCCAGTGCTCCCCCGACCACCCGTGGCTCGCCGAGCATCCCGAGTGGTTCCGTCGCCGCCCCGACGGCTCGATCGCCTACGCGGAGAACCCGCCCAAGCGCTACCAGGACATCCACAACCTGAACTGGGACACGAGCGACCGCGAGGGGTTGTGGCAGGCGCTGCGAGACGTGGTGCTCGGCTGGTGTGGCCGCGGCATCCGCATCTTCCGCGTCGACAACCCGCACACCAAGCCGGTGCCGTTCTGGGAGTGGCTGATCGCCGAGGTGCGCGCCGCCTACCCGGAGACGATCTTCCTCGCGGAGGCGTTCACGCGGCCCGCGCCGATGACGACGCTCGCCAAGGTGGGCTTCGGTCAGTCGTACACCTACTTCACCTGGAAGAACAGCAAGGCCGAGATCGTCGAGCTCGTCGAGCAGGTGCTGTCGTGGTCGGCCTTCTACCGGCCCAACATGTGGCCGAACACGCCCGACATCCTGCACGCCTACCTGCAGCGGGGCGGCCGCCCCGCGTTCGAGGCGCGGCTGGTGCTCGCGGCGACCCTCTCGCCGAGCTACGGCATCTACTCGGGCTACGAGTCCTGCGAGAACGTGCCCGTGCGGCCCGGCAGCGAGGAGTACCGCGACTCCGAGAAGTACGAGCTGAAGCGCCGCAGCCTGGTCGGGCCGCTGCTGCCGTTGATCCGGCGCCTGAACGAGGCGCGCCGCGCCCATCCGGCGCTGCAGCGGCTCGAGCGGCTGACCTGGCTCGAGACGCACAACGACGAGCTGATCGCGTACTGCAAGCGCGACGACGACGACGCGGTGCTCGTCGTCGTCAACCTGGATCCCCACGCACCCCGGGAAGGGTTGTGCGTCGTGCCGCCGTCGCTCGGGTTGCCAGGAGCCTTCGCGGCCGTCGACCTGCTCGACGGCAGCGCGTACCGCTGGCGCACGGGCCGCAACTACGTGAAGCTCGCGCCGGGCGGCGCGCACGTGCTGGCCGTCGAGGGTGCATCATGACCGGCATGCCGCCCGATGCGTCCCCGTCGTCGAGCGCCGCGGGAGAGCACTGGTTCGAACGGGAGCCGCTGTGGTTCAAGACGGCGGTCTTCTACGAGATCCACACGCGCGCGTTCTACGACTCCAACGACGACGGCTCGGGCGACTTCCGCGGGCTCACGCAGAAGCTCGACTACCTGCAGTGGCTCGGCGTCGACTGCGTGTGGCTTCTGCCCTTCTACGCGTCGCCGCTGCGCGACGGCGGCTACGACATCGCCGACTTCTACGCCGTGCACCCCGACTACGGGACGATCGACGATCTGCAGCAGTTCGTCGAGGGTGCCCACCGGCGCGGCATCCGGGTGATCGCCGACCTCGTCATGAACCACACCTCGGACGAGCATCCGTGGTTCCAGGAGTCGCGGTCGTCCCCGGACTCGCCGAAGCGCGACTGGTACGTGTGGTCGGACACGGTGCACCGGTACGAGGACGCGCGCATCATCTTCGTCGACTCCGAGCGCTCGAACTGGACGTGGGACGAGCAGGCCGGCGCGTACTACTGGCACCGCTTCTTCCACCACCAGCCGGACCTCAACTACGAGTGCGCCGAGGTGCAGGAGGCGATGCTCGACGTGGTGCGCTTCTGGCTCGACCTCGGGCTCGACGGGCTGCGACTCGACGCCGTCCCCTACCTCTTCGAGGAAGAGGGGACGATCTGCGAGAACCTGCCCGCGACGCACGCGTTCCTCAAGCGCGTGCGTGCCCTGGTGGACGCCCGCTACCCCGATCGCGTGCTGCTCGCCGAGGCAAACCAGTGGCCGGAAGATGTCGTCGCGTACTTCGGCGACGGAGACGAATGCCATATGGCGTTCCACTTCCCCGTCATGCCGCGCATGTTCATGGCCCTGCGGCGCGAGGAGGCGAAGCCGATCGTCGAGATCCTCGAGCGCACGCCCCCGATCCCGCGCACCGCGCAGTGGGGGCTGTTCCTGCGCAACCACGACGAGCTCACGCTCGAGATGGTGACCGGGGAGGAGCGCGACTACATGGTCGCCGAGTACGCGAAGGATCCGCGCATGAAGCTCAACGTCGGCATCCGCCGCCGGCTCGCGCCGCTGCTCGACGGCGGCAGGGACGAGATCGAGCTCCTGCACGCGATCCTCTTCTCGCTGCCCGGCTCGCCCCTCCTCTACTACGGCGACGAGATCGGCATGGGCGACAACGTGTACCTCGGCGACCGCGACGGCGTGCGCACGCCGATGCAGTGGACGGCGGATCGCAACGGCGGTTTCTCGCGGGCCGACTTCGCGCAGCTCTACCTGCCGCCGCTGATGGATCCGCTGTTCGGGTACCAGGCGGTCAACGTCGAGGCGCAGCTTCGCTCGCCCACGTCGCTGCTGCGCTGGATGCGCCGCTTCATCGAGCTGCGCAAGGAGCACCCCGTGTTCGGGCTCGGCGACTACGAGGCCCTGCAGCCGGACAACCCGCGCGTGTTCGCGCACGTGCGCGAACACGAGCAGGACGTCGTGCTCTGCGTCCACAACCTCGCCCGCTCGGCGCAGGCGGTCGAGCTCGACCTCTCGCGCTGGCGCGGCCGCGTGCCGGTCGAGATGCTCGGGCGCAGCCCGTTCCCGCGCATCGGCGAGATGCCCTACCTGCTCACGCTCGCGCCGCGCGGGTTCTTCTGGTTCCTCCTCAGCGAGGCAGAAGCCGAGTGAGCGGCATCGCGTCGGTCTCCTCCGAGCTGCTGCTCGAGCTCGTCACCGGGGAGCGATGGTTCGCGTCGAAGGGTCGAGAGGCCGAGAGCGCGCACGTGGCCGCCGTCGCGCACGCGGGCGACGGCGTCGAGCTCGCGTTCGTGGAGGTGCGGTTCCCCGACGGCCGGCACGAGACGTATCTCGTCGCCGCCTCGGTCGAGGACGGCGTGCCACGCGACGCGCTCGGCGACCCGGCGCACGTGCGCTGGCTGGCCTCGCTCGCCGGGGTCGACGCAGCCTGCGACACGGTGCGGCCGATGGGGGTGGAGCAGTCGAACTCCTCGCTCGTGCTGGACGAGCGCCACGTGCTGAAGCTCTACCGGCGGCTCGAGGCCGGCCCCAATCCGGAGCTCGAGCTGCTGCGCGCGCTCGGCTCGTCCGGCTTCGCCAACGCCCCCCGCCTGGTGGGGGCGCTCGAGCACGCCGCCGATCCGCTCGAGGCGGCCCTCGCCGTCGTCACCGAGTTCGTCCCCGCCGCAGGCGGGGGCTGGGAGCTGGCCCTGGACTCGCTCGCGGCAGGCGATCCGGGCTGGCTGCCGGCGAGGGCGCGCCGGCTCGGCGAGGTGACCGGCACGATGCACTCCGTCCTCGCCGCGTCGACCGACCCGCACCTCGCGCCCGAGGAGGCGAGCGTCGAGTCGGTCTCGCTGCTCGCCGCGACCGTCGACGAGGACGTGGGCCGGCTCGTCGCCGAGATGCCCGCGCTCGAGGACATCCCCCTGGGGCGTCGCATGGAGGAGCTGCGCGACCTCGTGCAGGAGCTCGCTCGCGTCGGGCCGCCGGGGATGGTCGCGCGCGTGCACGGCGACTTCCACCTCGGCCAGGTGCTGTGGAGCGACAGCGGCGACTGGGTCGTGATCGACTTCGAAGGGGAGCCCGGCCGCCCGCTCGCGGAGCGCCGGCGCCGCACGTTCGCGTTGCGCGACGTCGCCGGGATGCTGCGATCGTTCGACTACGCGGCCGACGGGGCGCGGCTGTTGCACGGCGTCGAGGCGCCTGCCGGCTGGGAGGCGGCCTGCCGGGCGGCGTTCCTCGACGGCTGGCACGCGACGGTCGACCGGCGGCTCCTGCCGGGCAGCGAGGCGGGATGCGAGCGGCTGCTCGGCCTGCTCGAGCTGCAGAAGCTGCTCTACGAGCTGCGCTACGAGCTCGGCAACCGCCCCGGTTGGGTCGGCATCCCCGTCGCGGCCCTCGAGCGGATGCTGGAGCGGCTGTGAGCGCCGGGCTCGGCGACCTCGACCTCCACCTCGCCGGCGAAGGGCGCCACGAGCGGCTGTACGAGCGCCTCGGCGCGCACGCGCTCGACGGCGGCGGCGTCCGCTTCGCCGTGTGGGCGCCGAACGCGCGATCCGTCTCGGTCGTCGGCGACTGGAACTCCTGGAGCGCCGGCGCCGATCCGCTGGCGCCGGCGGCGTCGTCCGGGATCTGGGAGGGCGTCGCCGCGAACGCCGCCGAGGGTCACCGCTACAAGCTCGCCGTGGCGGGCGCGGACGGCATCACCCGCCTCAAGGCGGACCCCTACGCGGCGTACGCCGAGGAGCCGCCCGCGAACGCGTCGGTCGTCTTCCGCTCCCGCTACGTCTGGGGCGACGAGGCGTGGCTCGCCGAGCGCCGCGCCGCCGACCCGCTCGCCCGGCCGCTCTCGATCTACGAGGTGCACGCCGGCTCGTGGCGGCGCGGGCTCTCGTGGCGGCAGCTCGCGGCGGATCTCGGGCCCTACGTCGAGGAGCTCGGGTTCACGCACGTCGAGCTGATGCCGGTGATGCAGCATCCGTACGCACCCTCGTGGGGCTACCAGGTGAGCGGCTACTACGCGCCGCAGTCGACGTTCGGCACCCCCGACGACTTCCGCTTCCTCGTCGACGAGCTGCACCGCCGCGGCATCGGCGTCATCCTCGACTGGGTTCCCGCGCACTTCCCGCGCGACGAGTGGGCGCTCGCGCGCTTCGACGGAACCGCGCTCTACGAGCACGAGGACGCGCGCCGCGGGGCGCACCCGGACTGGGGGACGCTGATCTTCAACCTCTCGCGCCACGAGGTGCGCAACTTCCTGCTCGCCAACGCGCTCTACTGGGTGCGCGACTTCCACGCCGACGGGCTGCGCGTCGACGCGGTCGCGTCGATGCTCTACCTCGACTACTCGCGCAAGGCCGGCGAGTGGGTGCCGAACGAGCGCGGAGGGCGCGAGAACCTCGAGGCCGTCGCGTTCCTGCGCGAGCTGAACGAGGTGCTGCACGATCGCGAGCCCGGCATCGCCGTCATCGCTGAGGAGTCGACCGCCTGGCCCGGCGTGTCGCGGCCGACGTCGACGGGTGGGCTCGGCTTCACCTTCAAGTGGAACATGGGATGGATGCACGATGTGCTCTCCTATCTCGGGCACGAGCCCGTGCACCGGCGCTTCCACCACGACGAGCTCACCTTTCCGCTCGTGTACGCCTGGGACGAGAACTTCGTGCTGCCGCTCTCGCACGACGAGGTGGTGCACGGCAAGCGCTCGCTGCTCGCCAAGATGCCGGGCGACCGCTGGCAGCAGCTTGCGAACCTGCGCGCCCTCTACGCGACGATGTGGGCGCACCCCGGCAAGCAGCTCCTGTTCATGGGCGGCGAGCTCGCGCAGTGGGACGAGTGGTCGGAGGCGCGGTCGCTCGACTGGCCGCTGCTCGACGACCCCGACCACGCCGGCGTGCGCACGCTGCTGAGCGACCTCAATGCCCTCTACCGCGCCGAGCCGGCGCTGTGGGAGGTCGACTTCCGTCCCGAGGGCTTCGCCTGGCTCGTCGGCGACGCGCGCGACGAGAACGTGATCGCGTTCGCCCGCTTCTCCGCCGCCGGCGACCGCGTGCTCGTGTGCGCGACGAACTTCTCGCCGTGCGTGCGCGAGGGGTGGCGGCTGCCGCTGCCCCGCGGCGGGAGCTGGCGCGAGGCGCTCAACAGCGACTCGCGCTTCTATGCCGGCTCGGATGTCGGCAACGGCCTCGGCGTCGAGGCGGAGGCGGTGCCCATGCACGGGCAGCCGTTCTCGGCGCCGCTGACGCTGCCGCCGCTCGCGACGGTGTGGCTCGTGCCCGACGCGGGCTGAGCGGTACGTAGGCTGTCGAACGTGACGAGCGACAACAGCATCGTCGTCGAGCAGCTCGTGCGCGAGTTCAGGAGGGGCCCGCGCGCCGTCGACGGCATCGACCTGCACGTCTCGCCGGGTGAGATCTACGGGTTCCTCGGCCCCAACGGCGCCGGCAAGTCGACCACCGTGCTGGTGCTGACGACGCTGCTGCCGCCCACGGCGGGCCGGGCGCGCGTCGGCGGCTACGACGTCGTCACGCAGGGACCGCAGGTGCGTTCCGTCATCGGCGCGGCCCTGCAGGAGGCGGCGCTCGACGGGCTGCTCACGGGCCGCGACCACCTCCGCCTGCAGACGATGCTGCACGGCATCCCGCGGAGGGAGCGCAAGGCGCGGCAGCAGGAGCTGCTCGACCGGGTGGGGTTGACCGAGGCGGCCGACCGCAAGGTGGGCGGCTACTCGGGCGGCATGAAGCGCAGGCTCGACCTCGCGCTCGCCCTCGTGCACCGCCCGCGTATCCTGTTCCTCGATGAGCCCACCACCGGGCTCGACCCGCAGAGCCGCACCGCCCTGTGGGACGAGGTGGCACGGCTCGCACGCGAGGACGGCGTCACCGTGTTCCTGACGACGCAGTACCTCGAGGAGGCGGACGTGCTCGCCGACCGGGTCGGGATCATCGACCACGGCACGATCGTCGCCGAGGGGACGCCGGCCGCGTTGAAGGCGGAGATCGGCCGGCCGAGCGTCCACGTGATCCCGTGTCGCGAGGACGACCGGCCGCGCATCTCCTCCTTCCTGGCGCGGTTCGGGGAGCCGCTCGGCCAGGGTCGCGACCTCGCCGTGCGGCTTCGCGCGGGCCTCGGGCTCGCCGACATCGTGCGCGCGATGGACGCCGACGAGATCGCCGTCGCCGACATCGAGCTCAAGGCGCCCACGCTCGACGACGTCTTCCTCGCAAAGACCGGCCGCACGCTGGAGGGCGCGGCGGAACAGGCCGGCGAGCCGCCGGCGCAGGGCCGTCGCAGGTGAGCACCCTCGCCGTCCAGGTCGGCGCCATCGCCGGGCGTTCGATCCGCCGCACCGCGCGCCAGCCCGCGAGCGCGATCCCGCCCCTGGTCTTCCCCGTCGCGCTGCTGCTCGTGAACGCGGGCGGCCTGAAGGCGTCGACGCGGCTGCCGGGGTTCCCGACCGACTCGTTCCTCGCGTTCGCGCTCGCCGTCCCCTTCATCCAGGGGGCGCTGTTCTCGACCATGAACGCGGGCACGGACCTCGCGCGCGACATCCAGACGGGCTTCCTCAGCCGCCTCTCGCTGACGCCGCTGCGCGGCTCCGCTCTGCTCGCGGGGCAGCTCGCGGGCATCGTCGTGCTCGGCCTCGTGCAGGCGCTCTTCTACGTCGCCGTCGGGCTCGTCGCCGGCGTACGGTTCGCGTCAGGGCTTCCCGGCATCCTCGTCCTGCTCGCGTTCGCCGTCCTCGTCTCGATCGGCTTCGGTGCGCTGGGCTCGTTCCTCGCGCTCCGCACCGGCTCGGGCGAGGCGATCCAGGGTCTGTTCCCGGTGCTGTTCGTGTTCCTCTTCCTGTCCTCGATGAACACGCCGCGCGACCTCATCGCGGTCGACTGGTTCCGCGCCGTCGCCACCGCCAACCCGGTCTCGTACCTGATCGAGTGCGTGCGCAGCCTGATCGTGAGCGGATGGGACGGGCGCGCCCTCGCGCTCGGGTTCGCGCTCGCGCTCGCGCTCGCCGTCGCCTCCCTCGCAGCAGCCTCGTGGGCGCTCGCACGGCGGATGGAGCGCACGTGAGGATGTGGCCCGTGGCGTCGGGGGTGGCATGGCGGACGCTGAAGAACGTCGTCACGACGCCGTCGCTCCTGTTCCCGTCGCTCCTGTTCCCGCTCTTCTTCTTCACCGCCTTCGCCGGCGGGCTGTCGCAGGTGCGCAACGTGCCGGGGTTCGACTACGCCGGCGACTACACGTCGTTCCAGTTCGTGTTCGTGCTGCTGCAGTCGGCGGCCTTCGGCGGCGTGTTCACCGGCTTCGGCGTCGCCCGCGACTTCGAGGGAGGGTTCGCGCGGAGGCTCCTGCTCGCGTCCGCGAACCGCTCGGGCATCGTGCTCGGCTACGGTCTCGCCGCACTGCTGCGATGGGGGATCACCGCCACGTTGCTGACCGCGATCGCGCTCGCCGTCGGCATGGACGTGGGCGGCGGCGAGAGCGATCTCGTCGGCCTGTACACGCTCGCCCTGCTCGTCAACGTCGCCGGCTTCTGCTGGTCGGCGGGGATCGCCATGCGCCTGCGCACGATCCAGGCGGGGCCGCTGATGCAGATGCCCGTGTTCCTGACCCTGTTCCTCGCGCCCGTGTACGTGCCGCTCGAGCTGCTGTCGGGCGCGATGCACACGGTCGCGCGCGCGAACCCCGTCACCTACGTGCTCGAGGCCGGCCGCGGCTTCATCTCCGGCGAGCCGATCCACGCCGGGCTCGCGTTCGCGCTCGCGCTCGGCCTCGCCGCCGTGTTCGGGCTGTGGGCGCTCCGCGGCCTCCGCGCCGCCGAGGCGGCGGGCGCGTAGGGCGCGTGCCCCGCTCGCTCCCGCAGGCGCCCCGCTAGGGTCGGGCCGTGCAGCGCTGGCCCGGTGAGCCGTTCCCGCTCGGTCCCACGTGGGACGGGAGCGGCACGAACTTCTCCCTCTTCTCCGAGAACGCGGAGCGTGTCGAGCTGTGCCTGTTCGACGAGGCGGATGCCGAGACGCGCATCGAGATCGTGCGCCAGACCGCCCACAACTGGCACTGCTACCTGCCGGGCGTCGGCCCCGGCCAACGCTACGGCTACCGCGTGCACGGCCCGTGGGCGCCGCAGCGCGGACATCGCTTCAACCCCGCGAAGCTCCTCATCGACCCGTACGCCAAGGCGATCGAGGGGCCTGTGCTGTGGGATCGCGGGCGCACGCTCGCCTACGCGGACGCCGACGGCCTCGTGCCGGACGGAGGCGACGACCGCGATGCGATTCCCAAGTCGATCGTCATCGACGAGTCGTTCGACTGGGAGGGCGACACGCTGCTGCGCCGGCCGTGGGACGAGACGGTCATCTACGAGCTCCACGTGAAGGGTTTCACGCAGCGCATGCCGGGTGTGCGCGACGACCTGCGCGGCACCTACGCGGGGCTCGCCTCGGAGTCTGCGATCGAGCATCTCGTCGATCTCGGCGTCACCGCCGTCGAGCTGCTGCCGGTTCACCATATCGCGGACGAGCACTTCCTCCAGGCGAGAGGCCTGACGAACTACTGGGGGTACTCGACGATCGGGTTTCTCGCCCCGCACGCAGGCTACGCGGCGACGGGCACGCGCGGCGAGCAGGTGCGCGAGTTCAAGGGGATGGTGAAGGCTCTCCACCACGCCGGCCTCGAGGTGATCCTCGACGTCGTCTACAACCACACGGCGGAGGGCAACCACCTCGGCCCGACGCTGTCGTTCAAGGGCGTCGACAACCTCTCCTACTACCGCACGATGCCCGACGACCCCCGCTTCTACAAGGACTTCACCGGAACGGGCAACTCGCTCAACCCGCTGCACCCCTCGGTGCTGCGGCTGATCATGGACTCGCTGCGGTACTTCGTGATCGAGTGCCACGTCGACGGGTTCCGCTTCGACCTCGCCGCCGCGCTCGCGCGCGAGCTCCACGACGTCGATCGGCTCTCGGCCTTCTTCGACATCATCCACCAGGATCCGATCCTCTCGCAGGTGAAGCTGATCGCCGAGCCCTGGGACGTCGGCGAGGGCGGCTACCAGGTGGGCAACTTCCCGGTGCTGTGGACGGAGTGGAACGGCATGTACCGCGACACGATGCGCGACTTCTGGCGCAGCCACACCGCCGTCGGCGCCTTCGCACGGCGATTCACCGGTTCGAGCGACCTCTACCAGCACGACGGGCGCAGGCCGTTCGCGTCGATCAACTACGTCACCTGCCACGACGGCTTCACGCTGCGCGACCTCGTCACCTACGACGAGAAGCACAACGAGGCCAACCTCGAGGACAACCGCGACGGCAGCAGCGACAACCGCTCCTGGAACTGCGGGGTGGAGGGCGAGACCGACGACCCCGCCGTGAACGCGCTGCGCGAGCGCCAGCTGCGCAACTTCCTCGCCACGCTGTTCCTCTCGCAGGGCGTGCCCATGCTGTGCGGCGGCGACGAGATCGCGCGCACGCAGCGCGGCAACAACAACGCCTACTGCCAGGACAACGAGATCTCGTGGCTCGACTGGGAGCTCGACGAGCGGGCGCGGCGGTTGCACGCCTTCGCGAAGCGGCTCGTCGCTCTCCGCCGAGCGCACCCGGTGTTCCGCCGGCCCGACTTCCTGAGCGGCGTCGAGCTGATGGGGTCGGGCGCGCCCGACGTCTGGTGGTTCCGCCCCGACGGGCGCGCGATGACGCGGAGCGACTGGGAGCGGGGGGACGCGTTCGCGCTCGGCGTCTTCCTCAACGGGGCAGAGATCCCGTCGCAGACGCGCGAAGGGGCGCGCGTCGAGGACGACTCCTTCCTCGTGCTCTTCAACGCATGGCAGGATGCGCTCTCCTTCCGCCTGCCGCCGGCGCGCCTCGGCCGGCGCTGGGCGCTCGAGCTCTCGACCGCCGACCCCGAGCTCGAGGCGGGCGCGTGGCAGGCGCGGCTGCGCGGAGAGGTCACGGTCGCGGGCCGGTCGCTGCTGCTGCTGCGCCGCGTCGGCTGAAGGCTCTACGGCGCGGGCGCCTCGAGCACGCGCAGGCAGACGTCGACGATCTCGGGGTCGAACTGCGTGCCGGCCGCGTCGCTGAGCCGGCGGCGCGCCTCCTCCACCGTCAGCGCTTCGCGGTAGGGCCGGTCCGCCGTCATGGCGTGGAAGGCGTCGCAGGCGAAGATGATGCGGGCCTCGAGCGGGATCTGCTCGCCCCCGAGACGGTCCGGATAGCCCTTGCCGTCGTAGCGCTCGTGGCAGGCGCGCACGATCGGACGCACGTCCTCGAGCTGCTCGATCGGCGCGAGGATCCGCTCGCCGAGCTCGGGATGGGTCTCGATCACCCCGCGCTCCTCGTCGGTCAGAGGCCCGGGCTTGAGCAGGATTGCCGCCGGGATCCCGATCTTGCCGATGTCGTGGAAGAGCGCCGCGAGCTCGACCCGCTTGAGCGTCTGCTGCCCGAGGCCGAGCTCCTGCCCGACCTTGAGCGCCATGTCCCTGATCCAGCGGGTGTGCGAGGAGGTGTACTCGTCCTTCGCCTCCAGGGCGTTCGTCAGCGCCTCCACGGTCTCGAGGAACGTTCGCTCGAGGCTCTCGAAGCTGAGGGCGTTGGCGACGGCGAGCCTCGCCTGGCCGGCGACGCCGGCGAGCAGCTCGAGCCGGCGCTCGCCGAACAGCGCGGGCTCGTCGCGCAGCGCGAGCGCGAGCGCGCCCCAACCCTGGTCGAGGACGAGCGGGGCGACCGCATACGCCTCGGCGACGCTGTTGCGCAGCCTGTCGCCGACGAGGTGCTCGTAGTCGGCGCGGGTGACGACGAACGGCTCCGCGTTCGAGCCGAACGCGGCGGACACCTGCGGCGGCAGCCGGTCGCCCGCGGCGGCATGGCCGGCGTCGCCGCCGACGTTCCAGACGCCGCGGCACACGAGCTCTCCCGTTGCCGTGTCCGGAAGCCACACCGACGCCTGCGGCACGTCGAGGATCTGCGCGGCGCCGCGGGCGAGGAGCTCGAGCACCTGCTTCAGCTCGGCCGACGAGGAGAGATCGCGCGAGAGCTCGAGCAGGGCTTTCGCGCTCTCGGCCTCGCGGCGCTGTGCCTCGTAGAGCTTCGCGTTCACGAGAGCGACGGACGCATGACCCGCCAGCACCTCGAGCAGGCGCACGTCGTCGTCGTCGAACTGGTCGAGCCCGAGCTTCGAGATCACGATCACCCCGATCACGTCGGGCCCGTAGCGAAGCGGCACGGCGAGCAGCGACTCCTCGATCTGCGCGGTGCCGGGGATCCGGTGGCCGATGCCGCAGCCGGCGGCGTCGCCGGTGAGGAACGGCTCGCCGGTCTCCGCGACATGGCCGGTGACGCCGACGCCGACGCGGGTGGTGAGCACCTCCATCGTGGAGCCGGGCGCTTCTGACAGCTCGCCGCGGAACGCGACCGGGATCAGGGCCTCGCCCTCGCGGACGAAGACGCGGCAGTTGTGGTAGTCGATCAGCTGCCGTAGCTCGTCGGCGACGGTGGAGCCGATCTCGGCGACGCCGACGAGGCGCGAGAGCTTGCTCGACACGCCGTGCAGCATCTTCAGGTGCGCGATCGAGCGGATGCTCTCGCGTTTCGCCGTGGGCGCCTCGGGCCGTTCGCTCTCGTCCTCGTGGAAGACGACGATGCGGCTCTTGCCCCGCGCCTTCGCGGTCATCATCGCGATCTCGGCGCAGGCGACGAGCTCGCGCGGGTTGGCGGCATGCTCCGGGCCGAGCGCGATCCCGATCGACAGCGTCAGAGGCCCGGCGGGCTCGAACGCCGCCAGCGCCACGTGCTCCGCTGCGCGCTCGGCAAGCGCGTGCGCGACGGCGAGGCCGGCGGACGGGACGATGACGGCGAACTCGTCGCCGCCGACGCGGCAGACGGCGTCGCGCTGGCGCACCGTCGCCCGCAGCGTGTCGGCGAGCTCGGCGAGCACGCGGTCGCCGAGCGCGTGGCCGTAGACGTCGTTGACGCGCTTGAAGTCGTCGAGGTCGAGCATCACGAGCGCGGCCGAGGAGTGCTCGGTCGACGCACGGAGGAGCTCCTCGCGCAGGCGCTCATGGAACGCGCGGTGGTTCCAGAGACCCGTGAGCGGGTCGGTCTGTGCCTGCAGCTCGAGGCTTGCTCGCACGCGCGCGTTGTCGAGCGCGAGCGCCGCCGCGTCGCCGAAGCGCACGGCGAGGCGGAACTCGTCGTCGCTGAACTCCTTCAGGCCGGCGCGGTAGATGTTGAGCGCACCCTGGACGCGGCCTCGTGCGACCAGCGGCACGGCGATGAGAGACTCCGGATCGGGCGGCGTGCCCTCGACGAAGCGCACCCGCGGGTCGAGGTCGGCGCGGTTGGCGAGCACCGGCCTGCCGTGCTCGACGGCCCAGCCGGTGATGCCCCTGCCGAACGGGAACGGATCGTCCGCGAGCACCTCGTCCGCGTACTGCCCGCGCGCGAAGACGGCACGCAGCTCGCGTGCCGCCTCGTCCGCCTCGTAGAACGCGAGGTCGTCATGGGGGATGAGCTCGCCGACGGTGTCGGCGATCCGCTCGAGCAGCGCGTCGAGGCTCTGCTCGGACAGCACCTCGTGGAAGACGTCCGCCAGGAGGCGGTACGACTCGACGAGCGCCGGCGACGCCGCGCGCGTCCCGTCGTCGTCGCCGGGCCTCGGCACCGCTGTGGCCGCAGGGGTGTTGGCAGGGGGGCTCACGGTTCCTCCGTGACCCATCGGCTGCGAGAGGCTCGTGCTTGAGCCGCGGTCTACGCGCTGTCGCCGCCGCCGACGGGCGGCAGCGCGCTCCAGGGGAACGTGATCCAGCGGTCGCTGCGCCGCCACACGTACTCGCACGCGACCTCGGAGCGGGGCTTCTCGTACAGGACGGCGACCCGCGCCTCCGCGACGCGGCCGGCGCAGAAGTCGCGTACGAGCGCGAGCGTGGCGCCGGTGTCGGCGACGTCGTCGGCGATGAGCACGCGCGCCTCGTCGAGGTCGACGAGGTCGGGCACCGGCGGCAGCAGCATCGGCATCTCGAGTCGCTCGTCGATGCCCGTGTAGAACTCGACGCTCATCGTCGCCGTGTTCTTGACCCCGAGCGCGTAGGCGATGCCGCCGGCGACGAGCAGCCCGCCGCGGGAGATGCCGAGCACGAGGTCGGGGATCCAGGCGTCGGCGTGCACCGCCTCGGCGAGAGCGCGTGTCCCCGTGCCGAGATCGTCCCAGCTCATCGTCTCCCGCTCGATCATCTCGACGCGACCGTACACGAGCGACGGGACGGGCTAGCGGCCCTGGGCGGGCCCGTCGTCCTCGCGCCGCCTGAACCAGCCGAGCCACAGGATCACGGCGAGGGTGGCGAACGGCAGCAGCACCGCCGCCGCCACCCACCCCAGCGGCCCGGCCCAGGCGGCGAGCAGGATCAGCAACGGGAGCCCCATGAAGAGGGCGGCGGCGAGCGCGATCGCGGCGGGAAGGCGCACCCCCGCAGTATCACCCGCGGCGGACGGCCGCTCCCGCTGCGGCCACGGCCGGCGCTGCGCTTCTCTCCTCCTCGCGCCCGACCCGGCCGGCGTCGCCGCCGGCGATTTCGACTACGGCTTGAGACGCCAGCCGCGGGCGACGAGCGCGACGGCCGTGGCGAAGGTGGCGGCGGCGACGGCGGCCGTGACGAGGAGCGACAGCCAGACGGCGCTCTCGTGGAAGCCGGTGAAGCCGGCTCGCGCGGCGTCGACGAGGTAGTAGAGCGGGTCGAAGCGCGTGAGCGTAGCCCACGGCTCGGAGAGGCTGCGCGCGGAGTAGAAGACGCCGCCGACGAGGGCGAGCGGCGTGATGACGAGGTTGGCGACGAACGCGTGTCGGTCGAAGGTGTCGGCCCAGAGGCCGGTGATGACGCCGGCGCCGGCGAAGACGAGGCCCGTGAGGAGCAGCGCGACCACGACGACGGCGGCGTCGGCGACACCCCGCTCGCTGAAAGGCGTGGCCACTGCAGCCACGATCGCGGCGGCCAGCCAGCCGCGCAGGAGGCCGCCCGACGCGTACGCGACGACGAGCTGCCAGGGTCGCAGCGGGCTCGACAGCACGTCCTCGACGTAGCCCTCGTTGCGGGCCTGGAAGAGGCTCGTCGAGTTGTTGGCGAACGCCTGCGAGGCGACCGTCATCACGAGAAGACCGGGCAGGACGAAGTCACGGTACGGCACGCCCTCGACGTTGCGGATGCGCGACCCGAGCGCGCCCCCGAAGACCGCGAGGAAGACGAACGCGGTGAGGACGGGCGGGGCGACGGTCTGCGTCCACAGCGACAGCACGCGCCGGAGCTCGCGCTCGGCCAGCGCCGCCGTGCCTCGCGCCCCGCCGGCGGTCATCGCAGCGCCGCCACGTACGCGCCTTCGAGGTCGTCCGCGCCGAAGCGGTGCGCGAGCTCGGCCGGCGACCCCTCGGCCGCGATGCGCCCGCCCTTGATGAACGCGACGCGCTCACAGAGCTCCTCCGCCTCGTCGAGGTAGTGCGTGGTCAGGAGGACGGTGACGCGCTCCTCGGCGTGCAACCGGCGCAGGTAGTGCCACAGCTCGTGGCGCAGCTCCAGGTCGACGCCCGCTGTCGGCTCGTCGAGGACGGCGAGCCGGGGGCGATGGACGAGCGAGCGGGCGAGCAGGAGCCGCCGCCGCATACCGCCCGAGAGACGATGCGGCTTCGTCGCCGCCTTGTCCCCGAGGTCGAACACGTCGAGCATCTCGTCTGCGCGCGCTCCCGCCTGCGCCCTCGTCATCCCGAAGTAGCGGCCGTGGTAGGTCAGCACCTCGCGCGCCGTCAGGAAGCGGTCGAGGTGCACGTCCTGCGGGGCGAGGCCCACGAGCTTGCGCGCCTCCGTTGCGCCGGCCGCCGCGTCGTGTCCGAACACGTGGATGCTCCCCGCGGGCGCGCGCACGAGGCCGGCGACGGCGCCGATGAGCGTCGTCTTCCCCGCGCCGTTCGGCCCGAGGAGGCCGAAGAAGGTTCCCGCCGGCACCGTCAGGTCGAGCGCGTCGAGCGCGCGCGTCCCGTCGTCGTACACCTTCGTCAGGCTGCGCACGCTCAGCGCCGCCGCGCCCGCACTGGTCGTGTCGTCCATACCGTCCAACCTTGCCAGCTTCGCCGTCCCGGCCGACGGCCTGCCCCGGCGTCGCCCGAGGCGGGCGCCGGTGGGCCCACTGCGCCGCCGGCGTTTTCGGGCGCGGCCTCGGCGACGTTGCCGCTGCCCGCGGCGGCGGCAGGCATGCGCTCCCGCCTCCGGCTCGTGATGACGAAGTCCGGCCCGCCGTCCGTCCGCATCGCGTACCGTGTGCGGGTGATCTGATGGACAAGGTGCGCCGCAGCGAACAGGAGTGGCGGGCGCTGCTCACGCCGGAGCGCTACAGGGTCCTGCGCGAGGGCGGAACCGAGCCGGCGTGGTCGGGCGAGCTGCTCGACGCCCACGAGCCGGGCACCTTCCGCTGCGCCGCCTGCGGGGCCGAGCTCTTCCGCTCGGAGGCGAAGTTCGAGTCCGGCTCCGGCTGGCCGAGCTTCTTCGAGCCGGTCGCGGAGGATGCCGTCGAGCTCGAGGAGGACAGGAGCTTCTTCATGCGCCGGACCGAGGTGCGCTGCGCCCGCTGCGACTCCCACCTCGGCCACCTCTTCGACGACGGGCCCGCGCCGACCGGGCAGCGCTACTGCATGAACTCGCTGGCGCTCGAGCTCGATCCCGACGAGGAGAGCTAGGCGAGGGGCGACGAGCCTCGGCCGCCGGGCACGGCGGAGGGCGATAGACGGAGCAATCTCGCCGGCCACGCTGGACGGGGCATGCCAGGCTCGACGAGCGCGATGACGGCACTGGCATCGGTCCGCTTCGTCTTCACGAGCTCACCGGCATGGACGATGCGACTGGGCTGTCGTCGCACCCGGAGGAAACAGAACAGCCTGACAGGGCAACGGCGATAGCCACAACACTCCCGTTCAGGCGGATCAACATGCCCCCGGCCGGAATCGAACCAGCGCACGCGGTTTAGGAAACCGCTGCTCTATCCACTGAGCTACGGGGGCGACGGAAAGGCGCACCTGCACGGATTCTCCCCGCGCCGGCGCCCGGCCTGGCACGCGCACTGTATCGAGATCGGCCCTGCTGACACGAGAGCGCGTTGCCGGATGCGCGCGGCGCGCGTGCCCGTCCGCGCGCTCGGTCGGCGGACGGTGGAGGCCGAGGCGCTCAGCGCTCGCGCGGCTCCCAGCCGAAGCGTCGCCAGGCGATCGCGAGCCCGACGAGCCCCCATGCGGACACGATCGCGATCTGCCGGGGATCGGCCCACAGCGCCTCTCCGCGCAGGTAGACGTCGCGGAGCAGCTGGATCAGGTAGGTGAGCGGCAGCACGTCCGCGACGACGCGCAGCAACTGCGGATAGCCGCCCGTCCCTCCGAAGGATCCGGACAGGAACGCCATCGGCAGCACCACGAGGTTGACGACCGCCGAGGCGCCCTCCGAGGAGCGGATCAGCGCCGTTGCGCCGAACCCCATGCCGGCGAAGGCCGCCACGCCGAGCAGCACGGCGCCGACGAGCCCGGCCCAGCTCCTGGGCTGGTGGGCGCCGTAGAGCGTGAAGCCCAGCAGCAGGGTGACGGCGGTCTGCAGCAGGAACACGGCGAGCGTCGACGCGAGCGTCGCCGCGAGGTAGGTCGCAGGGGGCAGCGGGGTCGCGCGCAGCCGCTTCAGCACCCCGCTCTCGCGCCGGATCACGAGCGTGATCGCGAGACCGGCGAACGCGGTGTTCGCGCAGCCGTACCCGATCAAACCGACGAGAAGGGCGTCCGCGGCCGGATACCCCTCGATCGTGCCGCTGTAGACGGCGCCGAGCAGCAGGAACAGCATCGGCGGGAACACGAACACGAACACCGCCGACTCCCGGTTGCGCCAGAACAGCTTCTGCTGCATGCGCAGCTCGTGCAGGAAGAGCCTCATGCGCCGCCGTCGACGAGGTCGAGGTAGACGTCCTCGAGCGACGGGCGCACGACCTCCAGCGAGTCGAGCTCGCGGCCGGCCGCGGCCGCGGCGCCCGTCAGCTCTGCGAGCGCCTTCGTCGGCGCGTCCGTCTCGATGACGATCTCGCGCTCGCCTTCGCGGTAGCGGATCTGCACCTTGGGCGCGACGCCGATCAGCTCGGCCGGCGTGCCGATGCGCACGATCCTGCCGGCGCGGATGACGGCGACCCGGTCTGCGAGCTGCTGCGCCTCGTCGAGGTAGTGCGTCGTGAGCACGATCGTCTTGCCGAGGTTGCGCAGCGAGCGCACGAGGTCCCACGCGGTGCGCCGCGCGGACGGGTCGAACCCCGTCGTCGGCTCGTCGAGGAACACGAGCTCGGGGTCGCCGACGAGCGCCACGCCGAGGTCGAGCCTGCGCTTCTGGCCCCCCGACAGCGTCTTCACCCGCGCGTGCGCCTTCTCCTCGAGGCCGACCAGCTCGATCACCTCGTCGACGTCTCGCGGCGCGGCGTAGTAGCCGGCGAACATGACGTGCACCTCGCGCACCGTCAGCCCGGCCGGAAGCTCCGACGCCTGCAGCACGACGCCGATACGCTCGCGCAGCGCCGCTCCGCCGCGCTCCGGGTCGACCCCGAGCACCTCCACGTCGCCGCCGTCTCGCCTGCGGTACCCCTCGAGGATCTCGACCGTCGTCGTCTTGCCGGCGCCGTTGGGCCCGAGCAGCCCGAACACCTCGCCTCGCTGCACCGCGAACGTGACCCCGCGCACCGCCTCGACCGCGCCATAGCTCTTGCGCAGATCGCGCACCGCGAGGGCGCTCACGCCTTCCCCTCGAGAGCGGGCAGCGCCGCGGCCGGTCGGCCGTCTCCTCGCCTGCGCGACGGCTGCACGGGGTGGCGGGAGAAGGCGCGCACTCGCAGCAGGATAGGCGCTGCACGCGCCCCGTCCGCCCGTAAGGCGCCCGTAAGGAACACGCTGTCACACTGAAGGCATGACGATGCCCCACAGCAGCGCTCGCGCGACGCACCAGCCGTAGGCGATGGACGACCGCACCATCGGGCGCGCCGGCTTCCTCGGGGTCGTGGCCGCCGGCGTCGCCGGCCTCTTCGTCGCCCGCGACGTCACGGGCGTGCTCTCGCGTGCCGTGCCGCGGTCGCTGTCCTCGATCGTGCCGGCCTCGGGCTGGCGCATCTACACGATCGGCAACGCGATGCCCGATATCGACCCGGCGGCGTACCGGCTGCGGGTCGACGGCCTCGTGCGCGCGCCGGCGAGCTTCTCCCTCGCCGACCTGCGCTCGCTGCCGCGCGCCGAGCAGGTGTCCGACTTCCACTGCGTCACCGGCTGGTCGGTGCGGGACGTGCGCTGGGCCGGCGTCCGCGTCTCCGACCTGCTCGACCGCGCCGGCGCGACCGGTTCCGCCGGCGCGATCCGGTTCGTGTCCGCGGAGGAGCCCTACGAGGACTCGCTCACGCTCGCGCAGGCGACGCTCCCCGACGTGATGCTCGCCTACGAGATGGACGGCGGCGCGTTGTCGCGGCCGCACGGGGCGCCGCTGCGGCTCGTGATGCCGAGGATGTACGGCTACAAGAGCGTCAAGTGGGTGAGCCGGATCGAGCTGCTGACCTCGCCGCGGCCGGGCTTCTGGGAGCAGCACGGCTACGACACGGACGCCTGGATCGGCAGGTCGAATGGCCTCTCGGCCTAGGCCCGCCGGGCGTCTCACGCGCTTCACGCGCACCGAGCGCACGCTGCACTGGGTGCACGCGGGCTCGTTCCTCGCGATGCTGGCGACCGGGCTGATCCTCTACCTGCCGGCCCTGTCGACGCTCGTCAGCCGCCGCAACCTCGTCAAGAACGTCCACATCTGGGTTGCCGTCGCCTGGTTGCTGGCGGTCCTCCTCGTCGTCCTGCTCGGCAACCGCCGGGCGCTGCGCGAGACGTGGCGCGAGATCGAGACGATCGACCGCGACGACCGGCGCTGGCTGCGTGGGCGCCGCGTGCCGCAGGGGCGGCTCAACGCGGGCCAGAAGGTCAACGCCATCCTCACGGTCGCCTTCGCGCTCCTGTTCGCGCTGTCGGGCTTCTTCCTCTGGCTCGGCGAGCGCGACCACCGCTTCCTCCTCGCCGGCACCGGCACCGTGCACGACGCGCTCACCTTCCTCTCCGTCGGCCTGCTCGTCGGCCACCTCTACCTCGCGCTCATCCACCCCTCGACCCGGCACGCGCTGCGCGGGATGACGACCGGCGCGGTCGATGCGGGGTGGGCGGAACGCCACCACCCCAAGTGGGCGCGCGCGGCCGTCGACGAGCCGCTCGACCCGAACGAGCCGCGTCTACGCTGAGGGCGTGCGCACCCACCGCTACGTCGTCGCGGACGTCTTCACCGATACGCCGCTGACCGGCAACCAGCTCGCCGTCTTCACCGACGCGCGCGGGCTCGACGACGAGACGATGCAGGCGCTCGCCCGCGAGATCGGGTTCAGCGAGACCGTGTTCGTGCTGCCCGCAGAGCGGGGCGGCGCGGCGCGCATCCGCATCTTCACCCCGGCCACGGAGCTGCCGTTCGCCGGGCACCCGACGCTCGGCGCGGCGTTCGTGCTCGGCACCCCGTTGCAGCTACCGCTGCTCGAGCTCGAGACGGGCGCCGGCATCGTCCCCGTTCGTCTCGAGCGCGGCGAAAGCGGCCGCATCGCGTTCGGCCGCATGGAGCAGCCGATCCCGCGGGTGCAGCCGTACCACGAGACGGAAGCGCTGTTCGCGGCGCTCGGCGTGCCGGGCTCCGAGCTGCCGGTCGAGCGCTACGACAACGGCGCCTCGCACGTCTTCGTCGCGCTCCCGTCCGAGGCCGCCGTCGCGGCGCTCGTGCCGGACACGGCCGCGATCGGCGCGCTCGGGCTCACCGGCGTCAACTGCTTCTCCGGCGCGGGGCTCGCCTGGACGACGCGGATGTTCTGGGAGCTCGGCGAGGACGCGGCGACGGGCTCGGCCGCGGGCCCGCTCGCGTGCCACCTCGCCCGGCACGGTCTCGTGCCCTGGGGCGAGGAGATCGTCATCTCGCAGGGAGCTGCGATCGAGCGGCCGTCGCTGCTGTACGCGCGCGCCGACGGCGGCGGCGGCCTCATCGACCGGGTCGAGGTCGGAGGTCAGGCCGTCACGGTCGCCCGCGGCGAGTTCCGCCTCCCGTGAGAGCCTCTCGCGCTCCGTCTCACTCCCCGGCATCCCACGCGACGCGCGTGACGTCGATCAGCTCCGGCGCCAGCGCCCGCCAGAAGCGCCCGCCGTCCTCCGACAGGTAGAGGCGCTCCGCGGTGGCGAAGAGAATCCGGTCGGGATGCTGCGGCGAGATGGCAACGGCCCGTCCGGGCGGCAGACCGCCCCCCGCCTCGCGCCAGCTGCCGCCCCCGTCGGAGGACACGATCAGCGGCGGCCGGCGGTCGACGACGGCGACGACCGTCGACCCGTGCACGTCGGCGTCGAGGACGAGGGGGAGGGCGAGCTCGAGCGCCGGCCGCTCGAGCCGTGCGTCGCTCGCGAAGCCGACGACGGCTTCGCCGTCGAGGTCGACCGCGACGATGCCGAGCGCGCATTCGACGAAGACGAGGCTCGTGCCGGTCATCCTCCCCGCTTGCGCTCGTCGAGCATCCGTGCGACGAGCTCGCTGGCGAGGCGCGCCGCCTCGACCGGATTCGCGCCCGCCGACCGTGCCGCCGTGTACCCGACCATGAACACGTCGCCGGCGCCGGTCGTCTGCACGCCGAGCACGGGCCATGCGGCCGGGACGGCCTCGGCCCTGCCGCCGGCGTAGACGATCGATCCCTCCGACCCGAGCGTGAGCAGCACCTCGGGGACGCCGAGCCGCTCGGCCGCGCCCGCGTCGAAGCGCCCACCGGCGATGATCGTCGCCTCGTCTTCGGCGAGCTTGAGGGTCTGCACGTGGGCGAGGATGCCTGCGTCGAAGTCGCCGTCGACGGCGAGTGGGCCGACGCGCGGGACGCGAACGAGCCCCTGGCCGTCGAACGAGACGCGCCGGCCGTGCCGCGCGAGCGCGGAGAGCGTCTCCGCGGTGAAATCGCTGCGCAGGAGCGGGGCGACGTGCACCCAGCGCGCCTCCGGGTCGACGGACTCGACGTCGGCCGGCGTCCACGTGTCTCCGACCGCATCGACCGTCATCGTGCGCTGCTCGCCCCTGTAGTGCAGCCCGAACGCGCTGGTCGTCTCCGTCGGGATCACCGTCACGGGAACGCCGAGGGCGGCGAGCGTCGCCTCGAACAGCGGCAGGTCGGCCGGTGCGCAGCGCGTGAGGATCTGGCCGCCTTCGTCGAGCATGCGCAGCGCGAGCGCCGCGAAGGAGGGGCAGCCGCCCGGGCGGACGGCACCGCCGTCGACCCGGTCCAGCGAGACGTTTCCGATCACGGCGAGGCGCGGCACGGTGCTGAGCGTACTCGGCGCGGCGGGTCAGGTGCCCGTCCGCTCGCGGCGAAAGCGGCGCAGGAGATCGCGCACGGTCGGCAGCTCGCAGCCGAGAGCGGCCGCCGTCGCGCGCGCGTCGATGCTCGTGTCGTACGGGACCGGCGCCGGGGGGAGGACCGCCGCGTCCGGCGGGCCGCTGCGCAGCAGCCGCGCGTCGAGCCCGAAGACCTCCGCGGCGGCCCGGGCGAGCTCCGCTCGCGTCACCGCCTCCCCGCCGCAGCAGTGGAAGATCCCGCTCAGGCGCCGCTCGGCGACGAGGAGCATGAGCTCGGCGGAGTGACTTGCGAGGCTCGGCGTGGCGCGCATGTTGATCTCGTCGGACTCCCAGACGGTGAACGGCTCGCCGCGCGAGAGGGCGTCCACGAGCGAGGCGACGAAGTACCCGAAGCCCGGGTCCTGCGCCCGCGGCGTCTCGGGCCGCGCCCGGTGCTCCCCCATCACCGCGGCGATGCGCGTCACTGCCGCCGAGCGCGCCCGCTCGAGCGCGACGAGCTCGCTCGCCGCCTTCAGCACTCCGTAGTAGTTGACGGGGTTCGGGGGAGCCGCCTCGTCCGCGCCCGCCTGCGTGCCGTCGAAGACCCAGTCGCTCGAGACGTAGACGAGCTGGGCGTCCACGCCGTTCGCGGCGTCTGCGAGCGTGCGCGTGACCCCGACGTAGACCTCCCAGGCGAGCCGCCGCTCGGCGTACAGCCGCCCGAGGTCGTTGAGGATCGCCGTGTGGACGATCGCGTCGGGCCGGGCCTCGAGCACCGCCTCGCGTGCCGCCGCGGGGTCGAGGAGGTCGACCTCGACGTAGGAGCAGCGGGGGTCGGGGAGCGGCGGCGCGGAGCGGACGGCGCAGACGACGTCGTGCCCGCTCTCGGCCGCCACGCGTGCGACGTTCGAGCCGACGAAACCGGCGCCGCCCGTGACGAGGACGCGCACTATCCGATCTCGGCCACCCGGACGGGCCGCCCCTCGCGCGCCGATCGCCGGGCGGCGAGCCCGATCACGAGCGGCGCGCGGCCGTCGGCGCCGCTCACCGGCGACGGGCCGCCGGCCCGCAGCGCCTCCGCGAAGGCTTCCCACTCCGCGAGGTAGCTCGGGAGGTAGCGCTCGAGGAAGAAGTGCGGGAGTGCCGGCGTGCGCGTCCCCTCGGCGGTGCGGACGGCTCCCGTGTGCGCGGGCGGGTTCTCGGACGCCGCCATCCCCCTGGAGCCGAACGCCTCGACGCGCTGGTCGAACCCGTAGGCGGCCTGCCGGCTGTTGTCGATCACGGTCAGGGTCCCGTCGGCGTGCCGGAGCGTGACGACGGCCGTGTCGAAGTCGCCCTCGGCGCCGATCGCCGGGTCGATACGCACCTCGCCCCGCGCGTAGACCTCCTCGACCTCGCTGCCCGTCACGTACCGCGCCATATCGAAGTCGTGGATCGTCATGTCGAGGAAGATCCCGCCCGACGCCCGCACGTAGGCGATCGGCGGCGGGGCAGGATCGCGGCTCGAGATCCGGACGAGGTGCGTCTCGCCGATCGCGCCGGAGGCGACCGCGTCCCGAACCGACCTGTGCGCGGGATCGAAGCGGCGGTTGAACCCGACCTGGAGGAGGACACCGGCGCGCTCGACGGCCGCCAGGCCTCTGTCGGCCTCGGCGAGGTCGAGCGAGAGCGGCTTCTCGCAGAAGATGGGCTTGCCGGACGAGGCAGCCGCGACGAGGAGGTCGACGTGCGTGCCGGTGGTCGTGCAGATGGCGACCGCATCCACCGCGGGAGAGGCGAGGAGCTCCTCGACCGAGCGCGCCGCCTCGACTCCGAGCGCCGCAGCCGTCTCGCGCGCCGCCGCCCCGTCGACGTCGTGGACGGCGGCGAGCGCGAGCCCGGGAACGCGGCGGGCGACGAGCTCGGCGTGCATCCGGCCGATGCGGCCGGCCCCGAGCACGCCGACGCGAACCGGCGCGCTCACCAGCCCACCCGCTGCCCGCGCTTGCCGGCGAGCAGGCGCTCGCGCGCGGCCGCGACCTCGGGCCGCGGCGTGACCTCGGGCACGCCCACCTCCCAGAAGGCGCCGCTGTCCGTCCACACCTGCGGGGCCGTCTTCAGCGCGATGACGGTCGTGCGGTCGGCGCGGCGGGCGCGCCCGAACGCCTCCTCGAGCTCGGCCACGGTCGTCACAGCCTCGGCCTCGCACCCCAGCGAGCGCGCGTGCGCGACCCAGTCCACCTCGACCGCGTGCGGCCCGATGCCGGAGAACATGTTGTTGAACGGCGCTCCGCCCTGACCCACCTGAAGCCGCTCGATCACGGCATAGCCGCCGTTGTCGCAGAGGATGACGATCAGCTTGTGCCCGCTGACGACCGAGCTCAGCAGGTCGGAGTTCAGCATCAGGTACGAGCCGTCGCCCAGGAACGCGATCACCTCGCCGTCCGAACGGGCCATCCTCGCGCCCCAGGCACCCGCGATCTCGTAGCCCATGCACGAGTAGCCGTACTCGCAGTCGAACGTGGCGACGCCCTTCGCGAGCCAGTTGGCGTTCAGCTCGCCGGGAAATCCGCCCGAGGCCGTCAGCGCGTAGTCGTGCTCGCCGGAAAGCCGGTTCACGGCGCCGACCACCTGTGCGTAGGACGGGAGCTCGCCGTCCGGCCCCGGTCGTGTCGCTTCCGCGACGAAGCGCTCGAGATCCTCCGCCTCCTGCCGTGCTCGCTCGATCCACGCCGGACCCGCGCTCCATCCCCGGAGCAGCTCGTCGAGCTCGCGAAGGCCCTCTCGCGCATCCGCGACCAGCGGCTGCGCCAGGTGCTTCGTCGCGTCGAAGCGCGCGACGTTGAGGGCGACGATCCGAGCATCCTCGCCGAAGACCGTCCACGAGCCGGTCGTGAAGTCCTGCAGCCGCGTCCCGATTGCGAGCACGACGTCGGCCTCGGCCGCGAGCCGGTTCGCCTGCGGGCACCCGAGCACTCCGATCGGGCCGGAATAGCACGGGTGCGCGGCGACGAGGGACGACTTGCCGGCGACCGTCTCGACGACCGGCAGCCCGTGCGCCTCGGCGAAGCCGGCGAGCTCCTGCTCGGCGAGCGAGTAGTGGACGCCGCCGCCCGCGACGACGAGCGGCCGCCGTGCGCCGCGCAGCGCCTCGGCGGCGGCGGCGAGCTGCCGCCGGTCCGGCCGAGGCCGACGCAGCTCGTGCACGCGCGGCTCGAAGAGACGCTCCGGGAAGTCGTAGGCCTCGGTCTGGACGTCCTGCGGAAGGCCGATGAACGCGGGCCCGCAGTCGGCGGGGTCGAGCATCGTCTCCACGGCGAGCGGCAGCGACTGCACCACCTGCTCCGGCCTGACGATCCGGTCCCAGTAGCGCGTCACCGGCCGGAACGCGTCGTTCACGGTCACGGACGGCGCCTCGAAGCGCTCGAGCTGCTGGAGGACGGGATCCGGGATCCTGCTCTGGAACGTGTCGCCGGCGAGCAGGAGGAGCGGCAGCCGGTCGGCGTGGGCGGCCGCGGCCGCCGTCACCATGTTCGTCGCGCCCGGGCCGATCGACGAGGTCGCGACCATGATCTGCCGGCGGCGCGTCGCCTTCGCGAAGGCGGTCGCCGCGAGTGCCATCCCCTGCTCGTTCTGTCCGCGGTAGGTCGGCAGGACGTCGCGCGCCTCCTCGAGCGCGTTGCCGAGGCCCGTCACGTTCCCGTGCCCGAAGATCGCGAACACGCCCGGAAACAGCGGCGCCTCGCGGCCGTCCACGATCGTTCGCTGCGCCACGAGGAAGCGGACGATCGCCTGCGCCGCCGTGAGTCTCACCGTCTTCATGTCTCGCCTTCCTCGATCCGCACGACATCCTCCCAGCGCCCCGACTCCCACGACCTGACGGCTGCGTCCTGCACGCTCACGAACCGAAGCGCGGCCTCGAAGCCGGGCTCGTACGGCTCTCCGCGCGCAACCGCCTGCAGAAACTCGACGTCCTCGATCGCGATCAGATCCTCGAATCCGATCCCGTTCGCGTTCCCCGGCACGAACGAGCCGTGGTAGGGGAAGCGGTCGCCGGCGAGCACCGTCGTGTACCCGCTGTGCGGCTCGTCGCCGGCGAGGTAGAGCTGCAGCTCGTTCAGCCGCTCGAGGTTCCAGCCGAGCGCTCCCCGCGTGCCGTAGACGTCGAACGCCATCTGGCTCTCGGGGCCGACGAGCGTGCGGGAGGACTCGAACGTGCCACGGGCGCCGCTCTCGAACTCCACCAGCATCGCCACGTAGTCCTCGTTCGTCACCGCCCCCGTGGGGTCGTCGACGGCGCCGCGACCGTAGTGGGTGCCGCCACCCGGCTTCGGCAGGGGCCGTTCGGGGATCGTCGTCGCCCGCGTCGCGACGACGCGCGCGATCGGCCCGACGAGCATGTGGGCGAGGTCGACGGCATGGCTGAGGAGGTCGCTGGAGACGCCGTAGCCGCCCTCGTCGGCGAGGAAGCGCCAGCTCAGGACGCCGAGCGGATCGCTTCCGTACATCGAGAAGAAGCGCCCACGGTAGGTCGTGATCTCGCCGAGCCTGCCGTCGGCGAGCAGCTGCCGCGCGTACTGGACGAGCGGCGCGAAGCGGTAGTTGTAGCCGACCCCCGTGATCACGCCTGCCCGGCGCGCGGCGGTCGCGGCGCGCACGGTCTGGGCCGGCGTCCCGCCCACGGGCTTCTCGCAGAACACGTGCTTGCCCGCCGCCGCGGCCTCCTCGACGATCTCGACGTGGAGCATGTTGGGCGCCGTCACGACGACGACGTCCACGTCCGCATGCTCGACGACGGCGCGCCAGCCGGTCGCCGCCTCGCGGAAGCCGAAGGACGAGACTGCCTCTCCGGCGCGCGACGCGTCGGTGTCGCTCACGATCACGAGCTCGGGCTCGGCGGCGCGGTCCTCGAAGAGCATGGGGATGCGGCGGTAGGAGCGGCTGTGGGCCCGTCCCATCCAGCCGAAGCCGATCAGCCCGATGCCGATGTGCGGCCTGCTCACCGGGGGCCGTCCGCCGTCGTCAGCGGGCAGCGCGGGTCGGGCGCCATCGTCTCCCAGCTCGCCCGGATCCAGGCGTGCCGCGGGTCGTCGACGATCGCCATCGTCCGCTCCGGGTTCGGCCCGGCCATCACGTTCAGGTAGTAGAGGGGATACCCCGGTGCCGCGACGCTCGGGCCGTGGTAGCCCCGCGGAACGAGGAAGACGTCCCCGTCGCGGACGGCGACGGTGGCGTCGATCGACCCGTCCGCGGTGTAGGTGCGGTGCAGCGCGAAGCCCTCGCCGGCCGCCGCCACGCCGCCGTGCCCGACGCGGAAGTAGTAGATCTCCTCGTTGTTCGCCGCGCATTCGGGCGAGTCGTCGTGCTTGTGGGGCGGATACGACGACCAGTTGCCGTCGGGCGTGAGCACCTCGACGCAGATGAGCCGGTCGGCGCCGGCGAAGGCATCGGGTGCGAGGAAGTTGGTCACCTGACGTGTCGCGTGGCCGGCGCCGCGAATCTCGACCGGCACCGCCGCGGCGGGGACGACCGCGGGCTCGAGACGGCGTTCCGCCCGGGCCGAGGCGAGCGCGACCTCTGCGCCGGCGGGCGCATGCACGACCGCCGTCGCCGCGAGTGGCACGTAGGCCCAGTCGCTGACGCGAGCGAAGACGCTTTCGCGCCCCTCGAGGCGAAAGCGGGCGCCGTCGATCTCGAGCTCGAGCGGCCCGCCGGAGAGCGGCACGACCGCCACCTCGTCGCGGCTCGTGTCGATCGCGCGCGCCGCGCCGGGGGCGAGCCGGACGACGCGCAGGCCGCAATACGTCCAGCCGGCACGCTCCGGTGTGACGACCACCGCGGCGCCGGCCTCCGCGCACGAGCCCGCCGGGAGGTGGAGCTCAGCAGTCCGCACGACGTGCCTCCAGCAACTCGCGCAGCTCGGGCTCGGTCGGCATCGCGTCCGCGCAGAGCAGCCGTGAGGCGACGAGCGCCCCGGCGGCGTTCGCGAGGGCCGCCGCCTCGAACGGGCTCGAGCCCGAGAGGAGCCCGTGGCAGAGGGCGCCGCCGAAGGCGTCGCCGGCGCCGAGCCCGCAGACGACGTCGACGGGGAGCGGCGGCACGATGCGCCGCCCGCCACCCGTGGCGACGAGGACGCCGTCGCCGCCGAGCTTCACGATCGCGATCTCGACACCGCGTGCGAGCAGCGCGTCCGCCGCCGCGTCGGGGTGCGCGGTGCCGACGGCGATCTCGCATTCGGCGCGGTTGCCGACGGCGAGCGTCGCCGCGTCGACCGCGGCGCCGATCTCGTGCCGTGCCTCGTCCTCGCTCGGCCAGAACGACGGGCGGTAGTCGAGATCGAGGATCGTATGGCGCCGCCGCCGCCGCTCGGCCAGCAAGGCTCTCGTGGTCGAGCGCGACGGCTCGGCCGCGAGCGCGCCGGCGCTCACCCACAGCACCGGCGCCCGGCGGACGACGTCCATGTCGATCTCCCCGGGGAGGATCGTCGAGTCGGGCGCGGCCGGCTCGCGGTAGAAGACGAAGCGGGGGTTCTCCGGGGGGTCGAGCGCCGCCACCACGATCGGCGTCTTCAGCGTCGGGTCCGTGCCGACGAACCGCGTGTCGACGCCGAACTCGCGCTCGAGGGCGGTCCGGACGTAGCGGCCGAGCTCGTCGTCGCCGACCTTCGTGAACACCGCCGCGCGGCGCCCGAGCCGGGCCGCCGCCACCGCGACGTTGGTGGGGCTGCCGCCGACCGACTTCTGGAACCGCCGCGCCTGCGCGAGGCTCGCGTGCGGCTCCTCGGCGTAGAAGTCGACCCCGACGCGGCCTACGGTCACGATCTCGAGCTCGCGCGTCATTCGCGCGACTGCACTTCTTCGAGCTCCAGCGTCAGCTCGTCGAGCTCGGCGCCGCCCGCCATCTGGCGCACGATCTCCTCCCGCGTGATCGAGCCCTTCGCGTAGTCGCCCGTCACCCTGCCGCGGTTGAGGAGGATGAAGTGGTCCCCGACCGGGAAGGCGTGGTGGGGGTTGTGCGTGATGAAGATCACGCCGACCCCCTTGTCCCGCGCCTGGAGGATGTACCTGAGCACGATCCCCGCCTGCTTCACCCCGAGCGCCGACGTGGGCTCGTCGAGGATCAGCACGCGCGCGCCGAAGTAGATCGCGCGGGCGATCGCCACGGCCTGCCGCTCTCCTCCGGAGAGGGTCCCGACAGGCTGGTCCGGGTCGCGCACGTCGATCCCCATCTGCTTGAGCTGCTCGCGCGCGATCCGCTTGGCGACGGCGATGTCCAGCCGGCGCGCCGGCCCACGTCCCCTCGTCGGCTCCTCGCCGAGGAAGAAGTTGCGCCAGATCGACATCAGGGGCACCATCGCGAGGTCCTGGTAGACGGTCGCGATGCCCCGGGCGCGCGCGTCGCGCGGGGACTGGAACGTCACCTCCTCGCCGTCCACGACGAGGCGCCCCTCGTCATGCCGGTGCACGCCCGAGAGGATCTTGATGAAGCTCGACTTCCCGGCGCCGTTGTCGCCGAGGATGCACGTCACCTCGCCCGCGTCGACGTGGGCGGAGACGTCCTTCAGCGCCACGACGTTGCCGAAGTGCTTCGAGATCCCCTCCACTTCGAGCAGGTGCCGGGCAGCACCGGCGCTCGCTTGCGCGACGGTCATCTCGACCTCTCCGCCCGCCGCCGGATCGCCGTGTTGAGCATGACCGCGAGCACGAGCACGACGCCCTCGAAGAAGAAGACCCAGTTCGTGTCCCACTGGGAGACGATGATCCCGATCTGGGCCATGCCGAGGATGGCCGCGCCGAACGCCGCCCCGAGCACGGAGCCGTAGCCGCCGGTGAGCAGGCAGCCGCCGACGACGGCGGCGATGATGAACTCGAACTCCCGGCCGACGCCCTCGTTGCTCTGGATCCCACGCAGGCTGATCGCGATCATGATCCCCCACAGCGAGGCGACCGTCGACGTCATCATGAACAGCAGGATCTTCGTCCGTGCCACCGGGACGCCGACGTTGCGAGCGGCGACGGGATCGCCGCCGACGCTGAAGATCCAGTTGCCGAAACGGGTGCGGGCGAGCAGCCAGGCCGCCAGCACGGTGATCCCCAACCACCAGACGACCGTGACGCTGAGGCCGTACTGCGGCCAGATCGTCGAGGCGAACAGCTTGCGCGCGGAGTCGAAGCCGCTGGCCGCGTCGATCTCGTCGATCGAGACCGTGCCGGTCAGGCTGATCACGCCGCCGGCGTTGAGCCCGCGCAGGATGAAGAACGTCCCGAGCGTGACGATGAAGCTCGGCAGCTTCGTCCTCACGACCGTGTAGCCGTTGAGGAAGCCGACCGTCAGGCCGAACAGGATCACCACCACGATCGCCGGCCAGATGTTCCAGTCGGCGCGCGTCGTGAGGAGTCCGAGCAGCAGTCCGGAGCTGCCCACCATGACGCCGGCGGAGAGATCGAACTCGCCCCCGATCATCAGCAGGGCGACAGGGGCGGCCACGATTCCGACGTACGCGGCCGTGTTGACCCAGCTGCTGATGATCGACCCGTCCGAGACCCAGTTCACGTCACGCGCCGTGTACGCGAACAGGAGGAACACCGCCACGGCGCCGATCAGCGCCCCGATATCCGGGCGCCGCAGCGCCCGCGCGAGCACGCCCACACGGGCGACGCGCTCGTCCGCCGTCGTGCCCGCAACCCTGTCGGCGTCGTCTGCGATCTCGATCACTCCCACGGCCTAGCGCCGGGCGGAGGGGAGAGGGTCTCCCGCCCGCCCGGAGCGCAGGCTGGTTGCTAGCGGGTGCCCTTCTTGGCGAGTGCGGCCACCCGGGCCGCGTTCGCCTTGTTGACGATGCCGGGGCCGGTCAGCACGGGCGCGCCGTTGCCGACCGTGTTCAGGTTGGTGACGAACAGGTAGGCGAACACGACCGGCAGGTAGCCCTGCAGGTACTGCTGCTGGTCGATCGCGAACAGGATCCTGCCCGCCAGGATGCTCGGGATCACCTGGGCGTTGAGGTCGAACGTGCCGACCTTCGTTCCCTTCGGGAGCGCGTCCAGGGCGGCGACCGTCACGTCGGGGTTGAGCCCGAGGAACGCGTCCGTCTTCGGATTGGCCTTGAAGTAGGCGGCGATCTTCGCCTTCGTGCCCGGCAGGTCGGACGTGGCATTCGGGATCAGCAGCGTCTTCGTCGAGCCCTTGAACGTCTTCTTCGCCCCGGCGGCGCGCAGCGTCAGGCCGGAGTTGCTCGCCTCGTGGACGACGACGACGAGATTCTTCGCCCCGGCGGCCGTGAACTGCTTGCCGGCGCCCTCGCCCGCGACGTCCTCGGTCTGCCCCACGTGCACCTCGTAGGTGCGGAGGCTGTCGAAGGCGCCGAGGCCCGAGTTCACCGTGATGATCTCGATCCCCTTCTGCGCCGCCTTCGTCAGCGGGTCCTTGAGGGCGCTCGCGTCCGGCACCGACGTCGCGATCACGTTCACCCTGGCCGCGATGGCGGCGTTGAGGCCCGCAACCTGCTTGGCGACGTCGTTGGCGGCGTAGACCTGCGTGACCTTCACCGCGCCTCCGAGATCCTTGGCCGCCTGGTCGACGCCGCGCTTGAAGACCGACCAGAACGATCCGGTGTCACCGTGGGTGACGACGGCCACCTTCGCAGGCGACGCCGCTGTGGATCCGCGCGAGGCGAATGCCGCCGCCGGCGAGCCGAGCAGTGCCGCACCCGCGGTGATGAGGCCGCCTTTGACGAGAAGATCGCGACGGCTGTGGCCGTGCTCTCCCTGCAGCTCGTATGTCTCGTGCTCGGTCATCGTGCTCCTTCCCTCCTTCTGTCTCTGTGTGTCCGTCCGCTCGCCCGAGGGCGACCTACCTTCGTGTGCGGTTCGCCGGCCGAGTCACCTCCTTGCCACCCGCCGAAGCGGCGCCCGTCGGCGCCAGGCAGCGACGGAGGAATGCCACGCTACGGCGCACGTCCTCGACCGGGCCCTTGCCGTCCGGGATCTCGTCCGAGTCGAGCGCCGTGTCCTGCTCGAGCACGTACCAACCGCGGTAGCCGCGCTCCTCGAGAGCCCGTACGACCCTGTCGACGGGGACATCTCCGTCACCCAGCGCGCAGAAGAGGCCGTGTCGGGTCGCCGCGACGAGATCGAGCTCGCCTTCGCGCAGGCGGCGGGCGACGTCCGCCCGCACGTCCTTCAGGTGGACGTGGCCGACACGGTCGGCCGCCTCCGTTGCCAGGGAGAGGACGTCGCTGCCGCCGAGCGTGAGATGGCCGCTGTCGAGGCAGATCGAGACGTCGCTTCCGTCGAGCACGCGCCGGACGTCCTCGTCGCGCTCGACGATCGTGTTGACATGAGGATGGAGCACGTGCTCGAGTCCCGCTCGGGCGGCGATGTCGTCGATCCGCGCCAGGGCGCCGAAGACGTGGCGCCAGGCGCCGGCGTCGAGCGCCACACGTGGCGACCATGCGAGGTCGACGACCGCGGCGGAGACGAGGTGGGTCGCGCCGGCCTCCCCGAGCACCTGTGCCGTGCGTCGTGCGGAGGAGAGCGTCGGCTCGAGCGCGGCGGGGTCGTGCAGCACGACGGGCAGGAAGCCGCCGACGAGACGCATGCCGGCGCCTGACAGCGCCTCCCTGATCGCCGCGGCGTCGTCCCCGAGGTAGCCGACCGGGCCCGCCTCCGTCGCCGTGATGCCGAGCGATCGCATCTCGCGCAGGACGCGCTCCGGCCGCAGCTCGGCACCCCAGCCCGGCACCTCGCACACTCCCCACGAGATCGGGCCGGCGGCGAGGCGCTCCTGGAGCGCGAACGCACCAGGTCGGCGCTGCTTTTCCTTGATCGTCGCCATCGACACGGATACTGTTGCCGTTGGAGCGCTCCATCGTTAGAGCGCTCTAATCCGGAGTGTCGGGCGATTATGCGATCTCGAAACGAACCTGTCAAGTGGCCCGCTGCCGGGGTGCGCGTGACGATGGAGGACGTGGCGCGCGAGGCCGGCGTGTCGCGCGCGCTCGTCTCGCTGGTGATGCGGGACAGCCCCAAGGTGGGCGTGAAGAGGCGCGAGCGGGTGCTGGCCGTCGCCGAGCGGCTCGGCTACCGGCCGAACGCCATGGCCCGCGGTCTCGCGAGCCGTCGCACGCGCACCGTCGGCGTTCTCCTCAACGAGTTGCACAACCCGTTCTACGCCGAGGTGCTGGACGGCGTCGACGAGGAGGCGGAACGGCTCGGATACCGCATCCTGATTGCCTCGGCCGGTGCCCGCACGCGGGGCGAGGAGCGGGCCGTCGAGGCGTTTCTCGAGTACCGCACGGACGGGATCGTGCTCGTCGGCCCTCGCCTCTCCGCCTCGGCGATCACCGGCCTCGCGGAGGCGGTGCCCGTCGTCGTGGTCGCGCGCGTGATGCGCTCGAGCATGGTGGACTCGGTCGCGAACGACGACTACCAGGGCGTGCGCGCCGTCGTCGGGCACCTCACCGCGCTCGGCCATCGGCGCATCGCCCACATCGACGGAGGCAGCGGCGCGGGCGCCTCGACGCGGCGGGCGGCGTACGCGCGCGCGATGCGCGAGCACGGCTGCGACGGGGGAAGACGCGTGATCGCGGGTGACTACACCGCGCAGGCGGGTGCGCGCGCGGTGGAGCGGATGCTCGCCGACGGCGACATGCCGACGGCGATCTTCGCGGCAAACGACTTCGTCGCCGCGGGCGCGATCGACCGGCTCGACGCCGAGGGGCTGCGGGTGCCCGAAGACGTCTCCGTCGTCGGCTACGACGACGTCTTCCTCGCGGGTCTGCGCGGTCTTTCCCTGACGACGGTCAACCAGCCGCGGCCGGAGATGGGGCGGCTGGCGCTCGCGGCGCTCGTCGAGCGGATCGAAGAGGGGCGCAGCGACGCCCTGCACGTGCGCCTCACGCCGGAGCTGGTCGTCCGCTCGAGCACCGCGCGGCCGCGGGGCTCAGCGCTGCGGTTGCGCGCGTAGGGGCGAGCGCTCCCGCTGCAGCGCCGCCACGAGCACGGCGACGCCGAAAGCCGCGACGAAGCTCGGCACCGTCACCGGGATCGCCCAGCCCGGGTTGCCGAGTCGCCGCACCTGGTCGACCCACCAGGACGGCCCGCTCGGGTAGAGCCACTGGTAGAGCGCGAACCCGGCCGCCCAGGCCGCGATCAGGCCCGGGCGCCACGACGGCGCCCGGAAGAGGTCGTCGCGCGTGTAGCGGCGGCCCGCGACGAGCCAGTCGGCGAGCAGCACGCCGAACAGCGGCACGAACAACGACCCGAGCAGGAGCAGGAAGGACTGGTAGGAGACGAGGTCGATCGTCAGCGCTCCGATCGTCCCGAGAGCGGTCGTCGCGATCACGAGCAGGCGCTGCGGCACGCGGGGCGCGAGGTTCTGCAGCGAGACGGCGCCCGAGTACGCGTTTGCGAAGGCCTCGTCGGTCTCCGCCACCGTCAGCGCCAGCAGGGCGACGACCGCGACGAGGCCGCCCGCCACGACCGCCGCCGGCAGGGCTGCCGCGTCCGAGAGGTCGCGGGAGAGCACGAGCACCGCGCCGAGCGCGAGCATCCAGGCGTCCGTCAGTCCGTAGCCGAGCCCGACGCCGCGGAACGCGGCGCGCGGGGAGCGGCAGTAGCGGGTGTAGTCGGCGACGAGCGGGATCCAGGAGACGGTGACGCCGACGACGATGTCCGCCCCCTGCCACACCGACAGCCCGCCCTCGCCGTCGCGCTGCCAGAGCGCCCCGAGGCCGGCGCCGTCGAGCGCCCACCAGCTCAGGTAGGCGACCGCGAGCGGGACGGCCCACACGCTGATGCGGCGGACGAAGCGGCGGACGACGCCGATCGGGCCGAGCAGCCCGAGCACGAGGGCGAGCGCACCGAACAGGAGCGTCCACGCCCACCCGGCCTCGAACCCGAACAGCTCGTCGGAGAGCGCGCCGGCCGCGGAGGCGATGACGATCAGCTCGAAGATCGTCCAGCCGAGGCACTGCACGACGTTGACGGCCGTCGGCAGGTACGAGCCGCGCTGCCCGAGCGGCGCGCGCAGCAGCACCATGCCGGGCACGCGTGCCTGAGCACCGATCGACGCCGCCGTCGCGAGCATCAGGCTGCCGACCGTGCAGCCGAGCACGATCGCGACGATCGCCTGCGGCAGCGACAGCGCCGGCACGAGGATCGCGCCCGAGACGATCACGAGCAGCGAGACGCCGAGGTTGCCCCACAGGAGCCCGGTGTCGAGCGACCCGAGCACGCGCTGCGCGTCGGGAACTGGCTCGATTCCGGTCGTGTCGTGCGCACCCGTCACGCGCACAGCGTACGGACGCGCGCTTCGACCGGCTCGAGATCGATCGGGCCGGACGAATCGAGCTCGACGAGCTCTCCGGAGAGGGCGAGAGGGCGCCAGCGACCGGTCGCGAGCCCCTGCTCGACCTCGGGGATGGCTGCGACGTCGGCGTGACCTTCGTGCCGGCCCGGCGTGCGAGCCCGCGCCGCGAACCGCTCCAGCACGAGCTCTTCCGGTGCTGTCGCGTAGACCTGCAGGAGCCGGTTGGGCGGGCCCGTGACCACGAGGAGCAGCGGTGGAATCACGGGCTCAGGCGTCGAGCAGGCGCCGCAGCACGTAGGGGAGAATGCCGCCGTGCCGCACGTACTCGCGCTCGCGCGGCGTGTCGAGCCGGACGACGGCGCGGAACTCCCTGTCGTCGGCACGCACCGTGACCTCGCGCGCCTCGCCGTTCGCGACGCCGGTGATCGCGTACTCCTCGCGGCCGCTGAGGCCGAGCGTGTCCGGGTTCTCGCCCGGGAGGAACTGCAGCGGCAGGATCCCCATCATCAGCAGGTTGGAGCGGTGGATCCGCTCGTAGCTCTCGGCGATGACGGCCTTCACGCCGAGCAGCTTCGGCCCCTTGGCGGCCCAGTCGCGCGAGGAGCCGGAGCCGTACTCCTTGCCGGCGAGGATGATCGTCGGCGCGCCCTCGGCGAGATAGCGCTGCGCGGCGTCGAAGATCGTCATCTGCTCGTGCGACGGCACGTGCACGGTCCACGTCCCCTCGGAGCCGGGCACGAGCCGGTTGCGCAGCCGCACGTTCGCGAACGTGCCGCGCACCATCACCTCGTGGTTGCCGCGACGCGAGCCGTACGAGTTGAAATCCTTCGGCTCGACGCCGTGCTCGAGGAGGTAGTGCCCGGCCGGGGAATCGGGCTTGATCGAGCCGGCGGGGGAGATGTGGTCGGTCGTGACCGAGTCGCCGACCGAGACGAGGCAGCGCGCGCCGACGATGTCCCCGATCGTGCCGGTCTCGAGCGCCATGCCGTCGAAGTAGGGTGGCCGGCGCACGTACGTCGACGCCTCCTCCCACTCGAACAGCTCTCCCGTGGGAACCGGCAGCTCGCGCCAGGCATGGTCGCCCTCGTAGACGTTCGCGTACGTGGAGGCGAACATCTCTCGCCCGATCGCCTGCTCCATCGTCTCCTGCACGTCGGCCGGCGCGGGCCACAGGTCGGCGAGAAAGACGGGCTCGCCGTCGCGGTCGTGCCCGAGCGGCTCGCTGAGCAGGTCGACGTCCATGCGCCCGGCGAGCGCGTAGGCGACGACGAGCGGCGGCGAGGCGAGGTAGTTCGCCTTCACCTCCGGGTGGATGCGCGCCTCGAAGTTGCGGTTGCCCGAGAGCACGGCGCATGCGACGAGATCGCCCTCCGTGACCGCGCGCGAGACCTCCTCCGGCAGCGGCCCGGAGTTGCCGATGCACGTCGTGCAGCCGTAGCCGACGGTGTAGAAGCCGAGCGCCTCGAGGTAGGGCGTCAGCCCGGCCCTGTCGTAGTACTCCGTCACGACCTTCGAGCCGGGCGCGAGGCTCGTCTTCACCCAGGGCCTCCGCTGCAGGCCCCGCTCGACCGCCCGCTTCGCGAGCAGGCCGGCCGCGATCATCACAGCCGGGTTGGAGGTGTTCGTGCAGGACGTGATCGCGGCGATCACGACCGCGCCGTGGTCGATCTCGACGCTCTCGCCGTCGAGCGTCAGCGCCACGGCGGTGTGCGTGCGCGTCGCGGTGAGAGCGGGCGGATCGCTCGCGTCCATCGACTCCTCGACCGCCTCGTCGACGCGGCCGTTGCCGGCGTCGACGCCGAACGACGGCAGAGCGGCGGCGAAGGCGTTCCTCGCATCCTTCAGCGGGATCCGGTCCTGCGGTCGCCGTGGCCCGGCAAGCGAGGGCTCGACGCTCGAGAGGTCGAGGTCGACGACCTGGGAGTAGGTCGGCTGCTCGCCGGGGTCGTGCCAGAGGCCGTTCTCCCTGCAGTAGGCCTCGACGAGCGCGATGCGATCCTCGCCGCGGCCGGTGAGGCGGAGGTAGCGCAGGGTCTCGTCGTCGACGGGGAAGAAGCCGCACGTCGCCCCGTACTCGGGGGACATGTTGGCGATGGTGGCGCGGTCCGCGAGCGGCAGGCCGGCGAGGCCGTGCCCGAAGTACTCGACGAACTTCCCGACGACGCCGAGCTGGCGCAGGATCTGGGTGACGGTGAGGACGAGGTCGGTGGCGGTCGCCCCCTCCGGGAGAGAGCCGTGCAGGCGGAAGCCGACGACCTGCGGCACGAGCATCGAGATCGCCTCGCCGAGCATCGCGGCCTCGGCCTCGATGCCGCCGACTCCCCACCCGAGCACGCCGAGGCCGTTCACCATCGTCGTGTGCGAGTCGGTGCCGACGAGCGTGTCCGGGAACGCCCGGCCGTCGCGCTCCTCGATCACGCGCGCGAGGAACTCGAGGTTGACCTGGTGGCAGATGCCCGTGTTCGGCGGCACCGCCTTGAAGTTCGCGAACGCCGACTGTCCCCAGCGCAGGAACGCGTAGCGCTCCCGGTTGCGCTCGAACTCGAGCTCGGAGTTGTGCTGCATCGCGAAGCGCGAGGCGAACTCGTCGACCTGCACCGAGTGGTCGATGACGAGCTCGGCCGGGATCAGCGGGTTGATGCGCCGGGGGTCGCCGCCGAGCTCGGCGACGGCGGCGCGCATGGCGGCGAGGTCGACGACGGCGGGCACGCCCGTGAAGTCCTGCAGCAGCACGCGGGCCGGGGTATACGAGATCTCGCGCGACGGCTCCGCCCCGGCATTCCAGCCGGCGACCGCCTCGACGTCGGCGCGCGTGACCGTGGCCCCGTCCTCGTTGCGGAGCACGTTCTCGAGCAGGATCCGCAGCGTGTACGGCAGGCGGGCGACGTCGTGGCGCGACTGCAGCGCGCCGATCCGGAAGATCTCGAGCTCGCGTCCGCCGACAGAGAGCGTCGAGCGCGCGCCGAAGGAGTCGGGGTGGGCCATTGCCGCCATTGTAGGCGCGGGAAGCCGGTCGGCTCGCCGGAGTCGCGGTTCGACCGCTGCGGCCGTCCGCCGGTCACGACGCGGGGCACGGGCGCGCTCGCGCTCAGCCGTGCACGGCGACGACGCCGCACCAGTCCCGGAGCCGCCCCCGGTCGAGGCTCAGTGCCGCGGCGATGTCGTCGAAGCGCGCGCGCCTGCCGGGCCGCCGGTTCGCGTGCACCCAGGAGGCGGCGTCGTAGGCTCCGTCTCCGACAGACGGCAGCGGATCGATCGCGCACAGGCCGCGCCGCGCACACGTGAGCAGGTTGCGCTCGTCGAAGTCGCCGTGGACGATCACGGGCGCGGGCGCGTCCTCTTCGAGGCGTTCGACGGCCCTCCGGGCCCACGCGAGCCGCGCTCCCGACGCCCGCCCGTCACGCTCGGCGCGATCGAGCCGGCGTCGCACCACGTCGACCAGAGGCCGCAGGGGAGGCGCGTCGGGAAGCTGGATCTGCCGGAGGAGAGCCGCGACATGCTCGACGTCCGCGTCGATCGCCGCCGCTCCCGGAACGATGCGCTCGAGCAGGATCGCGCCGCGTGACTCGTCGGCGTCGAGCAGCTCGGGCGTGGCGCCGCCCGCCCACATGCGCAGGCAGGCGATCTCGTCGACCGTTCGATCCCCGGGCCCTGCGAGCTTCAGCACCGCGTCCGTGCCGTCTGCCTGCCGCACGGCACGCACCGACGCGAGGATCCCACCGGGCAGCTCCGGGCCGAGCTCGAGGTTCCAGCGGGCAGCCACCTCGGCCTCGAGTGCGGGCAGCTCCCGGAGCCACGCCGTCGCGTCGTCGCCGGCGAGGCGGGTGACGGACGATCGAAACGTGGGCTGGACGGCCTCGCGCACGTGCTCAGTCGAGGCGGTCGAGACGTGAACATCGCGGCGCGGCCGTAGCCGGCCGGATCCGCGTTCTCGGCTGCCGCGCGAGATCCCTCATCCGAGACGCTCGAGCTCGGCGGCCGGTACGACCCGCTGGATCTCCTCGAACAGCTCCCTCTCCTCGAGCCGCACGTGCTCCTCGAGGAGCGAGCCGATCGCTTCGAGCGTGGCGGCCTCGACCTGACCCGCTGCCACCTCGGCCCGGAGCGCGCGGACGAGCCCGTGCAGCTCCATGTGCTCGCGCAGGATCCGGCCGAGCACCTCCGTCTTCCCGGCGTAGCGGACGTAGAGAGGGAAGAGCAGATCTTCCTCGACGCGGAAGTGGTCGACGGTCGCGCTGAAGAACCGGTCGACGTACGCGCGTGCGGCCGTCGCTCGCTCGTCGTCGGCGGCCGTCGCCGCTCTGCGCAGCCCGCGGGCGGACGAGAGCTCCTGATGGTGCTCACGCGAGAGCGGCACGAGCGCCGGATGTCGCTTCACGGCGCCGCCTGCGGCCGGCCGATACCACGCTCGGACGACGGTTCTCGCGCCGGGTCGAGGTTCCCGGCGACCGCCGCGCCGTACGGTCGGGAGACCGCGGGCGAGGAGAGCAGGAAGGCGACGCGACCGGTCATCGCTAGCATCATCGCCGATGGCGAGCACCGTGATCCGCGATCTGCTCGAGCGGGCCTTCCCCGGCGCGGAGATCGCCGTGGACGACCGGACCGGCGGCGGCGACCACTTCCAGGTGACCGTCGTCTCGAGCGCCTTCGACGGGCTCTCCCTGATCGAGCAGCACCGGCTCGTCAACGCAGCTCTCGCGGCGCCGCTCGCCGACGGCACCATCCACGAGCTCCGCATCCGAACGAAGGGAACGGCATGAGCACCCTCTCCGAGCAGATCCAGCACGTGATCGCCACCGAGCCGGTGGTCGTCTTCATGAAGGGCACCCCCGAGATGCCGGCCTGCGGGAACTCGCTGCGCGCGCTGCAGGCGCTGTGGTCGGCGGGCGCCCCGATCGCCGCCGTCGACGTCCTCCCCGACCCACGCATCCGCCAGGAGCTGTCCGCCCTCAGCGAGTGGCCGACGATCCCGCAGGTGTTCGTGCGGGGCGAGCTGATCGGCGGCGCCGACATCACCGAGGAGCTGCACGCCTCCGGCGAGCTCCAGGCCAGGCTCGACGCCGCCCTCGGCACGGAACGCGAGCAGACGGTGCGCACGCTGGAGCTCGCGCTACCCGCCTGAGCGCCGTCCGTTGCGCTGCCTACACTGACATCGCGCGCGTCTCCTTCCGGCGCGCGCGCCAAACGACATGCCGTCGGCACACACAGCGGTTCTCGTCGTCGAGGACGATGCCATCGTCCGTTCCTGGGTGCGCGAAGCGCTGCGCTCCGGCACGTACCGGATCGCGGGTGAGGCGAGCACGGCGGCGGAGGCGGAGGAGCTGATCCGGCGCCGCCACTATGACGTGCTCCTCGTCGACCAGTTCCTGCCCGACAAGCTCGGCACGGAGCTCGTGCGCGCCGTGCGCAGGAGCGGCGACGAGCGGCCGGCCGTGCTCATGACGGCGCGCCCGCATCCCGGCCTCAACGAGACCGCGCGCGAGGCGGGCGCCCAGGCGAGCCTCGTCAAGTCGTCGAACATCGACCGCTTCGTCGAGGTGCTCGACTCCGTGCTCGACGGACGCGGCATCTTCGATGCCGGCCATCCACGCCGACCCGAGGGCGAGGCCCCCCTCGCCCCGCGCGAGTGCGAGGTGCTGGCGCTCGTCGCGGCGGGCAGGACGAACAGGCAGGTGGCCGCCGATCTCGGCATCTCCGGCGAGACCGTGAAGACGCTGCTCGAGCGGGCCTACACCAAGCTCGGCGTGCACCGCCGCGCCGAGGCGGTGTTGGAGGCACGCAGGCGGGGAGTCGTGTGACACCTCCGTCCGACGAGACGCATGGTCTTCGCGTTGAGTTCGCCGAAGAGGTGCAGTGGCGGCTCGCCGCCCTCGCCGACGCCGTCGGCGGCCCGGACGTCGCCGCCGCCGTCCGGATCGCGCACACGCTGAAGGGCTCGTCGCGGGTGCTCGCGCTCGAGGGCGTGGCCGCGGCGATGGAGCGCGTCGAGCAGGCGCTCGGCGCCGATCCTCCCGACCTGCCCTCGGCGCAGGCGGCGATCGAGTCCGCCCGCGCCGAGGCCGAGCGCGAGCTGCCGGCCGGCGCTGCCGCTCCGGCCGGGGGCTCCCGCGGCACGGGCGAGGAGGCCGAGGCGTGGTCGCGGCTCGTCTCGCAGCTGGCCCACGATCTGCGCACGCCGCTCAACGCGATCTCGGGCTTCGCGCGGCTCTTGCAGATGTCCGAGATCGGCGCCGCCGAGCGGGAGTACGTCGACGCGATCCTCCAGGCGGCGGGGGAGCTCGAACAACGGATCGGCGCCGCCGCCGACGCGTCGGCGGCGGCTCGCCCGGCAGCGGGCGTACCGTCCGCCGCCGCGGAACCGGGTGCCGCGCGGCCTCCGCTGACGGTCCTCTGTGTCGAGGACGACGAGGTCAGCGGCCTGCTCGTCCGGCGCGTACTGGAGCGCCGGCCGGACGTGCGCCTTCTCGTCGCGCGAGGCGGCGAGGAGGGAATCGCGATCGCCGAGGCGCAGCGGCCCGATCTCGTGCTGCTCGATCTGCGGCTCCCCGACGTCGACGGCGAGGAGGTGCTGCGACGCCTGCGCGTGGGCCCCGCCTGGCCGCTGCCCGTCGTGATCGTGAGCGGCGACGCGCAGCTGCCGCGAGCGGCCGCGCTCGAGCAGGCGGGTGCGAGCGGCTACCTCTCCAAGCCCGTCGACGTCGAGCGCCTGCTCGCGCTCGTGGACGGGCTGCGGGCGCGAGAAGGGGCCGCGTCCGACCCCGATTAGGGGACAGCGCCTGCCGCGCGGGCGCCGATGGTGTTCGTGCACGACATGCCCGGCTCTCGCTCCTTCCGGATGTGAGCCCGCGAACGAGCGGCCGGCTGCCGCGGCGGCGTACCGACGGGGGTCGCGTCGCCGCGGCGGCCGCTCGTCCCCGCATCCCGCGCGGCCGCTCAGCCGCCCTGGCGCGGAGACCAGTGGCGCACCGCGCTCGCGACGTGGTCGCGCATCAGCCGTGCCGCCGTGTCGCCGTCGCGGGCCTCGAGAGCCGCGGCGATCTGCTCGTGCTCGGCGACGTCGTCGTCTTGCCACGAGGACGTGCGGCGCCGCTGTGCGAGCAGGCGCCGGCCCACGTCGGCGATCCAGAGCGACTCGAGCAGCTTCGTGAACGCGTCGTTGTGCGTCGCTGCGGCGAGCGCGACGTGGAAGGCGCGACTGGCGTCGTGCGCGCTGTCCGAGGAGCGCGCCGCACGCTCGCTCGCGATCGCCGCGCGCATGGCCGCGAGGTCGTCGTTGCCGCGCCGCTCGGCGGCGAGGCGGGCGATCTCGGGCTCGAGCACGAGCCGCACTTCGAGTCGCTGGCGCACGTTGTCGAGCCCGATGTCCGCGACGAAGAAGCCGCGGTTGACCTCGAACTCGACGAGGCCGTCGCCCGCGAGGCGGCGCAGCGCCTCGCGTACGGACCCGCGCGAGATGCCGAGCTGGTCGGCGAGGTCGCCCTGCCCGAGGCGCGCGCCGGGCGCGAGCGAGCCGCCGACGATCATGCCGCGCACCTCGTCGTAGGCGAGCCCCACCACCGAGCGGACGCGCAGCGGCCGTGCCGTCACGGGCCCGTCCTCGCTCAGCTGCCGGATGGTTGACATTCGATGTTCGAACGTTTTATCGTGGCGGCGACGTGAACGCAAGCGGGCGTCCTCGTATCAGGCAGCGTCGGCGCTCGTGCGCGTCCGGAACGACACACGGGAGGGTGTGATCGCATGAGCCAGGCTGATGCCGGAAGCGCGGGCCCCGCGACGGGGGCGCTCGGAAAGCGCAATCTCACGACCATCCACGCCGTCGCACAGGCGCTTGCGATCGGGCCGATGTTCTCGGTCGCGCTCGTGCTCGGCGGAGTCTCCCGCCCGGATATCGGTGCGGGCTGGAACGCCGCCCTCGCGGTGCTGCTCGCAGGCCTCGGCGTGCTCGCGATCGCGTACACGATCTCGCTCTATGCCCGCCGCTACTCGGGCGCCGGAGCCGTGTACGAGTACCTCACGCACGGGGCGCACCCGTGGGTGGGCGTGTTCACGGCGGGATTCTTCTTCGCCGGCGCGCTCTTCCTCGGCGGCGGCGGCATCTACCTCGGCCTCGGCATTCTCAGCGACGGCTTCTGGAAGTCGCACATCTCGGACGGAGGCCCGAGCTGGTGGGTCTGGGGGATGATCGCGCTCGGGATCGTCCTCGTGCTCAACTACATCGGCGTGCGCATCGCGATCCGCGCCATGCTCACCTTCGCCGCGATCTCGTTTCTCCCGATGCTCGTCCTCGCGCTCGTGATCATCGTCAAGGGCGGCGAGAGCGGCAACACGCTGTCGATGTTCAACCCCGGCGAGACGTCGCTGTTCGGCATCACGGGCGGGGGTGTGCTCGGCGGCATCCTCCTCGGCATCCTGCTCTTCGTCGGCTTCGAGGCGGCCGCGTCCATCGGCGAGGAGTCGGAGAACCCGCACCGGTCGATCCCGCGGGCGCTCATCTGGACGGTCGCGGTGGCGGCGGCGTTCTACGTGGTCATGGCCTACGCGATCTCCGTCGGCTACGGCAAGGAGGCCGTCAGCAAGGGGGCGTGGGCCGGCTCGCCGGGACCCGTGTCGGAGCTCGCGACGAAGTACATCGGCTCCTGGTACTCGACGATCCTCGAGCTCGTCATCATCCTCGACGCGATGGCGCTCGCGCTCGCCATCTGCGTCATGATCGGGCGCGGCTTCTTCGCGCTCGGTCGTGACGGGCTGCTGCCGAAGGTGTTCGCGAAGACGTCGCGCTACGACACGCCGTGGGTCGGGAACCTGATGGTCGCCGTCGGCGGCATCGGGCTCGTCATCCTCGCCTCCGTGACGAGCTACTCGACGAAGTTCGGAGCGATCGGGCCCGACGGGAAGTTCATCCAGTTCTTCCCGACGGATGCGTTCGCCACGTTCATCATGTCCGCGACGGTGGGCTCGTACGCGATCGAGCTCGTCTACCTGATCCTCGCCGTCGTCGCCGTCCGGCTCGTGCCGAAGGCCGGCAACCACTGGTGGCAGTACCTGATCGTCCTCGTGGCCGTGGCGACGCCGCTGCTCGGCTTCTACGGCGCGCTGCATCCCGCGCCGCACGACCGCTCGAACGTCAACTGGGAGGCGCTCTACTGGACGATCGGGCTCATCGTCGTCTCGCTCGTCTGGTTCGCGATCGTCCTCGTCAGCCGCCGCTCGAACGTCGACAACGCCGCCGCCCACGCGGCCGAGCACCACGGCGTGCCTCCCCTCGACGAGACGCTCGGCTTCGAGCCGCTGCCGGAGGGGAAGATGCCTCTGTGACGGATTCGCAGGCCTCCACGATCGAGGGCCCGGCCTGGCACCGGGTCGGGCCCTTCGACGACGCCCCGGACGGGACGCTGCACCGGGTCGAGGTCGAGGGACGCGCCGTCTGCGTGGGTCGCGTCGAGGGCGCCTGGGTCGCGTTCGACGACACCTGCACGCACGAGGAGTGCCCGCTCTCCGACGGCGAGCTCGACGGCCGGGTAATCGTCTGCCCCTGCCACGGGTCCGAGTTCGACCTGCGCACGGGCGACGTGCTCACTCCCCCGGCGCTCGACCCGCTGCCGATCTACGACGCGCGCGTCGTGGACGGCGCGCTCGAGGTGCGCCTGAGCCCGCCGCCGGCCGCGGCGGAAGCCGTGCACGAGCGCGAGGACCACGTGCCGGAGGCGGTCGCCCGCTCCGCCACCGTCGCCGGGCCCTCGCTCGAAGGGCTGGCGCTCGACGACATCGACCTCACCGACCTCGACGTATGGGAGCGGCGCGTCCCGTACGACTGGCTGACGCTGCTGCGCCGGGAGGCGCCGCTGCACTGGCAGCCGGAGCGGGACGGCCGCGGCTTCTGGGTGTTCACGCGCTACGACGACATCGTCGCCGTCTCCAAGGACTTCGAGACCTACAGCTCGGAGGTCGGCGGCACCTCGCTGCAGGACCTGACGCCCGAGGAGGTCGAGGCACGCAAGTCGATGATCGACACCGACCCGCCCGCGCACACGCGCATGCGGGCACTCGTCAACAAGGGGTTCACGCCACGGGTCGTCAACACCTACGAGGAGCGGATCCGCGGCATCGCGCGCGGCATCCTCGCGCAGGCCTTCCGGCAGGACGCGTTCGACTGGGTCGAGGCCGTCGCCTCCGAGATCCCGATGTGGGTCTTCTCCGAGATCATGGGGCTGCCCGTCGAGGACAGGCGCCTCATCATCGAGCTCGGCGACAAGATCCTCGGCAACACCGACCCCGAGGTCGTCGGCGAGGAGTACGTCGTCGAGCGCGCGCTGCACGACCCGGAGCTGCGCAAGCTCCCCTTCTCGAGCCCGTTCTCGCTCGACCTCATCGAGTACGGTCGCAGGCTCGGCGAGGCGCGCAGGCGGGAGCCGCGCGACGACATCACGACGCGGCTCGTGCAGGCCGAGGTCGACGGCTCGCAGCTCGGCGAGCACGAGTTCGGGCTCTTCTTCATCCTGCTCACCACGGCCGGCAACGAGACGACGCGGCACACGATCAGCCTCGGCCTGCTCGACCTGCTCGAGCACCCCGACGAGGCGGCGCGGCTCGTCGCCGACCCGTCCCTCGCCGCCACGGCCGCCGACGAGATCCTCCGTCGCGCCCACCCGGTGCACCACTTCCGGCGCACCGCGACCCGCGACACGACCGTGCACGGCCGGCGCATCAGGGCGGGCGACAAGGTGACGATGTGGTACGCGGCCGGCAACTACGACGAGGAGAAGTTCGCCGACCCGTTCCGCCTCGACGTCGGGCGCACGCCCAACCGTCACCTCACCTTCGGGCTCGGCGGGCCGCACTTCTGCCTCGGCGCGCACCTCGCCAAGCTGGAGGTGAAGATCTGGCTCGAGGAGATGGTGCCGTACCTCGAGCGGATCGAGCTCGCTGGAGCGCCCACGCGGCTGCGCTCGAACTTCTTCAACGGCATCAAGCGCCTACCCGTGCGGGTGCGCGCGTGAACCTTCCCAGGAGGCCCGGAGACGCATGAGCACGAGTCACGATCCCGGCACGGCGGCCGCCGCGCTCGCACAGCGGGGGGTGCGCGCGGTGCGCCTCCTCTACACGGACCTGCACGGCATCGCGCGCGGCAAGGACATCCCGATCCCGCACTTCGCGGACATGTGCGAGGAGGGCGCCACGTTCTGCGCGGCCGTGATGGGCACCGACCTCCACCACACCCCGGTCGTCGGCGGCGAGGAGGGCTACGTCGATTTCGCGATCCGACCCGACATCACGACCCTGCGCCAGGTGCCTTGGCAGCCGCAGGTCGCATGGTGCCTCGGCGAGGCGTGGACGCTGGACGGCTCCGACCACTGGCCCGTGTGCCCACGGGCGCTGCTCGAACGGGTGCTCGATGCCTACGCCGAGCGCGGCCTGACGCCGATCGTCGCCCCGGAGCTCGAGTTCTTCCTGCTCGAGCGCGATTCGACCGCGTTCGGCGGCCTGCGCCGCTACGTCGACGAGCTGTCGCGCGTCTACACGGTGGGGGCTGTCTCCGACCCGCGCGAGATCGTGCTGCGGATGCTGCTCTGGTGCGACGAGCTCGGGCTGCAGGCGTTCGCCGCCAACCACGAGTTCATGAACTCGCAGTACGAGATCAACGTGAAGCACTCCGAGGCGCTCGACGCCGCCGACCGCGCGTTCATGCTGCGCGCCGCCGTGAAGGAGATCGCGGCGCGCGAGGGGCTGCTCGCCACGTTCATGGGCCGGCCGTTCGCCGACCAGGGCGGATCGGGCTTCCACGTGCACCTGTCGCTCGCCGGTGAGGACGGGCACAACGCGTTCGCCGACGAGGGCGGCCCCGACGGGCTCAGCCCCCTCGCCGCGTCCTTCGTCGCAGGGGTGATCGACCATGCCCAGGGCCTGCAGGCCCTGCTCGGCCCGACGGTCAACGCCTACAAGCGGATCCTGCCCGACAGCCTCGCGCCGACCCACGCGAACTGGGGTCACGACAACCGCACCGCCTTCTGCCGCATACCCAGGGAGCGCGGCGCGCGCGCCCGGGTCGAGGTGCGCACCGGCGACGGGGCGGCATCTGCCCACCTGATCATCGCCGCCATCCTCATCGCGGGGCTCGACGGGATCGAGCGCGAGCTCCGTCCTCCGGAGCCGGTCGTCGGCGACGCCTACCGTGCCGACGAGGCGCATGCGGGGTCGAGGCTGCCGTCCGACCTCGGGGCGGCGCTCGACGCGCTCGAGGCCGACGAGCGGCTCGTGCAGAGGCTCGGCAAGGAGCTCGTGGACACCTTCGTCGCCATGAAGCGCTTCGAGGTCGAGCGCTTCGCGCAAGAAGTGGGCGCGCTCGACGTCGAGGTCGTGAGCGAGTGGGAGCTGCGGGAATATGCAGCCCTGCTCTAGCCCCGGCGAGCGCTGCCTGCGCATCGACCTCGACGGGGTGCCGCGCTGGGGCCGCCGCCACGGCGACGAGATCGTGCTCGAGGACGGAACGCGCGTCGCGGAGGCCGACGCGACGTACCTGGCGCCGGTGCAGCCGTCGAAGATCCTCGCGGTCCATCTCACCTACCGCAGCCGCGTCGAGGAGTATGCGGCGCGCATCCCGACCGAGCCCTCGTACTTCGTCAAGCCGCCGACGACGCTCAACGGCCATCGCGGCCTGCTGCGGCGCCCGCGGGGGGCGCGCTTCCTCAACTACGAGGGCGAGCTCGCCGTCGTCATCGGCCGCCGCATGAAGGGCGTGTCGATGGACGACGCGCTCGCCTACGTGGGCGGCTACGCGTGCGCCAACGACGTCGGCCTGCACGACTTCCGCCATGCCGACCGCGGCGCGATGCTGCGCGTCAAGGGGCAGGACGGCTTCCTGCCGATCGGCCCCGAGCTCGTGCCGGCGTCCGAGTTCGACCCGACCGACTACACGCTGCGCACGTTCCTCAACGGCGAGGTCGTGCAGGAGGCGACGGCCGCCGACCTGCTGTTCCCGGTCGCCTATCAACTCGCGGACCTCTGCCGCCTGATCACCCTCGAGCCGGGAGACGTCGTGCTCACGGGCACCCCCGCGAACTCGCGGCCGATGGAGCCCGGCGACGTCGTCGAGGTCGAGATCAGCGGCCTCGGCCGGCTCGTGAACACCGTCGTCGAGTGGGACGTCGACCTCTCCGGCCCGGGCGAGCAGCTCGAGGTGTCCGCCAGCACGCTGCACGTCGCCCTCGCGATCCCCGAGGACGAGGCGGAGCGGATGGTGGCGGAGGGTCGCACGCCGTGATCCGGCTGCACCGGCTCGACCACGTCTGCCTGCGCGTGGCCGACCTGGAGGAGGCGTCGTCCCGCTGGCGCATCCAGTTCGCGCTCGTCGAGCGGTCGCGCCGGGACGGCCGCGCCCTCCTCGCCTGCAACGACGAGCCCTACTGCCTCGAGCTCGTCGAGGGCGGCCGGCCCGGGCACGACCACTTCGCCTTCGAGCTGGCAGAAAGCTGCTCTCTCGACGATGCGCGCGCGCACTTCGACGCGCAGGGGGTGCCGTGGGACGAGCGCGAGGGCAGCCTCTTCGTCGAGGACCCCGACGGGCGGGCGGTGCAGGTGATGCCGTACCGGGCTCCGGCGACCGACGTCGAGCGCCGGCCCCAGCACGCGCGCCCCTCGACGAGCGTCCACCTCGGGGGGCCGCGCAAGCTCGGTCACGTCAACTGCCTCACGGGCGACATCCGGGCGGGCTACCGCTTCTACACCGAGGTGCTGGGCATGCGCCTCTCGGACTGGCTCGGCGACGCGGGCGTCTGGTTCCACGTCAGCACGGACCACCATGTGATGGCGCTCGTCGACCTCGGCTACGCCCACTTCCACCATCTCGCCTTCGAGACCGTCGACATCGGGAAGATGCGCGACATGCTCGATCACCTCGCGCGGCACGGGCGCTGGCTCGGCTGGGGCCCGACCCGCCACGGAATCGCGGGCAACATCGCGAGCTACGTGCGGATCGTCGAGGAGGAGTGCTTCGTCGAGCTCTACTGCGACATGGAGCAGCTGCAGGACGACCACGTCCCGCGCACCTACCCCGACGACCGCTTCTCGTCGAACACCTGGGGGCCGCTGCCGCCGCGCTCCTACTTCCGCTTCGACCCGGTCGCGATCGAATACGAGCGAGAGAGCTGGGAGACGCGCGGCAAGCTGCTGCCGCCTGCGCCCGAAGGGTGGCCGCGATGAGCGGGCTGAAGGGGTTCACGGTGCCGCGCACGCCCGAGGGGAGATCGTCCCTGGTGCCGTATCCGCCCTGGCACTACGTCGGCACCTTCCTCGTCGTCGACTACTGGGCCGACCCGGAGAAGGCCGTCTCGTTCCTCCCCGAGGGCCTCGACCCGCACCCGGACCCGGGCCGGTGCGCGCTCGTCGTGGCGGACTGGCAATCCTGCTCGGAGGGAGGCGGCGAGCTCGTCGACCCGTCCCGCTCGCAGTACAAGGAGTTCTTCATCGTCGTCAACGCGCTCCTCGACGGGGAGGAGGTGACGACGTGCGCGTACATCTGGGTCGACCGCGACTTCGCGCTCACACGCGGGTGGGTGCAGGGCTTCCCGAAGAAGCTCGGCTCGATCTGGGTCACCCGCAGCTTCGGCCTCGGCGGCCCGGCCGATCCCGGGATGGAGCCGGGCGCCCGCTTCGGCGCGACGTGCGCAGCCTACGAGCGGCGCATGGCCCAGACGACGGTGACGCTGCAGCGCCCCTCGCAGGGCGGGCCGTTCCACAACGCGCCTCCCATCGTCAACGTGCGCCACTTCCCCCGGCTCGCGGCCGGGCGCCACGACGATCCGGCCGTGCACGAGCTCGTGCGCGCCCGCTCGCGCGACCGTGCGATCTCCGAGATCTGGGAGGGCAGCGCCACCCTCGACTTCTTCGGCGCGCCGCACGAGGAGCACGACGCGCTCGCCCCGGTGAAGGTCGGCAAGGGCTACCGCTTCACGTTCGCCTACACCGTCGACGACCTCGAGACCGTGAAGGACCTCCGCTGAGCACCTCTGCCGGAGGAGCGGCTCGTGGCTAGCGGCGGCAGGGTGGCGCTCGTCACGGGCGGGGGCACCGGCATCGGCGCCGCGACGGCGCGGAGGCTCGCGGCCGAGGGGTACGCGGTGGCCGTCAGCGGGCGCCGGCCGGCGCCCCTGCGCGAGGTCGCCGCGGAGATCGGCGGTCTCGCGGTGATCGCCGACACGGCCGTGCAGGCCGGCGCGGAGCGCGCCGTGGCGGAGACGGTCGCGGCGCTCGGCGGCCTCGACGCGCTCGTGCTGAACGCCGGCGTCGGCGGGGTCGGCTCGCTCCTCGACGTCGACCCGGCGACGTTCGAGGACGTCCTGCGCGTCAACGTCACCGGAGCGATGCTGACCGCGCGCGCCGCGATCCCGCACCTCCTCGAGCGCCGCGGCGCGGTCGTCTCCGTCGCCTCCGTGGCCGGGCTGCAGGCGACGCCGTCCTCGCTCGCCTACTGCTCGTCCAAGGCGGCTCTCGTGATGCTGACGAAGTGCATCGCGCTCGACCACGGCCCGGCAGGAGTGCGCGCGAACTGCGTCTGTCCCGGGTGGACGCGCACCCCGATGGCGGACGGTGAGATGGACGAGCTCGCGAGCGGTCTCGGCACGGATCGCGAGTCGGCCTACGCGGCCGCGACCCGCCACGTCCCCCTCCGCAGGCCCTGCGCCCCCGGCGAGGTGGCGGAAGCCGTGGCGTGGCTCCTGTCCCCGGGCGCCTCGTACGTCAACGGCGCCGTCCTCACGGTGGACGGCGGCGGCACCGTCGTCGACGTCGCAGCCGTCGCGTTCGCGGAGGTGCCCGCATGAGCGGGCGCGTCGAGGTGGCGGGCGTCTCCGTCTCGACCGAGCACTTCATCGGCGGCCGCCGGGTCGCGAGCGACGCCACGTTCACGGACATCTCGCCCATCACGGAGGAGCCGATCGCCGAGGTCGCCCGCGGCGGCGACCGCGAGGCGGGGCTCGCGCTCGAGGCCGCCGAGCAGGCGTTCCCCGCGTGGGCGGCGCTCGGCCCGCAGGGCCGGGCGGAGCGCCTGCACCGGCTGGCCGACCTGATCGACGCGAACGTCGAGCCGCTCGCCGCCGTCGAGTGCATGGACATGGCGATGCTGCTGCGGTCGCTGCGGGCGCGGCTGATCAACCGCTGCGCCAGGAACTTCCGCAACTACGCCGACCTGGCCGTCGAGTACGAGGAGCGCGTGTGGTCGTCGAACGGCACCGCGAACCGCGTCGTCCGCATGGCGAGCGGTCCCGCCGTCGTGATCACGCCGTGGAACGCCCCGCTCATGCTCTCCACGTGGAAGATCGCGCCGGCGCTCGCGGCGGGCTCGACCGTGATCCTCAAGCCCGCCGAGTGGTCGCCGCTCTCCTGCTCGCTGCTCGCCGACCTCGCCGTCGAGGCCGGGCTCCCTCCCGGCGTGCTCAACGTCGTCCAGGGCATCGGCGAGGAGGTCGGCGCGGCGCTCGTCTCCGACCCGCGCGTGCGCCGCATCTCCTTCACCGGCTCCCCCGAGACGGCCCGGCGCATCGGGGTCGCGGCGGCGACCAACATCGTCCCCTTCACCGCGGAGCTCGGAGGCAAGGGGCCGCTGCTCGTGTTCGCAGACTGCGACCTCGAAGCCGCCGCGCGCAGGGCGGCCGGCCAGTACGACGACTCCGGGCAGGTGTGCCTGGCGGGCACGCGGCTGCTCGTGCAGGACTCCGTGAGCGAGCGCTTCCTCGAGCTGTTCCACCGCTTCACCGACGAGCACGTGCTGGGCGACCCGCGCGACGACGCGACGACCGTGTCTCCGATGATCCACCCGCATCACGTCGAGCGCGTGCTCGGGTTCATCGAGCGGGCCCGCGCGAACGGCGACGAGATCGTGCGCGGCGGCAACCGTCTCGAGCGCGGCCTCTGGATCGAGCCGACGCTGATCGCGCCCCGCTCGAACGAGAGCGAGGTCGTGCAGAGCGAGGTGTTCGGGCCCGTGCTCACCTTGCAGACGTTCGCCGACGAGGAAGAGGGCGTCGCGCTCGCCAACTCGACGCGCTACGGCCTCTCCGCGATCGTCTACACCGGCTCTGCCGAGCGCGCCGAGCGTGTCGGCCGGGCGCTGCGGGCCGGGATCGTGTGGGTCAACACGTTCCTCGTGCGTGACCTGACGGCGCCGTTCGGCGGCATCGGCATCTCCGGCATCGGCCGCGAGGGCGGGCAGTACGCGCTCGACTTCTACTCCGACCTGAAGACGCTGCAGATCCTCGAGGGCTCCTGCGGCACATGAGCGAGCCGCGACTCGTCCTCGTGCTGAGCGAGAACTGGACGCTGACGCCGCCTCGCGAGCTGCGCGCGCTCGTCGAGATGGCGGTCGTGGCGGAGGACGCCGGCTTCGACGCCGTCATGGTGAGCGAGCACGTCGTGCTCGGTCCGGGCGCGGGAGCGAACGGGATCATGAGCAATCCGCGCGACTACGCGCTGCCCGGCAACCAGGACCCGGCGACGCCGTGGCCGTCGTCGCTCGTGCTGCTCTCGGCGATCGCCGCTGCGACGTCGCGCCTGCGGCTCGCGGCCTGCGCCGTGATCGCACCGCTGCGTCACCCGCTGCTGCTCGCGTGCGAGCTCGGCACGCTCGACCTGCTCTGCGAGGGACGGCTGATCGTGCAGCCGACGGTGAGCTGGCACCGCGACGAGTACGAGGCGCTCGGCGTGCCGTTCGCGCAGCGGGGCAGGCTGCTCGACGAGCACCTCGCCGCGTGGGAGGCCGTTTGGGCGTCGTCGCCCGCGAGCTTCCACGGCGCGCACTACGCCTTCGACGACGTCTACCTCGAGCCGAAGGCGTGGCGCCCCGACGGGCCCCGCCTCTGGTTCGGCGGCGAGTCGGTGCACCCGCGCCTGCTGCGTCGCATCGTCCGCTACGGCCACGGCTTCCATCCGCTCGGCCGGCCGTCCGATGACGACCTCGCGCGCCTCGCCGAGGGCATGACGCAGGCCGGTCGCGACCTCGGCGAGTTCGAGCTCGTCGGCGGCATGCGCGCGGTCTTCCCCGACGACGCGAGCCCCGCGCCGCTCGCACCGGCGATCGCCTCGATCCCGCCGCAGCGTGCGCGCGGCTTCACGACGTTCTGCGTCAAGCCGTCGCAGTTCATCGACGACATCGCGCTCTACCCGGCCTGGTGCCGCGAGGTCGTGGAGCGCGTGGGAGAGATCGCATCGTGAAGGTCGAGGTGGCCGTCGTGGGGAACGGCGTCGCCGCCACCGCCTGCGCCACGCGTCTGGCCCGCCACGGCATCCGGCCGCTGCTGATCGGCCCCGGCCTCCCCGTCGACCGGCCGCCGCTGACGAAAGCCGCTCTCGTCGACGGCAAGCCGCGCCTGCTCGCCGACGAGGAACGGCTTGCCGAGCGCGGCATCGACCGGCTTCACGCTCTCGTCGTCGACGCGGAGCTCGACGAAGGCCGCCTGCGGGCGGAGTGGGGCGCGGAGGCGTGGGAGGTGGAGGCCGACCGGATCGTGCTGGCGCCCGGCCTCCTGTACGCGCGGCCGCCGATCCCCGGCTTCGAGGACGCGCTCGTCAACGCCGATCCCCACGTCTTCGAGCGCCTGGCTGCGCTGATCTGCGCCGGACCGGTCGAGGTGCTCGTCGTCGGCGCGGGGCTGATCGGCACCGAGACGGCCGCGACGCTTGCCCAGGCCGGACACCGGGTCACGCTCGTCGACCTGCTCGAGCGGCCGCTCCACCGCCTCCACGACCCCCTGCCGGCGCTGGCCCGGGCCACGCTCGACGACCTCGGCGTGCGCTTTCTCGGAGGCGTCCGGATCGAGAAGGGCGGGGAGCGCGCGGTCGAGACCGCGAGGCACGGAACGCTCGCGGCGGATGTCGTCCTCGTCGCTACCGGCGGTGTCCCGCTGCTCCCGCCCGGCCTCGCACCCGGCGAGGTGGAGCTGCCGCTGGCGGTCGGGCCGAACATGCAGGTGCCCGGCCATCCGCGCGCGTACGCCTGCGGCGATCTGGTGCTCGTGCCGCACGCGCGCTTCGGGCCGCTCCGCTTCCCGCACTGGGACGCGGCGATCGGCACGGGCGAGCAGGCAGCCGACGCCGTCGCCGGGGTCGCAGCGCCCTACGAGCGGGTCCCCTACTGGTGGAGCGACATCGGCCCCCGGCGGCTTGCGGAGGTCGGCGTCGCGGCGCAGGCGGCGGCGTGGGCAGAGGAAGGCGGGTTGCACGTGGGCCGCGACGAACAGGGCGAGCCGGTGTGCGTGCTCGTCGTCGACGAGCCGCGCAGGCTGCGCGAGGCGCGGGCTCTCGTCCAGGAGGGAGGCGGCGCGTGAGGCCGTTCGAGAGGCCGGCAACCGAGCCGATCCGCGTCTTCCCGGCGCCGATCGTAGCCGGCCGCGTCGTCGCGGACATCCCTATCCTGCCGTCGTGACGCTTCGCCTCGACGTTCCCCGCGAGCTTGCGCTCGAGCGCGCCGCCGAGATCGTCGCCGAGGCGTGGCGGAGCTTCGACCAGGCCCGGCCGACGGAGCCGCCGATCGACGAGCGGCTGCGCGCGCTGCTCGACGCCGCGCTCCCCGAGGCCCCGTCGTCCGCGCTCGAGGTGCTGGAGGACGCGCGGCGGACGCTCGACGAGACGATCGCGCAGACGCGGCCGCGGTTCTTCGCCTTCGTCGCCTCGTCGGGCCTCGAGATCGGCGTGCTCGGCGACCTGCTCGCCTCGTGCTTCGATGCCAACCTGGCCGTGTGGGCGGCCGCCGCCTCCGAGGTCGAGGAGCAGGCGGTGCGCTGGGTGGCGGAGTTCGTCGGCTTCCCGGCCGGCGCCGGCGCCTTCACGAGCGGCGGCACGATCTCGAACATGACGGCGCTCGCAGCGGCGCGCGAACGCGCGATCCCGGGTGCGCGCTCACGCGGCCTCGGCGGCGTCGAGGCCGCTCTCTACTGCTCGCAGGAGGCGCACTACTCGATCGAGCGCTCGGCCGAGCTGCTCGGGATCGGCGCCGCCAACGTGCGCGCGCTCCCGATCGACGAGCAGCGGCGACTTATCCCCGAGGCGGTCGCGGAGGCGATCGCAGCCGACCGCGCCGCGGGCCGCCTGCCGGTCGCGGTCGTCGCCACCGCGGGCACGACCCTGACCGGCGCCGTCGACCCGATCGGCGCGCTCGCCGACGTCTGCGCCGAGCAGGGCGTCTGGCTGCACGTGGACGGTGCTTACGGGCTGCCGGCCGCCACGACCCCCTCCGCCGGACACCTGTTCCAGGGCCTCGACCGCGCCGACTCGGTCACGCTCGACGCCCACAAGTGGCTCTACCTGCCCAAGGCCTGCGGCGTGCTGCTCGTGCGCCGTCGCGGCGACCTTGCGCAGGCGTTCTCGCACGAGGAGGCGTACATCCCGCACGAGCGCTCCGGCCACATGGTCGACATCACGCTCGAGTACTCGCGGCCGTTCCGGGCGCTCAAGCTGTGGCTCGCGTTCCGCGCGCACGGCGCGCAGGCGTTCCGCGACGCCGTCGAGGAGAACCTGCGCCAGGCCCGTCTCCTGTACGAGCTCGTGGAGGCGCACGAGGCGCTCGAGCCGATGTGCGGGCCGCCGCCGCTGTCGATCGTGCCGTTCCGCCACGTCGCCGCCGCGGGCGACCTGAACGAGCACAACGCGGCGCTCGTGCGCGCCTTGCAGGACGACGGCCGCGTCTGGGTGGCGCCCGCCACCGTCGACTCGAAGGTCTGCCTGCGCCCGTGCTTCGTCAACTTCCGCACCAGCGACGACGACGTGCGCGCGCTCGTCGACCTCGCCGTCGAGCTCGGCTGACAGCCGCCGCCGGCGGCCGGCGCGCAACCGTGCCTTAACGCGCCCTAACCCGCCGTTCACGGGGCGGCCCCTATAACGGAGCCATGCGCTCCGCTGCGCCCCGAAGCCAGGATTCCCCCTCCCCGACTCCCTCCACCACCGCCCGGAGCGGCTCCGTTGCGAAGCCGCTCGCCGCGCTCGCCGCCGCCGCGCTCCTCGGCGGCGGCGCAGCGCTGGGTGGCGCGGCCGCCGTCGGCGTCTTCGACGGCTCGTCGACGACGACGGTGGTGGAGCAGACGGCGGCGGGCAGCGCCGTTCCCGCGGTCGCGACGACGGGGCTCTCGATCAACCAGATCTACCGGCGCAGCGGGCCCGGGGTCGTCCAGATCACGTCGACGACGCCGGGCAGCGCGCAAACCGACGTGTTCGGCCAGCAGTTCCAGGCGCCGCCGCAGCAGGCGCTCGGCTCGGGATTCGTGCTCGACAAGGAAGGCCACATCGTCACGAACTACCACGTCATCGAGGGCGCCAGCAACATCGAGGTGCGCTTCTCGAACGACGACACGATGAAGGCGACGCTCGTCGGCGGCGACCCGTCCACCGACCTCGCGCTGCTCAAGGTCGGCGCGACCGCGCGAGCCCTGACGCCGCTGCCGCTCGGCGACTCCGACAAGGCGCAGGTGGGCGACTCGGTCGTGGCGATCGGCAACCCGTTCGGCCTCGAGCGCACCGTCACGGCCGGCATCATCAGCGCGTTGCAGCGAGCCGTCACCGCGCCGAACGGGTTCACGATCGACCACGTGATCCAGACCGACGCGCCCATCAACCGCGGCAACAGCGGCGGGCCGCTGCTGAACACCCGTGGCGAGGTGATCGGCGTCAACTCGCAGATCGAGACCGGCGGTTCCGGCGACGGCAACGTCGGCGTCGGGTTCGCCGTCCCCGTCAACACCGTCAAGGCGGTCGTCGCGCAGCTGCTCGCGAAGGGCAAGGTCGAGCACGCCTACCTCGGCGTCGCCGCCGTCGAGATCTCGCCCGCGATGGTGCGCACGTTCAGGCTGCCGGTCGACAACGGTCTCGTCGTGCAGGGTGTTGCTCCGGGCTCGGGTGCGGAGCAGGCCGGCCTCCGAGCGGGCAACGAGCAGGTCGTGATCGCCGGCGAGAGCTTCCGCATGGGCGGTGACGTGATCGTCGCCGCCGACGGCAAGGCCGTGACCTCGATCGCCGAGCTGCGCGACGTGATCGCGGCGCGCAAGCCCGGCGACAGGATCACGCTCAAGATCTACCGCGGTCAGGACGCGAAGACCCTGACCGTCACTCTCGGACGGCAACCGACCTCCCCCTCCAGGTAGCCGTCCGGGCGGGCGCCCTCCCCCGAGCCCGTCCACAGAGCAGCGAGGCCCCGGCGAACGATCTACCGGCCGGGGCCTCGCTGCTGCTACGACTCCCGCCGGCGCAGGGCCGCGTCGGTGAGCTCGAAGCCACGCCGGACGATCGCGCGCTTCGCCTCCTCCGGCCAGCTCATTCCCGCCCTGAAGCTCGAGTCGAGCGCGTGCGCGCCGGCATCGCCGCGGACGATCATAGTCGGAAGCGCACGGTCGTGGCGGAAGGGAAAGCGCGCGGCGGCGAAGCGGGCCTCGATCTCCGCCGCGGCTGCCCCGCGACGCCACGGGGCGGCGTTGCGCCGCGCGATCTCGACCGCGTCGCGGCGGAGCGCCGCGAGCTCGCGCACGGAGGCGTCCCTGTCGTGCGCGGAGCGCTCCTCCATTGACGTGTTGCGGGCGACCGCGATCCGCATCAGGCGCACGATCATGTCCGCCAGGTGCGGTGGCTCTCCGCGCAGCTGGCGCGCCTCGGCCTCCTGCAGCTCGCCGATGATCGCCCGCACCGGCGGTACCGCCCGGAACGGCTCGAGCCGCCTGCGCAGACGCGCCAGGTTGTCGCCCTGGCTCCTCTGGTGGTTCGAGACGTAGCGGAAGCCGGCGATCTCGCTCACGTCGGGGTTCTCGACCGCGTGGCCGAGCGGGAAGTTGCGCACCCAGCCGCCGTCGGTGCCGATCACCTCGCCGACCCGCAGCGGCAGCACGAGGGCGCTGATCGCCGCCGAGGCGATCAGCGCCTGCCCCATCACGTCCGGCGGCGCCGTGCGGGAGGAGTAGACGCGTTCGAAGGCGTGGTCGGCGTCGCCGTCCTCGGTGTTCGTGACGTCGGTGACGCAGACGACGAGCTCGACGGGAGCCTCCCGCAGCTTCTCGGCGAGGGACTCCGCCGGCTCGACGCGTGCCGCGATCGTCTCCGGCAGCGTGTAGTCGTGCAGTCCCTCGAACGGGAGCTGCCACAGTCGGTGCGGGCGGAACGTCTCGTCCGGCTGCAACTCCATGCAGAAGGCCTCGAGGTCGTCGACGCGGTCGAGCGCGGCGAGCGCGCCGGCGAGCGCGCCCGCCGACGTTCCGTAGATCCAGCCGACGCGCGCCCACAGAGGGCTTTCGCGAAGCCGTTTCAGGAATCCGAGCTCGAGCAGGATGCCGTTCATGCCGCCGCCGGAGAGCACGAGCGCGACGTCGCGGTCCTTGACCATGTCCGTATTCTGCGCCCCGTGGAAGCGGAGCGCCCCCTGACCGGATCGACCACTGTCGAGCGCGACGAGCGCGTCGAGGACGAGGGCATCTGGGCGGACGACGGCGACGGCGACCACTCCGGGTGGTTCTGCGTGCGCACCGACCCGTTCCCGTGTCCGGCGCCCGGGTGCGCCTTCGTCGCCGACTACATGACCGCCGCGCACCTCATCCTCGTCTGGGAGGAGCGCGACGACCCGAACCTGCTCTGGCACGCACAGCGCGCGAAGGAGGTCGGTCGCAACCCGCGCGTCGTCTCCTACGAGCGCTCCTTCGGGCCGAGCGCTTCGTACTACGCATGGGAGGCCGCGGGCAGGCCGGTGCACGGCGTGCGCGGCAAGCCCTAGCCCGGATCGATCGATCCAGGTAGCCGTATGATCCCGTCTGCGCCCCCGGTAGGATGCGAGTGATGGCGACCCGGATCGAGACGCTGCAGGTGACCGGCATCCGCTGCGAGCGCTGTGTGAACCGGCTTGCGGCCACGCTTCGCGGCCACGACGGCCTCGACGCGGCGAACGCCAACCTCATGGGGCAGGTCGTGCTCGAGTTCGACGACGAGAAGACGTCGCGGGACGCGCTCGTGGAGGCGATGGCGAAGGCCGGCTTCCGCGAGCTGCAGATCGTCTGAGACGCGGGAATACCGGCGCCGCGGCGGGCGTTTCCCTCTCCGAGCAGTGATACGGTAGGTCCCGATGGGCGACGCCGAGCCGGAGACCGACGGGCGACGGATCGCACAGCAGGCACGTGACCGGGTGCGCTTCGAGGAGGAGGCGCTCGCGCTCGCCGATCAGGTCTACCGGGTGGCGCGCAGACTCGTCAGCACCCGCGAAGAGGCCGAGGACTTGGTTCAGGAGACGTACGGGAGGGCGTTCCGGAGTTGGCGCTCCTACTCGCCGGGCACGAACCTCCGCGCCTGGCTGCTGCGCATCCTCACGAACCTGAACCTCGACCGGGGCCGCAAGATCCAGCGCACACCCGACCTGCAGCCGCTGGAGGAGGGCGACTACTACCTCGCGAACAAGGTCGCGGCGGCGCAGGGCGAGCAGGCGCTCGACCAGGACAGGGTCGTCGAGAGGCTCTCGCAGGACTCGGTCGTGACGGCGCTGTCGTCGCTGCCTGCCGACTTTCGCGACGTGGTGGTCCTGGTGGACATCGGAGAGTTCAGCTACGCCGACGCGGCGCAGATCCTCGACATCCCGATCGGCACCGTGATGTCGCGGCTCCACCGCGGGCGGCGGCTGCTCAAGCAACGACTCGCAGAGGAGGCGATCGCGTGAGCCGTGGACCGTGCGAGGAGTGCGAGGAGCTGTTGCAGGGCTACCTCGACCGCGAGCTCGACGACCGCGAGGTGGCGCAGGCGGAGAAGCACCTGGACGGGTGCGAATACTGCCGGCGGCGCTACCGCTTCGAGCTCTCGTTGCGGAAGTACGTGCGCACGACCGCCGTGGAGCGCATGCCCGCCGGGCTGATGGAGAAACTCGTGCAGCTCCGCTCCGCCGACGGCCCGACGGCGTAGCGGCCGGCCGTCGCGGCCCCGGCGCCTAGCGCAGGCGCGGCGGCAGGTCGGCTGGCGTGTCGACGTCGCCAGGGGCGCCGACGTCGTCGCAGGGCACCAGGCGCGCGACGGCTCCCCGCAGCCCCTCGTCGGGAATCGCATCCCACAGCGAGCGCGCGACGAGCAGCGGGTGCCCGCGCTCGCCGCCGTAGGAGGCGGCGACGACGGCGCCGCCGTGCTCGCGCCACGACGCGATCACCCGCGCCACCGCCTCGGGCGCGAGATCCGGCCCGTCGGCGAGGACGACGACCGCGGCGGCGCAGCGGTCGTCGAGCGCCTCGAGACCGCAGCGCAGGGACACCCCGGGCCCGCGTTTCCAGCCGGGGCACGTGACGACCCGCGCGGGGGTCTCGAGCTGGTGCGCGCCGGCGACGACGACGATCTCGTCCACCGGGCTCGCCTCCAGCCGCTCGAGCACCTCGGGGAGCAGCAGCCGCTGCTTCGGGGCGCCGAAGCGGGACGCCTCGCCGGCGGCGAGGACGATCGCGCCGACGCGCGTCACGGCCGCTCGACGACCCTGACCGTGTCGATGACGACGGGCTGCGTCGGCTGCTCGGTCGCGGGGTCGCCCAGGGCGCCGATCTGCTCGACCACCCCGAGCCCCTCCGTCACCGTGCCCACGATCGCATAGTCGGGCGGCAGACCGGCGTCGGCGGCGGTGACGACGAAGAACTGGCTGCCGGCGGTGCCGGGCGGCTCCGCCTGCGTCTTCGCCATCGCCACGACGCCCTCGACGTAGCGCGCGCCGGCCGGCGGTGCGTCGGCCGTCCGGTAGCCGGGGCCGCCTGCCCCCGACTGCGTCGGGTCGCCTCCCTGGATCACGAAGCCGGGCACGATGCGGTGGAAGACCGTGGCGTCGAAGAAGCCGGCGCGCGCGAGGGCGACGAGCGACGCCGAGGTGGCGGGCGCCCGCGTCTGGTCGAGCGTGACGGCGAACGAGCCGCAGCTCGTCGAGAACACGAGGCGGTAGGTCTTCCCGGGGTCGAGCCGCTCCGCGGGCGGCCTGGCGCCGCCGCCCTCGCGTGGCGCCGGCGCCGGCACGTGCCGGCAGGCTTGCGCGCGCTGGGCCCCGGACGGCGCGGACCCGGCCGCCGTGGTCGCCTGCGGGGCGTCGCCCGGCGACCCGCCGCAGCCGGCCGCGAGCAGCGCGGCGACGGCCGGCAGGAGGAGCAGCGCGCGCATGTGCCGATCCTACGTCCTTGACGGGCACCGATCCGTGCCTGTAGTCCTAGGTGCGTGGAGGTCTCGCTGCAGGTCAACGGGGAGCGTCACGTCGTCGCCGTCCCGCCGCACCGTCGCCTGCTGGACGTCCTGCGTGACGACCTCGAGCTGCTCGGCTCCAAGCTCGCGTGCGGGGAGGGCGCGTGCGGCGCGTGCGCCGTGCTGCTCGACGGGCGGCCGGTCAACGCCTGCCTGCTGCTCGCGGCCGCCGCCGAGGGCCACGCGATCGTCACCATCGAGGGGCTCTCGCGCGGACGTGCCGCCGCCGTGCTGGAGGCGTTCGTGGTGGAGGACGCGTTGCAGTGCGGCTACTGCACGCCGGGGCAGGTCGTGAGCGCGACGGCGCTGCTCGAACGGGTTGCCCGGCCGACGCGCGACGAGATCAGGCAGGCGATGGCGGGCAACCTGTGCCGCTGCGGCGCCTATCCGAAGATCGAGCGCGCGATCCTGCGCGCGGCGGCGGGAGCGTGATGGCACGGCTCGTCAAGACGCAGACGGAAATGGAAGGGCGCTACCAGGACGTCTGGGTGCTCATCGACGAGGAGGACGACGTCGAGACCTGGGACGTCGACGCCGACCTCGCGCTCGTGGGGCGGCCGGCCGCGAGGCAGGACGGAGCCGCCCGCGCCGCCGGGCGCGTGCGCTACACGGTCGACGTTCGTCTGGCGGGCATGCTGCATGCGGCGGTGCTGCGCTCGCCGGTTGCCCACGGCATCGTGCGCGGCCTCGATCTCGACGCCGCCCGGTCGCTGCCCGGTGTGCGCGCCGTGCTCGGCCCCGAGAGCGAGCTGTCGTTCACCGCGCGTACACCTGCATTCGCCGCCGAGCCGCGGTACGCGGGCCAGCCGATCGCGGCCGTCGCGGCGGACACCCCCGACCAGGCTCGCGCGGCGCTCGCGGCGCTCGCGCTCGAGATCGAGCCGCTCGCGCACGTCGTCGACCCGCAGCATGCCCTCGTCGAGCAGCGCTTCGTGTCCGACCCTGTCGAGGAGGCGCGCGGCGACGTCGACGCGGCGCTCGCGGCGGCGGAGGTGCGCGTCGAGCTCGAGATCGAGACGCCGGCGCACCTGCAGACGCCGCTCGAGCCGCATGCGGCGGTGGCCTCGTGGGACGGGGACGAGCTCACTGCATGGGTCTCGACGCAGGGGATGTTCTCGGCCCGCGACGAGCTGGCGAAGAGCTTCGGGGTGCGCAAGGACCAGGTGCGCGTGCTCACCGCCTTCGTCGGCGGCGGCTTCGGCGGCAAGCAGGGAGCGGGGTTCGAGGCGCTCGTCGCCGCCGAGCTCGCGCGCGTCAGCGGCCGGCCGGTACGGCTCGTCAACGACCGTCACGCCGAGCAGCTCGACGGCGGCCGGCGTGCCGCCACCCGCCAGACGATCCGCCTCGGCGCCCGCCGGGACGGCACCATCACGGCGATCGACGCCGACGCCGTCATCGCGATGGGGCAGGGCGGCTGGGTGTTCCCGGTCACGATCCCCGCCCGCACGCTCTACCGCTGCGACGACGTGCGCACGATGACGTTCCCGGTGAAGACGAACCTGCGGCCCCAGAACGCGTTCCGCGCGCCGGGCGTGATGGAGGGCGTCACCGCGTTCGAGCAGGCGGTCGACGAGCTGGCATCCGCGCTCGGCATCGACCCGCTCGAGCTGCGCCGCCGCAACCACGCCGACGTCGACCAGGCGAGCGGGCTGCCCTACTCGAGCAAGCAGCTGCTGTGGTGCTACGACCGTGCCGCCGAGCTCGCCGGCTGGGAGCGGAGAGAGGATCTGCGCGGCCCGCAGCCCGACGGCCTGCTGCGCGGCATGGGCTGCGCGACGCAGATCTGGTGGGGCGGCGGCGGCCCGCCGTCGCACGCGACCGTGCGGCTCGACGGCGACGGGCACGCGCAGGTTGTGACGGGGATCCAGGACATCGGCACGGGCACGCTCACCTCCGCCCGCATCGTCGCCGCCGAGGAGCTGGGCCTCCCGCTCGACCGTGTGCGCGTCAGCGGGGGCGACACGCGCCCGAACGTGTACGGGCCGGTCGCGGGCGGCTCGCAGACGACGCCCTCCGTGCTCCCGGCCGTGCGCTCGGCGGCGGCGAAGGTGCGCAAGACGCTGCTGCAGCTCGCCGGCGACGTGCTCGAGATCGCGCCGGACGACCTGCACGTGCGCGACGGCCGTATCCGTTCGCGTGACGGGGCCCTCGACGTGGACGTGATCGAGGTGACGGGAAAGCTCGGAGACGCGACGATCGACGGCTCCGGCTCGCGCGGGCCGAACCCCGACGGCTTCCGCGTGCACACGTTCGGCTGCCAGATCGCCCAGGTCGCGGTCGACGCGGCGGTCGGCGAGGTGCGGGTGGAGCGCGTCGTCGCCGTGCACGACGTCGGCCGTATCGTCAACCCGCTCGGCGCGTCGAGCCAGGTCGAGGGAGGCGTGCTGCAGGGGATGGCGTTCGCGCTCACGGAAGAGCTCGTCCTCGACCCGACGACGGGCGCGCCCGTCAACGCCCACCTCGACGACTACAAGCTGCCGACGATCGCGGACGTCCCCGAGATCACGATCGACTTCGCGCCGGTGCCGGACGCGAACCTGCCGAACGTCGGCGCGAAGGGGCTCGGCGAGCCGCCGATCGTCCCCACGGCCGCCGCGATCGCGAACGCATTCGCGCACGCGACCGGCCGCCGCTGCGCGGCGCTGCCGCTCACACGGGCACGCGTGCTGGAGGCGCTCTCATGAGCGCGTACGCGCGGCCGGCGTCGCTCGACGAGGCGCTTGCGCTGCTCGAGCAGGACGGCGCCGCGGTGCTCGCCGGGGGCACCGACCTCGCCGGGCAGGTCGACCGCGGCATCCGGGCGCCGGCGCTTCTCGTCGACCTGCAGGAGGCCGGGCTGGGAGAGATCCGGCCGCACGGCGGCGGCGTCGAGGTCGGCGCCGCCGTGACGCTGGCCGCGCTGGCGCAGTCCGAAGCGCTCGCGCCCTATGCCGCGGTGACGACGGCCGCGGGCAGCGCGGCGTCGCCGCTCCTGCGCAACGTCGGCACGGTCGGCGGCAACCTGCTGCAGCACACCCGCTGCTGGTACTACCGCGGCGCGGAGTGGCAGTGCTGGCTCGGCGGCGGCGACACGTGCTTCGCGCAGATCGGCGACCACCGCAAGCACGGCCTCGAGCCGGGTGACTGCATCTCCGCGCACCCGTCAGACCTCGCGCCCGCGCTCGCCGCCTGCGAGGCGACCGTGGTCGTGCGCTCGCGCGGCGAGGAGCGCGAGCTGCCGCTGCTCGACCTCTACCGCCGCCCCACAGAGGAGAACCGGTCGCTCGTCGTGCTCGCCCGCGGCGAGCTCGTCACCGCCGTGCGTCTGCCGGCGCCGCCCCAGGCCTCCGCCTACCTGCGCGCGGGGGAGCGGCAGGCGTTCTCGTTCCCGCTCGTGGCGGTCGCGGCCGCGCGGAGCGGAGCGCTGCTGCGGCTCGTGGCCGCCGGCGTCGCCAACGTCCCGCGGGCGCTCGACCCATCCGATCCGCTTGCCGGCCTGCCCGGCAACCCGCAGAGCGCCTGGAAGCGCCGGGTGCTGTCCGCGCTCGCCGAGCGCGCCGCCGCGGCCGTGCGCTGACCGCCGGGCAGGCGCGCCGCTCGTGCGCCGTCTCCAGACGTTCGACCCGAAAGGGGCGCGCGAAGCGCGCCCCTTCAGGATCGTGTCGCCCGGCTGCGCCGCAGCCGGGCGACATGCAGCAAGCATCGAGTGCGGCGTCTCGCAACAAGGCTTTCCGGTGGAATGGTGCGAGACGCCGCACTAGGCGCGCGTCGTCGCGGCGAGCGTGCCCGCGACGTGGACGAGCCACTTCGCATGGTCGCCGGCGACGCGCCGCTCCGGGCCGTCGGCGATCTCGTCCGAGCGGTGCCACAGCTCCGCCGCGGTGACGAGCGCATCGCGGATCATCCCGGCCTCCTCGATGTGGGCGTGCTCGGCGAGCGCGGCGTTGACGGCGAGGCCGAGGCCGCCCGCGGCGTCCGGCTGGCGCATCCACAGCAGCGGCGTCGCCATCGAGACGTACTGGGTGATACGCGCGAACGTGAGAGGCTGCACGAGCGCGGTGAGCCCGCGCGGCGGCGTCGGCGGCGGCACCGGGTCGCCGTGTGCGATCGCGGCGGCGGTCCCCCCGAGCATCCACCGGATCTGGGTCTCGTCGAGCCCCGAGAGCCGGGCCGTGCGCAGTGCCAAGAGCAGCGCGTTCGGGAGCCGGCCGTACGGGTAGTCGGTCGCGAACAGCACCTGCTCGGGCGAGACCTGGCGGAAGAGGTCGAGCAGGTCGATCGCGCTCCACACCGACGTGTCGAAGAACACCCCGGGCACGCCGCCGAAGCGGGCGGCGAGTCCGGCCATGTCGGCGATGCCGGCGTGGGCGATGATCAGCTGCACGCCGCCGTAGCGCTCGACGAGGGCCGCGAGGTGGTCGGCGATCGGCGGCAGCCCGCGGCCGCCGTGGATGAGGATCGGCACGCGGCGCTCGAGCGCGAGGGCGAACACCGGCGCGAGGCGCTCGTCGCCGACCGAGAACCGCTGTGCGCGCGGGTGGAGCTTGATCCCGCGTGCCCCGAGATCGAGGCAGCGCACCGCTTCCTCCAGCGGATGGTCATCGAGGTCGAGGCGCGCGAACGGGACGATGCGCGGGTCGGCGGCGGCATGCGCGAGCGTGCGGTCGTTCGCGGCCCGGAAGGCAGGCGCCCGATCGGGCTCGTCGAGGCAGAAGGAGAAGGCGCCGCCGAAGCCGTTCGCGTCGAGCATCGCGGTCAACTCGTCGAGCCGCCCGGCCATGCCGTCGATGTCGTCGCCGAGGTGCGTGTGGGCGTCCCAGAGCACGCAGTCGCAGGGCATGTCCGCGCGCACCATCGCGTCGCAGGCTGCGAGGATCTCCTGCGCGCGCTCGAGTGCGTCCACGTTGCGAGTCTACGCAGGCGGAGCGGCCGCCGCGGACGCGAGCAGCCGCTCCACGAACGCCGCCTCCGGCATCGAGCCGACCCACGCGCGGCGGTCGTCGACGACGATCGTCGGCACCGAGACGACGCCGTGCCGGTCGGCGTCGACGGCGAACTCCGTCGCCTCCACGGCGGCGGCCGTGACGCGCGGCGAGGCGAGTGCGCAGCGGTAGGCCAGCAGCACGGCCGGCGGACAGTGCGGTCACGTGGGGGTGACGTAGACCTCGAGCGCCACGTCGTGCTCGAGCGTGGCGAGCGCCGCGCGCGACGCCTGCGAGAGCGTGCTCTCCGTCTTCCCGGCCTCGACGATCGCTCCGATCAGCGTCGAGAGCTCGTATCCCCACGGCAGGCCGTGGTAGACGAGGCCGTCGCCGACGGTGATCTTCGGCCAGCGTCCGCGCTCGGTCGTCTCCGTCACCCGCAGCGACACGCGGTCGGAGAGCGCCGCGATCTCCTCGAGCAGCGCGCGCGCCTCCGCGCCGAAGTCGATCTCGCGACCGCCGGCGATCACGGTCACCGGCGTCTCCTCGGGACCGAGCTCGAGCGTCACCGCGACATCCTGCTCGACGCCGTCGAGGACATCGCGTACGGCGGCAGCATCGCGCTCCCCGAGCAGCCTCATCGCAGCGAGTCGATCTTCTCGCGCAGGTAGCGCAGGTAGGGCTCGGGGTCGATCGTGCCGGAGCCCGTGACCCGCTCGAGCGCCTCCTTCGGCGTCAGCTTGCGCCCGAGCGCGTAGAGGTTGTCGCGCAGCCAGGCGGACAGCCCGTGCAGCTCGCCCGCCGCCATCCGCGCGTCGAGGTCGGGGAGCGCCTCGCGCACCTTCGCCCAGATCTGCAGCGAGATCACGTTGCCGAGCGCGTAGGTGGGGAAGTAGCCGATGGCCCCTCCCGACCAGTGCACGTCCTGCAGCACGCCGTCCGCGTCGGACGGCACCTCGACGCCGAGGAACTCCCGCATGCGCGCGTTCCACACCTCGGGCAGATCCTCGAGCGCGACGGTGCCGTCGATCAGATCCTGCTCGAGCTCGAAGCGCAGGATGACGTGCAGCGAGTAGGTCGTCTCGTCCGCGTCGACGCGGATCAGGCCCGGCTCGGCACGGTTGATCGCGCGCACGAACGCGTCGAGATCGACGCCGCCGAGTTGCTCGGGGAACATCTCCTGCAGCGGCCCGTACCAGTGCGTCCAGAACGGTCGGCTGCGGCCGACGAGGTTCTCCCACGTGCGGCTCTGCGACTCGTTCAGCGCCAGCGACGGCGCGCCGCCGAGCGGCGTGCGCATGAGCGAGTCGGCGATCCCGTGCGCGTAGAGACCGTGGCCGGCCTCGTGCATCGTCGACCAGATCGACTCGAGGTCGTGCGGCCGGTAGCGGGTCGTGAGACGGACGTCGCGATTCGAGAAGGAGGTGCAGAACGGGTGCGCGGTCGGGTCGAGGCGCCACGCGCCCTCCTCGAAGCCCATCGTCGCCAGCACGCGCCCGGCGAACGCACGCTGTCGCTCGGGGTCGAAGGAGCCGTGCAGGAACGAGGCGTCGACCTGCGGCGCCGAGCGCACGAGCTCGGTGAGCGCCGGCCGCAGGGTCGCGAACACGGCGCGCACCTCCGCCGTCGTCATGCCCGGCTCGTAGTCGTCGAGCAGCGGCGTATACGCCGAGTCGGCGGGCTCGAAGCACTCGACGTAGCGCCGCTTCAGCTCGACGTTCGTGCGCAGGTAGGGGAGGAACGAGCCGAAGTCGCTCTCCCTGCGGGCCTCGACCCACGCCTGGTGGCCGCGCGCGGCCGCACGTGTCATCTCGACGCGCAGGTCGGTCGGCACGCGGCACGCCTTCTCCCAGTCGCGGCGCGTGACGCGGATCAGGCTGGCGTCGTCGCAGTCGTAGGGCAGCGACTCCTCGAGCGGGCGCAGCCGCTCGAGCAGCCGGCCGACCTCCGGGTCCGTGAAGCGCTCGTGGGCGATGCGGCCGAGCGTCGCCAGCACCTCGGCGCGGGCCTCGGTGCCGCGCGGCGGCATCGTCACGCGCTGATCCCAGACGAGCACGCCGGCCGCGCGCGCGACGTCGGCCACTTCCGCGAGACGCTCCCTGAGGGTCGTGAGTGGATCGCTCATACGCGGAGGCTATCCGTACGGTGTGCCGTGACCGCCGCGCGTCGGATCGCGGGCCGTCCGCTCGCTCGGGCTCGACGTGCACGGGCGCTGACGTAGGATCGCCGCTATTCCGGCCGTGCGACCTGGAGGTCTCGTGAGGTGAGCGACCAGACGATCGACACCCTGCTCGACGAGGAGCGGCGCTTCCCGCCGCCGCCCGCGTTCGCGGCGCAGGCGAACGTGCACGCGGACGTGTACGACCGTCCCTTCGAGGAGTTCTGGGAGGCGAACGGCCGCGAGCGGGTGTCGTGGTTCCAGCCTTTCGGCGAGCTCTGCCGCTGGCAGCCGCCGTATGCGCAGTGGTATCTGGGAGGCAAGCTGAACGTCGCCTACAACTGCGTCGACCGGCACGTGGAGGCGGGGCTCGGCGATCGGGTCGCCTACTACTGGGAGGGCGAGCCGGAGGGTGATCGGCTCACGATCACCTACGCGCGGCTGCAGCGGGACGTCGCGCGGATGGCAAACGTCCTCGGGCAGCTCGGTGTCGGGAAGGGCACGGCGGTTGCAATCTACATGGGCATGGTGCCGGAGCTGCCGGTGGCGATGCTCGCGTGCGCGCGCCTGGGGGCGCCGCACACGGTGGTGTTCGGCGGCTTCTCGGCCGACTCGCTGTCGGATCGGATGAACGACATGGGCTGCGAGGTGCTGATCACGCAGGACGAGGCGTGGCGCCGCGGCGGCCGCGTGCCGTTGAAGCGGACGGCGGACGAGGCGATGGCCGCCGCGCCGGGCGTGCGCGCGTCGGTGGTGGTGCGGCGCACCGGCGGCGAGGTGCCGATGACCGAGGGACGCGACCACTGGTACCACGAGGTCGAGGCGTCCGACGATCCCGCGACGGTGCCGTGCGCGCCGATGGACAGCGAGGATCTCCTCTTCCTCATGTACACGTCGGGCACGACGGCGAAGCCGAAGGGGATCGTGCACACGACGGCCGGCTACCTCGTCGGCGTGGCGACCACGCACTGGGCGATCTTCGATCTCAAGCCCGAGTCGGACGTGTACTGGTGCGCCGCCGACATCGGCTGGATCACCGGGCACAGCTACATCGTCTACGGCCCGCTGTGCAACGCGGCCACGTCGGTGCTGTACGAGGGCACCCCCGACTTCCCCGACAAGGACCGCTGGTGGGACATCGTCGAGCGCTACGGCGTGACGACCCTGTACACGGCGCCGACCGCGATCCGGGCGCACATGAAGTGGGGGCCCGAGCACGCGGGCCGCCACGACCTCTCCTCTCTGCGGCTGCTCGGCTCGGTGGGCGAGCCGATCAACCCGGAGGCGTGGATGTGGTACCACGAGCACATCGGCGGCGAGCGCTGCCCTATCGTCGACACCTGGTGGCAGACGGAGACGGGGATGGTGCTGATCACGCCGTTGCCGGGGGTGACGACGACGAAGCCGGGATCGGCCACGAAGCCGTTTCCCGGCGTGCGGGCGGCGGTGCTGAACGAGCAGGGCGAGCGGGTCGAGCAGGGAGGGGGCTACCTCGTGCTCGAGCGGCCCTGGCCTGCCATGACGCGGGGCATCTACGGCGACGACGAGCGCTTCCGCTCCACCTACTGGGAGCGCTTCCCGGGCTTCTACTTCGCCGGCGACGGAGCCCGCATCGACGCCGACGGCGACTTCTGGCTGCTCGGCCGCGTCGACGACGTGATGAACGTGTCGGGCCACCGCATCTCCACGATCGAGGTCGAGTCGGCGCTCGTCGACCACCCGAAGGTCGCCGAGGCCGCCGTGTGCGGCCGCTCGGACGCGACGACTGGCCAGGCGATCGTCGCCTACGTGACGTTGAAGGGCAACGAGGGCCCGTCGCTCGAGATGCTCGAGGAGCTGCGCAACCACGTGGCGCACAAGATCGGCGCGATCGCGAAGCCGGCCAACATCGTGTTCACGCCCGAGCTGCCGAAGACGCGCTCCGGCAAGATCATGCGCCGCCTGCTGCGCGACGTGGCCGAGAACCGGCCGCTCGGCGACACGACCACGCTCGCCGACGCGTCCGTCGTGTCGGAGCTGTCGCAGCGCGCGGCAGAGGCGCCGGCCGACGAGTGAGGTGACTGGCTCCGGCCAGTCGTGCAGCGAGCCGCCGCACGCTCCTACGCGAGCAGGCGCTCGAAGCGCTCGGCGTCGTCGAACGGCCCGATCACGGCGAGATGGAGCCGCTTGCCGAGCACGTCACGTGCGACCCGCTGCACGTCCTCGCCGGTGACGGCGTCGAGCCCGGCGAGCACGGCCTCCGGCTCCTCGGCCGCGCCTTGCAGCACCTCGCGGCGGAGGCCGAACATGATCGTGCCGTGCGGGCTCTCGAGCCCGAGCACGAAGCGGCCCTTCGCGAACGCGCGCGCCTTCTCGAGCTCCTCGCCCGGCACGGGCTCCTCGGCGATGCGGCGCAACTCGCCGGCGATGGTCGTCACGGCGTCGTCGATGCGGTTGATGTCGACACCCGCCTGCGCGTGCATCGAGCCCGCGTCGGTGTAGCTCTGGTTCGTGCCGAACACGTAGTAGGCGAGGCCGCGCCGCTCGCGCACCTCGGTGAAGAGGCGGGAGGACATGCCGCCGCCGAGAACCGTCGCGGCGAGCTGCAGCGCGTAGCGGTCGGGATGGCCGAGCGGGTAGCTGCGCGCGCCGAGCACGAGGTGGGCCTGGTCGGACTGCTTGCCGTGCACGCGCACGGCCGGCCCGTCGCCCGGGATCACGACCGGCTCGGGCTCTCCGGTCTCGCGCGGCTCGATCGAGCCGACGAGTTCCTCCAGCCGCTCGACGAAGCCGTCGCCGACCCGGCCGCCGAGGCCCACCACCATCCGCTCCGGCCGGTACCAGCGGTCGATGAACGAGGTGAACGTGTCGCGGGTCGCCGCGCGCACCGTCTCCTTCGTGCCGATGATGTCCCGGCCGAGCGGCTGGTCGCCGTAGAGCAGGTTCTCGTACACGCCGCCGATCAGGTCGCGCGGCGTGTCGAAGTACATGTTCATCTCCTCGAGGATGACGCCCTTCTCGCGCTCGATCTCCTCGGGGTCGAAGCGCGAGTTGCGCAGCATGTCGACGAGCACGTCGAGCGCGACGTCGCGGCTCTCGGCGGCGCACTTCACGTAGTAGCCCGTGTACTCCTTGCCGGTGAACGCGTTGAGCTCGCCGCCGATGCCGTCGATCTCGCCGGCGATGTGGCGGGCCGTCGGGCGCCGCTCCGTGCCCTTGAAGAACATGTGCTCGGCGAAGTGCGCGATGCCGCCGACGTCGGCGCTCTCGTAGCGTGCGCCGGCCGCGAACATGACGAAGCACGAGACGGACTGGGCCTGCGGCATCGGCGCCGTGAGCACGCGAACGCCGTTGGCGAGTGTGGTGCGCTCGAACACGGGCATGGCGGCCATGGTATAGACCCACCTGTGCCATCCATCGGCATCAGCCACGAGCGTGCTCTCGCCGCCGTCCGCGCCGTCGTCGAGCGGGCAGCGGGGCCCGTCTCGGTCGTCGTCGCCGACGACCACGGGGAGGTCGTGGCGGCGCTGCGGATGGACGGCGCCGCCCTCGACACGGAGCTCAACGCCCGACGCAAGGCGTACACGGCGGCCCGCAGCGACGCCTCCACGACGCGCGCCCTCGCCGCGAAGGCGGCCCGCTCGCCGACGGAGCTCGCGAGCTTCGATCCGTTCTTCTCGTTCTTCCTCGGCGGCGTTGCCGCGTTCGACGAGGGCCGGCGCGTCGGCGCCGTCGGGGTGAGCGGCCTGCCGGGCGAGGTGGACGAGGAGCTCGCGGTCGCGGCGATCCGCGCCGCCGGCCTCGAGCCGGGCGGCCTCGTCTAGCGCCGTCTCCAGACGTTCGACCCGAAACGGGCGCGCGAAGCGCGCCCCTTCAGGATCATCTCGCCCGGCTGCGCAGCAGCCGGGCGAGATGCAGCGAGCATCGAGTGCGGCGTCTCGCAACAAGGCTTTCCGGTGCAATGTTGCGAGACGCCGCACCAGCGCCGGCGCCCGCGCGTCCTCCGAGCCGGGCGCCTCGAGCCCCGCCGTCGGCGATGCCGCGCGACGACGCGGCCGTGGCGGGACGTTCGCTCACTCGAGCGGCAGGATCCTCACAGCAGCTCGGCCACCCCGGCGAGGAGGCGGTCGACCTCCTCCTCGGTGTTCGTGTGCACGACGCCGGCGCGTACCGCTCCCATCCACGGGTCGAGCCCGAGGTGCTTCATCGTCTCGACGGCGTAGTAGTTGCCCCACCACACGGCGACCTCGTGCTTCTCGGCGAGATGGACGGCGACCTCCTCCGAGGTGTGTCCGGGCACGTTGAAGCAGAACGTCGGCACGCGGCCCTCCATCGTCGGCAGGCCGTACAGCTCGACGCCGTCCGGCAGGCCGGCGAGGACGCGCTCGCCGAGCGCCCGCTCGTGGCCCGTGATCGCGTCCCAGCCGATCGACTCGACGTAGTCGACGGCGGCGACGAAGCCGGCGAGCAGCTCGTGCTGGCACGTGCCGAGCTCGAAGCGGTGGCCGACGGGGTGGTCGGCGGCCGGCCGCACCTTGTACGGCTGCCACGACTCGAGCAGCTCCCGCTTGCCGAACGCCATCCCCATGTGCGGGCCGAAGAACTTGTACGGAGAGCAGAGGAGCACGTCGACGTCCCAGTCGGCGACGTCGATCCGTCCGTGCGGGCCGTAGTGGACGGCGTCGGCCCAGGCGAGCGCGCCGGCGCCGTGCGCGAGCTCGACGATCCGCTTCACGTCGGGCGCGGTCCCGACCGAGTTGGCGGCGACAGGGAAGGCGACGACGCGGGTGCGGTCGCTCAGCCGGCGCTCGAGGTCGCCGAGGTCGAGCGAGAGGTCGTCGTGCACGCCGACGATGCGCACGACGACCCCGAGATCGCGCTCGAGGTGCAGCCACGGGGACACGTTGGCGTCGTGGTCGAGCTTGGTCACGAGCACCTCGTCCCCGGCCTCCAGCGTGCGGCCGAGGGCCCGCGTGAGGAGGAAGTTCATCGCCGTCATGCTCTGGCCGAACGCCACCTCGTCGGGCGAGCAGCCGAGGAAGCGCCCCGCCTTCTCATGGGCGAGCTCGACGAGCCGCGACGTTCGCACCGAGGTCTCGTAGGGGGCGCCGACGTTCGCGTTGTCGTGGCGCAGGTAGTGCGCGATCGCGTCGATCACCTCGTCCGGGCACTGCGTGCCGCCCGGGCCGTCGAAGAACGCGAGCCGGCGCTGCAGCGCCGTGAAGCGCGCGCGTGCGGCGGCGACGTCGAGCAGGGTGGCGCTCACGGGATCTCCTCTCCGTTGACAGTCCAGCGGTAGTCGGGCTTCGCGGTCAGCGACGCCCCGACGAAGCAGTCGCGCTCACCCTTCGCGATCAGCTCGCGCACGGCGGCGGGAGCGGGTGCCGGCTCGAGGGTGACGTGGAGGGCGACCGCGACCTCGACGAAGGCGAAGCGGCCGTCCTCCTCGCGTCGCGTCACGACGCCGTGGGCGGACGCGCTCGCGACCGGCTCGAGCCCGGCGCGCCTGGCATGGTGGCGGAAGCTCGTGAGCGTGCAGCGGCACAGTCCGGCGAGCACGAGATGCTCCGGCGTCCACTCCTCCTCCTCGTTGGGGATCGCGATCCCGCCCTTGGAGCTGCGCGCGGTCCAGCCGCGGTCGAGCGATACGTCGTACTCGAAGGTGCGTGCCCGGGTCGGCATGAGACGAGCCTATACGGCTCTGCCGTCCGCACCGTGACGTACGGTTGGGCGCCATGCAGCGGTTGCGACCGTTGAGCGAGCAGGAGTGCTACCTCCGGTGCTACGGATGGGCTGGAAGAGAGGACGCCGTCAAGGTCCTGCGCCCGGCCGACCCCGTGCAGCACGAGCCCTCGAGCGCGCTGACCGAGCGGATTCGCCTCGCGTTCGAGGCGCGCATCGACGCTCGCGCCGCCGAGGCCGCCTGACCCCCTCTCCCTGACGCAGGGCGGGCGGCGATGATGCGGAGGGTGAGCACGCCGTCGGCCGTCCCGGACGTCCTCGGGCCGGACCTCGACGTCGTCTTCTGCGGCATCAACCCCGGCCGCTTCTCGCACGAGGCAGGAGCGCACTTCGCGAACCCGCGCAACGACTTCTGGCGGCTCCTGCACGCGGCGGGATTCACGCCGCGCCTCTACGGCCCGTCCGAGCAGTTCGCGCTGCTGCCCTTGCGCATCGGGATCACGAATGCCGCCTACCGGACGACGCCCGGGTCGGGCGATCTGCGCAAGGCGGACTTCGAGGGCAGCGCCGCGCGGCTCGAGCGGATCGCGCTCGACCTGCGACCGCGGGTGATCGGCTTCGTCGGGAAGGAGGCCTACCGGGGGGTGTTCGGCGGGCGCGCGCCGCACGGGCTGCAAGCGCGCCGTCTCGGCGCGGCGGCCCTGTTCGTCCTGCCGTCGACCTCGCCGGCGAACGCCGCCGTCCCCTGGGCCGAGCGCCTGAGCTGGTTCGCGAAGCTGCGGGAGCTCGTCCCGTGAGCGGGCTCCGGATCCGCGAGGCCGCCCGCGCGAGACGCGGAGCGCGGTTGCCGGCCGCGCCGGATCCATGCCTTTCCTGTTCCGGCGGGACGGGAGCGGTCGCCTCAGGGCTGCGAGCGCTTGGTGATCGGCAGTCGCCAGTCGCGCCCGAAGGCGCGCGGACGGAGCTTCACCCCGGGCGGCGCCTGGCGGCGCTTGTACTCGGCGCGGTCGACGAGCGCGAGCGCCCTCTCGACCGTGGCGGCGTCGAACTCGGAGAGGAGCTCTTCCCGCGAGCGGTCGAGCTCGACGTATGCCTCGAGCACCGGATCGAGTAGCTCGTAGGGCGGCAGCGACTGGTCGTCGCGCTGGTCGGCGCGTAGCTCGGCGCTCGGCGCTCGCTCGATCGTCGAGGCGGGGATGAGCTCGCGACCGGCGCGCTCGTTGAGGTGCCGGCAGAGCCGGAACACGTCGGTCTTGAACACGTCCTTGAGAAGCGCGAAACCTCCGACCATGTCGCCGTACAGGGTCGCGTACCCGACCGCCATCTCGGACTTGTTGCCGGTGGAGACGACGAGCCAGCCGAGCTTGTTCGACAGCGCCATCAGCAGCGTGCCGCGGATGCGGGCCTGCAGGTTCTCCTCCGTCAGATCCGCGCCGCGGCCCGAGAACGACGGTGCGAGCGCCTCCGTGAAGGCCGCCAGCACCGGCTCGATCGGGATCTCACGGAAGTCGAGGCCCAGGTTCTCGCTCAGCGCCCGCGCGTCGTCGCGTGTCTCCGCCGACGAGTAGCGCGAAGGCATCGAGACCGCGTGTACCCGCTCGGGGCCGAGCGCGTCGGCCAGGATCGCCGCGCTGAGCGCCGAGTCGATGCCGCCGGAGACGCCGAGCACGACGCTCTCGAAGCCGTTCTTGTCGACGTAGTCGCGCACCCCGAGGCCGAGCGCCCGCCGCATCTGCTCGAGCTCCGGCAGGAACGGAGCGATCGTGCCCGGCGCCGCCTCCGTCCGTGCACGCGGCGCCGTAATCTCGACGACGGGGATCTCGGGCAGCCGCTCGCGGGAGCGCTCGAGCTCGCGGCGGCGCACGTCCCGCAGGCGCCGGCCGATCGCCTCGGTCGGGTCGATGTCGACGACGAGCAGCGCCTCCTCGAATCCGGGAGCGCGTGCGATCACCTCGCCTTCGTCGTCGAGCACGACCGAGTGGCCGTCGAAGACGAGCTCGTCCTGGCCGCCGACGAGGTTGCAGAACGCGAGATACGACGCGTTGTCACGCGCGCGCGTGACGAGCATCTCCTCGCGGTCCTCCGCCTTGCCGACATGGAACGGGGACGCCGACAGGTTCACGAGCAGCTGGGCGCCGGCGAGCGCGAGGTCGGTGGCGGGCGGGCCGGGTTGCCAGATGTCCTCGCAGATCGTGGGCCCGACCAGCACGTCGCCCGCGCGCAGCAGCATCAGCTCGCGGCCCTCGGCGAAGTAGCGGTGCTCGTCGAAGACACCGTAGTTGGGAAGGAAGCGCTTCCGGTACACGCCGGCCACGGCTCCGTCCGAGAGCACGGCGCATGCGTTGGAGAGGTCGCGGTCGAACAGCGGGCAGCCGACGAGAGCCGTGATCCCCCGCGTCGAGGCCGCGATCTCCTCGAGCGTCGTGCGCGCCGCCTTGACGAAGGCCGGGCGCAGCAGGAGATCCTCCGGCGGGTAGCCGGTGACGGCGAGCTCCGGCAGCACGACGAGGTCGGCGCCCGCCGTGCGCGCCGTACGTACCGCGTCCGCGATCTTCGCCCCGTTGCCGTCGAGGTCGCCGACGACGACGTTCAACTGTGCGAGCGCGAGCCTCACTGGGGCGCATCCTCCCGGTTCGAGGGGACCTCCGGCAGACATGTTTTCGACCCGGAGGCGCAAACGTCACTCTACCGGCATGGAGCTCGCGCCCGTCACGATCGCCCGCCGCTACCGGGGGCCGCGCACGTCGGCCAACGGCGGCTACGCGGCGGGTCTGCTCGCCGGCGCCCTCGGAGCGGGCGCAGCGGAGGTGACGCTGCGCCTGCCGCCGCCGCTCGACCGGCCGCTCGAGCTCCGGCGCGAGGGCGAGCGGATGCTGATGCTCGACGCCGAGGTGCTCGTGGCGGAGGCGCGCCCCGCCGATCCCGGCCTCGTGCCCCCTCCGCCGCCGTCGTGGGACGAGGCGGTCGCCGCCGCGCGCGCCGCGGGAGGATGGGGCGCTCCGGCGTTCGACGAGTGCTTCGTCTGCGGCGTGCGCCCGGACGGGCTCGAGATCCACGCGGGCCGAGTCGAGAGCCGACCGCCTCTCGTCGCCGCGACCTGGGTCGCGCACGAGGTCGCGCCGGAGATCGTGTGGGCGGCGATCGACTGCCCCGGCGCCTACGCGTTGCGCGGCGAGGGGCGCGGCGAGCCGCTGCTGGCGCGGATCACCGCGCGCCTCGACCGTCTCCCGCAGGAGGGAGAGCGCTGCGTCGTCGTCGGCTGGCCGCTCGACGAGGACGGCCGCAAGCGGCACGCGGGCACCGCCCTGTACGGGGAGGACGGCGAGCCGCTCGCCGTGTCGGCGCAGCTGTGGATCGCACCGCGACCGCCGCGGTGACGGCCGCTACGCCGTGCGCGGCGTGAGCCCGACGAGCAGGCCGCCGTCGTCGTCGTACGCCGGGAAGAGGTCGACGGTGACGGGCTTGCGAATGCCGGCGCGCGTGACGAGGTCGAGCTCCTGGCCGAGCTTGCGCACACCCCACTCGCGTACGACCTCGATCGCCTCGCCGTCCGACAGCGAGAGCGCGGTTGCGACGTCCTGGCCCATCAGGTCGGCGTCGTGCCATCCGGTCAGCTCGAACACGCCCCGCCCGACGGCGAGCACGCGGGCGTCGGCGTCGCAGACGAGGAAGCCGGTCGACGGCGCCGGATAGAAGTCCTCGAGCAGCTGGAAGACGAACCCGAACCCGCAGCGGCGGCACTGAGGCTGCGCCGAGCCCGTGAGCCCCTCGAACCCGTCGACGTCGACCGAGCGGTTCTTGCAGTTCGGGCAGATGTAGACGGGCATCGCCGCCGATCGTACGCGCCGCTGCGGTTCAGGCGCTGTTAACCGCCCGCGCGGGGCGGCCCCCTGATTGTTAGTATCCACTAACTTATCGCCGTCGGCGCTCGAGCACGAGAGGGAGGCGGATGAAGGCCAGGATCCTCGCGGAGGAGAACAGGAAGTGGTGGACGCTCGCCGCCGTCGCGTTCGCCCTCTTCATGATCATGCTCGACAACACCGTCGTGAACGTGGCGCTGCCCGCGATCCAGCGCGACCTCGGCATCGGCGTCGCGGAGCTCGAGTGGGTCGTCACGGGCTACGCGCTCAGCTTCGCCGTGCTGATGCTGACGGGAGGAAAGCTCGCCGACATGTTCGGCCGGCGGCGGGTGTTCCTGGTCGGCCTCGCCGTGTTCACCCTGTCGTCGCTCTTCTGTGGACTGGCGGGCAGCGCCGAGCTGCTCATCGCCGCCCGCGTCGTCCAGGGAGTGGGCGCCGCGTTCATGATGCCCGCGACCCTCTCGATCATCACCGCCACCTTCCCGCCGCGGGAGCGCGGCACGGCGCTCGGGATCTGGGCGGGCGTGTCGGCGATGGCGCTCGCGTTCGGCCCGCTCGTCGGCGGTCTGGTCACCCAGCACCTGGGCTGGAACTGGGTCTTCTACGTGAACGTCCCGGTGGGCCTGCTCGGCCTCGTCGCCGCCCGCGTGATCATCCGCGAGTCGCGCGACACCTCGCACGAGCAGCGGCTCGACCTTCCCGGCCTGCTCACGTCGGGCGTCGCCCTGTTTGCGCTCGTGTTCGCCCTCATCGAGGCGAACGGCTACGGCTGGACGTCGTCGACCATCCTCGCGCTCTTCGGGCTCGCGGCCGCCGCAGGCGTCGCCTTCGTCCTGCTCGAGCTGCACCAGCGGCTTCCCATGTTCGACGTGACGGTCTTCCGCAACCCCACCTTCGCGGGAGCGAACGTCGTCGCGCTCCTCGTCTCGCTCGCGATGTTCGGGGTGTTCTTCTTCATCTCGCTCTACATGCAGAACGTGCTCGGCTACAGCGCCGTGCGGGCAGGCGCGTCGTTCCTGCCGATGACGCTGCTGATCATCCTCGTCGCGCCGATCGCAGGGAGGTCGTCCGACAGGCTCGGCTCGCGCTGGCTGATGGCCGGCGGCATGACGCTCGTCGGCTCCTCCCTGCTCCTGTTCGCCCGGCTGCAGGCCGACTCGTCGTACTGGACGCTGCTGCCGGCGATGGTGCTCGGCGGCGTCGGCATGGCGATCACGATGACGCCGATGACCGCCGCCGCGCTCAGCTCGGTGCCCGTCGACAAGGCAGGCGTCGGCTCGGGCATCCTCAACACGTTCCGCCAGGTCGGCGGCTCGCTCGGGATCGCCGTCATGGGAGCGATCCTCGCCGCGGAGTCGCGGTCGTCCCTCGCCGCCGGCGCGACGGCGGTCGAGGCGTTCATGAGCGGCCTGCACCGCGCCCTCTACGTCGCGGCGGCGGTGGCGTTCGCGGCCGCGCTGACCGCCGCGGTGACGGTGAGAAGCCACGCGCGCGGCCGACCCGCCCCGGATTCGCAGCAGCCGGCCGCCGGACCGGCGTGACCGCCGCCTCGCCGTCGCCACGGCTGCCCGCGGCCGAGCGTCGCCGGCAGATCGTGGCGGCGGCTCAACGCGTGTTCGCGTCGACGAGCTACGCCGGCGCCACGACGGCGTTGATCGCGCGTGAGGCCGGCGTGTCCGAGCCGCTCCTGTACCGCCATTTCCCCTCGAAGCGCGAGCTCTGGTTCGCCTGCCTCGACGCCGCGTGGGCAGATCTGCGTGCGGCGGTCGAGGCGTCTCTCGAGCGTCTTGCCGAGTCGAACGGGGAGCTCGTGGGCGTCGACGACGTGGTGGCGACGTCGCCGTGGCGCAGCCCTCTGCTCGCCACGCTCTGGATCCAGGGCGTCACGGAGGCGGCCGACGACCGAGAGCTGCAGCAGCGCGTCCGTCGCCATCTGCGCCAGGTGCACGGCTTCGTGGCCGGCCTCTTGCGCGCCGCGCAGGAGCGGGGGCTCGTTCCCGCCGACCGGAACCCGGACGCAGAGGCATGGATCTTCGTCGCCGGTGGGCTCCTGCGCTCCGTCGTCGGCCGGCTCGGAGGCGTGCTCGGCGACGACGATCTCGCCGCGATCGCGCGCGAGCGCCGGCGCTGGCTCTCGGGCAGCGCCTGAGCGACTGCTCAGAAGGGCACACGCAACAGCCAGAACACCAGCATCCCCACCGCGATCGCGACCCACAGCTGCCGCGTGCGCCAGGCGGCGAGCGCCGCCAGGGTGGCTGCCGCGAGCCGGATGCCGGCCTCTCCCCGCGCTCCCTCCAGCGACGGCGTGACGAGGGCGGCGAACACCGCGATCGGCACGAAGTGGAGGAACCGCACCCAGAACGGCGGCAGCTGCGTCTTCAGCGCGAGTCCGGCGAAGCGCGACCCGAACGTGACGGCGACCATGCCGGCGACGGTGAGCCAGAAGGTCACGCGACCTCGCGGGCGGCATCGTCGGCGTGGAACGACGTGTCGAGCGGGCGCCCGCGTGTCAGCCAGGCGCCGAGCAGGCTTCCTCCCACACCCGTGAGGAGGATCGGCAGGCCGCCGGGCAGCGCGCCGGCGAGGGCGTAGGCCAGCGCGCCGGAGGCGACCGCTACGGCGAGCTCGACCCGCGTGCGCACGAGCGGTACGAGCAGAGCGAGGAACGCGAGGGGAAAGATGAGGTCGACGCCGATCTTCTCCGGGTCGGGGATCGCGGCGCCGAGCAGGGCGCCCGCGAGCGTCGCCAGGTTCCACGTCAGGAACAGGCTGAGCTCCGCGCCGAGCAGGAAGGCGAACGATCGCTCGCGTGCGGCGGCGACGACCCCGAACGCCTCGTCGGTGAGGAAGAAGGCGGCGGCGGGGCGCTCGCGCCGCGTCAGCGGCAGCTCCCTCCCGAGCGAGAGCCCGTAGAGCACGTGCCGCACGTTGAGGAGGAACGTCGTCAGCACGATCTCGACACCTGCGGTCCCCGTGCCGAGGAGCCCTGCTGCGCTCACCTGTGCGCTGCCGGCGAACACGAGTGCGGACAGCGCCTGCGTCTCGATGATCGTGAGGCCCGCCCCGCGTGCCGTGACCGCGTACGCGACGCCGAACGGCACGACGCCGAGCCACAGCGGAGCCAGCGCACGGAAGCCGCGGGAGAACGGGGAGCGCGCGCGTTCGCGGGCCATGTGCCGATCCTACGGTGACGGGCCGACTCGCCCGCGAAACGGGAAACGCCCCCGGCTGCGGCTTCCGGGGGCGTTTCGATGAGGCGTCCCGTACGGGGCGAGAGCTGGAGATCGTGACTCTGCGGCCCAGACACGACCCCCGCACCCTCACCGCTCCGGTGCGGTTGCGCCCCTCGCACCGCGCCTGGCGTCTGGCTGCGATGCGCTGGTGCCTTCACACTAGGAGCCGTGTCCGGAAAAGTCAAGTAGCTCGGTCAAGTGATTTGCGCTACGGTCTACTTCACCGATGGAATCACGCGTCTGGAGCCTGAAACTCCCCCTTCGGAGGGAGTGCGCCGGAGAGGTGGAGCGCCTTGACTGAGGGGCTGATGGACGACGGCAGCGCACGGATACTCGAGGATGCGGACACCACGCCCCCGGAGGCGACGCCCGGCGTCCCCGTCTCCCGTCTCGGCGACCGCCTTCGCTCGCTCCGCCTCGCCGCGGGGCTGACGCAGACGCAGCTCGCCGGCGAGCGGTTCTCGAAGGAGTACATCTCGCAGATCGAGCGGGGCAAGACGCGCCCGACGGACGAGACGCTCGGCTGGCTCGCGGGACGCCTCGGCGTCGACGAGGCGTTCCTCGCCCGAGGCGTCTCGACGGACGAGCGAGGTCGGCTCGAGGCGCTGCTCGCGCGCGCCGAGGCGCTGTCGGAGTCGCACCGCTACGACGAGGCCGCCGAGCTCTTCGCGCTCGCGCGTGCGGACGTCGCGGCCGCCGGCTCGGCGGAGCTCGAGGTGCGAGCGCTCGCCGGAGAGGCCTGGGCGGAGTCCCAGCGCAGCGATGTCCGCCGCGCGATCGAGTTGCTCGCCGTCGCCCGCGATCTCGCCGAAGGGCCGCAGTTCTCCGATGCCGATCGTGCCGAGCTGCTGTTCCGGCTCGGGGTCTGCCGCTACAAGCTCTCGAGCATCGCAACGGCCGTGGCGCTGTTCGACGAGGCGCTCGACCTGGCCGAGCGCTCGGGCCTGCCGTGCGACCTGCTTCGCGCAGACATCCTCGGCTGGCGCTCTCGCTGCCGCCGCCGCCAGCGCGACTTCGAGGCGGCGCGCGAGGACGTCGAGCGCGCGCTCGAGCTGGCGCAGGGGATGGACGACCGACGGGTCGTGGCGAACACGTACTTCCAGGCATCTCTCGTCGCCGAGCGCATGGGTCACTGGGTCCTCTCGCGCAACTATGCGCAGCGGGCGAAGGCGCTCTACCAGGAGCTCAACGACGAGCGCAACGTGGGTCGCATGATGATGAACCTCGGCGGCCTGCACCTCCTCCTCGGCAAGCCGCAACAGGCGATCGAGCATCTGAAGGCGTCGTTCGCGCTCGCCGTCGAGACCGGGTCGCGGCCGGACGCCGCGCAGGCGCTCGGCAGCCTGGCCACGGTGCACCTGCACCTCGCCGAGTACGACGCGGCCGACGAGCACGCGCGCAAGGCGCTCGAGCTCCTCGAGGGGCGGGAGGACTATCCCGACGAGGTCGGTCAGTCGTACGTCGTGCTCGGCCGGGCGCTGCTCGAGCGGGGGCGCCTCGACGAGGCCGAGGAGTGTTTCAGGGCTGCAGATGCCGTCTTCGAGCAGATGGCGTCGATCAGCCACAGGGCGGGGGCGTGGGTCGCGCTGGGGGATCTCGCGAGTCGTCGGGGAGACGACTGCGAGGCAGCGCGTCTGTACCGGAACGCCGCAGCGGCGCTCCAGGACATCCGCTTCTAGGAAGGAGGAACGGACATGCGTCACGCTCGACTGCTCTTGCTCCTGGCGAATCTTGCGCTCGCCGCCGCCTGGCTCGGGAAGTTCTACCCCAAGTCGCACACCTGGTCGGACGGGCACTAGACCGCTCTCCGCTGCGGCTAGACTCGGGCGTGGATGCGCCCGGCCGCAGCCCTCATCGCCACCGGCTTCGCGCTCGTGCTCGCCGGCTGCGGCACCTCCGGCGGGACGAGCGCGGGGACGTCGACCACGACGACCACCACCGCCGAGACGTCGGCAGCGCCTCCGGGGACACTGGAGGCGCTCTGGCGTGGACCAGGCGAGGACGTGGCGGTCGTCCCGGGCACATCCGACTACGGCCCGGGGGTGAACAGGGTCTCGTTCCTCGTCGTCGACGGGCAGTCGCGGCTGGTCGAGCGCCCGGCGGCGCGCGTGTGGATCTCACGCGGCCTGCGCCGGAAGCCGTATGCCGAGGCCACGGCCCGTCTCGAGCGCATCGGCGTCCCCGGAGGCGCCGCGGCCGACGCCGAGAGCATCTACGTCGTCTCGGTGCGCACGCCCGCGCCGGGCACGTACTGGCTGCTCGCCGAGCCTGTCGGGGGCAAGAGGATCCAGGCGCTCGGCAACGTCGTCGTGAAGAAGGAGGCAGTCGCCCCGTCGATCGGCGACCGGGCGTTCCCGTCGCGCAACCCGACGCTCGCGGCCGGGGTCGACGCGAAGGCCGTGACGACGGCGCAGCCGCCCGACAGCGAGCTGTTGCGGACGACGGTCGCCGCCGCGCTTGCCGCGAAGCGGCCGTTCGTCGTCACCTTCGCCACCCCGCTCTACTGCCAGACGCGCACCTGCGGACCGGTGGTGCAGGTCGTCCAGTCCGTCGCGAAGCGGTGGCGTGGCAAGGGCATCGACTTCATCCACGTCGAGATCTACGAGGGCAACGACCCCGCCAGGGGCACGAACCGCTGGGTGAACGAGTGGAGGCTTCCGACCGAGCCGTGGACGTTCGTCGTCGACCGCACCGGCGTGATCCGGGCGCGGATCGAGGGGGCCTTCGGCGCCGGCGAGCTCGAGGCCGCCGTGGAGAAGGTCGCTCCGTAGCGCGCGCCCGCCGAGCCGGCGGCGGCGACGTGCGGTTACGCTGTCGGCATGTCCCGCGTGCTCACCTCGCTCCCGCTCGGGGAGCGCGTCGGCATCGCCTTCTCCGGCGGCCTCGACACCTCCGTCGCCGTCGCCTGGATCAGGGAGAAGGGCGCCGTTCCGTATGCGTTCACGGCCGACCTCGGCCAGTACGACGAGGACGACGTTGCCGGCGTCGGCGCGCGCGCCTTCGAGTACGGCGCCGAGGAGGCCGTCGTCGTCGACTGCCGCGGGCAGCTCGTGCACGAGGGCCTGGTGGCGTTGCAATGCGGCGCCTTCCACGTCTCGAGCGCGGGCAAGACCTACTTCAATACGACGCCGCTCGGTCGCGCCGTGACGGGGACGATGCTCGTGCACGCGATGAAGGAGCACGGCGTCGACGTGTGGGGTGACGGCTCGACCTACAAGGGCAACGACATCGAGCGCTTCTTCCGCTACGGGCTGCTCGCCAATCCGCAGCTGCGCATCTACAAGCCGTGGCTCGACGCGCTCTTCGTCGAGGAGCTCGGCGGGCGCAAGGAGATGAGCGAGTGGCTGCTCGAGCGGGGGCTCCCGTACCGCGCCTCGGTCGAGAAGGCCTACTCGACCGATGCCAACATCTGGGGCGCCACGCACGAGGCGAAGGAGCTGGAGCTGCTCGATCGCTCGATGGCGCTCGTGGAGCCGATCATGGGTGTCGCCCACTGGGATCCGGCGGTCGAGATCGCGCCCGAGGTGGTCCGCGTCGCGTTCCGCGAGGGCTGGCCGGTGGCGCTCAACGGCCACGCGTTCGACGACCGCGTCGAGCTCGTGCGGGCGGCGAACGAGATCGGCGGCCGCCACGGCCTCGGCATGTCCGACCAGATCGAGAACCGCATCATCGAGGCCAAGTCGCGCGGCATCTACGAGGCGCCCGGCATGGCGCTGCTGTGGATCGCCTACGAGCGGCTCGTCAACGCGGTCCACAACGAGGCGACGATCGACAACTACCGCACCATGGGCAGACGGCTCGGCCGGCTGCTCTACGAGGGCCGCTGGTTCGATCCGCAGGCGCTGATGCTGCGCCAGAGCCTGCAGAGCTGGATCGGGCTCGCGATCACCGGCGAGGTCGCGATCGAGCTGCGCCGCGGCGACGACTACACGGTGCTCGACACCACGAGCCCCACCGCCACCTACCATCCCGAGCGCCTGTCGATGGAGAACGTGGAGAGCACGTTCGGCCCGGTCGACCGCATCGGCCAGCTGACGATGCGACTGCTCGACATCGAGGACTCACGCGGCAAGCTCGAGCTGTACGGCCACGCGGGGCTGACGCAGGCGGCCGGCCCGCTCGAGCTCCTGGGCGAGAGTGGCGACCCGGGCGACGCGTAGCCCGGCTACACGTCCCCCCCGGCGCGCTCGATGACGACGACGGGCACGCGGGCGTGCGGGGACAGCCGCAGCAGCGCCCGCACGATCTCGGCGCAGTCCTGCGGCTGGATCATGGTGTTGCCCGGGACCCCCGACCATTCCGCCATCGGCGTGTCGACGAAGCCCGGGCAGAGGGCGCTCGCGCGCACGCCGTGGGCGGCCTCCTCGCGGTCGAGCGAGCGCGTGAGCGCGATCAGCGCCGCCTTTGCGGCGCCGTAGGCGGCGAGGCCGGGCGTCGGCAGGGTGCCGGCGATGGAGGCGAGGTTGATCACGTGCCCGCGCGTGGTGCGCAGGTGCGGCAGCGCCGCGCGCGTGACGAGGAAGGCGCCGCGCAGGTTCACGCTCTGCTGCAGGTCCCAGTGCTTCGTCTGCGTGTCGCCGACCAGCCCGGCGATACCTACGCCGGCCGAGTTGACGAGGACGTCGAGGTCGCCGTGGCGCTCGACGTGCTCGGCGACCATCCGCGTGCAGTCGTCCTCCGAGGACACGTCCGCCTGCACGATCGTGCAGGCGAGCTCCTCCTGCGCCGCCTCGAGCCGCTCCCGCCTGCGCGCGGCGAGCGTCAGCCCGTATCCCTCGTCACGCAGCATGCGCGCGATCGCGAGACCGATGCCGGATGAGCCGCCGGTGACGAGCGCAGAGGGCATCTGCCGATCCTCGCACAGAAGGCACGAGGGCCGCCAGAAGGGGGGTGGCGGCCCTCGTTCGTCAGGGGAGAGAGGGAAGGGGAACGAGTCTCTCCGCTCCCTCGCTTTCGGCGTGCGCTCGATCGCTCCTGCACCCCTGCCGTACACTCGGACGGTGACCGAGATCCCGACGCTGACGTCGCTTGCCAAGGCGGGCGGCTGCGCCGCCAAGTACTCGGCCACGAGGCTCGAGACGCTGCTGGCGGGGCTCGTCCCCGTCGTCGCGGAGGATCTCCTCGTCGGCCTCGACCCCGCCGACGACGCGGCCGTGTACCGCCTCGACGCCGAGCGGGCGCTCGTCTTCACCGTCGACTTCTTCCCCCCGCTCGTCGACGACCCGCGCGCGTTCGGCGCCATCGCGGCGACGAACGCGCTCAACGACGTGTTCGCGATGGGAGGCGCGCCCCTCCTCGCGCTCTCGATCGCCGCTTTCCCGGAGGAGCTGCCGACGGAGATGCTGGGCGAGATCCTCGCCGGCGCCGACGAGGCGGTGCGGGCGGCGGGGGCGATCCTCGCCGGCGGGCACACGATCCGGGACGTCGAGCCGAAGTACGGCCTTGCCGTCGTCGGCACCGTGCATCCCGGCGGCATCTGGCCGAAGAGCGGTGCCCGTGCCGGCGACGTGCTCTACCTGACGAAGCCGCTGGGAACAGGTCTCGTCCTCCAGGCGCAGCGCGAGGGGCGCGCTCCCCGCGGCGCGCTGGCGGCGGCGGTGGCGCAGATGCGGACGCTGAATCGTGAGGCGGCGGACGTGCTGCGCCCCTTCCAGCCGCACGCGGTCACCGACGTGACCGGGTTCGGCCTGCTCGGCCATGCGCACGAGATGGCATCGCGCAGCGGCGTCCGCGCGCTGCTCGACGCCGGGGCGCTGCCGGCGCTCCCGGGCGCGCTCGAGCTCGCGCAGGCGGGCGTGCGCACGGGGGGCGACCGGCGCAACCGCGAGTACGCCGGCCCGCACGTCGACAGCGCCGCCTCCGCCGTGGCGGAGGCGCTCGCCTTCGATCCCCAGACGGCCGGCGGCCTCCTCGTCGCCCTGCCGTCGCAGAAGGCCGCCGTCGCGGAGGCCGCGTTCGCCGTCGCCGGTCTGCCGTTCCATCGCATCGGACGCGTCGAGCCCGGCAGCGGCGTCTCGCTACGGTAGGAGCATGCAGACTCCGGAGCCTCTGCTCGGGCGGAGCCCGGCCCGCTCGAACGGAGCGCTCGCCCGCCTCCGCGGCCGCTTCGGCCGCGAGGTCGCCCCCGCGCGGCTCGCCCGCATCGCAGCCGTCTCGGTCTTCTCCCTGTGGGTGGTCGTCACGGGCGGCGCCGTCGTGCGGCTGACCGCGTCCGGGCTCGGCTGCGACAACTGGCCTCGCTGCGGGGACAAGCCGTATCCCGAGAAGGGCGGCCACGCGGCGATCGAGTTCGGCAACCGCATGGTCGCGCTCGTCGGCATCGTCATAGCGGTCGTCACGTGGCTCGCCGCCCGGCGTGTCGGCGGGCTCCCCGGGCGCGTGCGTACCGTCGCGCTCCTGACCGCGCTGGGGACGGTCGCGCAGATCCCGCTCGGCGGGGTCACGGTGCTGCTGGAGCTGCACCCTCTCGCGGTGATGTCCCACTTCCTGCTCGCGCTGCTCGTGCTCGCCGGCGCGATCGTCGTCGCGCTCGAGGCGTGGGCGGGGCCGGTCGGGCCCGCGCCGCCGGTCGGCCCCGGGTGGCTGCGTCGTGCCGCGCTCGTCGGCGTTGCCGCCTGTGCCGTGCTCGTCGTCACGGGTGCCGTCGCCACCGCTTCGGGGCCGCACTCCGGCGGCCGCGACATCCGGCGCCTCGGGCTCGGGATCAGCGACACCGTGTACGTCCACGTGCGCGCGACGGCGGTCTTCGGCATCGGTGTGCTCGTCGTCGGTGTGTTCCTGTGGCGGCTCCGCCACAACTACCCCGGCATCGCGCGACTTGCGCTCGGGCTCGTCGGCGTGCTCGTCGTGCAGGCGGCCGTCGGTGAGATCCAGTACCGCAGCGCGCTCCCCTGGTGGCTCGTCGTCATCCACGTCTCGCTCGCGGCGACGATCTGGTCGCTCACGGTCGGCATCGCATACGCCCTCTGGCGGCCGCCGCCGGCTCTCGCCCGCGACGATGCCACGTGAGAGATCCGGGCTAAGCTGCGCGGATGGACGGCGAGCTGCGTATCAGCGAGCGGCCGCTGCTGCGGCGACCGGTCATGGTCGCCGCCTTCCGCGGCTGGAACGACGGCGGCCAGGCGGCGACGCTCGCCGGCGGCTCGCTGGCGGCGTCGTGGGAGGCAACCCGGTTCGCCGACATCGATCCCGAGGGATTCGTCGACTTCCAGGCGACGCGACCGCTCGTGACCCTGGACGAGGGACTGACGCGCCGCATCGACTGGCCGGAGACGGCCTTCTACTGCGCGCCGATCCCGGGCGCCGACCGTGACGCGGTGCTGCTCCTCGGCGTCGAGCCGAACTACCGCTGGCGCACGTTCACCGAGATCGTCGTCGGGCTCGCGCGCGATCTCGGCGTCGAGCTCGTGGTCACGCTCGGCGCGCTGCTCGCGGACGTGCCGCACACCCGTCAGGCGCCCGTGACCGGCGCCGCGAGCGACCCGTCGCTCGTAGAGGAGCTCGGACTGCAGCACGCGCGCTACGAGGGGCCGACCGGCATCGTGGGCGTCCTCCACGACGCCTGCCGCGCGGCCGGCATCCCCTCCGTCAGCCTGTGGTCGGCCGTGCCTCACTACGTGTCGCTCGCTCCGAGCCCGCGCGCGGCCCGCGCGCTGTGCGAGCGGCTGGGCGAGCTGATCGGCGTGCCGATCGACGTCTCCGAGCTCGCCGAGGCGGAGGCGGCCTACGCCGAGCAGGTGTCGCAGGCGGTCGCATCCGATCCTGACACGGCCGCGTACGTCGAGGAGCTGGAGCGGCGCGCGGATTCGCTCGAGGAGATCATGGACGAAGGCGAGTTGCCGACCGGGGAGTCGCTCGCAGCCGAGCTGAGCCGTTTCCTGCGTGAGCGGGAAGAGCCGCGCGACGGCGAGCAGCCGCCCGCGTAACGCTCAGGCGGCGTCGACGCCGGACACGGACACGGACGCGGCCGCGGCCGCCGGCTCGGGCGCGCGAGGCGCGACCTCGGTGCCGGCGCCGAGGTCGCGCTCCGCCGCGGCGGCCGCCGGCGATCCGTCGGCGGCCGCGACCTCCGACGTCGGGCCGGCAGGCTTCTTCTTCTTGCGCCGCCGCCGCGTCTTGCGTGCCGGCGCCTTCGGGGCGGGCAGGTTGTCGGCGAGGGCGGCGGCGATCTCCTCGATCGCCCCGAGCTCCTCGCGGGCGCGGTCGAGCAGCGCGTTCGCCCTCGGCGTGTAGCCCTCGGCGCTCGCGAGCAGCGCCGCGCCGCCCGTGAGCGGGAGCGCTCGCGCGACCTGCACGAGCTTTGCCACGTTCTCCTCGTGGCGATGCCCACGCGAGTTGGCGACGGCGCCGAGCAGGCGCTTCGCCTCGGGAAACTCCTGACTCGCGCGCCGATCCTGGGTCTTGCGGGTGGCGCGCGCGAGCTTCCACGTCCACCGTGCGAGGATCTGCTCGGGCGCGCTCGCCTTGCCCTCGCCGATGGCGCGCAGCAGGACGCGCACGCCTGCCGCGCGATCCTTCTCCCACGGGGGCGCCTGCGTCACGAGCGTCACCAGGTCGTCGAAGTCGGCGCGCTCGACCGGCGTGGCGACGCGGTCGGCGAGCGCGGTCATGCGCAGTCGCCGATTCGGGTTCTCGGCCGCGCAGATGGACAGGAACGTCTCCAGCGCGCCCTTGCCCGCACGCCCCTCGGTGAACTTGCGCGCGAACTCGGCCCGCTGGTCGAAGCGGATCTGGCGGCCCGCGATCGTCGCCCAGAAGCGCTGCTCCTCGTCGTCGAGGAACTTCGGGTCGATGCGCTGCCATTCGCGCTGGATCACGAGCAGCCGGCGCGTCACGTCCGGGGTCACGGGCACGAGCCACGGCACCGGTGAGAGGAGACGCCGCGCTCGGCGCTGCTGGCGGCGGCGCGGGGCGGGTGTGACGCGGGCGCCCTCGCGGTAGAAGTCGGCGTCGAGCAGCGAGTGCAGCGAGATCACGCGGTCGTTGTGCGTCGAGCTCTTCGTGACGAAGTCGACGACGATGCCGGCCTCCTTGCGCGGGTGCATGCGCATGATGCGTCCGATGCGCTGCTGGTAGACGCGGCGCGACGCGGTCGGCGCCAGGTGGAAGCACACGGTCGCCCGCGGCGAGTTCCAGCCCTCGGCGAGCAGCTGCGCATTGATGAGCACGTTGATCTCGCCGCGCTCGTAGGCGGCGAGCGTCTCGGCGAGCTTCACCGGCGGTGTGCGGCCCGAGACGGCCTCGGCCTTGATGCCGGCGGCGCGGAACTCCTGTGCGAGGTTGTAGGCGTGCTCGACCCCCGCCGCGTACACGATGCCGGGCGTCATGCCGAAGCGGTCGCGGTAGAGGCTCGCGGCGGCCTGGTTGAGCGCGGCGTGGTCGAGCGCGGCCGCGAGCGCGCGCTCCTCGAAGTCGCCGCCGACGATGGGCACCGAGTTGATCGCCGCGGCGGGCGGCACGCGCAGGCAGCGCAGCGGAGCGATGAGGCCGCGCCGCGCAGCGTCGGCGAGCGGCAGGTCGTCGACGGAGGCGGGGAACACGTCCGACACCTGCTTCGCGATCAGCTGCTCGGTCGCGGTCATGCCGATGTAGACCGGCTCGCTGAACGACCGGATCGCGGCGCTCGTCTTCTCGCCGAGGGCCGTGTGCGCCTCGTCGCAGATCACGAGCTGGTAGGCCGTGCGGGAGATCTCGTCGGCATGGCGGGCGAACCACGCGTAGGTCTGGATCGTGATCGGGTCGTCGCGCAGCGGCTCGAGGCCGCTGCCGATCGCGTCGGCGAAGCGGCCGGCGTAGCCCTCGGCGGTGAGGTCGCGCTGGAACTGCGAGACGAGCAGGCGGCGGTGGGTGAGGATGAGGACCCCGAGGTGGCGTGCCGCCTCGACGAAGCCGGCCGCCGCGATCGTCTTGCCCGACGCGGTCGGATGGCGGAAGCGGTAGCGCCGCGCCGCGCCCGGGTCGTCGCCGCTGAAGGCGGCCTCGTCCGCGTCCTCGTCGATGACGCCGGCGTCGAAGTCGTCGTCCTCCTCGTCGAGCTCGGCGGCATCGGCTGCCTCGGCGCCGTGCCCGTCGCCGTTTCCGTTCTCCTCGGCGGCACGCTGATTGGCCGCGATCAGCTCGGTGAGCATGCCGGCGAGCGCGTCCACCTGGTGGCGGCGCAGCTCGGTGCCCGCGGCGGTCGCCGGCGTCGGCGAGGCGAGCACCCGCTCCAGCCCGAGCATGAGCCCGTAGCGGACGCGCCAGCGGCTCGACGGCGTGCGCCGGCCGGCCTCGATCTCCGCGAGCGCGCTGTCGAGCGCGCCACGGCGCGCCGTGCCGGGCGCGAGCGCGACCGCAGGGTTCTCGCCGGCATGGAGGAACGGCTCGCCGTACCAGGCCTGGGCGCGGAGCGCGGCGGCTTGCAAGCCCTCTGCCGGCTCCGACGACGGATGTGTCGGGATGAGATCGGTCTCGTGCATATGCGCAGCACGCCGTGGCGGTGCTGCTCTCCTGAAGGATCAGCACGCTCACGCGTTTCCGGCGCGGCGAGCGCTGCTGTGGGGCTGACTGTACCGGAACGCAGCGGACGGTGGAGGTAATTCGCCGAGATCCGCTACGACCCGAGCGGCCTGCCGGACACCCGTACCGAGATTCCCTCCTGGTCGAGGTGCTTCGTGATACCGCCGCGGAAGAACGGGAACCCGGCGCCGAGTATCAGGCACGCGTCGATGTCGCCGGCGGAGGCGACGACCCCCTCGTCGAGGATGTGACGGCACTCGTCGGCGAGCGCCTCGAGGATCGCCAGGTGGATCTCGTCGACGCTCCTGCGCCCGTCGCCGGTGCGCACGATCTCCATCTCGCCGTCGGCGAAGCTCTCGAGCGTGGGCGAGAGCGGGAAGCGGTCGGGATACGCGTCGTGCAGGGTGTGGAGCACGTGGTTCGCAACGCGCGGGCCGACCATCGCGAGGAGCGCCGACGGTGGCATCGGGATCCCGATGCGGAGCGCCGCCTCGTCGGTCTCCTCGATCGTGTTCCCGTGCTCGAGCGCCTGCATGAGCACGCTCGATTGCCGCGTGAGCAGCCGGTTGACGACGAACGCCGGCGCGTCCGCCACGAGCACCCCGCGCTTGCCGAGCTTCTTCGTCACGTCCCATGCGGTTGCGAGCGTGACGTCGTCGGTAGCCCGGGTGCGCACGAGCTCGACGAGGGGCAGCACCGCGACCGGGTTGAAGAAGTGCATGCCGACGACGCGCTCGGGCCGGCGCAGGCCGGCGCCCATCGCGGTGACGCTGAGCGACGAGGTGTTGCTGACGAGCAGGCACTCGTCCGGCACGATCGCCTCCAGCGCGCCGAACACCTGCTGCTTGACCGCGATCTCCTCGAACACCGCCTCGATCACGAGGTCGCAGCCGCTGTACGCCTCGGTGCCTTCGGCGCCGGTCACGATCGAGCCGAGGAAGCGCGCCTTGCCCTCGCCGATCCGTCCCTTCGCCGCCTGCTTCTCGAGATCGGCGCGGATCGCCGCGACGGCCTCCCCGACACGCTCGCAATCGACGTCGGTGATCACGAGCGGCACCTCGAGCCGGCGCAGGAACAGCGTCGCGAGCTGCGTCGCCATCAGGCCCGCGCCGACGACGCCGACCTTCCGGATCCGCCGCGGCGTGGCGTCGGGGATGCCGGCCCCGCGCTTCACCCGCCGCTCGACGAGATCGAAGGCGTAGACGCCCGCCTGCGCCTGGGGTCCGGGCAGCAGCTCGGCGAGCGCGTCCTCCTCGGCGGCATAGCCCTCGTCGATCGTCCACGCGGCGGCGCCGGCGATCAGCTCGAGCGCGCGGTAGGGCGCGAAGGCGGCCCCGTGCACGACATCGTCGACCGCATGGCGCGCCTTCTCGCACACGGCGGCCGCGTCGGACAGGTCGACGGGCTCGCGCGGCCGGCGATCCTCCTCGATCGCTCGCGCGAGCCACTCGATCGAGTCGTCGAGGAGCTCGACGTCCTCGAGCAGAGCGTCGGCGAGGCCGATCTCGACCGCGAGGCCCGCGTCGATGAGCCGGTTCTGCTTGAGGGGGTTCGCGACGACGAGCTCGACGGCCTTCGCGGCGCCGACGAGGCGCGGCGTCAACTGGGTGCCGCCCCAGCCCGGGATGATCCCGAGGAACACCTCGGGGAAGCCGATGTGGCGTACCGAGCGGGCCACCGTGCGGAAGCGGCAGTGCAGGGCGATCTCGAGGCCGCCTCCGACGGCGGCGCCGTTGATCGCCGCGAGCGTCGGGAAGGGGAGATCGCGGACGGCGGCGAAGGCGCCGTGACCGGCCCTGGCGGCCGCACGCGCGAGATCGGGGTCGGTCATGTGCGGGAACTCGGCCAGGTCGGCGCCCGCCGCGAACACGAACGGCTTGCCGGTGAGCACGAGCCCGCGCCAGTCGCCCGTCTGCAGCCCCGGCAGCAGCTCCGCCAGCGACTCGAGCGCGGCGCGGCCGAACACGTTCGGCTTCTGCCAGTCCTCGCCGTTGTCCATCGTCACGACGGCGATCGGGCCGACGCGCGTCGAGACCCGCTGCAGGAGAAAGCGGGTGGGGCGATCAGGCATGCCGCACGTTCTCCCACAGAAGCGCCGCGCCCATGCCCATGCCGATGCAGAGCGCCGTCAGCCCGTAGCGTGCGCGGCGCTGCCGCAGGCCGTAGGCGAGCTGCGCCATCAGCCGCACTCCGGTCGCCGCCAGCGGATGGCCGCATGCGATCGCGCCGCCGTAGGGGTTCAGGCGCGGGTCGTCCGCTGCGACGCCGACGCCGTCGCACCAGGTCAACACCTGGATCGCGAACGGCTCGTTCAGCTCGAACACGCCGATGTCGTCGATCGTCAGCCCCGCCTGCGCGAGCACGCGCTTCGTCGCGGGTACCGGCCCGACGCCCATCAGATGGGGTTCGACGCCGGCGTAGGCGAACCCGACGAGGCGCATGGCCGACTCCAGCCCGAGCTCGTCCGCCACGCTCTCGGCGGCGAGGAGGCCCGCCGTGGCGCCGTCGGTGAGCCCGGCGGAGTTCCCGGCGCTGACGCGGCCGCCCGCGCGGAACGGCGTCGTCAGCGAGGCGAGCCCCTCCATCGTCGTCTCGGGGCGCAAGAACTGGTCGCGGTCGGCGACCGTCCAGCCCTCGTCGGTGAACACGCTCATCGGCACGACCGTCTGCGCCATCACGCCGTCGGGGTCGGCCCAGGCGGCGGCGGCCTTCGCCTGCGAAGCGACGGCGAAGGCGTCCGCCGCTTCCTTCGTCAGGTGTGGGAAAGCGTCGTGCAGGTTCTCCGCGGTCTGCCCCATGACGGCCGCGCTGCGGTCGATCAGTCGCTCGCCGGCGAAGCGCGGGTTGAAGTCGACCTCCTCGCCCATCGGGTGGTGGCCCATGTGCTCAACGCCGCCGACGACGACGAGGTCGGCGGCGCCCATGGCGATCTCCCCGGCACCGGCGGTCGTGGCCGTGAGCGCGCCGGCGCACATGCGGTCGACGGAGAAGCCGGGCACGGAATGGGGGAGGCCCGCGAGCAGGCCGACGTCGCGGCCGAGCGTCAGTCCCTGGTCGCCGACCTGCGCCGTGGCGGCGATGATCACGTCCCCGATGCGCTCGGGCGGCACGTTCGGGTTGCGGCGCAGCAGCGCACGCACGGCCTTGACGGCCATGTCGTCGCCGCGCGTCTTCCAGAACCAGCCGCCGGGGCCGGCCTTGCCGAACGCGGTACGGACGCCGTCGACGAACACCACTTCGCGCAGCTCGCGTGCCATCCGGGGGAGAATATCGTTGATTGACCGGTCGATCAACGGTGGGCGGCGATACTGCAGCGATGGACTGGAACGCGCACCAGACGTGGGCGGAGGCGGAGCACGCGACCCGCTCGACGCGGCCGCTCGCCGACGGCGAACGCGAGGACTTCCATCTTGCCGCCGTCGCCGGCGCCTCCTGGGCCGCCGGTCTCGCCGCGCTCATGCGCGGCGCCGCAGACGAGGGGGCGGCATTGCTTCGCCGCGCGGCCGCCGAGTATCGCGTCAGCTGGGAGGCGGCTCCGCCGGGGAGCTGGGGCCGGCCGATCGCGGCTCTGCGCTGCCGGCTGCTGGCAGGGGACGTGCGCGGCGCCGCGGAGGACGGCCGGCTCACGCTCGAGGCCGGCGCCGCGTCGGCCGACGGGCCGATCGCGGCGTATGCGACGGTGCTCGCCCTGCTCGCGCTGGGACGCGACGAGGAGGCGCTCGCGCCCGCGCGTGGGCTCGTGGGGCGCGACGACTTCGTCGAGCCGGTGGCCGATGCGCTCGTCGCGCTCGCCGCAGGCGACGAGCCTGCCTACGACCGGGCCGTGCGGCAGGTGCTGCTCTCGTTCGAGGCGCGCGACGCGTTCCTGGAGCACACGCCTGTCGCGGATACCGTGCTCGTGCTCGATGCGCTTGCCCGCAGCCGGGGCTTCGCGACGGCGCCGCTCACCTCGCCGCTGCTTCCGGCTGCGGGCTGACAGCGACGCTCCCGTATGTGACGATTGCGACCGGAGGCCGGCGGGCGGCGCCGGCCTCCCGCCGCTGCGAGTGGACGATCCGGGCTAGCTCGAGGCGTCGCCCGCGGCCAGCTCGCGTGAGCGCACCATCGCTGCCTGGATCGCGTTGAGGAACGCGGCGCGGACGCCCGCGATCTCGAGCTCGCGGATCGCGGCGATCGTGGTGCCCCCGGGCGAGGTGACCATCTCGCGCAGCTCGACCGGGTGCATCTTGCGGTCGCGCATCTGCTTCGCGGTGCCGAGCATCGTCTGGACGACGAGCTGTGTCGAGATCTCGCGCGAGAGTCCGAGGAGCAGGCCCGCTTCGATCATCGCCTCGGCGAGGAGCGCGAAGTACGCGGGGCCGGATCCGGACACGGCGGTGACCGCGTCCATCAGCTTCTCGGGTACGCGCACGACGGCACCGAGGTGTGCGAGCGCCTCCTCGGCCAGGGTGACGTGCGCGTCGCCGGCGTGCGCGCCCGCGCACAGCCCGGCGACGCCCTCGTGGACGACGGAGGGCGTGTTCGGCATCGCGCGCACGACCGGCACGCCGGGGGCGAGAAAGCTTTCGATCCTCGCGGTCGGGATCGCCGCGGCGACGGACAGCACCGTCTGCTCGTCGGTGATGACCGGGCCGATCTCGCCGAGGAGGGCCGCGATGTCCTGGGGCTTGACGGCGATGACGACGAGCGCGGCGCCCGCGGCGGCCTCGGCGTTGGAGAGCGTCGCGACGACGTCGTGGCGGGCCGCGAGCTCGGCGACCCGCTCCGCCCGGCGGCTCGACACGACGATGTCGGACGGGTCGCGCCAGCCGGAGGAGAGCAGGCCCGAGACGAGCGCCTCTCCGATCTTCCCCGCGCCCAGGACCGCGATGCGCCGCTCGTCGACTGCCATGCGCGGAGTCTATGCGGCGCGTCGAGAGCGCATGCGGGCAAGGCGGCCCGCATCGCCTCCGAATCATATCGTGCCAAAGCACACAAGTAGGGATGCGGCGCGCTGCCTCCCCACTCGCTACCGTCGGCCGCATGAAGGTCGTCGATGCCGTCTCGCTGCGTTCCCGCCGTCGCAAGCTGCGACTCTTCCTCGACGAGATGCGCCCGACGCCGGAGACGACCGTGCTCGACGTCGGCGCCGACGAGGTCGGCTTCGGCGGCGAGGGGGGTGAATCCGGCTGTTCCACGCACAACTTCTTCGAGGAGCACTATCCGTGGCCCGGGCAGATAACGGCGCTCGGTCTCCATGACGGCGTGCGTTTCCGCGAGCGCCATCCCGCGATCGCCTACGTGCGGGGCGATGCCTGCGCCCTCCCGTTCCCCGACGGCAGCTTCGACGTCGTGTTCTCGAACGCCGTCATCGAGCACGTCGGTGCGCGCGTGCGGCAGCAGGCGTTCGTCGAGGAGGCGGTCAGGGTCGGGCGCCGCGTCTTCATCACGACGCCGAACCGCCGCTTCCCGCTCGAGCTGCACACGCGGCTGCCGCTCGTGCACTGGTTGCCGGACGGAGCTGCCCATCGCGCCTACGATCTGGCCGGCAAGGGCTGGGCGAAGGAGAACCACCTGCTCGGCCCGGACGATCTGCGCTCGCTCTTCCCCGTGCCGGTCAGGATCGTCAACCTCGGCATGACCCTGGTCGCGATCACGTGACACGGTCGCTGCCGCGGATCGCGCTCGTCGCCTTCGTCGTCGGGCTCGCGCTCCACAACCTCGCGATGGCGGAGCTGTGGCAGCTCGGCGTGCGCGGGCCGGCGCTCGACGTGGTGGCGGCGTGGAAGGACGTGCTGCTCGTCGCCGCCGTCGCCGCAGCCCTGTGGGGATCCCGCTCGCTGCCGCTGTCGCTGTGGGCCGACCGCCTGGCGCTCTCCTTCGCCGGGATCGTCGTTCTCTACTGGCTGCTGCCGCAGTCGTGGCTCGGCGGCGGCGCGACGCCGCGTGGCGAGCTCTTCGCCCTCCGTCACGACCTGTTGCCCGTCGGCGCCTATGTCCTCGGGCGCCTGCTCGTGATCTCGTCGCACGAATGGCGGCGCGTCGCCGTCGCGCTCGTCGGCACGGCGGTGGCGGTCACGCTCTGGGGGCTGGTCGACGTCTATCTCGTGCCCTTGCAGTGGTGGCGCGACTCCGGTGTGCCGGGGTGGTTCGAGGAGCAGCTCGGGCTCGCCTACAGGGGGCTCTCGGGGCTCCCGGAGAACTGGGTGCTGAACACGGGCGACGAGCAGAACCCGATCCGGCGGCTCGTCTCCGCATTCCTCAGCCCGCTTGCGAGCGCCTACCTGCTCGTCGTCGTGCTGCTCTACCTCGTCGCCCGGCGGGCGACCCGCTGGACCGTGGCGGCGTCCGGCATCGCCTACGCGGGGCTCCTGTGGACGCACACGCGCGCCGCCTACCTCGCGCTCGCCGCCGGCCTCGTCGTGCTCGCCGCCGTCCGCCGCCGCTGGATACCGCTCATCCTCGCGGCGGCATCGCTCGGCGCCGGCGTCGGCTTCGTGAAGGCCTTTCCTCACATCGGCCCGTCGACGAGCTACACGCAGGCGGAGCTCGAGATCCTGCGCGAGCAAGGGCGTGCGAACCCGGACGTCGGCACGGATCCGCTCGGCGGCAGCGACGCCTCGACGGCCAGCCATCTGCGGAACCTGCGCGACGGGGTCGAGGCGGTCGTCCGCCACCCCCAGGGCTACGGGCTCGGCAACGCCGGCGTGAACGCGTCTCGCACGGGAGTCCCACCGGTCGCCGGCGAGTCGACGTACACCGAGATCGGTGTCGACACCGGTCTCGCCGGGGCCGCAGCCTTCGTCGCCTGGATGCTGGCGGTGCTCGCCGCGCTGCGGCGGCGCTCGGCGTGGATGACGGCGGTGTGGGCGGCCGTGCTCACGATCGCGGTGCAGACGGACGTGATCGGCGTGCACTGGATCGCCTACGTCGTGTTCGCGCTCGCGGGCCTCGCGCTCGGGCACGGGCTTCCGGACGAGGAGGGGACGTGAAGGGCCTCGCCGGCCGCATCGGCCACTTCCGGGTCGCCGCCCTGCTCGTCGGCGCAGCCCTCGCGCTCGAGATCGTCCGGTCGCAGGCGCTCGCGCCCGGCTCGCCGTGGCGCGTCGCCTGCACGGTCGGCGAGATCGCGCTCCTGGTCGCGGCGTCCGTCCCCTTCGCTCTCGGCCGCAGGGCCGCCGCCGGCAGGCACGGAAGCCGCGAGCGGCGATCCGGCGCCGACTCCGGCGGAGAGGACGACCCGCCGTCGAGCCGCCCGTAGCACGTGCGACCCGGAAGGTGGCAGGGAGCCCTCGCATCGTCGGCGAGAGACATGGAGAATGCCGCCATGGGCAAGGGATATGCAGAAGGGCCGGCGGCCGAGGAGGCAGAGCGGCGCCTCGAGGAGCTCGCGCAGGGTCCCGCCGCGGCGGCGCCGGAGGAGCGGCCTGCCGTCTACGGCTCGACCGAGGACGACCCGGAGCGCCACTTCCTCGGCTGGCTCGGCGACGTCGACCCGGACGAGCTGTTCGCGTCGGGAGCGGCATGGGGCATCTCGATCGTGCGGCGAGCCCGCACCTGAGCGGTGTGGAGAAGGGGGCGACCGCTCCCTCGCAGCCACGGTCCCCGACGTGTCCGTGCCGTCCTCGTGCCGTCGCCGCGCCGGCGCGGGCGGACCGCTTCGAGCCGCCGCGACGCCCCGCTCCGTCCGGCGGCCCCTCGCTCGGTAACATGACACAGGCCGATGGCTAGAGTGTGCACGTGAGCAAGCCGGTCGAGCAGCTCGATCGCGTCATCATCCGTTTCGCGGGCGATTCCGGCGACGGCATGCAGCTCACCGGCGACCGCTTCACGAGCGAGACCGCCCTGATGGGCAACGACCTCGCCACGTTGCCCGACTTTCCCGCCGAGATCCGCGCGCCCGCAGGCTCGCTGCCCGGCGTCTCGGGCTTCCAGCTGCACTTCGCCGACCACGACATCCTCACGCCCGGCGATCAGCCGAACGTCCTCGTGGCGATGAACCCGGCCGCGCTGAAGGCGAACCTGAAGGACCTGCCCAAGGGGGCAATGGTGATCGTCAACACCGACGCCTTCAACGAGCGCAACCTGCAGAAGGCCCGCTATGCGTCGAACCCGCTCGAGGACGGCTCGCTCGAGGGATTCCACGTCCACGAGGTGGCGCTCACGTCGATGACCGTGGAGGCGCTCAGGGACGTCGACGGCATCACCTCGCGCGAGGCGGAGCGCTCGAAGAACTTCTGCGCGCTCGGCCTCATGTGCTGGCTCTACCACCGCCCCACGGAGGGGACGCTGGCCTTCATCGAGGAGAAGTTCGGCAAGCGCCCCGAGATCGCCGAGGCGAACACGAAGGCGTTCAAGGCGGGCTACAACTACGGCGAGACCTCCGAGGACTTCGCCGTCTCGTACGAGGTCGCACCCGCGAAGCTCGCCCCCGGCCGCTACCGCCAGATCACCGGCAACACCGCTATCGCCTACGGGCTCATCGCCGCTTCGCGTCAGTCGAAGCTGCCGCTCTTCCTCGGCGCCTATCCGATCACGCCCGCGTCGGCGATCCTCGAGGAGCTGGCCCGGCACAAGAGCTTCGGGGTCATCACCTTCCAGGCCGAGGACGAGATCGCCGCCTGCGGCGCGGCGCTGGGGGCCTCCTTCGGAGGCGCGCTCGGCGTCACCACCTCCGCCGGTCCCGGCATCGTGCTCAAGTCCGAGACGGTCGGGCTCGGCGTCATGCTCGAGCTGCCGCTCGTGATCCTCGACATCCAGCGCGCCGGCCCCTCGACCGGCATGCCGACGAAGCCGGAGCAGACCGACCTGCTGATGGTGCTCTACGGCCGCAACGGCGAGAGCCCCGTGCCGGTCGTCGCCGCCTCGAGCCCGGCCCAGTGCTTCCACGCGGCGATCGAGGCGGCGCGCATCGCGCTCAAGTACCGCACGCCGGTGTACCTGCTCTCCGACGCGTCGCTCGCCAACGGCTCCGAGCCGTGGCTCATCCCGGACGTCGACTCGCTACCCGACATCTCCACGCCGTTCGCGACCGCGCCTCGTGAGGGCGACCCCTTCCTCCCCTACAAGCGGGACGCCGCCACGCTCGCGCGGCCGTGGGCGGTGCCCGGCACCGCCGGCCTCGAGCACCGCATCGGCGGCCTCGAGAAGGAGGACGTCACGGGTGCGATCTCGTACGACCCGGACAACCACGACCTCATGATCCGGCTGCGCGCGCAGAAGGTGGCGAACATCGCAGCCGACATCCCGGAGCTCGAGCTGGACGATCCGGACGGCGACGCGCGCACGCTCGTGCTCGGCTGGGGGTCGACATACGGACCGATCGGCGCCGCGGTCCGGCGCGTCCGCCGCGACGGCCGCAAGGTCGCGCGCGCCCACCTGCACCACCTCAACCCCCTCCCGCGCAACACGGGCGACGTGGTGCGCGGCTACGACAAGGTGCTGATCCCGGAGATGAACACGGGCCAGCTGCTGCAGCTCATCCGCGCCCAGTTCCTCGTCGACGCGGTCGGCTACAACCGGGTGCGCGGGCTGCCGTTCCGCTCGAGCGAGCTGGCGGAGGCGATCACCGCGATGGTGGACGCATGACGACGGACGGGAACGGCGCGCCGATCGAGCTGACGGCCAGGGACTTCAAGTCGGACCAGGAGGTGCGCTGGTGCCCGGGCTGCGGCGACTACGCGATCCTGAACGCGGTGCAGGGCTTCATGCCGGAGCTCGGCATCGCGAAGGAGAAGATCGTGTTCGTCTCGGGCATCGGCTGTGCGGCGCGCTTCCCGTACTACATGGAGACGTACGGGATGCATTCGATCCACGGTCGTGCCGCCGCGATCGCGACGGGGCTCGCGACGTCGCGTCCCGACCTGTCGGTGTGGGTGATCGGCGGCGACGGCGACATGCTCTCGATCGGCGGCAACCACCTGATTCACGCGCTGCGGCGCAACGTGAACCTGACGATCCTGATGCTGAACAACCAGATCTACGGGCTCACGAAGGGCCAGTACTCGCCCACCTCCGAGCGCGGCAAGGTGACGAAGTCGACGCCGATGGGCTCTGTCGACCAGCCGTTCAATCCGCTCAGCGTGGCGATCGGCGCCGAGGCGACATTCGTCGCGCGGGCGATCGACACCGACAAGAAGGAGCTTGCGGAGGTGCTGCGCGCCGCCGCCGCCCACCGCGGCGCATCGTTCGTGGAGGTGCTGCAGAACTGCAACATCTACAACGACGGCGCGTTCGACTTCGTCCGCGAGCAGAAGGAGAACCGGCTCTACCTGCGCGCAGGCGAGGAGGTGCGCTGGGGCGACAAGGGCGTCCGCATCGGCGCCGACGGCTCCGCCGAGGTGGTGGACGCCTCCGAGGGCGGGCTGCTCGTTCACGACCCCGGCCACGTCGAGCCGAGCGTCGCCTTCGGGCTCGCGCGGCTCACCTACGGCACGGTCGGCGCCGTCCCGCTCGGCGTCTTCCGCGACGTGCGGCGGCCGGTGTACGACGACTCGGTGGCGGAGCAGATCCGGGCAGCGCAGAAGCAGCGGGGCGAAGGCGATCTCGCGGCGCTCCTGCACGCGGGCGACACCTGGGAGATCGCCTAGCCGGGGGCCGAGCCGGTGCCGTCGCGCCCGCCGTGCGCGCCGGTACGGCGAGGAGTAGGCTGACGCCTGACGTGACCGTCTACACGATCGGCGTGTGGCAGGTGAAGCCCGGCCGCGAGGACGACTTCCTCGCGGCGTGGGACGCGCTCGCGCAGTGGACGATCGACAGCGAGTTCGGGAGCCACGCCACGCTGACGCGCGACCGCGACGACCCGTCGCGGTTCGTCAGCTTCGGCCCATGGCCGAGCGCCGAGCACGTCGAGCGCTGGCGCGCCGATCCGGGCTTCGTGGAGCGCTTCGCCAGGCTCGACGAGGTGCTCGAGCGCTTCGAGCCCGGCACCTACGACGTCGTCGCCCGCATCGGCTAGCCCGGCGCGAGCTATTCGGCGCGCTGCACGTCGACAGAGACGATTGCGCCCGGCCGGATGAACCGCTCGTCGACCTGCGGCCATTCGCCGCGCGTCGCCGCCTGCTCGATGTGCTTCACCATCTCGCGCGCGATCTGCACCGCCGGCTCGCGCCCGTCGGCACGGCCGACGACGATCTCCTCCCCGCCCTGCACCCGCAGCACGACACGGCGGGTGTGGGGCGCGAACGCGCGCGGGAGGACGACCGCTGCCTGCTCGGCCAGAGCTGTGTCAGCGGTGGCCGCCTGCGTCTCCCCGTGCCGGCAGTCGCGGTTCCCGAAGATCGTCATCTGCGGTCTCTCCTCGTGGGCATGCGGGCTAGAGCCGATATCGGCGCGCCGGCCGCACCCGCGCCTCCCTCGTTCGAGTGTGTGCGTCGCGTGCGGCGCTCAGGGTCGGGGCGCGGCGGGCCCGGCCCGCATCCGCGAGGCGGCGGCGAGCGCGGCGAGGCCCGTCGCGCCTGCGATCGAGAGCGCGAGCGCGGTGCCGCCGGCCTCGACGAGCAGGCCGGAGAGCAGCGAGCCGATCGGTGCGAGCCCGACGAACGCGAACAGGTAGAGCGCGATCAGCCGCCCGCGCAGGCGATCGGGGGCCGCGAGCTGCACGAGCGCATTCGCATTGGCCGCGAACAGCGTGAACGAGAAGCCGACCCCGACGAGCAGCACGCCGGCGAGCCACGCCCGCTGCACGGGTGCGAGGGCGAGGAGCAGGAGGCTGAAGCCGATCAGGCCACCCGCGAAGGCGCGCCAGCTCGCGCGCCGGAGCGTCGCGGCGGCGAGCGCGCCGGCGAGGGCGCCGAGGCCGAAGGCGGCCGACAGCAGCCCGAACGTGCGGGCGTCCACGTGCAGCGTGTCGGAGGCGAGAAGGGGCACGAGCGTGTTGAAGTTCAGGCCGACGAGGCCGACGACCGCGACGGTCGCGAGCACCGCCCGGATCTCGCGCTGCCGCCAGGCGAAGCGGAGGCCCTCGCGCGTGCCGGCGAGGACGGTGACCGCCGGCCCGCGGTCGATCCGGTACAGCTCGTCCTCCCGCATCAGCAGGAGCGCGGCGAGGACGGCGAGGAAGCTCGCGGTGTTGACGACGAAGCAGACGCCCGTGCCGGCGGATGCGATCAGCACGCCCGCGAGCGCCGGCCCGATCACCCGCGACGCGTTCAGCAGCCCGGAGTTGAGCGCCACCGCGTTCGGGAGCTCGCGGGGGCCGACCATCTGGAAGGTGAGCGTCTGGCGGCCGGGGGCGTCGAGCACCAGCGTGACCCCGCCGAGCGCTGCGAGAGCGAGGACGACCGGGAGCGTCGCCGTGCCGGTGAGCGTGACGGCCGCGAGCCCGGCCGACACGAGCATCGCCGCGAGCTGAGTCACGAGCACGAGCCTGCGGGTGTCGAGCCGATCGACGATCGAGCCGGCGAACAGGCCGAGCGCGGTGTAGGGCGCGAAGCGGCAGAAGAGCAGCGCAGCGACGGCGAGCGGCGAGCGCGACAGCGACAGCACGAGCCACGCCAGCGCGACGTTCTGCATCCACGAGCCTGCGAGCGAGACGACCTGCCCTGCGAAGAACAGACGGTAGTTGTGGTGGCGGCGCAGGCTCCGGAATGTGCGCGAGCGCAGCGCGAGCGTCACCGTGCTCACGGTGCCTCGACGAGGCGCAGGAGCGGGGGGAGTGCAGCGTCGATCGCCTGCAGCTCGGCCGGCTCCAGTGCCCGCAGCCGCTCGGCCAGCCATGCGGTACGGCGCTCGCGCACGCGACGCAGCAGGCGCTCGCCGGCCGGCGTCACCTCGAGACCGACGCGTCTGCGGTCGACCTCCGAGCGCACGCGGGTGAGCAGGCCGGCGCGCTCGAGCCGGTCGACGTGCCCCGAGAGGGCCGGGGGCGAGATGCCCTCCTCCTCGGCGAGCGCGCGCAGCGTGAGACCGGGGTTGCGCTTGACGAGCCAGAGCAGCGTCACCTGCCGGCCCGTGACGCCGAACTGCTCGGTCTCCTTCCTCAGCTCGCGCGCCAGCCGCAGCAGCACCGGGCGAAGCTCGTTCGCGACGCCGAGCGGCGTTTGCGTAATGGGGCTAATCATTTACCTCATGAACTATAGCCGACACGACCGCCGCTCCACGTCCCGCGGCCGGGCTTCGAGGTCTGCGGCGCGAGCGCCCGCGGCCGCTACGTCTTCTTCGGCTCCGCTTCGAGCTTGTAGCCGACCCCGTAGCGCGTCTGCAGGAACGTGTGCGTCGAGGCGCGGTGGTCGATCTTCTCGCGCAGCTTGCGCACGAACACGTCCACGGTGCGGTCGCGGTGGGAGGCGCGGCGGCCCCACACCCGCTGCAGCAGCTCGTCCCGGGTGAGCACGCGGCCCATGTCGAGCGCGAGCGCGTAGAGGAGCCGGAACTCCGTGGGAGTGAGGTCCGCGCTCATGCCGTCGACGTACGCCTGCACGTTCTTCGTGTCCAGGCGCAGCTCCTCGACGACGATCTCGTCACCCCGCCGTGGATCCTGCGCGCGCGTGCCGCGGCGGGCGGCGGCGCCGACCCGCGCGGTCAGCTCCTTCATCGAGAACGGCTTCACGAGGTAGTCGTCGGCGCCGATCTCGAGCGCGTGCACCCGGTCGTGCTCGGTGCCGCGGGCGGAGACGACGACGATCGGCGTGCCGATGCCCTCGCTGCGTGCCTGCTCGATCACCTTCCAGCCGTCGAGCCCGGGCAGCATCAGGTCGAGCACGCAGACGTCGGGCCGCTCGAAACGGAGGCGGGCGAGGCCGGTCTCGCCGTTGGCGACGCCGACCGCGTCGAACCCGGCGGCCTGCAGGTGGCGCGCCATGCCCTGGGCGATGACGTCGTCGTCCTCGATGATCAGGACTCTCGCCATGCGGAGATCATGGACGGCCTCCGGTCGCACGGGGGCCGTCAACGTGTTACCGGATGGTAACGGAGTGGTGGCGCCGGCTACGCGGCCGGCGCGTCCGTGCCGGTGCTCTCGCCGTGGGCCTTCCACACGCAAGGGGTCTGTTAGAACAGCGTGAGCATGGATCTCGACGCCCGACGTGGCCGCACCCTGGTCGAGGAGAGCCGTGAGGCGGTCGTCGTGCTCGACGACGCCGGTACGGTCGTGCTGGCGAGCCGCAGGGCGCGCCAGTCGATCGAGGGCATCCGCGAAGGCGAGCCGATCCCGGACGGCCTGCTCTCGGGCGAGCGGGGGGTCGTGCCGCTCGTCGTCCCCTACGAGGTCGGGGGGCGCCGCGAGCGGCTCGTCTACCTCAGCCGGGCCGGCGACATGGCCGCGTACGAGGAGCTGCGCACCGGCTTCACGGCCGCCGTCTCGCACGAGCTGCGGACGCCGCTCGCCCGCCTGCTCTCCCTTCTCGAGACGGCGATGCTGCCCGGCGAGGACGTGCATGCGCTCGTCAAGCAGGCCCGCGGCGAGGTCGAGTCGGTGCGCGAGCTAATCGACGAGGTGCTGTTCCTGTCGGAGCTCGAGTCAGGCGGCCGCGTCGTCTCGCTCGGAGCGGTCGCTGTGCGCCCGGAGCTCGACGCCGTAGCGGCGGACATGGAGGAGCGGGCATCCCGCGCAGGTGTCGCCCTGCGCGTCGAGGGCGATCCCGCGATCGAGATCGAGATGCGTCCGCGGATGCTGCGCGTGGTGGCGCAGAACCTGGCCGAGAACGCGATCCGCTACGCGGGGCCGGGTGCCACGTTCACGCTCGCGGTCGAGCGCACGCAGGAAGGGGTGGTGCTGCGGGGGGCCGACGACGGCGTCGGCGTCGACGAGGACGTGCTGTCGCGCCTGTTCGAGCGCTTCTACCGCGCCGATCGCGCCCGCGCCTCCCGAGGCACCGGCCTCGGGCTCGCGATCGTGAAGCACGTCGTCGACCAGGCGGGCGGCTCGGTCGAGGCGCGCGGCGGGCGAGGAGCCGGGCTCGAAGTGCGGTGCCTGCTGCCCGTTCGCGGCGCCTGATTCACCACTCTCTCACCGATCGTTCACCAACCGTGACCCCACGCAGGCGGGGCCGGCCGGGACACTCCGCCCGGGTTGATCACGGTGACGTCTCCGCACATCGACAGCTCCGCGCTCGGTTCGCTCGCGCAGACCTCGCCCCCCGACGGGCGTGGCCGCGAGGTCGTCTTCGACGTCACCGATCTGAACGTCTCGTACGGCGGCAAGCTCGCCCTCAAGGACGTCTCGCTCGAGATCCGGAAGAACTTCGTGACTGCCTTCATCGGCCCGTCCGGCTGCGGCAAGAGCACGTTCATCCGCTGCTTCAACCGCATGAACGACCTCATACCCGGCGCGAAGGTGGACGGCACGATCCTCTACCACGGGCGCGACCTCTACGCCTCGGGCGTCGACCCGGTCGAGGTGCGGCGCCGGATCGGGATGGTGTTCCAGAAGCCGAACCCGTTTCCGAAGTCGATCTACGACAACATCGCCTTCGGCCCCCGTGTGCTCGGGATGAAGAAGGGGCTCGACGACCGTGTCGAGCGCTCCCTCCGCGCGGCGGCCCTCTGGGACGAGGTCAAGGACAGGCTCGAGGACAACGCGCTCGGCCTCTCCGGCGGGCAGCAGCAGCGCCTCTGCATCGCGCGCGCGCTCGCGGTCGAGCCGGACGTGATCCTGATGGACGAGCCCGCCTCGGCCCTCGACCCGATCTCGACCTCGCGCATCGAGGACCTGATCCACGAGCTCAAGAGCGAGTACACGATCGTGATCGTCACGCACAACATGCAGCAAGCGGCGCGCGTGGCCGACATGACCGCGTTCTTCAGCGTCGAGCTGCGCGAGGACCTCGGCGGCCGCCACGGGATCCTCGTCGAGCACGACAAGACCGCGAAGATCTTCACCAACCCATCCGACCGGCGAACCGAGGACTACGTGACGGGGCGCTTCGGCTGATGGCGCGCGTCGAGTACCAGCACAGCCTCGACGCTCTCGAGGCGAGCCTGCAGGAGCAGGGATCGCTCGTCCTCCGCGCACTGCGCGGGGCGGTGAGCGCACTCGAGTCGCAGGACACCGAGCTGTGTGACGAGGTGATCGCGTTCGACGACGAGATCGACACGCGCTACCACCGCATCGAGAAGCTGGTCGAGGAGATCCTCGCGCAGCAGTCCCCCGTCGCCACGGATCTTCGCCTGGTGCTCGCGGTGCTGCACGACTCGATCCACCTCGAGCGCATCGGCGACCAGTGCGTCACGGTCGCGAAGCTGACCAAGCTGGCGAGCGAGCTCGAGCCGCGCCACGATCTGGCCGAGGGCCTGCGGGAGATGGGCGAGCGCGCCGAGGAGATGGTTCGCATCGCCCTCGACTCGTTCGCACAGCGCGACGTCGGGCGCGCGCGCGGGCTGGTCGAGCTCGACGAGCTGATCGACCGGACGAACCGGCGCGTCGCCGACAAGGTGCTCGCGCTGGCGCACGAGCCGGGCTCGCAGGAGTGGGGGATGCGGATGGTCGTCGTCGCCCGCTGCATCGAGCGCGTGGGCGACAACGCCGTCGACATCGGCGAGCAGACGGCCTTCCTCGTGACGGGCGAGTTCCACGAGTTCAGCGACGCGTCCCACTAGCGCCGTTCACCGATGCGTCACCAGTCCGTCACCGCATCCGAGCCCACGAGGAGCGGCGAGGCCGCAAACCTTCCCGGCGAGCCTCCTCGTGCGCGAGGGGGTCGACCGAAATGCGATCGAAGGAAGGGTGGAAGGGCAATGAAGAGAGCACTCGCAGTCGCGCTCGCGCTCGTTGGCGTCGTCGCGACAACCCTCGTCGGCGGGCGAGCCGAAGCCGCCCCCGCGACGACGGCCGGCACGTCGATCACGGGCACAGGCTCGTCGTTCGTGTTCCCGCTCGTCTCGAAATGGATCCCGGAGGTCGACAAGGCGTACGGGATCGCCCTCACGTACTCGCCCACCGGCTCCGGAGCGGGTATCGCGGGCGTCACGGCGCGCACGGTCGACTTCGGCGCATCGGATGCGCCGCTCTCGCCCGACCAGCTCGGCGCCTGCAAGGGCTGCGTCGTGATCCCGTGGGCCCTCTCGGCGACATCGGTGCCGTACAACCTGCCCGGGCTCAACGGTCGTGTGAAGCTCGACGGCGCCACGCTCGCGAACATCTACCTCGGCAAGATCACGAACTGGAACGACGCCGCGATCAAGGCGATCAACCCCGATCTCAGCCTGCCGGACAGGAAGATCACGCCGGTGTATCGCTCCGACGGCTCGGGAACGACCTACAACTTCACGGAGTACCTCTCGTCCGTGAGCTCGGAGTTCAAGAGCAAGGTCGGCGTCAACACGAGCGTCAGCTGGCCTACGGGCATCGGCGCGCGCGGCAGCTCCGGCGTCGCCGGGGTCGTGCAGAAGACCGAGGGCGCCATCACGTACGTCGACGTCGCCTACTCGCTCAAGAACAAGCTCCAGTTCGCGCTGATCAGGAACCGCGCCGGCAGGTACGCGACCCCGGGACTCCGCGGCATCAAGGCCGCCCTTTCGCGGCTGCCGAACAAGGTCACCTCCCTCGACCAGCTCAGGATCGTCGATCCGCCGAGATCGGCCGGGCCGCTCGCCTACCCGATCGTCACCTTCACGTACGTGATCGTGCCGACCAGCTCGCCGAAGGCCGCCGACCTGCGCAGGCTCGTCTACTGGGCGGTGACGCGAGGCCAGAAGTTCGGCCCGCCCCTGCTGTTCCAGCCGCTGCCGCAGCCCGTGCAGGCGTTCGCCTTCCGCGAGATCAGGAAGATCCGGGCGTCGACGTAGGCGCCGGAGGACGCAAAGCAGCATGACATGGAGCTCACGCGACCCCGCGCTGCCGGGCCCCGTGCTCGAGCACCGGCGCATCCGCCTCGGAGACGTCGTCTTCCAGGGCATCTCGGTCGCCGCCGCGCTGGCGGCGACCGGGCTGCTCGGGCTGATCACGTTCAAGGTGATCGCGCAGGCGTGGCCGGCGATGCGGGGCTTCGGCATCGGCTTCGTCTGGACCGAGGCGTGGAACCCCGTCGCGGAGAGGTTCGGCGCGCTCACGTTCGTCTACGGGACCGTCGTGACCGCGCTGATCGCGCTCCTGCTCGCGACGCCGCTGTCGATCGCGATCGCGCTCTTCCTCGCCGAGGTGGCGCCCAGGAGGCTCGCGGCCCCGATCGCGACCGTGGTCGAGCTGCTCGCCGCGATCCCGAGCGTCGTGCTCGGTCTGTGGGGCATCCTCGTCTTCGGGCCCTGGGTGGCACAGCATCTGGAGCCCTGGCTGCTGAGCTGGCTCGGCTTCCTGCCGATCTTCTCCGGCGACCCGTCGCAGGCCGGGATCCTCCCCGCCGCGCTCGTGCTCACGATCATGATCGTGCCGATCACCTCCGCCATCTGCCGCGAGCTCTTCGTGCGCACGCCGCGTGACCTCATGGACGGCGCCATGGCGCTCGGCTCCACGCGGTGGGAGGCGATCCGCGGGGTGATGTTCGCCTACGCGGCCCCCGGCATCTCCGCCGCGGTGCTCCTCGGCCTCGGACGGGCCTTCGGCGAGGCGATCGCGGTGACCCAGGTGGTCGGCGGCGCCGACTTCATCAGCGCATCGCTGTACGCCCCGGGCGACACGCTCGCGAGCCGGATCGCGTCCCAGTACCAGGGGGCGACGAGCAACCTGCAGGTCGGCTCCATCCTCTACCTGGCGGCGATCCTGATGGTGATCTCGCTCGCCACGAACCTGGCCGCCCTGCTCGTCGTGCGCCGGTTCGAGAAGGCGCGGAGAGCCGCGTGAGCACCGTCCCGGCCGACCCTCACGACGTCACCGTCCGCTCGAACGGCCTTCGGCGCCGGCGGATCGTCGAGAAGGCCATGGGCAGCCTCGCCGCCCTCTCGGCTCTCGCCGCGGTCGGCATCCTCGCGCTCGTGCTGTTCAGCGTCCTGCTCAGGGGATTGAGCGCACTCGAGCCGTCGTTCTTCACGAAGCCCCGGCCGCTGTTCGGAGAGAAGGGCGGCATCGCGGATGCGCTCGTCGGCAGCGGCCTGATCGTCGCGATGGCGATGCTGATCGCGATTCCGGTCGCGGTGCTCGTCGCGGTCTACATGTCGGAGTACGCGCGACCCCGTATGGCGGCAACCCTTCGCATCGTCCTCGACGTGCTCAACGGCGTACCGGCGATCGTCGTCGGCATCTTCGTCTTCGGCCTGCTCGTCGTCGGGCACGGGCAGAGCGCCGTGTTCGGCGCCTTCGCGCTCGCGATCCTGATGCTGCCGATGGTGGCGCGCGCCACACAGGAAGTGCTCGAGGTCGTTCCGCGCAGCCGGCGCGAGGCGAGCCTCGCCCTCGGGGTGACCAAGTGGCGCACGACCTGGAGCATCGTCCTGCCGAGCGCGATCGGCGGCATCCTCACGGGCGTCGTCATCGCCGTCGCGCGCGTCGCCGGCGAGACCGCGCCGCTCCTCTTCACGTCGTCGATCGCCGCCAACGCGATCTCGCTCGACGTCACCCGCGCGCTGCCGACCCTGCCGGTGGCGATCTTCGCCTTCTCCGAGTCGCCCGACCCGAACGACCAGGCCGCAGGCTGGGCGGCCGCACTCGTCCTGATCGCGTTCGTGCTGCTGATGAACGTGCTCGCCAAGCTCTTCGCGGGCCGCAAGCGGCGCTCGCTCGAAGGCAACTAGCGCCGGCCCGCCCACGGCCTCGTTCCGTGTCCGGCGCGCATCGATATCTCTCGACACGATCCCGCCGATGAGCGAGCCGCGTCCCCTCGTAGCCTGCTGCAGCCCGGTTGCGCGCTCGACGCTCTCCGACGCGCAGGCGATCGAGCTCGAGACGCTGTTCAAGGCGCTCGCGGATCGGCACCGCGCGAGGCGCGGCAGCTTCGCGTACTTCCGGCTCGCAGGGCCAGTCGTTCCTCTGGGAGGCAATCCTCACGTTCTTCCTCATGTTCGTGATCATGGCCGTCGCGACCGACACCCGCTCGGCCGGCGAAGCCGCCGCGATCGCGATCGGGGGCACGGTCGGCCTCGATCCTCTCTTCGGCGGCCCGATCTCCGGCGCCTCGATGAACCCTGCGCGGTCGCTCGGCCCCGCCGTCGTGTCGGGAGACCTGCGCGCGCTGTGGATCTATCTCACCCCGCCGTTCCTGGGCGCCGCCCTGGCAGCGCACGCCTACCAGTTCGTCCGCGCTGACCGGCCGGGTCCGGCCGAGCTCGCCGCCCGCAGGGCGGATACGGGCGCCGGCCCCTCGTAGGGCAACCGTGACGCCGGCCGCCCGCGGCCGGCGCGGGCGCTCGCTCCGGGCACCCGTCGCGTCGGCGGTCTAGGCCTTGGCGGGCTGCAGCCGGCGCATCTCCCAGCGCCGCGCGGCGAACGCGCCGAACGCGATCACGGCGACGAGGAAGAACACGATCAGGTCGCCGCCCTCGATCCGCGTCACGAGCTCCATCACTCCGCCCACCAGGAAGGCCATCGGGATCGTGAACAGCCAGGCGAGCAGGATGTTGCCGGCGACGCCCCAGCGGACGGCCGAGAGGCCACGTGACGCCCCTGCGCCCATCACGGAGCCGGAGATCGTGTGCGTCGTCGAGACCGGGAAGCCGTAGTGCGCCGTCGTCCACAGGATCGACGCGCACGCGGTCTGGGCGGCGAACCCCTGGGGCGGGTCGATCTTGGCGATGCGCTGCCCCAGCGTCTTGATGATTCGCCAGCCGCCGGCGTACGTGCCTGCCGCCATCGCGAGCGCCGCCGAGGCGATCACCCACGTCGGCGGGCGGTCGAAGTCGGCGCCGAGGTGGCCGGTTGCGACGAGCGCGAGCGCGATGATGCCCATCGTCTTCTGCGCGTCGTTCGTGCCGTGGGTGAACGCGACGAAGCCTCCCGAGACGAGCTGGAGTCGTCGGAACACGCGGTTCACGCGGGCCGGCGAGCGACGGGCGATCAGCCAGGTGATGGCGACGATCAACGCGAAGGCGATCGCGATGCCGAGGAACGGGGCGAGCAGGGAGGGGATCAGCACCTTGCCCTTCAGCCCCTGCCACTGGACGACGTCCCAGCCCTCCGCGAACACGGCCGATCCCATGATGCCGCCGATCAGCGCGTGGCTCGAGCTCGAGGGCAGGCCGAGGTACCACGTGACGAGGTTCCACGTGATGGCACCGGTGAGGCCTGCGAGGACGATGTCCAGCGTGATCACGTCCGGGTTCACGATTCCCTTCGCGACCGTCGCCGCGACCGCGATCGACGCGAACGCGCCGACGAAGTTCAGCACCGCGGCCATCGCGACGGCGGCACGCGGTGAGAGGGCGCGCGTCGAGACGCTCGTCGCGATCGCGTTTGCCGTGTCGTGGAACCCGTTCGTGAAGTCGAAGAAGAGGGCGACCGCGACGACTGCGGCAAGCGTCAGCTCGTCCACGGGCTACGCGTTCTTGACGACGATGTTCGCGATCACGTTCGCGGCCGTCTCGCAGGCGTCCAGCGCGCGTTCGAGCGCCTCGTAGATGTCCTTCCAGCGGATCACGATCAGCGGGTCGATGCGCTCGTCGCGGAAGAGCGAGGCGAGCGCGTCGCGCAGCACCCGGTCGCCCCGGTCCTCGAGCAGCTTCACCTCGATCAGCGCCTGCTGCACGCCCCGCATTCCCTTCAGGTTCTCGCAAGCCGTCGCCAGCTGCTCGACGGCCTTCACGAGGATCTGGCACTGCTCGACGGCGTGGCGCGTCGGCATCTCGACCCCGTACAGGCCGAGCAGATCGGACGCCTCCTCGAGGTAGTCGACGACGTCGTCGATCTCGGTTGCGAGCATGTAGATGTCGTCCCGGTCGAACGGCGTCAGATACTGGGTGTTGAGGAGCGTGATCAGGTCTCGGGTGACCCCGTCGCCGGCCGTCTCCGCCGCCTTCACCTGCTCCTGCGTGATGCCGGAGTTCGGGTGCTCGCGGAAGCGGCGCTCGACGAGCCGGGCCACCTCGAGCGCGTTCTCGCCCGCGCGTGCGAACAGGACGAAGAACTCGCCCGTGCGCGGTGTGAGTGAGATCTTCATCCCGACGGCGCACGATAGCCGTTCCGGGGCATCGGAGAACGACCCTCCCGAGTAGGCTTCGATGCGGATGCGCGAGACGCTCGAGCGGGAGATCAAGCTCGCCCCCGGGGAGGGGTTCGTGCTGCCCGAGCTCGGCGGCGAGCGCCTGCCGCCGCGCGTGTTCGTGTCGACCTACCATGACACGCCCGAGCTCCGGCTCGCAGAGCACGGGGTGACGCTCCGCCACCGGGTCGAGGACGGGGCCGGCCTGTGGCAGCTGAAGCTGCCGGCGGGCGCGGCGCGGCTCGAGCTCGAGCTCACCGGCACGCCGGCGCGGCCTCCCGCCGAGATGCTCGTGCTGCTCACGGCCTACCTGCGCAGCCGCGAGCTCGTCCCCGTCGCGCGCCTGCGCACCCGGCGCGAGGGCGTGCGCGTGCAGGGCGCGGAGATCGTCGACGACGACGTCGCCGTGCTCGACGGCCAGCATGTCGAGCGCCGCTTCCGCGAGATCGAGGTCGAGCTGCGCGAGGGCGACGAGCGCACGCTGCGGCGGCTCGCGAAGGAGCTGCGGCGCGCGGGAGCGAAGCCCGCGCGCGAGCTGCGCCCGAAGCTCTACCGCGCGCTCGGCCTCGCCGGCCCGGCCGCGCCCGTCGCGATCGCCCCCGATACCGCGCCGCGCGAGGCGATCGGCCTTGCCTTCGAGCAGCAGTACCGCGCGCTGCTCGCCCACGATCCGGGCACCCGGCGCGGCGACGACGCCGAGGAGCTGCACCGGCTGCGGGTCGCGACGCGGCGCCTGCGGGCCTACCTGCGCGCGGCCCGCCCGCTGCTCGACCTCTCCTGGGCCGAGTCGCTGCGGGCCGAGCTCGGCTGGCTCGGCTCCTCGCTCGGCCCCGCCCGCGACCTCGACGTGCTGCTCGCGCACCTGCGCGTCGAGATCGCCGCGCTCGGAGAGGACGACGCCGCCTACCTGCAAGGGCTGCTCGACACGCTGGCGGCGGAGCGCGCCGCCGCCTACGTGGCGCTCGCCGGCGCGCTCGACAGCGAGCGCTACCTGGCCCTGCTCGACCGTCTCGAGGCCGCAGCGGCGCCGCCGCTCTCCGGCGTGGAGGTGCCGCTCGCGAAGCTGTGGCAGCGCGAGGCGCGGAAGACGCGCAGGGCGTTCGCCCGCCTCGGCGACGACCCCCGCGACGACGAGCTGCACGCGGCGCGCATCCGCGTCAAGCGCGCGCGCTATGCGGCAGACCTCGCAGCGCACGAGCTCGGCGCTCGTGGCGCGTCGTTCGTCTCCGCCGCCAGGCGCCTGCAGGACGTGCTCGGCGACCACCAGGACGCGGTCGTCGCCGAGGAGCGCATCCGCCGCTGGCTGCCGTCGGCTCCCGGCAGCGCGTTCGCGGCCGGACGCCTCGTGCAGCGCGAGCGAGAGCGCCGTGCCGCCGCGCGCGCGGCCTGGCCCGCGGCCTGGCGCCGGCTCGACGAGGCGGCCCGCAGGGCGGCCCGCTGAGCGCCTGGGTGCGAGCGGCCGGCGGCGTCGTCGTGCGGGACGGCGCCCGCGGGCCCGAGGTGCTGCTCGTGCACCGCCCCGCCTACGACGACTGGACGTTCCCCAAGGGCAAGGCCGAGCCCGGCGAGAGCGACGAGGCGTGCGCGCTGCGCGAGGTGGAGGAGGAAACCGGCCTGCGCTGCGCGCTCGGCGCCGAGCTGCCGTCCACCGAGTACGCCGACGCGTGCGGCAGGCCGAAGCGCGTGCGCTACTGGCGCATGCACGTCGAGAGCGGCAGGCTCGTGTTCGCGCACGAGGTCGACGACGCGCGCTGGCTGCCGGCGGCCGATGCGGCACGGCTCTTGACCTACGCGCGGGACGTCGCCTTGCTCGCCGCGCTCGGGAGCGCCGGCGGGTAGCCTGCGCGGCCGTGAGCAGCGACTACGTCTACACGATGTACCGGGTCGACAAGTTCTACGGCCCGGACAGGCAGGTGCTGGCGAACATCTCCCTCTCCTTCCTGCCCGGGGCGAAGATCGGCGTGCTGGGCCCCAACGGCGCCGGCAAGTCGACGCTGCTGCGGATAATGGCGGGCCTCGAGGAGCCGTCGTCGGGCATCGCGGAGCTGCACCCGGGTGCCACCGTCGGCTTCCTGCAGCAGGAGCCGCTTCTCGACCCGGCCAAGGACGTGCGCGGCAACGTCGAGGACGGCGTGCGCCCGCTCCGCGACCTGCTCGACCGCTTCAACGCCGTCTCGGCCGCCTTCGCGGAGCCCGACGCCGACTTCGACGCGCTGCTCGCCGAGCAGGCGCAGGTGCAGGACGAGATCGACCGGCACGACGCCTGGGGGCTCGACGCCGCCCTCGACCACGCGATGGACGCGCTGCGCCTGCCCGACGGCGACCGCGACGTGACGACCCTCTCGGGCGGCGAGCGACGCCGCGTCGCCCTCTGCCGCCTGCTGCTCTCGTCCCCCGACCTGTTGCTGCTCGACGAGCCGACGAACCACCTCGACGCCGAGTCGGTCGCCTGGCTCGAGCACTTCCTCGAGGCGTACCGGGGAACGGTGATCGCCGTCACCCACGACCGCTACTTCCTCGACAACGTCGCCGGCTGGATCCTCGAGCTCGACCGCGGCAGGGGCATCCCGTTCCAGGGCAACTACTCGTCGTGGCTCGAGCAGAAGCAGGCGCGGCTGGCGCAGGAGGAGAAGCAGGAGTCCGCGCGCCGGCGCACGCTCGCCCGCGAGCTCGAGTGGGTGCGCATGAGCCCGAAGGCACGCCACGCGAAGTCGAAGGCGCGCATCGGAGCCTACGAGAAGCTGCTTGCCGGCGACGCCGACGTCAGGCTCGACCGCGTCGAGATCCACATTCCGGCGGGCCCGCGCCTCGGCGACGTCGTCGTCGACGCGGAGCACGTGTCGAAGGGCTTCGGCGACCGACTGCTCGTCGAGGACCTGTCGTTCTCGCTGCCTCCGGGCGGCATCGTCGGGGTGATCGGGCCCAACGGGGCCGGCAAGACGACCCTGTTCCGCATGATCGCCGGCGAGGAGCGACCCGACAGCGGCACGCTGCGCGTCGGTGACACGGTGCAGCTCGCCTACGTCGACCAGGACCGCGGCGGTCTCGACCCGGCCAACACGGTGTGGAAGGAGATCTCGAGCAACCAGGACGTCGTGCTGCTCGGCAAGCGCGAGGTGAGCTCGCGCCAGTACGTGTCCTGGTTCAACTTCCGCGGCGGCGACCAGCAGAAGAAGATCGCCGACCTCTCGGGCGGAGAGCGCAACCGTGTGCACCTCGCGAAGCTGCTCCGCTCGGGCGGGAACGTGCTGCTGCTCGACGAGCCGACGAACGACCTCGACGTGGACACGCTGCGCGCGCTCGAGGATGCGCTGCTCGACTTCGCCGGCTGCGCCGTCGTCATCACGCACGACCGCTGGTTCCTGGACCGTGTCGCCACGCACATCCTCGCCTTCGAGGGCGACTCGCAGGTGACGTGGTTCGAGGGCTCGTGGGGCGAGTACGCCGCCTGGGTGACCGAGACGCGCGGCTCCGAGGCCCTCGAGCCGCACCGGATCAGGTACAAGCCGCTCGTGCGCCCCTGAGGCCGGCGGGCTCGCCCCTACTTGCGCGTGCGCCCGTCCGTGAGGCGGCGCGAGCGCTGCTGCGCGCGGCGCATCAAGGCGGCCTGGTGGTCGAACGGCTTGCCGGGCCGTGCGGGCCGCAGGCGCGACCACGAGCCGTCGGCGGCGAGCGCCCACGATTGCGCGTCGTCGGCGAAGACGCTGTCGAGCACGGCGCCGAGCTCCTGGCGGGCGCGCGCGTTCTCGACGGGTACGAGCACCTCGATGCGGCGGTCGAGGTTCCGCGGCATGAGGTCGGCGCTGCCGATGAAGATCGTGCTCGACGCGCCGGCCTCGAACGAGTAGATGCGGCTGTGCTCGAGGAAGCGCCCGAGGATCGACCGTACGCGGATCCTCTCGGAGAGCCCTTCGACGCCGGGCCGCAGCATGCAGACCGAGCGTGCGCAGACCTCGACGTCCGCTCCCGCGGTGCTCGCCGCGTAGAGCTCGTCGATGATCGTCGCGTCGACGAGGTTGTTGAGCTTGAGGCGGACGCGCGCGGGCCCGCCCGCGGCCGCGGCGGCCGCGACGCGCCGGATCTCGTCCACGAGCCGCGCCCGCATCCCGAACGGCGCCACGAGCAGCTTGCGGAAACGCTGCGGCCTGCCGAAGCCGGTGACGTAGTTGAAGACGTCGGCGACGTCGGCCGCGATCTCCTCGTCGGCCGTGAACAGGCCCACGTCCTCGTACAGGCGCGCCGTCGCCGCGTGGTAGTTGCCGGTGCCGATGTGCACGTAGCGCCGCAGTCCGCCCGCCTCGCGGCGCACGACGAGGGTCATCTTCGCGTGGATCTTCATGTCGGGGAACCCGTGCACGACGTGCACCCCCGCCTGCTCGAGCTCGCGCGACCATTCGATGTTGCGCCGCTCGTCGAAGCGCGCCTTGAGCTCGACGAGGCACACCGACTGCTTCCCCTGCTCTGCGCAGTCGATCAGCGCGGACACGAGCGCGCTGTCGTCCGAGGTGCGGTAGACGGCCGTCTTCATCGCGATCACGTCGGGGTCGGAGGCGGCTGCGGCCGCGAACGCCTCGAAGCTCGTCCGGAACGACTCGTACGGCTGCTGTACGAGCAGGTCGCCGCGGCGGATCTCGTCGAAGAAACGTGCCCCGTCCTTGACGCGCGCGAGGCGCGGCTGCGTGACCGGCACCCACGGCTCGTGCTTGAGGTCGGGACGCTCCAGCCGTGTCAGCTGGATCAGGTCGGCCTGGTCGAGCGGCCCTTCGATCTCGTACACCTGGCTCGGAGCGACTGCGAGCCCGTCCTGCAGGCGCTCGAGCATGCCGGCCGACGCCGACGCCGAAACCTCCACACGTACGACGTCGCCGAAGCGCCGCCGCCGCAGCTCCGACTCGACGGCCTCGAGCAGGTCGTCGGCGTCGTCGGAGACCTCGAAGTCGGCGTCGCGCGTGACCCGGAACACCGCCCGCTCGCCGATCTCCATGCCCGGGAACAGCATCGGCAGGAAGTGGCCGATCACGACTTCGAGCGGGAGCAGGCGCTTGCCGGTGTCGACGAAGCGGTCGAGCCCTTCCGGGATCTTCACGCGGGCGAACCGCTCCTCTGCGGTCTCCGGGTCGACTGCGAGCACGCCCAGCGAGAGCGACAGCCCCGAGATGTAGGGAAACGGTTGCCCGGGACCGACGGCGAGAGGGGTCAGCACGGGGTAGATCTCGCGCACGAAGCGCGTCTCGAGGCGCCGGAGCTCCTTCGCGCCGCACTCGTCGATCGTGCCGACGGGGATGCCCTCGGCGGCGAGCGCCGGGCGGAGCTCGCGCTTCCACAGCTTCGCCTGCCGGGCTGTGAGGTCGACGACGCGGTCGCGGATGCGGGCGAGCGCCTGCTGCGGCGTGAGCCCGTCGCTCGAGCGCACGCCGAAGCCGGCCGCCTCCTGCCCCATCAGGCCGGCGACGCGCACCATGAAGAACTCGTCCAGGTTGGACGAGAAGATCGAGCAGAACCTGACCCGCTCGAGCAGCGGCTGCCCGGGGTCCTGTGCGAGGTCGAGCACGCGCGCGTTGAAATCGAGCCAGGAGAGCTCGCGGTTGAGCAGCCGCGGCTCCGCGACCTTCGTCTCCACGCTCATGCGCGGATCGTGCCAGACCCCGCCGCCGGGAGCGTCTCGATCCGGAGCACGAGAGCCGCGAGCGCCGTTACGCGTCCGCCGCGAGCGCGGCGACGAGCAGGCGCTCGAAGTGGGCGATCAGCCGCTCGGAGCGCGCTAGCAGCGCCCCCTCCGCGATCACGCCCGAGCGCATCCCGAGCTGGACGCGCTCGACGAGCGCCCGGTCCTCGGCGCCGACGCGGTCGTCGAGCTCGAGGTAGTCCGTCACCCACTCCTCGTCGATGCCGGGCTCGAAGAAGTAGTCGAGGAAGCGGTACGTGCGCTCGGCGCCGAGCGGCACGATCGGGCCGATCGAGAGGTTGCCGCGCCCCGGCATGACGTTGATCGCGGTGTTCGGGAAGAGCAGGTGGAACTGGCCGCGGCCGACCCTGCCGGCGGCGTCGTAGACGCCGCCGCCGCCGTTCTTCGGGGGCCCGTACTGGCTCGAGAAGGTCGGGTGCTCCTCGAGCGCGTACGCGCTCGCCGCCACGTCGATCGCCTTCGAGAAGCTCGGGTGCGCGACGGCGCAGTGGTAGCACTCGAGGTAGTTCTCTGCGCACACCTTCCAGTTCGCCTCGAGCTCGCTCTCGGCGCGACTGTGGAAGACGAGCCCGTCCACGTCCACGCCGCCGTCCTCGACGAGGCGCGGCAGCTCGCCGAGGTGCTCGGCGAGCGGGGCGGCCGCGGGATCCGGATTCACGAACACGAACGGCCCCCACGTGTCGACCTGCACCGGGACCAGCCCGAGCGCCGCACGGTCGAGGCCGGGCTCGTCGTCGCAGCGCGGCGCGGCGCGCAACGACCCGTCGAGGTCGTACGTCCACGCGTGGTACGGGCACTGCAGCGTCTCGCGCCTGCCGGCGCCCTCGCACAGCAGGTGGCCGCGATGGCGGCAGACGTTGACGAAGCCGCGCAGCTCTCCCGCCCCGTCGCGGACGAGCACGATCGGGATATGGCCCGCGCGCGTGACGGCGAACGAGCCTGGCTCCGGCACGTCGCCGGTGTGGCCGGCGTACTGCCAGCTCATGCGGAAGATCCGCTCCTGCTCGAGCCGCAGCACGGCAGGATCGGCGTACCAGTCCCACGGAATCGTGCGGGTGCTCTGGGCGCTCGCCATCGAGGCCAAGCGTATCGCGCGGTCAGCCGAGGCACGCGCGCCGCACGCCGGGGCCAGGCCGCCCGGCGGTGCGCACCGCCGCCGCCCTGCGCTATGCCGTCAGGTCGTGCGCGAGCTCCTCGAACACCGCCACGAAGCGGTCGCACTCCGCGAAGGTGTGGGTGATCGACAGCGTCCATTCCTCCTCGCGGCCCGGCGTCATGAAGATGCCGCGGTTCATGTTGTAGAGCCAGGCGAGCTCGCAGAGCTCGGCGTCCTGGTTCGCCTTGAAGGACGCGTAGTCGCTGATCCTCTCGGGCGAGAACGTGACGCACCCCTTGGAGCCGACGCCGACCGCGTAGCCCGGGAAGCTGAACTTCTCGATCACCGCCTGGCAGCCCTGCATGAGGCGGTCGTTGAGCGTGTCGAGGTGCGCGTAGGCCGCGGGCGTCAGCACCTCGAGCAGGTTCGCGCGCGCGGCCGCCATCGAGAGCGGGTTGCCGTTGTAGGTGCCGACCTGCACGACCTTGCCCGCCTCGACGAGCTCGAATGCCTCCTCGGTACCGCCGATCGCGCCGGAGGGGAGGCCGCCGCCGAGCGCCTTCGCGAGCGTGACGAGGTCGGGCCTGACGCCGAAGCGCTCGACCGCGCCGCCGGCGGCGATGCAGAGGCCCGTCTTGACCTCGTCGAAGATGAGAAGGATCCCGTGCCTGCGCGTGATCTCCCGCACCGCCTCGAGGTAGCCGGGCTCGGGCAGCACGACCCCGAGGTTCATCATCGCCGCCTCCATGATCACGCAGGCGGGCGCCCGCCCCTCCTCGATCAGTCGCTCGATGCGGCGCTCCATCGCCTCTGCGTCGTTGAACGGCACCGCCACCGTCATCTCGGCCACCGCCCGGGGGATGCCCAGGCCGTAGGGCAGCGACGCCAGGTCGAAGCGGTCGCCGATCCTGTCGTACTCGACCCCGATCGAGACCATCACGTAGTCGTGGTGTCCGTGGTAGGAGCCGAAGATCTTGACGATCGTGTCGCGGCCGGTGGCCGCCCGTGCGATGCGGATCGCGTCCATCGTCGCCTCGGAGCCCGAGTTGACGTAGCGCCATTTCGGCAGCCCCCAACGTCGTGCAAGCTCCTCGCCGACGACGATGGCGTCCTCGGTCGGGGCGGCGAAGTGCGTTCCGAGCTCGATCCGCGCGTTCACGGCCTTCGTGATCGTCGGGTGCGCATGTCCCTGCACCATCGATCCGAAGCCGTTGTGGAAGTCGATGAGCTCGTTGCCGTCGACGTCCCACACGCGCGCGCCCTTGCCGCGCTCGAGGTAGATGGGCCACGGGTCGCGGGTCTGGTACGACGAGGCGACGCCGCCGGCGAGGCTGCGTCGCGCCCGCTCGTAGAACGCCCGGGAGCCCTGCGTGCGCTCGTCGAGCCTTCGCGCCTCGCGCTCGCTCAGCTCTCTGATGCGCGCGCGGTCGATCTGGACGGGGACGTGAGTTGCCATCGTCTGGCTCCGTTTCGGCGGGTTCGGTCTGACCTTGCGGTCAGATTGTGGCGGATTGTGGCGATTTTCGCCCCGGCCTGCTCGCCGTTGCCGTCGTGAGCATCTCTACACTGCCGACCGTGACGCCCGCCCGGAGCATCGCAGACCGCATCGACGAGGAGCTCGCCCCGCTCCAGACCGCGGTCTCCCGCGCCTGGTGGGACCTGAACGTCGAGGCGACGGAGGAGAACGAGCGCCGGCGTGTCGCGCTCGAGAGGGAGCTTTCGGACTTCCTCGCCGACGCCGACCGCTTCGCGCAGATCGAGGCGGCGCTGCCCGGGGCGGAAGGGCTCGAAGCGCGCCGGCTCGGCCTCCTGCGCGACGCGCTGCTTCCGAGGCAGGTGGCGGCGGAGGTACGTCAGCGCATCATCGAGATCGAGGCGTCCGTCGAGATGCGCTTCTCGACCCACCGCGGTGAGGTCGGCGGCCGCGCCGTCGACGACAACGGCATCAAGGCGATCCTGCGCTCGAGCGACGACGTGGCAGAGCGGCGTGCGGCCTGGGAGGCGTCGAAGACCGTTGGCGCGTCGGTCGCCGACGATGTCCGCGCGCTCGCGCGGCTGCGCAACGAGGCGGCGCGCACGCTCGGATACCGCGACTGGTTCGCCCTCTCGGTGGCGACGTCCGAGATGGACGAGCAGCGGCTGTTCTCCACGCTCGACGCCTGCGACCGCGCCACGGCCGAGCCGTTTGCACGCTGGAAGGCGGCGGTCGACGAGTGCCTCGCCGAGCGCTTCGGCTGCCCCGTCGCCGACCTGCGCCCGTGGCACTACGCGGACCCGTTCTTCCAGGAGGTGCCGGCGGAGGGCGGCGTCGACCTCGACCCGGTGTTCGCGGGCCGCGACCTCGTCGAGCTGAGCCGCGCCACGTTCGACGGCCTCGGGCTCGAGACCCGGGCGATCCTCGAACGCAGCGACCTCTTCCCGCGCGACGGCAAGTGCCAGCATGCGTTCTGCATCGACGTCGACCGCGCCGGGGACGTGCGCGTGCTCGCCAACATCGTGCCGGACGCCTACTGGATGGACACGATGCTGCACGAGCTCGGCCACGGCGTCTACGACGCCGGCTTCGACCGTTCCCTGCCCTGGCTGCTGCGGGACTGCCACCTCGTCGTCACCGAGGGCATCGCGATCCTGATGGGCCGCCTCGCGAGCGACGCCGGCTGGCTCGAGCAGGTTGCAGGCGTCGGCGCGGCGGAGGCGGCGAGGCTCGCGGGGCCGTTGCGCGCCGCGCGCGCCGCCGAGCTGCTCGTGTTCACGCGCTGGGTGCTCGTGATGACGAACTTCGAGCGCTCGCTCTACGCCGACCCGGAGATGGATCTGGACGCGCGCTGGTGGGAGCTCGTGCAGCGCTACCAGCTCGTCGCGCCGCCCGACGGACGCCGTGCCCCCGACTGGGCGGCGAAGATCCACGTCGCCTGTGCGCCTGTCTACTACCACACCTACCTCTACGGGCAGCTCGTCGCCTCGCAGCTCGCCGGCACCCTGTGCCGCGAGTGCGGCGGCATCGTCGGCCGTGAGGCGGCCGGGCGCCTTCTCCGCGACCGCGTCTTCGCGCCGGGGCTCTCGCTGCGGTGGGACCGGCTGCTCGAGCAGGCGACGGGGGAACCGCTCGATCCCGCCCATTTCGTTCGCGACATCGCAGGCTGAGCGGCCGCTCGCGCGGGCAGGACGGCCCGGAGGAACACCGTCTCGCCGCCGGTCGCGAAAGTCTGCGACCGGCTCTGGCCGAGCATTGCCTTCAGCGCAGGGCGGTTGCCGCCCTGCCCCGTGATCGTGAGCGACGGGCCCGACGTGGTCGTGCGCCGGCGCACGAACCGGTCCGTCATTCCGTCCTGGTGGGACGGTGGGCATACCCGGAACGTACGGCCGCCGTGTCGGCAGGTCTTCAGGGCCGGTAAGCCGCCCTTGCCGCACCCCCATGGCGGTCGTCGCGCGGATCGCAGCTACCCTCGCTGGGTGAGCGGCCGCGACGACATCCGCAACGTCGCGATCGTGGCGCACGTCGACCACGGCAAGACGACGCTCGTCGACGCGATGCTGTGGCAGTCCGGCTCGTTCCGCGCCAATCAGGACGTGGCCGAGCGCGTGATGGACTCGATGGACCTCGAGCGCGAGAAGGGCATCACGATCCTCGCCAAGAACACGGCCGTGCGCTACGGCGCGACGAAGATCAACATCGTCGACACCCCCGGCCACGCGGACTTCGGCGGCGAGGTCGAGCGCGGCCTGCGCATGGTCGACGGGGTGCTGCTCCTCGTCGACGCGAGCGAGGGGCCGCTGCCGCAGACGCGCTTCGTGCTGCGCAAGGCGCTCGAGGCCGGGCTGCCCGTCATCCTCGTCGTGAACAAGGTCGACCGCCCGGACGCGCGCGTGGAGGAGGTCGTGAACGAGGTGTACGAGCTGTTCCTCGACCTCGACGCCGACGAGAGCCAGATCGAGTTCCCGATCGTCTACTGCAATGCCAGGGCAGGTCGAGCCGGCCTCGCCGCCCACGACCTCGCCGACGACCTGCGGCCCCTGTTCGAGCTCCTGCTCGAGGCGATTCCCGCCCCGACCTTCGAGGAGGGCCACCCGCTGCAGGCGCTCGTCACGAACCTCGACGCATCTCCCTACGTCGGCCGCCTCGCGATCTGCCGGGTGCGCAACGGCACGATCCGCAAGGGACAGCAGGTCGCCTGGTGCCGCGCCGGCGGCACCGTCGAGCGCGCCAGGGTGACGGAGCTGTACGTGACCGAGGCGCTCGACCGGGTCGACGCGGCCGATGCCGGGCCGGGCGACATCGTCGCCGTCGCCGGCCTTCCCGAGGTGACGATCGGCGAGACGCTCGCGGACATCGACGACCCGCGCCCGCTGCCCGTCGAGCAGGTGGACGAGCCGTCGCTCTCGATGACGGTGGGAATCAACACCTCGCCGCTCGCGGGGCTCGAGGGCACGAGGCTGACGGCGAGCCAGGTGAAGCGGCGACTCGAGGACGAGCTCGTCGGCAACGTCTCGCTGCGGGTGCTGCCGACGGAGCGTCCGGACAGTTGGGAGGTGCAGGGTCGTGGGGAGTTGCAGCTTGCTGTTCTTGTCGAGTTGATGCGCCGTGAGGGTTTCGAGCTCACGGTGGGGAAGCCGCGGGTCGTGACGAAGGAGGTTGACGGGAGGGTGTGCGAGCCGGTGGAGCGGCTTGCGATCGACGTCCCCGAGGAGTACATCGGCGTGCTCACTCAGTTGCTTGCCCTGCGCAAGGGGCGGATGGAGCAGATGGTCAACCATGGCACCGGCTGGGTGCGGCTCGAGTATCTCGTGCCGGCGCGGGGGCTGATCGGCTTGCGGACGGAGTTCCTCACGGAGACGCGCGGAACCGGCATCCTCCATCATGTCTTCGACCGCTACGAGCCCTGGCACGGTGAGCTGCGCACGCGGCCGAGCGGTTCGCTGGTTGCGGATCGGCGGGGTCCGACGACGGCGTTCGCGCTCGCGAACCTGCAGGAGCGGGGCACGCTCTTCGTCGGGCCGGGGGTTGTCGTCTACGAGGGCATGGTCGTCGGCGAGAACGCGCGCTGCGAGGACATGGACGTGAACGCGACGAAGGAGAAGAAGCTGACGAACATGCGTGCTTCGACGTCGGACGAGCTTGTGCGGCTGATCCCGCCGCGGCCGCTGTCGCTCGAGCAGGCGCTCGAGTTCATCCGCGAGGACGAGTGCGTGGAGGTGACGCCGGTGTCGATCCGGCTGCGCAAGGTCGAGCTCGCCGCGAACAAGCGGCAGCAGGCAGCGAGCCGCAAGGCCCGCGGCCTCGCCGGCTGAGGCGCCGGAGGCGTCGCCGCCTTGCAGCTTGACACGCGGCGCCCGGCGTCAGATCGTTGCGGCTCAGATCTCCCTCACCGGACGTACGAGGAGCACACATGTCCAGAGCTCGAAAGACCAGCACTCCGCGCCGGTTCCGGCGCACGCCGCTTCTCGCCGCGCTTGCGGCGCTCCTCCTGGCCGCAGCCGTCCTCGGCGGCGGTGTCGCGTCCGCCGGCCAGACCGGGAGCAGCGCCAAGCTCAAGGTCTTCGGCGCGTTCGCAACGCCGATCGAGGAGCCGTGGGACGGGGTCATCCATGCCGCCCTCCTACGGGCGAAGAACGCCGGCGAGATCGACTACTCGTTCGCCGATGACATCGGCTACTCGGGTGACATGGAGCGGGTGCTGCGCCAGGTCGCCGGAAAGAACAAGCCGGACATCATCATCGGCGACGCCTTCGGCAACGAAGAGGCCGTCCGTCGCGTCGCGAAGGCCTTCCCGCGCATCGCCTTCGTCTTCGGCTCGGGCGGCGGGCCTGCCGGACCGAATGTCTCCGTCTTCGACAACTGGATCCATGAGCCGGCCTACCTGCTCGGCGTGCTCGCCGGGTCGTTGACGAAGACGAACAAGGTCGGCATCGTCGCCGGCTTCCCGGTTCCCGAGGTCAACCGGCTCGCGAACGCGTTTACCGCCGGTGCCCACTCGATCAACAAGAAGGCTGTCGTCAAGGTGACGTTCATCAACAGCTGGTTCGACCCGGCCACGGCGAAGGAGGCCGCGCTGGCGCAGGTCGGGGCGGGCGTCGATGCCATCTATGCCGAGCGCGCAGGCGTGATCGAGGCCGCTGTGCAGAAGGACGTGTTCGCCTTCGGGAACATGTCCGATCAGCGGAAGATCGGCCCGCGGAACGTCGTCTCGAGCGCTGTCTGGAACATGTCGCCGACAGTCGAGTACGTGATCAAGCAGGTCAAGGCGGGCACGTACACGGCGCAGGACCTGAAGGACTTCTCGATGATGGGCAAGGGCGGAGCGAGCCTCGCTCCGATCAACGCCCGGGCCAAGGGCGGCGTTCCAGCCAGGCTCGTCGCGAAGGTCAACGGCCTGCGTGCGCAGATCAAGTCGGGCGCGCTTCGGGTGGACATCAACGAGGCGCAGCCGTCGGGCTCGGTCTCGGTCAAGGGCAAGCAGTAGGTGTGACGGTAACGCAACCGCTGTGACCTCGGCCAACCTGGGTTCCACGGTGGGCGGGGACGACCCGCCCACCGTGGAGCTTCGCGGCGTTACGAAGCGCTTCGGGAACGTCGTCGCCAACGACGATGTCCATCTCTCCGTCAGGCGCGGCGAGGTGCACGCGCTGCTCGGCGAGAACGGCGCCGGCAAGACGACGCTGATGCGGATCCTCTACGGCCTCGCTCGGCCCGACGCCGGCGTCACCCTGATCGACGGACGGCCGCTGACGATCCATTCGCCGAAGGACGCGATCGCCGCCGGCATCGGGATGGTGACCCAGCACTTCGCTCTCGTGAAGCCGATGACCGTCACCGAGAACGTCGTCCTCGGCGGTACCGACGGCGTCCGCGTGAGGCTGGACGTCGCCGCGAGGAGCGTCAAGGGGGCGTCGGAACGCTTCGGCATCCGGGTCGATCCGCTGGCGAGGGTGGGCGCGCTCTCGGTGGGGGAGCAGCAGCGCGTCGAGATCCTGAAGGCGCTCTACCGGGACTGCAGGGTGCTGATCCTCGACGAGCCGACGGCCGTCCTCGTGCCGCAGGAGGTGGAGGCGCTCTTCGCGACGCTGCGGCGTCTCTGCGCCGACGGCATCGCGGTGGTCTTCATCAGTCACAAGCTGCACGAGGTCCGCGAGATCAGCGCGCGCGTCACGGTGCTTCGGCGCGGGGCCGTCGTCGGCACCTACGCGACGGCCGACGTCGACGACCGGGAGCTCGCGACGCTGATGGTCGGCCGCACGATCCGGCCGCTGCAGCGCCCAGCAGCATCCGTCTCGGGCGCCACCGTGCTCCGCGTCGAGGGTGTCTCCGCCGAGGGCCGCCAGCGGCTTCCCGCCCTGCGCCGCGTGTCGTTCGAGGTGCGGCGCGGCGAGGTTCTCGGCGTCGCGGGCGTGTCGGGCAACGGCCAGACAGAGCTCGTGAACGTGCTCTGCGGCATGCAGCAGCCGACCGAGGGGGTCATAGCCGTCGACGACGTGGACATCACCGGGTCGACGCCGGCCGAGGTCGTGGACGCCGGCGTCGGCCGCATCCCCGAGGACCGCCACGCCGCCGTCGTCGGCGAGCTCAGCGTGGCGCAGAACCTCGCGCTCGAACATCTTGCGGAGTTCCGCCAAGGGATCCGGTTGGACGAGAGGCGAATGCGGCAGCACGCGGAGGCGCTGATCGACCGTTTCGCGATCAAGGCGCGCCCGGAGGATCCCGTCGACACCCTTTCCGGCGGCAATCTGCAGAAGGTCGTCCTGGCACGGGTGTTGTCGCGCGATCCGAAGGTGATCGTCGTCTCCCAGCCGACTCGCGGCCTCGATCTCGGCGCAACCGAGTACGTGCACGGCGAGCTTCTCGCCCAACGGCAGCGAGGGGCCGGCGTGCTGCTCGTGAGCGAGGACATGGACGAGATCCTGGCGCTCTCGGATCGGCTCATCGTGGTCTACGAAGGCGTGATCGTGGGTGAGGTCTCGGCGGCGCAGGCAGACCCCGAGCGGCTCGGCCTGCTGATGGCGGGGCTCGCCGGGCGGGCGGCGTGAGCGGCGTGATCCGCATCCGCCTCGAGCAGCGCCCGGCACCGGCACGGTGGCTCGGCCTCGCCGTGGGCCCCCTGACGATCGTGGTCACGTTCGTGCTCACGCTCGGATTCGTGTTCGCCGCGGGCGCGAACCCGTTGACCGCGTATCGCACGTTCATCGTCGAGCCGCTGACGTCGCGCTTCACGCTGCTGGAGGTGCTCGTGTCGGCGACGCCGCTCCTCTTCACCGGGGCGGCGGTCGCGATCGCCTTCCGCGCCGGCTACTGGAACATCGGCGCGGAGGGTCAGCTGCTCGTCGGGGCGATCGCCGCGACGTGGGCCGGGACGCACGTCGGCGGCGCGCCGCGCGTCGTCGCGATCGCCGCCGTCGCCGGGGCCGGCGCCGTCGGCGGCGCCGTCTGGGCACTCGCTCCGGCGCTCATGCGCGTGCATCTCTCGATCGACGAGGTGGTGACGACGCTGCTCCTCAACCCGGTCGCGTTGCTGCTCGTGACCGGCCTGCTCAACGGCCCGTGGAGGAATCCGGAGACACACTTCCCCGAATCGAAGCGGATCTCCTCGAACGCGCAGTTTCCGCAGATCCTGCCGGACTCGCGGCTCCACCTGGGCTTCGTGATCGCGCTCGTCATCGTCGGCATCCTCTGGTTCGTGCTCGGGCGGACGGCGACCGGGCTGCGGCTGCGCGCCTCCGGGCTCAGCCCCGAGGCTGCGAGGTTCGCCGGCATCGGGGTGGGTCGCCTGCTTCTCGGCACCGCGCTCACGAGCGGCGCGATCGCGGGGATCGCCGGAGCGAGCGAGGTCGCCGGCATCAACTACCAGCTCACGGACGGCATCTCGTCGGGGTTCGGCTACACGGGTATCGTCGTCGCCACGCTGGGAGGCCTGAGCATGCTCGGCGTCGTCGTCGCTTCACTCTTCCTCGGCGACCTCGTCGTCGGCGCCGATTCGGCGGGGCTCGAGCTCGGCGTCCCCTCCCAGCTCGCCGACATCGTCAAGGGGGCGCTCCTGCTCGTCGTGATCGCGCTGCTCGTTCTGCGCCGCTACCGCCTGTCCTTCCGTCGGCCGGCAGGCGGAGGAGTCGAGCCGGGGAGCAGCGCGTGAGCTTCGTCTCCGATGTCCTTGCGGCAACCCTGCGCAACGCGACCCCGCTCGTCTACGGCACGGTCGGCGAGACGTACTGCGAGCGGGCGGGGATCCTTAACCTCGGCATCGAGGGGACGATGTACGCCGGGGCGTTCTTCGGCTTCCTCGCAGCACAGACCTCGGGCTCGCTCGTCGTCGGCCTCGTCACCGCGATCGCCGTCGGGCTCGGGTCGGGCGTCCTCATGGGCGTGCTGACCGTCACGTTCGGGACGAACCAGCACGTCGCGGGCCTCGGCACGACACTCTTCCTGATCGGCGCCGCGGACTTCGCCAACCGTCTCCAGTTCCGTGGCAGCCAGGCGCAGGCGACGATCAAGCCGTTCGGCATCGTGGACGTGTTCGGCGTCGACGTGCTCTCGCAGTACGCGATGACGTATGTCGCCTTCCTTGTGATCGTGCCGCTCGCCTGGTGGGTGCTGATGCGGACGACCCTCGGCCTGAACATCCGCGCCGTCGGCGAGAACCCGGAGGCGGCGGACGCAGCGGGGGTCAGCGTCGCTCGTACCCGTTACCTCGCGCTCATGATCGGCGGCGCGTTGATGGGGGTCGGCGGCGCGTTCTTCACGCTGGCCGCCCTCGGCAGCTTCACGCTCAACATCATCGCGGGGCGCGGCTGGGTCTGCATCGCGCTCGTGATCTTCGGCCGCTGGCGCATCGGCCGCGGCGTCGTCGGCGCCCTCCTCTTCGCGTTCGTGTACGCCCTCCAGCTCCGCCTGCGGCTCATCCCCTCCCTTGCCGGCGTACCCTTCGAGTTGCTCCTCGCCCTGCCGTACGTCGTCGTCATCGCGGCCCTCGTCCTCTCCGGCCGCAACGTGGCGTACCCGGGCGCCTATCTGAAGCCGTACCGACGGGCGTGAAAGGAGACCGATGAACGACCATGAGTTCCTCGAGACGGCGATCGAGCAGGCCCGGATCGGACGGGCCGAGGGCGGGGTGCCCGTCGGGGCGGCACTCGTGGCCGACGGCCGCGTGCTGGCGGTCGGTCGCAACCGCCGCGTGCAGATGGGCAGCACGATCAGGCACGGCGAAACCGACGCGCTCGAGCGCGCCGGCCGCCTGACCGCGGAGGTCTATCGGCGAGCCACGATGTTCACCACTCTCTCGCCCTGCGACATGTGCACGGGCGCGATCCTGCTCTACGGGATACCGCGCGTCGTCATCGGCGACGACACGACCTTCCGCGGCCCCGAGGAGCTGCTCGCCGCGCGCGGCGTCGAGGTCGTCCACCTTCGGTCCGCGGAGTGCAGAGAGCTGATGGAGGGGTTCATGGCGGAGTTCCCCACGCTCTGGAACGAGGACATCGGCGTGTGACGGCCGTCGCTGCGAGCGAGCCGGCTTGAGGCGGGAATAGAGGAATAGAGGACCGCCCCGCGCCGGTAGGTGCATGAGCGTGCGCGTTGGGTCAGACTACGGGCGTGCCTGAGCGAGAGGCGGCTTTCGAGTTCCTGCGCGAGCAGCTTGGCGACGGCGGCGTCGACGCCGACGGCGTTGTCGCCGAGCTGCGGCGCCTCGAGATCGAGACGCCCTCATGGGGCTACGGGAACTCGGGCACGCGGTTCCACGTGTTCCCCTGGCCCGGGGCGGCGAGGACAGTGTGGGAGCGGATCGCGGACGCCGCACTCGTTCACCGGCTCACGGGCACGTGCCCGAGCGTCGCGATCCACATCCCGTGGGACCGGGTCGACGACTGGACGGCGCTGCGCGGGTACGCCGAGGGACAGGGAGTCCGCCTCGGTGCCGTCAACCCGAACCTCTTCCAGGACGACGTGTACCGACTCGGGAGTGTCTGCCACCCGGACGCGGCCGTCCGGCGGCAGGCCCTCGACCACGTCCTCGAGTGCGTCGAGATCGCGTGCCGGATCGACTCGGGGATCCTCAGCCTCTGGCTCGCCGACGGCACGAACTACCCAGGCCAGGACGACTTCCGCGGCCGCTACCGCCGCCTGCTCGAGTCGCTCGGCGAGGTCTACGCGGCGCTGCCCGACGGCATGCGCCTGCTCGTCGAGTACAAGTTCTTCGAGCCGGCTTTCTACCAGACCGACCTGCCCGACTGGGGCACGGCGCTGCTCGTTTGCCGGCGACTGGGGCCGCAGGCGCAGGTTCTCGTTGACACCGGTCACCACCCGCAGGGGACGAACATCGAGCAGATCGTCGCGCTCCTCCTCGTGGAGGGGGCGCTCGGCGGGTTCCACTTCAACAACCGCAAGTACGCCGACGACGACCTGATCGTCGGCTCGGTCGAGCCGTTCGAGCTCTTCCTCATCCTCAACGAGATCGTCGCCGCCCGTCGCGACTCGGCGACGACGGCGACGGCTGAGACGATCGCGTTCATGATCGACCAAGCGCACAACGTCGAGGGGAAGATCGACGCGATGATCCAGTCGGTCGTCAACATCCAGACGGCCTACGCAAAGGCCCTCCTCGTCGACCGGCTCCGGCTGGACGAGGCGCGCCGCGCGGGCGACGTGCTCGGCGCGCACCGGGTCCTCCTCGACGCGTACGAGACGGACGTGCGGCCGCTGCTCGCGCACCTGCGCGCGCAGCTCGGTCTCGCGCCCGACCCGGTGCAGGCGTTCCGCGAGGGCGGCTACGCCGAGCGGCTCGCCGCCGAGCGCGGCGCGATCGCCTACGAGCCGCGATGATCGCCTCCCTCGGGGAGGCGATCATCGACTTCACGCCGTTCGAGCGTGACGGGCGCCTGGCGGGCTTCGAGCTCAACCCCGGCGGCTCGCCCTACAACGTCGCCCTCGCGGCCGCGCGGCTCGGCTACCCGACGTCCTTCGTCGGGCGCGTCTCCACCGACCTCTTCGGGCGCATCCTCGTCGAGCGGCTCGAGGCGGAGGGCGTCGACACGAGCCTGCTCCTCACAGGGCCGGAGCCGACGACGCTCGCATTCGTCGCGTACGAGGGCGGCGAGGCGCGCTACAGCTTCCGCGGCGAGAACGCGGCGGACGCGCTGCTCGCGCCGGGCGCGATCGCCACCGGCGACCTCCGCCGCTTCGAGGCCGTCCACCTGGGCTCGATCAGCCTCTTGCGCGAGCCGGGCGCAAGCACGATCCTCGGGCTCGCGCGCGCGCTCGCGGGAGGCATGACGCTCTCCTTCGACCCCAACGTCCGGCCGGGCCTCGTCGCCGACTGGCACGCCTACCGCGCGCTGCTCGGCGAGATCGCCCGGCTCGCCGGCCTCGTGAAGGTGAGCGAGGACGATCTCGAGCTCTGGGGCGAGGAGCCGGCGGCGCTGGCGGCATCCGGCCCCGGCGCCGTCGTCGTCACACGAGGCGCGGAGGGGAGCCGGCTCTACCGCCCGGGTCTCTCTCTCGACGTGCCCGCGCTGCCCGCGCGCGTCGTCGATACCGTCGGCGCGGGGGACGCCTTCACCGCCGGGCTGCTCGTCTCGCTCGGCCGGCGGGGCGCGCTGGCGCGGCCGGCGCTCGCCGCGCTCGCCGAGGAAGAGTGGCGCGCGGCGCTGATCTTCGCGTCGGCGGTGGCCTCGCTCACCTGCGAGCGGCGCGGCGCGAGTCCGCCGACGGCCTCGGAGGTCGAGCAGCGGCTCGCCGTCGCCGGGCGGGACTAGGATTCGGGACACCAATGGCCGCGACCGGGCTCCGCTACGCCGTCCACGCCTACGCGTGGACCTCGAGCTGGTCGAACGCCGACCTTCCGATCATCGACCACGTCAGGGAGCTCGGGCTCGACGCCGTCGAGATTCCGCTCATGGAGCCGGACAAGGTCGACCCCGCGGCGATCGCGGCGCGGGCGCAGGCGTGCGGGCTCGAGGTGCTCACATCGCTGGCTCTGCCGGAGCACGCCGATCCGTCGAGCGAGGACAAGGACGTCCGGCGCCGCGGCCTCGAGCTCCTCACGCGCTGCATCGACCTGACGGCGAACATGGGCGCGTCGGTCTTCACGGGCGTCGTCTACTCGGCGATCGGCAGGCGCATCGACCGGCGCGTCGAGGAGGCCGACTACGAGCGCGCCGCCGAGGTGCTGAAGGCGGCGGCTCGCCACGCGCAGGGGCGCAGCGTCACGATCGGGCTCGAGCCGATCAACCGGTACGAGACGTTCCTCGTCAACACGGCCGCGCAGGCGCGCCGACTGCTGGAGCTGATCGACGAGCCGAACGTCGGCATCCACCTCGACGCCTACCACATGAACATCGAGGAGGAGGACTTCTACGAGACGACGCTGTCGGTCGTCCCGCACCTCGTCCACTTCCACCTGAGCGAGAGCCACCGCGGCATCCCCGGCCGCGGCACGGTCGACTGGGACGCGATCATGCGCGCGCTCGCCGACGGAGGCTACGCCGGCTTCGTCGGCCTCGAGTCCTTCGTCGACATCGCCGAGGCGATGCGGGCGGCGACGTACGTCTGGCGTCAGCTCGCGCCCGACAGCGACACGCTCGTCTCCGAGGGCCTCGCCTACCTCAAGGGCCTCGAGGCGAAGTACGCAGCCTAGCCGGCCGCCCCGTGCCGTCCGCCCGGCGCGCGTCGCCGCGCGCGAAACCGAAATCCCTATTGACAGAAATCGAAAGGGATCGTAAGCTCCACCCGTTCGTGCCAGGTCATACAAGAGTGACAGCGAGACGGGACGGGACGCGCGCCGATGCCGAATCTCACGCCGGTTGAGCGTATGCAGCTCGTCCTCGAGCTCCTCGAGACCCGGGGCGGGATCCGTGTCTCCGAGCTTGCGGAAGAGTTTTCGGTTTCCGAGGTCACGGTGCGCAGCGACCTCGCCGAGCTCGCTCGCCAGGGCCTGGTCGCGCGCGTGCGCGGCGGCGTCCGGGCGCTCCAGCGCCCCCAGTCGGAGCTCGGCTTCGACATGCGGCTGCGCCTGCAGCCGGTCGAAAAGCGGGCGATCGCCAGGGCCGCGGCCGCTATGGTCGGCGACGGCGAGGCGATCGCACTCGACTGCAGTACGACCGCCTACTACACCGCGCTCGAGCTGAAGGGGAAGAAGGAGCTCGTCGTCGTCACGAACGGCCTCCTGATCGCGGCCGCGCTCGCCGAGGCGCCGGGCATCAGCGTCATCCTGACCGGCGGGATGCTGCGGCGGGCGGCGATGTCGCTCGTCGGCGACCTCGCCACCGACGTCCTGCGGACGACGCGCATCAACATGGGCTTCTTCGGCGCACGCGGTCTCAGCTTCGAGCGGGGGCTGATGGACCTGAACCCGGAGGAGGTGCGGCTAAAGCAGGAGCTGGCGAGCGCGTGCGAGCGCGTGATCGGGATCTTCGACCACACGAAGTGGTCCCGCTCGGCACTGCTCTCGTTCGTGCCGGCGGAGGGCGTCCACGCGATCGTCACCGATGCGGACGCCCCTGCCGACCTCGTCGAGGGCTGGCGCGACCGCGGCGTGGACGTGGTCGCGGTCGAACCGGGCGCGGGCCGGGAGGCCGGCCCCGGAGAGCCGCGCGGGCTCCACCGGCGCGCCCCGGACGCGCCCGCGCACCCGGCGGAGGCGAGGACCGCCTGATGGCGACGATGGTCTCCGTCGACGTCGGCGCGCAGAGCGGGCGCGTCGCCCTCGGCCGCTTCGACGGCGAGACGCTCTCGGTCGCCGAGATCCACCGCTTCCCGAACGTCCCGGTGTGCGTGCACGGCACGCTCCACTGGGACGCGCTCCGCCTCCACGACGGGATCCTCCAGGGGCTCCGCGCGGCCGCGCGCGAGGCGGGCGGCCGGATCGACTCCGTCGGCGTCGACACGTGGGGGCTCGACTTCGCGCTCCTCGACCGCGCCGGCCGGCTCGTGCAGAACCCCGTGCACCACCGCGACCGCCGCACCGACGGCGCGATGGAGGAGGTGTTCGCGCGCGTCCCGGCGCAGGAGCTCTACGAGCGGACCGGCATCCAGCTGATGTCGATCAACAGCGTCTTCCAGCTCTGGTCGATGGCCGCCGCCGGCGATCCGGCGCTCGAGGTCGCGGAGACCTTCCTGATGATGCCCGACCTCTTCCACTACTGGCTGAGCGGCGTCAAGGCATGCGAGTTCACCGCCGCGACGACGAGCCAGTGCTTCGACCCGCGGAAGGGGGTGTGGGCGCTCGACGTGCTCGAGCGGCTCGGGGTCTCCTCGCGGCTGTTCCCGGAGGTCGTCCCGCCCGGAACCGTCCTCGGCCCGGTGCGCGACGAGGTGGTCGAGGAGACGCGGCTCCAGGGTGCCGTCGTCGTCGCCCCGGCGAGCCACGACACCGGCTCCGCCGTCGCCGCGGTTCCGTTCCGGCACCCGGGCTCCGCCTACATCAGCTCGGGCACCTGGTCGCTCGTCGGCGTCGAGGTCGCCGCCCCGGTGATCGACGACCGCACCTTCTCGGCGAACCTGACGAACGAGGGCGGCGTCGGCGGCACGTTCCGGCTGCTCAGGAACGTCACCGGACTCTGGCTCCTGCACGAATGCCGGCGCGCCTGGGCGCTCGAGGGGCGGGAGTGGGAGTTCGCCGAGCTCGTCGCGATGGCCGAGCAGGCACCGCCGCCGCGCTCCTTCATCGACCCGAACGAGCCCGCCTTTCTGCCGCCGGGCGACATGCCCGCGCGGATCCGCGAGTTCTGCGTCCGCACCGGGCAGGAGGCGCCGGCGGAGCCGGCGGTCGTCGTCCGCTGCGTCCTCGAGAGCCTCGCGCTCAAGTACCGCCAGACGATCGGCCTGCTCGATGCGGCCACCGGCGTCGCGCCTGCCGAGATCCACGTCGTCGGCGGCGGCGCCATGAACCGGCCGCTCTGCCAGTGGACGGCCGACGCGACCGGCCTCCCGGTCATCGCAGGGCCGGTGGAGGCGGCGGAGATCGGCAACCTCGCCGTGCAGGCGATGGCGCTCGGTGAGCTCGCCTCGCTCGATGAGGCCCGTGAGGTCGTCCGCAACTCGTTCTCGCCCGCGGTCTACGAGCCGCACGACCGCGGCCCGTGGGAGGACGCGTACGGGCGTTTCGACGCTCTTGTCCAGGCTCCGGCGACTCGGCCGGAGCCGCTCGTCGGTGGGAGGGGGGTGATCGAACCGGCGCAACGGTAGGAGGAGAGACGCAACGCGGAACAGGCCGGCCGTCCAGGCCGGGCCGGAGAACACACGACTGGAGGACAGATGTTCACGAAGAAGAGAGGGTTGGCCGCGATCGTGCTGGCGCTCGCCGCGACTCTCGTCGCCGTCGCCCTTCCCGGCGGCAGCAGCGGCGCCGCGCAGAAACGCTACAAGATCGCGTTCGTGCCGAAGCTGATCGGCATTCCGTACTTCAACGCGATGCAGAAGGGCGGCCAGGCGGCCGCGAAGAAGCTCGGCGTCGACTTCATCTACCAGGGCCCGACGACCGCCGACTCGGCGAAGCAGATCGAGATCATCGACTCGCTGATCTCGCGGCGCGTCGACGCGATTGCCGTGGCGCCCAACGACGCGGTCGCCGTCAAGCCGATCCTGGCGCGCGCGAAGGCCGCGGGCATCAAGACGCTCTCGTCCGACACCGACGCGGCCGGCAACCGCGAGGTGTGGGTGAACCAGGCGAGTGGCGAAGGCATCGGCGTCGCCGTCAGCGAGGCGCTCGCGTCGCAGATGGGCGGCAAGGGCAAGTGGGCAATCGTCTCGTGCGGCCCCACGGCCCAGAACCTCAACTCCTGGATCGCGGTGCAGAAGAGGTACATCGCGAAGAAGTACCCGAAGATGAAGCTCGTCACGGTCGTCTACGCCGGTGAGGACCAGGCGCAGGCGGTGAAGCTCGCCAAGGACCTGATGACGGCCAATCCCGACCTCAGTGGCCTCGTCGGCCAGTGCTCGGTCTCCGCGCCGGGCGTCGCGCAGGCGATCACCGAGATGAAGAAGATCGGCAAGGTCTTCTCGACCGGCATCAGCACGCCGACGGTGATGGCGCCGTACATCAAGAGCGGCGCGCAGGCCAAGGTCGTGCTCTGGAACCCGGTCAACCTCGGCTACTTGACCGTCTGGGCGGCCAAGTACCTGGCTGACGGCAAGACGTTCAAGCCGGGCAAGTACAACGTTGGCGGCCCGGTCGGCACGGTGACGTACTACTCGGCGAAGCAGGAGCTCCGGCTCGGTCCGCCGACCGTGTTCACAAAGGCGAACATCGCCAAGTACGAGGGTCTGTTCTAGCTTGGCCGCAGGCCCGGCAGTCGCCGAGAGGGAGAGGAGCCACGCGCTCCTCTCCCTTCGCGGCATCGACAAGCGCTTCTTCGGCGTCCAGGCGCTGCGCAAGGTCGACTTCGACGTGCACGAGGGCGAGGTGCACGCGCTCGTCGGAGAGAACGGCGCCGGGAAGTCGACCCTGATCAAGATCATCGCCGGGGCGGAGCAGCCGGACGCGGGCGAGATCCACATCGACGGCGAGCGTGTCGAGATCACCTCGACGCAGCAGGCCTTCCGGCTCGGTGTCGTGACCGTCTACCAGGAGCCCCAGATCTTCCCCGACCTCTCCGTCGTCGAGAACGTCTTTCTCGGCCGCGAGCTGCGCGACCGCTTCGGCAGCGTCGACATGGGGGCGCAGCGGGAGCGAGTCCGCGAGCTGCTCTCGAGCCTCTATCTCGACCCCTCGCTCGACGGGCAGCGAATGGGCGACCTCAGCCTGGCCGAGCAGCAGCTCGTCCTGATCTGCAAAGCGCTCGCGCAGGACGCGCGCGTGATCATCTACGACGAGCCCTCTGCGATCCTGACGCAGCGCGAGACGGAGACGCTGTTCGGCGTCATCCGTCAGCTGCGCGAGCGCGGCGTGGCGACGATCTACATCAGCCACCGCCTCGAGGAGATCTTCGAGATCGCCGACCGCGTGACGATCCTCAAGGACGGCCAGGTGGTCGCAGCGCAGCCGCGCGGCGAGCTGACGGTCGGCCGGGTCGTCGAGCTGATGGCCGGCCGCAAGCTGCACGCCGCGATCCCGCGCAAGCGGCCGGAGGGGGCCGACGTCGTCCTCCGCGTCCGCGGCCTGACGCGCGACGGGAAGTTCGAGGACGTGTGCTTCGAGGTCGCCCGCGGCGAGATCGTCGGCTTCTTCGGCCTGATCGGCTCGGGCGCGACCGATGTCGCGCACGCCCTCTACGGGATCGAGCCGCCCGACAACGGGACGATCGAGCTCGAGGGTCGCCCGGTCAGGGTCGGCAAGCCGCGCGACGCAGTCAGCCACGGCCTCGCCCTGCTCCCGAAGGATCGCAAAACGCAGGGGCTCTTCGCCCCGCTCTCCATCACCTACAACATCTGCGTCGGCAACTACCGGCTGCTCAGCCGGTTGCGGGTGCTCGTCTTCGCCGGCCGGGAGCGCGCCGTCGCCGGCCGGCTGATGAAGGCGCTCGCGGTCAAGGCGCCGAGCGCTGCGACGAAGGTGGGCGCGCTCTCGGGCGGAAACCAGCAGAAGGTCCTGCTCGCGCGCCAGCTCGTCGGCCGACCGAAGCTCATCATCCTCGACGAGCCGACGCGGGGCGTCGACGTCGAGACGAAGGGGGAGATCCACCGCCTGATCTTCGAGCTCGCCGACGGTGGCACCGCGGTCGTCGTGCTCAGCTCGGAGCTGCCCGAGGTGATGAAGCTCGCCGACCGGGTCCTCGTCGTGCGCAGCGGGCGGATCCACAGCAGCTACGCGCGCGGCGAGGCCGAGTCCGCCGTCGTCCTGCGCGCCGCGATTGGCGACAACGGCGCTGCAAACGGAGGGAGCCCCGATCGCGGTGCCTGAGCGGTCGGAGGCTGTCGCGACCGAGGGCGTGCTCCTGCCGCGCCTGCGCCGGCCCGGCTGGAGGCGGGCGATCGAGACGCGCGAGGCGTCGATCGTCGCCGTGCTCCTCGTGCTGGGGACGGTTCTCAGCATCGCCTACCCGCAGTTCCGTACCCTCGACAACGTCAACAACATCCTGCTCGCCGTGGCGCAGGTCGCCATCGTCGGCGTCGGCATGACGATGGTGATCGTCACCGGCGGGATCGACGTGTCCGTCGGCTCGGCGCTGGCCGTCTGCGCGGTCGTCGTCGGCCAGCAGGTCCAGGACGGCGCCGGCGTCCCGGGGGCGATCGCGGTCGGTGTCGCCGTCGGCACGGCGATCGGGCTCGTCAACGGCCTCCTGATCGCGTTCGGCCGCGTCCACTCGATCATCATCACCTTCGGGATGCTGAACATCCTGCGGGTGGTCAGCTTCAAGGTCACCGGCGGGAGGTGGCTCTCGGGCCTGCCGGACACGCTCGGCTACTTCGGCAGCGGACGGCTCGCCGGTCTGCCCTTCGCCTGGTGGATCGCGATGGCGCTCGCCGCCGTGGCGACGTACTACCTGCGCTGCCGTCCGACGGGGCGGCACCTCTACGCGCTCGGCGGCAACGCCGAGACCGCGCGGCTCGCGGGCGTCTCGGTGCTCAAGCGCACGATCTTCGTCTACACGATCACCGGCACGCTCGTCGGCGTCGCGTCCATCGTCTTCGTGGGCGGGACCGGCGTCGTGCAGACGAACGTCGGCGTCGGGTTCGAGCTCGACGTGATCGCCGCCGTCGTCATCGGCGGCACGAGCATCCTCGGCGGCAAGGGCACGGTGATCGGGACGCTGCTCGGGGCGCTGCTCGTTGGCACGATCCGCAACGCGCTCGTGATCGTCAACCTGTCGGCCCTCTACACGGGCCTGATCCTCGGCGCCCTGATCCTCGCGACGGTGGCGCTCGACCTGCTCCGGCGACGAAGGGTTGAGCAATGATCCAGGCGCGTGCGGGGCGGCGTCCCCGTGTCGACCTGAGCCCGTCCGCGCTCCTGCGCTTCCTGCTCGTCGAGCGGACGGCACTGCTGTTGATCCTGCTCGGCGGCCTGGTCGCGTTCAACGCGAGCTTCGTCGTCGAGTTCTTCACCTACAACAACCTCGTCGGCAGCACCGCCTTCGCGGTCGAGGTCGGGATCCTCGCGCTCGCGCAGCTGATCGTGATCGTCACCGGCCGCGGCGCGATCGACCTCTCCGTCGGCTCGGCGGTGAGCCTCGCGAGCGTCTTCTTCGGCGAGCTCGTTGCGAGCCACCGGGTCGGTCTCTGGCCGGCGGTGCTCCTGACCGTGCTCTTCGGCACCTTCCTCGGCGCGATCAACGGTTTCTTCGTCGCCGTCGCGGGCCTGCCCGCGCTGATCGTGACGCTGGCGACGCTGTTCGCGTACGGCTCGCTCGCGGTTGTGATCACGAACACGGTGCCGATTTCCGACCTGCCGCCGCGGCTGTACGACCTCGCGCTCTACTGGCAGGGGATCCCCCGGCAGACGCTCCTCGTCTACCTGCCGGCTATCGTGACGGTCTGGTTCATGCTCCGTTTCACCGTCTTCGGGCGGCACCTGTACGGGCTCGGCACGAACGCCCTCGCCGCTCGCTTCGCGGCGGGACCGGTCGTGCTCGGGCGCTTCTCGGCGTTCGCGATCTCCGGAATGCTGGCCGCGATAGTCGCGATCGTGACCTCGGCCCGCTTCGCGAGTGCGCGTCCGGACGCCGGCTTCGGCCTCGAACTCCAGTCGATCACGATCGCCGTCCTCGGCGGCGTCGCGATCACCGGCGGCGCCGGGGCGGTGCCGCCGGTCGTGATCGCCACGGTGTTAATCACGCTCGTCAACAACGGCATGAACCTCGCTAGCATCGACCCGATCTGGCAGCAGGCGGCGCTGGGCGGAATTCTCGTCGGGAGCGCGCTCCTCAACAGCTTCGCGCAGCGGCGCTACGGAGCGTCATGAGCGGGGCGGGGAACAGCGGCGCGGCGCGGCTCGAAAAGCTGGTCGCCCTTTCGCGCGCGCTCGGCCGGCCCGAGCGCGACTACGTCATCCTCGCCGAGGGAAACACGTCGGCGCTGCTCGAGGACGGCTCCTTCCTCGTCAAGGCGAGCGGCGCCCGGCTCGACGGCATCGAGGCCCGCGACTTCGTGCGGCTGCGGCTCGCGCCGCTGCTCGAGGCCGTGCTCGACGATGGTGAGCTCGCCGAGACGGAGGTGCGGGAGCTGCTTCGCGCCGCGCGCGTCGAGCCCTCGCCGGGGCCCGGCGAGCCGTCGATCGAGACGTTCGTGCACGTGGTCGCGCTCGGGCTCGGCAGTGGGCGCTACGTCGCGCACACCCATCCGACCGTCCTCAACGGTCTTCTCTGCGCAGCCGCCGCGGAGGAGATCTTCTCCGGCCCCCTCTTCCCCGACGAGGTCGTCGTGTGTGGCCCGGCGTCCCTCTACGTTCCTTACTTCGAGCCGGGGCTCGCGGTCGCCCGCGCCCTTGCGCCGCGGCTGCGCGCGTTCGTCGACCAATACGGCGAGCCTCCGCGGGCGATTCTGCTCGGCAACCACGGCCTCGTCGCTCTCGGGCAGTCGGTCGCGGAGGCAGAGGCGGTGACGGCGATGGCGGTCAAGGCGGCGCGGATTCGCGCGGGTGCGATTGCCGCCGGCGGCGCCCGCACGCTGGCGGCCGTGAGCGTGGCGGAGCTCGCCGGCCGCGCCGACGAGCTCGAGCGGCGCGCCCGGCTCGCTGGTGAGCAGGTGCCGTGAGCAGGCGGCGGGAGATTGTGTTCCTGGACGTGGGCGGGCCGATCTACGACGACGTCTGGTATGCGCGTGCTCTGCTCGGGGCGCTGCGCGAGCTCGGTGCCGAGGTCACCGAGGAGGACTTCTGGCGCGAGTACGACGGCTGTCGGCGGGCGCAGGCCGGGATTCGGCGGGCGCTTGCGGCGCGGTTCCTCGGAGCGGGCGCCGATGTCGTGGAGCTCTCCGCGCGCGCGAGGCGGCGGTGGCGCTATCCGCCCGAGGCGCTCTACGCCGACGTCCGTCCGGCCCTCGAGCGGCTCGCTTCGCGTTATCGGCTCGGCGTGCTCGCCAACCAGCCGGACACGACGCGCTCGGCGCTCGAGCGCGACGGCATCGCCCTCCTCTTCGACGTCTGGGTCATCTCCGACGAGATCGGGCGCGAGAAGCCGGACCCCCGCATCTTCGCCCACGCGCTCAGCGTGGCCGGGTGCGAGGCGGGCGAGGCGACGTACGTCGGCAACCGGCTCGACATCGACATCCGGCCCGCGAAGTCGGCGGGTCTGCGGTCGGTCTGGATCCTCCGCGGCGAGGCGCCGCCGGAGCCGACGGCCGAGCAGCTCGCCGAGCCGGACGCCGTCATCCGCTCGCTCGCTGAGCTCCCGGACGCGCTCGAGCGACTGGCGGTGGCGCGATGAGCGAGGCGGTGCGCTCGGGGATCGCGGCCGGCGTCGACGTGGCGACGCAAGGCGTCCGCGTCGCTTGCGTCGACGAGCGAGGGCGGACGGTCGCCTCGGCGGCCGTCGCGCTGCCTCCGCCGCGGCGCCCGGCGCCCGGCTGGGCCGAGCAGGACGCGCGGGCCTGGTGGCCGGCCGCCGCGGAGGCGCTCCGGCGCGCCACCGGCGCGCTCGGTCCCGACCGCGGGCGGATCGTCGCGGTTGCCGCCGCGACGACGTCCGGCACGGTCGTGCTCGCCGACAGCGCCGGCGAGCCGGTCGGCCCGGCGCTCCTCTACGACGACCGACGCGCGGCCGTCGAGGCCGAGCGTGCGCAGGAGCTCGGCCGGGAGCGCTGGGAGGCGCTAGGTCTCCGCATCGGCCCGTCGTTCACGATCGCCAAGCTCGCGTGGCTCGCGCGGCGGGGAGCCCTTGTCGGCGTGGCACATGCCTGGGGCGAGTCCGATCTCGTCGTCGCCAGGCTGCTCGGCGAGCCACCGCCGACGGACTGGAGCCACGCGCTGAAGAGCGGCTACGACCTGCTGCGGCGCGAGTGGCCGTCCGAGGTCTACGAGGCCCTCGGGGTGCCGGCGCGTCTGCTGCCGCGGGTGCAGCCGCCGGCGAGCCTCGCCGGCCGCGTCTGCGCGGCGGCCGCGCGCGAGACGGGGCTGCCGGAGGGCTGCGAGGTTCGGCTCGGGATGACGGACGGCTGCGCCGCGCAGCTCGCGGGTGGCGCCGTGTCGCCGGGCCGGTTCGTCAGCGTGCTCGGGACGACGCTCGTGATCAAGGGCGCCACGAGAGAGCTCGTCCGCGATCCGGCCGGCGTCGTCTACAGCCACCTCCACCCGGACGGCTGGTGGCTGCCGGGCGGCGCCTCGAACACGGGCGGCGAGGCGCTCGCCGCGCGTTACGCCGGCGCCGACCTGGCCGCGCTCGACCGCGCGGCCGCCGCGCGCGGCCCGGCGGCCTGCCTCTCCTACCCGCTCGTCCGCTCGGGCGAGCGCTTTCCCTTCCTCGCGCCGACGGCCGAGGGCTTCGTCGTCGGCGAGCCCGTGGACGAGGTCGAGGCCTACCGGGCCGCGCTCGAGGGCGTCGCCTTCCTCGAGCGCCTCGCCTACGATCACCTGAGCGCGCTCGGGGCGTCCCCCGAGGGACCGATCGCGACCGCCGGCGGCGCGAGCAGAAGCCGCGTCTGGAACCGCATCCGCGCCACCGTGCTCGGCCGGCCGCTCGCCGTCCCCGCGAGCCCGACGTCGGCATTCGGCGCGGCCCTGCTCGCCGCCGCCGGGACGATGCACGAGAACCTGACCGCGGCCGCGGCTGCGATGGTCGAGATCCGGGAGGAGGTCGCGCCCGAGGAGCGCGAGGAGGCGGCACTGCGCGAGAGTTACGCTCGCTTCGTCGAGGAGCTGCGCGGTCGTGGCTGGCTCGGCGGGACGGCGGTACGGGAACCCGCGACAAGCGCGATCTGAGAGGTGGGGAGATGACCAACCAGTCGGAGAGGAGGGTCGAGAGCGGCGCGAGCACCGGCGGCATCCCGAGTCCCGCCGATCTGTGGGATGCGGCCGCCGCCGCGGGCCTGAGCGGCGTCGAGGAGGTCGTGTACCGCTCAAACCTGCTCGGCGCCGACCGCGCGCTCGCCAACCAGGGCGGCGGGAACACGTCGGCAAAGGGCGTCACGGTCGACCACGCCGGCCGTGAGACGCGGACGCTGTGGGTCAAGGGGTCGGGCACCGACCTCGCGACGATCACCGCTGTCGGCTTCGCCGCGCTGCGCGTGGACGAGATCCTGCCGCTCCGCGCGCGCGCGCGCATGGACGACGGGGAGATGGTCGACCACCTGCGGCGCTGCGCGCTCGCGCCCGACCAGCCCCGACCGTCGATCGAGGCGCTCCTGCACGCGTTCGTCCCGGCCGCTCACGTCGACCACACCCATCCGGACGCGATCATCGCCCTCACCTCGTCGCCGAACGGGCACCGGCTCGTCGAGGAGGCCTTTGGTGACGAGGCGGTCTGGCTCGGGTATCAGCGGCCGGGCTTCGACATGTCGAGGCGGATCGCCGAGCTCCTCGAGGCGAGCCCGAGTGCGCGCGCCGTCCTGCTCGAGAAGCATGGCCTCGTCACGTGGGGCGAGACGAGCGAGGAGGCCTACCACAACACGCTCGAGTTCGTCGCGCGCGCGGCCGAGGCGCTCAACGCTGCCGCGGGCGACCGCTTCGGCCTGGGTGGGCAGCGCGTACGATCGCTCGACGACCGCGAGGCCGAGGACCTGCTCGCCGCATCCCTGCCGGCGCTGCGTGGCGCGCTACTCGCGGACACTGACGGCCTCGTGCTCGAGGTCGACCGCAGCGCCGCGTCCGTCTCCTTTGTCTCGTCCCAGCGCGGCCCCGCGGTCAGCCAGGTGGGTGCTCCCTGCCCCGACCACCTCATCAACACCAAGCACAAGCCGCTCGTCGTGGACTTCGACCCCGACCGGCACTCGGCCGCGGACCTGGCGGAGGCGTTCCGGCGCGGCGTCGAGGAGTACGCGGCCTGGTACCGCGAGTACTACGAGCGGAACCTCACCGACGAGAGCCGGCCTTTCCCGATCGACCCGGCGGGCCCGCGCGTCGTCCTCGTCCCCGGGGTCGGGATCGTGGCGAGCGGCGCCGACGCCGGCAGGGCACGGTTCTCGCGCGACCTCTACCAGCGGGCCGTCGTCGTCGAGGCCGCGGCCGAGGCGGCGGGCGGCTTCCGCTCGCTGAGCGAGGCGGAGGCGTTCGCGGTCGAGTACTGGCCGCTCGAGCGCTACAAGCTTACGCAGGCGCCGCCGCGCGGCGAGCTCGCCGGCAAGATAGCCCTCGTCACGGGCGGTGCAAGCGGGATCGGCCGCGCGGCGGCGCGGCGGCTCGCGGAGCTCGGCGCGCACGTCGTCGTGGCCGACCTGAACGTGGAGGGCGCTAGCGCGGTGGCGCAGGAGATCTGCGAGCGCCGGGGCGGGCGTCGCGCGCTCGCCGTCCCCGTCGACGTGACGAGCGAGGAGGCGGTCGCCGAGATGGTGCGGCAGGCTGTGCTCTCCTACGGCGGCCTCGACATTCTCGTCTGCTCCGCCGGGATCTCCACGAGCGCGGCGATCACCGAGACGACCGTGGCCGACTGGGAGCGGAACTACTCGATCCTCGTCCGCGGCTATTTCCTGGCCGCGCGCGAGGCCTTCCGCGTGCTCATCGAACAGGGCGCCGGCGGATCGATCGTCTTCGTCGGGTCGAAGAACGCGCTCGTCGCTGGCAAGAACGCAGCCGCCTACTCGTCCGCCAAAGCGGCGACCCTGCACCTCGCGCGCTGTCTGGCCGAGGAGGGCGGGTCGTGCGGGATCCGCGTCAACACGGTGAACCCCGACGCGGTGATCGAGGGCTCGAGCATCTGGTCCTCGGACTGGCAGGCCGCGCGCGCGAGGACGTACGGCGTGAGCGAGGAGGAGCTGCCCGCGTTCTACCGCGCGCGGACGACGCTCGGCGTCAACGTCGACGCCGAGGACGTGGCCGAGGCGATCGTCTTCTTCGCCAGCAACCGCTCGTCGAAGTCGACGGGCAACGTCGTCAACGTGGATGGGGGGGTCGCCGCCGCCTACCCGCGCTGAGCTCCGGCCTTGCCGAGGTCGATGTCGAGGAGTCCGGCCGGGCCCGACGACGACGTCCCGGGCGCGCGCGGTACTCGCCGAGCGCGACGCACTCCGGCGTCCAGACGACGCCGCGAACCTCGCCTCCGGCGGGGCGGCGACGGCGACCGTCGCGAGCAGGAGGTCGAGCGGTCGGACCGGCTCCATCCGCACGATCCTGCGCCCGAGAGCCGGTGCGGGTGAAGCAGGGGTTGCCCCTCCGGTCGAGGCCGTCGGGACGAGCATGTGTGCTCCCTCATGCCCGAACCGGAAGCGCAGGCGGATCCGCGCGCCCGAGTCGGCACCCGTCAGGTGTGGACGGCCTCCGGAATCCCGGACGGCGCTCGAGTCCCGTCGCCGCCGAGTGCGAGGCTCGCCTTCGCGGTGATCAGGTGGTAGAGGATCAGCACCTGGATCACGGCGAGCGATTCCGAGCGATGGAGGTCGGTGCCGATCGTGAACTCCCCGAGCCGCTCCGAGCGGAGATGGCTCGCGAAATGCATCCGCTCCCAGATCGCCTCCTCGATCTCCGCGGCCGTCTCGGGCTCGACCGAGCCCGAGACACGGAGGATCACCTCGTCGCTGCGCTCGCTCAGGGTGATCCCGGCGTCGCCGTCGACGAGCCCGCTCAGATCGGGGTGACGCAGGCTCGAGCGGAGCACGAGCTCCGCGTCGAGGTGCTCCTGGTCGCGGTCGCCGCTCGGCAGGTAGCGCACGACGATGTCGGCGTACCGCTCCTGCGGCCGGATGAACGCCTCCGAGTCGGCCTCGCGCCGGTCGAGCTCGGCGAGCACCTGGTCGGTCGTATACCCGCGGCGCGAGCAGTCGCGCCGCACCTTCCAGGCGCGGCGCAGCTCCTCGGGCGGGGAGAGGAAGACGCGGACGTCGTAGACCTGCCGCATCGCCTCCGTGTGGTAGCCGAGCAGACCCTCGACGACCGTGAAGCGGGCCGGCTTGACGTAGACCGGGGCCCCGAACGTCCCGTCGCTGTGCGTATAGATCGGCTTCAGGATCGGCTCTCCTGCACGCAGGTGACCGAGGTGCTGGGCGATCACGTCGACGTAGTTGCAGTCGGGGTGAAGGGGCGTGAGATTTCTCTCGGCGCGCTGCTTGCGGTCGAAGCGGTGGTAGTCGTCGGTGCACACGTGGGTCACGTTTTCCTCGCCGAGCACGCGAACGAGGCCCCGGGTGAGGGTCGTCTTGCCTGCCGCCGAGTCGCCGACGACGCCGAGGATGATCGGTCGTGGCATCAGGCGGCGCTCCGCGCGGGCCCGACGGGCTCCGGGACGTCGTTGCCGAACAGGCTGCTCTTGCGGATGTCTTCGGGCAGGATCGTCGTCAGCTCGTCGACGGAGAGCCGGCCGCCTTGCGCGAACAGCCGGTTCGCCTGCCGCAGCCGCGCGCGGTCGATCGCGTTGCGGACGCTGCGCGCGTGCGAGAACCGTGGCCGCCCGACTCGCAACTCGAGGTACTCGCGGAATGTCTCGCGCGCCTCCTCCGAGAACCGGTAGCTCTGCTGCTCGAGCATCAGCTCGGCGATCGCCATCAGCTCTTCGAGGTCGTAGTCGGGAAAGTCGATGTGGTGTGCGACGCGCGAGCTCAGCCCCGGGTTCGAGCGGAAGAAGTCGTCCATCCGGTCGCGGTAGCCGGCGAGGACGACGACGAGCCGGTCGCGCTCGGCCTCCATCACCTGGAGCAGGATCTCGATCGCCTCCTGCCCGTAGTCACGCTCGTTCTCGGGGCGGTAGAGGTAGTAGGCCTCGTCGATGAAGAGGACACCCCCGAAGGCGCGCTTCAGCACCTCCTTCGTCTTCGGCGCGGTGTGGCCGACGTACTGACCGACGAGGTCGTCGCGCGTACAGGCGACGACCTGTGGCTTCTCGATGTAGCCGAGCCGGTGGAGAATGTCCGCGATCCGCAGCGCGACCGTGGTCTTGCCCGTGCCCGGGTTCCCCGTGAAGGACATGTGGAGCGACGGCCGCTCCGAGGCGAGCCCGACCTCGGTGCGGAGCCGGTCGACGACGAGCAGCGCGGCGATTTCGCGGATCCGCGTCTTCACCGGCTCGAGGCCGACGAGGTCGCGGTCGAGCTGGTTCAGCACCTCGACGACGCTCGTCTCGGCGAGCACGGCTCCCAGGTCGGCCTCGACGGGTGCGGGCCCGGCCACGGTGGTCACGCATCCCCTTCGCCGTAGCGCCGCCCGGGCGGCTGCGCCGTCGCATAGGCGCGAAGACCGTAGCGAACGACGCGATCGTGCGCGTCCGTGCGGTCGAGGCGGAACCCCGGCTCGACCGCGGGCCGGTTGACGATAAAGGCGAGTGCGGTCGTCTGGCGCGTGTACGACGCGTCGTATGCGGTCACCTTGACGTAATGCGAGGGAAACCCCTCGCGGCACGCGCGCACCTCGCGCATCGCCGATTCGACATCGTCGGGCGTCAGGTCGAACAGCGGCATGCCCCACATCTCCCAGTAGGCGTTCCGCGGGTGGGGATCGTCGGTGTACTCGATCGAGATCGACCAGCCGTTGCCGAGCGCGTATCGCAGCTGCGCCTCGATCTGCTCGTCGGTCAGGTCGGGAAGGTACGAGAACGTGCCCTGGGTGAGTCGCATCATGGTCCTCTCAACCGACCGTCGGGGTGACGACGCGATCCGGCGTGTCGGTCGACTCGAAGTTGAACGTGATGTCCTTCCAGATCTCGAGTGCGGCGTCGAGCTCCGGGCAGCCCTTCGCCGCCTTCGCGAGGATATCCGGCCCCTCCTCGAAGAACTCGCGGCCCTCGTTGCGGGCCTGGATCATCGCTTCGACGGCGACGCGGTTCGCGGTCGCGCCGGCAGCGATCCCCATGGGATGTCCGATCGTCCCGCCGCCGAACTGCAGCACGACGTCCTCGCCCAGGTAGTGGAGCAGTTGATGCATCTGCCCTGCGTGGATGCCGCCCGAGGCGACGGGCATGACGCCCGGCATCGAGGCCCAGTCCTGGTCGAAGTAGATGCCCGTCTCCGGGTTCTCCTTGACGACGTTCTCGCGCAGCGTGTCGTAGTACCCCTTGACCATGCTCGGGTCGCCCTCGAGCTTGCCGACGACGGTGCCCGCGTGGATGTGGTCGACGCCGAGCAGGCGGCACCACTTGGCGATCACCCGGAAGCTGACGCCGTGGTTCTTCTGGCGCGTGTAGGTGCCGTGCCCGGCCCGATGGAGGTGGAGGATGACGCCGTTTGCCCGGGCCCACTTCGACATCGACGTCATCGCCGTGTACCCGACCGTGAGGTCCATCATGATGATCACGCTGCCGAGCTCCTTCGCGAACTCGGCGCGCTCGTACATCTCCTCCATCGACGCGGCCGTCACGTTCATGTAGTGGCCCTTGATCTCGCCGGTCGCGGCCGAGGCCTTGTGCACGGCCTCCATCGTGTAGACGAACCGGTCGCGCCAGCGCATGAACGGCTGCGAGTTGATGTTCTCGTCGTCCTTCGTGAAATCGAGCCCGCCTCGGAGCGCCTCGTAGACGACCCGGCCGTAGTTCTTCGCCGAGAGCCCGAGCTTCGGCTTGACGGTCGCGCCGAGCAGCGGCCGCCCGAACTTGTCGAGGTACTCGCGCTCCATCACGATCCCGTGCGGCGGTCCCTGGAACGTCTTGACGTAATGCGGCGGGATGCGCAGATCTTCGAGCCGCAGCGCGCGGAGCGCCTTGAACCCGAAGACGTTGCCGATGATCGACGAGGTCATGTTCGCGATCGAGCCCTCCTCGAAGAGGTCGAGGTCATAGGCGATCCGCGCGATGTACTGGCCCTCGACGCCGGGGACGGGCTCGACGCTGTACGCCTTCGCCTGGTAGTGCTGGTAATCGGTCAGCCTGTCTGTCCAGACGACGGTCCAGGTCGCGGTCGACGACTCGCCGGCGACCGCCGCCGCGGCCTCGATCGCGTCGATTCCCGGCTGCGGGGTGATCCTGAACGCCGCCAGGATGTCAGTGTCCTTCGGCTCGTAGTCCGCGTCGTAGTAGCCCATCTCCGCGTACGGCGTCACACCGGCCGACCAGCGGTCCTTCGGCGGGCCGTTCGCCGAAACAGGTGTCGGTGTCATCTGCGCTCCCTTCGTCGCGAACCGGATCGTGCACTACGGTACGCGAGCTTTAGATCGAGAGCAATGAAGCTTTCCAAGGGATCGTTAGACAAAAGGCTATTCATCCACAGCTGTTCTCACCAGTCCACGTCCGCGAGCGCTGAGCGTGCGGCGGCGCTCGTGACGAATTCGAGGAAGCACTCGACAGCGGGACGGCGATGGCCGCCGGCGGTCGTCAGCGCATACCAGCTGCGCGAGGGGAGGCCGCGCAGCCGGGCGGTCGCAAGGAGACCGGTGCGAAGCTCGAGCTCGACCGCTACGCGTGACTGGAGGGAGATCCCGAGGCCCATCCGGACAGCCTGCTTGATCGCCCCGTTGGAGCCGAGCGTCAGCGTGGTCGGTTCGATCCCATGTCGCGCGAGCAGTCCCTCGACCATTGCCCTCGTCCCCGAGCCCTCCTCGCGGAGAAGCCAGGTTCGGCCCCCGAGGTCGGCGAAGCTCACCCTCTCGCGGCCGCCGAGCTCGTCTTCGAGCGGGACGATCAGGACGATCTCGTTCCGGAGGAACGGGTGGCCGGCGAGGCCGCCGCCGACGGGCGGCGAGCCGCCGATCGCGATGTCGACCAGGTGGTCGCGAACCCTCTGGAACACGCGCTCCCGGTTGCCGACCTCGAGCGTGAGCGATGTCCCTGGGTGGAGGTCGGCAAACCGCCGCAGGAGTGGCGGAACCACGTACTCAGCCGCGGTGGTCACCGCGGCGATCCGCACCTCGCGGGCCTTGGTCGCGGCAGCCTCGTGCGAAGCGCGCCTGCCCTGGTCGAGGGCCCCGAGCACGTCGGCCGCGTAGGGGAGGAACGCCTCTCCGGCGGGAGTAAGACGCACCGTTCGCCCGACGCGTTCCGTGAGAGGGGTGCCGAACTCACGCGAGAGCGCGGCGAGAGCGGCGGAGACGGAGGGCTGTGTGACGAAAAGCTCCGCCGCCGCCGCCTTCACCGACCCGGTCCGGGCGACGGCGAGAAAGGTCGAGAGCTGGGTCAGCGTGACCGCCATATCGGCAGCCGAATCATAAGGTCACTCCTATCGATGGCGCCGGAATCACGCTGGCAGACGTATGGAGCGTGCTGTCGTCCATTTCGTCGCGAACAACGTCGCGCGCACTGCGGACGAGCGGTGGGTGTCGCGTGCGGTCGACCACGAGGTGATCGCCGCTTTTCCGCGGGACGGGCGTGTCCGTAGCGCGGAGCTTCTCGGGCGCGCTCCGATCGACGCTGCCACGTCGTCTCTGGCTGTGCGTGCGATCGAGACGCTCGCGCTTCGGCTCGGTCACGGTGACGATGACCTGCTCGCATAGCCCGGGCATCCACGACGACGGGACATAGCCGGGGAGGCTGAAGGCACGACCCGTGGGAGCGCCGGGCAAGCACAGCTCTTCCCGGCATGCTGCGGCGTCGGAGCGGTCGACCAGGCGGCCTCCGGCGCCGACCCGTCACCCGCTCGCTACCACCCGTTCGGCATGCCGGTCGGATGCTCGGCGTGCGCACGCGGCGGGCTCTCGGTCGGTCCGTTCCGTCGCAGACGGGGCGGGCGCGTCAGTGGCTGCTCGACACCGGGCTCGACCGACCGCGCGCGTCCGGGTGCCCGCTAGATGCATCACGCATCTATTGCCCCCGCACCTGCCTGGCCCTAGCCTCGCTGGCAGATGATGGGTTTCGGGGGGAACGTCCAGCTGGCGCGGGTGTCCCGATCACGTGGCGCAGCCTCCGTCGCGAACGTCGTGCGCGCATTGGCTTTCCACGTGCCGACTGCGTTCCTCGTCGTCACGCTGATCTTCCTCCTGCCCAGGATCATGCCCGGCGACCCGCTCCTCGCGCGCACCGATCCGGACAGCGGGCTCTATGTCTCCGATCCGCAAGCACGAGAGCGCTTCGAGGAGTACTACGGCCTGAACCGCTCGCTCGGAGCCCAGTACGTCCACTACGTCGGCGCCCTCGCTCGGGGCGAGCTGGGCTGGTCGATCGCGCGGAGCGCGCCGGTGGCGACGCTCATCGGGAAGAGCCTGCCGTGGACGCTCCTGCTCGTCGGCACGGCCATCCTCGTCTCCTCGCTCCTCGGCTTCATCGGAGGCGTCACGGCCGCGTGGCGGCGGGGTCGTACTACCGACCGAGGCCTCGTCGTCGCGACCACGCTCATGCGTGCGTTGCCTGAGTACGTGTGGGCGGTGCTCCTGCTCGTGCTCTTCGCCGTGGTCGTCCCGATCTTCCCGCTCTACGGTGCCGAGACCCCGTTTGCCGAGTACGGGTCAGCGCTCGGCCAGGCGCTCGATGTGATCCGCCATCTCGTCTTGCCGGCGACCGCGCTCGCGTTCGGCCTGCTTGCCGGGAAGTTCCTCCTCGTCCGGAACACCGTCCTCTCGGCGCTCGGGCAGGACTACATGCTGCTCGCCCGGGCCAAGGGCCTCCCCGAGCGCCGGATCAAGTACCGGCACGCCGGTCGGAACGCGCTGCTGCCGTTTCTCACCGCGGTCGGCATCCAGGTCGGGTTCGCAGTCGGGGGGGCGGTCCTGGTCGAGTCCGTCTTCGCCTACCCGGGGATGGGATCGCTCATCCTTCGGGCTGTCAACGATCGCGACTATCCCCTGCTCGAGGGCGCATTCCTCGTCCTCGCGCTGACCGTCATCGCCGCCAACGCGGTCGTCGATCTCGCCTATGCCCGACTCGACCCGAGAGCGGCGGCGCGATGAGCGCCGCTGCCGAGAGCACCCTGCCGGCGCCCGCGACGGGGAGTCGTGCAGTGGCGCCGATCGGGTGGATCGGTCTCCTCATCGTCGGCTGCGTAACCGTGGCCGCGGCGGCTGCTCCCTGGATCGCGCCCTACGGTGTCCATGAGCTCTCGGGTGCACCGCTCGAGCCGCCGAGCGGCGCCCATCCCCTCGGCACGAACGCGGTCGGCCAGGATCTGCTCAGTCAGCTCGTCGAGGGCGCTCGCAGCTCGCTCGTCGTCGCCGCGCTGGCGGGCGTCGGCACGCTCGTCGTCGGCGCCCTGATCGGGATGCTCTCGGGCTGGCTCGGCGGCCGCACCGACGCCGTCGCGATGCGTCTCGTCGACCTCTTCCTCGCCGTGCCCCGGCTGCCTCTCCTCATCATCGTCGCCGCGTACACCGGTAGGTCTCTGCTGGCGATCGCGGCCATCATCGTCGCCACCACCTGGCCGCCCGGAGCACGAGTGATCCGGGCGCAGGTGCTCTCGCTGAAACCGCGCGCCCACCTGCGAGCGGCGGTCGGCTTCGGTGCAGGCGCTCTCTATGTCCTGCGCCGCCACCTTGCCCGTGAGCTCGGCCTCATTCTCGTCGCCGGCCTCGTCGTCGCGGCCGAGAGGGCGGTCATGCTCGAGGCAGGACTCTCATTCCTCGGACTGGGCGATCCGCTGCGGAAGAGCTGGGGCTCGATCATCCGTGACGCGCTCGGATTCCAGAGCCTCTTCTTCACGGACGCCTGGACGTGGTGGCTGATGCCCCCGGTCGCGGCCCTCGCCGTGCTCCTCCTCGGGCTGACCTTCGTCGGTCTGTCCATCGAGGAGCGGGTCAACCCGCGGCTCGTGCGGCATGTTGGAGCAGCGCGATGAGCGGGGCGCTCCTCGAACTGCGCGGCCTCCACGTCGTCTATCCCGGCGTTCCCGACGTTCACGCCGTCGACGGCCTCGACTTCGAGCTGCGACGAGGCGAGTGCGTCGGCCTGCTGGGTGAGTCCGGCTCTGGCAAGTCGAGCCTTGCCCGCGCCCTGCTCGGGCTGCTTCCCGAGGCTCGCGTCGACGGCACCATCCTCCTCGAGGGCCGCGACCTGAGCGGTCTCGACGAGACGGGTTGGCGTGCGCTCCGCTGGCGGCGGATCGCGCTCGGGTTTCAGTCCGCGACGGCGCTCAATCCCGTTCTGCGCGTGGTCGACCAGGTCGCCGAGCCGCTCTGCATCCACCTCGGAGCCGGACGTGCAGCGGCGCTCGAGCGTGCCGAGGCGGCGCTCGCGGCGATCGGTCTCGATCCGACGGCGGCGCGGCGGTTCCCCGGCGAGCTGTCAGGCGGGCAGCGGCGGCTCGCCTTGCTTGCCACGGCGGCGATCTGCGAGCCGGATGTCCTCGTGCTCGACGAGCCGACCACCGGCCTCGATCCAGCGACGCGCGAGCGGGTCGTCGACTTCCTGGCCTCGCTCATCCGCCGGGGCGAGTCGGCGATCGTCATCCTCGGACACGACGTCGAGATCGTCTCCCACCTGGCAGATCGAGTCGCGATCCTGTACCGGGGTTGGCTCGCCGAGATAGGCCCAGCCGCGGCCGTCCTCGACGATCCGCGTCACCCGTATACGCGCGGGCTCCTCGGTGCTCGTCCGACGCTCGCCACGATCAAGGAGCTGCGCGGGATCCGCGGACGGCCACCGCTCCCGGGCGAGCGGGCGCCCGGATGTCCGTTCCAGCCACGATGCACGCAGGCGCTCCCGGAGTGCGAGGTCGGACGCCCGTCGCTCGTCGAGGCGTGGCCCCGGGAGACGCCGGAGCGGCGGGTCGGGTGCGTGCGGGGCGGTGTCGTCGAGCTGCTGCGTGCGCGCGGGCTGCGCAAGGAGTACCGGTCGCGCGGTGGTCTTCGCGTCCAGGCGGTCGACTCCGTGAGTCTCGACGTGGTCGAGAGCGAGGTCGTCGGGGTCGTCGGATCGACGGGGGCGGGCAAGTCGACGCTCGCGCTGCTGCTGACCGGTCTGCTGCGTCCCGACGCCGGCAGCGTGACGTTCGAGGGTCGCGACCTCTCGCGGCCGGACGCGCTCCGCGCCGCCCGTCGCCGCCTGCAGCTCGTCTTCCAGGACCCGTTCGACGCTCTCTCGCAGCGTCTCTCGATCGGAGACGTCGTTCGCGAGCCGCTGGACGTGCAAGGGCGCCTCGACAGCGCCGCGGCGAGAGACAGCGAAGTGCGGCGGGCCCTCGACGCGGTCCGGCTGCCGAGCGACGACGCGTTCCTCGGCCGCCGCACACACGAGCTGTCCGGAGGTGAGCTGCAGCGAGTGGCCCTTGCCCGCGCCCTCGTGCTCGAGCCCAAGCTGCTCGTCCTGGACGAGCCCGTGGCCATGCTCGATCCGAGCGAGCAGGCCGAGCTCCTGCATCTGCTCAAGGCACTCCAGGTCGACCGTGGGATGGCGATGGTGCTCATCTCCCACGACCTTGCGACGATCCTGCGCGTCTCGGATCGCGTCGTCGTGCTCGACCAGGGCCGTCTCGTCGAAGAGGCGAGCGGGACTGCGCTTCTCGTCACGCCGAGACACCCGGCGACGCGCGTGCTGCTCGCCGCGGCCGGCCGGGACGCGATCTTCCCCGATGCCGTTTCCGAGCCGACAGGGTCTCTTCGTGGGCCTGCGGTTCCCGACCCGTCACCCCAGGAGGTGGTTCGATGAATACCGTCAGACGCGCGCTCGCGCTCGTCCTCGCAGGGCTCGCCGCCGTTCTCGTCGTCACGACGAGCCTTGCCGCGAACGGGCGCCCGGCCCCGGTGCCCGTCCTGCGAGTGCCCGGCGGTACCGACTGGGGCTACCCGCAGCCGTTCGCATACAGCCGAGGGCCAGGTCTCAGGAACGTCCTCTTCGTCTTCGACACGTTGCTCTGGAAGGACTCGACCGGGAGCGTGATTCCGTGGCTCGCGCAGAAGTGGCGGCGCTCGCCGGACGGGTTCGAGTACGTCTTCCGTCTGAACCCGCGCGCGAAGTGGCAGGACGGAGAGGCGGTGACCTCTGCGGACGTCGCGTTCACCTTCAACTACCTCATCTCGGGGCCCGGCAGCAGGGCCACCGGCCTCGTGAACTCGCTCAACGTGATCAAGGCCATCGCCACCCCCGACGCGCAGACCGTCGTGTTCCGGCTCAACCAACGCTTCGCGCCCTTCCCGATCACGATCGCCGGCCGGGTACCGATCATCCCGCAGCACATCTGGAAGGACGTCAAGGATCCGGTCAGGTTCACGGGCCCGCAGTCGCTCGTCGGCTCCGGGCCGTACAGGCTCGACCGCTACGACTCGGCCACCGGCGCCTACCGGTTCGTCGCGAACCCGAGCTTCTACCTCGGAGTGCCGGTCGTGCGGGCGATCGAGTTCGTCCCGGAGTCGAACGACATGCTGGCGCTGCAGCAGGGCATCATCGACGCGGGCGCGAACCCCTTCGAGGCGGGTGCTCCCGCGAGCGCCCTCGACGCCTTCACGAAGAATCCGCGCTTCGGCGTCCTGCGCGGCGAGGGGGAGTGGAACAGGTCGCTCTACTTCAACATGACGAAGGGATTCCCGTTCGACAAGACGGCCTTCCGGCAGGCGGTCGCCTATGCGATCAATCGCCCCGACCTCGTCAAGCGCGTGCTGCTCGGACAGGGGACGCCCGGAAGCATGGGCATCATCGCTCCCGGGAGCCGGTGGTTTGCGAAGGGGCTGCCCACGTACTCGTTCTCGCCGGCCAAGGCGAAGAGCATGCTCACGGACGTGGGGCTCGTCGACCGCGACGGCGACGGGTGGCGCGACCTGCCCAGCGGGCAGCCCTTCAAGCCGCAGCTGATCACGAGCACGTTCCAGAACCCGGCCACGGCGGAGATCGTCACGGGACAACTCCGTGACGTCGGGTTGAACGTCCAGCTCGTCTCGCTCGATCGGGCATCGGCAGACGCGGCGACGGCAGCGGGCAACTACCAGATGGCGTTGCTCGGCTTCGGCGGTCTCGGCGGCGATCCCGACTTCGTCCGCCTCCAGCTCGCCTCGAACGTCCGCTCGAGGTCGTTCACCCGGGTGTTCGGCTACAACAACCCGCGCTTCGACGAGCTTGCGTCCGCGCAGCTGGTCACGGTTCGCGCGAGCACGCGGGCGAAGTTCGTCGACGAGATGCAGCGCATCCTCGCGCAGGACGTCCCCGTGATCCAGCTCTACACCATCGATCGGCTCTGGTTCTTCCGCAAGTCGGTCTTCAGCGGTTGGTACTACACCCCCGGCGGGATCTTCGGTGGCAATCCGGAGACGTACAACAAGCAGGCGTTCGTCATGGGCGGCAAGGTCGGAGCCTGACGCGCAAAGGAGGAGACGATGATCGAGCAACACGAGGGAGCGAGGGCGCTCGACGACGAGACGGTGGAGCGCGTCGTCGCCTTCCACGGGCATATGTGCCCGGGGCTCGCCATGGGAATCCAGGCATCGCTGATCGCGCTGCGCGAGATCGGAGCGCACGCGATGGACGAAGAGGTCGTGGCCGCCGTCGAGACCGACATGTGCGGCGTGGACGCGATCCAGTTCCTCACCGGGTGCACGTTCGGAAAGGGCAACCTCGTCCACCGGGACTACGGCAAGAACGCGTACACGTTCTGGCGGCGCTCCGACGGCAAGGCCATTCGCATCTCGGGGCGACCGGCGGCGTGGGGGCGCGACCCGGAGCACGAGGACCTGTTCAAGAAGGTGCGTCTCGGGGCAGCGTCCGACGACGAGCGCGAGCGGTTCCAGCAGCTCCACGTCGCCCGTGCGCGGGCGATCCTCGAGACGCCGCCCGAGGAGCTCTTCGAATGGCGCGAGGTGCGGGGCGCCCCGCCGCGGCGGGCGCGCATCCACTCGTCGGTCGTGTGCGCCGACTGCGGCGAGGGGACGATGGAAATCCGGATCCGCCGCTTCCAGGGTCGTGAGCTCTGCCCGGAATGCTTCGAGGAGGCGCTCGCGAGCGGCCTCTGAGCCGGTGCCGCGGTGCGGCGGCGACGACGCTCCGAGCCCCTCGGCTCTCGCGAGTGTCGCGGCGCCTCCGGACTCGTCGAGGCCCCATCCGAACCGTCGATCGTTCTTGCCGAGCGTCGCGAGCCCTACGCTCCGGCCGGCCTCTCCGGCTCGCTCACGGGGACGTGGCCTTCCCCTCCTCGACGGGACGCGCCTGCCCTGCCTCTTCGCAACAGCGGTACAGGAAGCCGTAGAGCCACTCGCGCTTGAGAGCGCGGTCGGCGAGCCCGGCCGCCTCGATCGAGGCAAGGGCGCCGTAGTGGCGGACATGCCCACCCGGGCCGGGAACGGTCCAGGTGATCGTCCCCGGGTCGCCCGGGTCAGGGCGGCCGAGCGGCTCGGCGTCCGCCAGCTCGCGGGCGAGCTCGCCGGCCGTGATCGGATGCAGGCGCTCCGGAAGGCCAGGCGTGGGGGCCCGGGCGGCGGCGAACGTCTCCGTCTCGGCCACGCGCCAGAGGTAGCCGCGACGAGCGATCTCGCCCGCGTCGGCGACCGGAACGGGGACGTCTCCGGGATACAACTCGCCGACCCGGGCGAGGAGACGATCGACCACCTGCTCCAGCACGAGCGCGGTGCGAACGGCGATGCGCGGCTGCTCGCTCAGCGCCGGGGGATCGCGGCCAGCTCGTCCGGCGCGAGGCTCGCGAACTCGCCGTAGCGGCTCAGGAAGAGACCGATCACCCCACCAGACCGGGCCATCCCCTTCGCTGCGTCGTGGAGCTCCTCCATCCCGTGCCGGGTCAGCTCGTAAATCCGGCGATCAGGGCCTTCGCTGGAGCGCTCCCAGCTCGAGTGGACAAGCCCTTCACGCTCGAGCGCTCGCAACGTCCGGTACAGCCCACCCGGATCTGCCCTCGTGAAGCCGAGCACCCCGAGGCGCTCCAGGAGCTCGTACCCGTGGGACGGCTGCTCGCGGAGCAGGAGCAGGACGCACGGGCGCAGGAAGCTCCGCGGCACCTGTGCGATCGAGGTCTCAGTGCGAGACATGTGCTCCGGCCCGCTCTTCGAGGCAGCGTGCGGCAGCCTCGGGCGAGTCGTGACACCAGCAATCGTCGTCGCACTCGCCGTGGGTGGGGCGCGTCAGGTCGGCGAACTCCTCCGCGAAGCTGCGCTTGCCCGTCTCGATGCCCTTGTCGCTCAGTGCGTAGCGGCCGTCGGCAACACTGAGGTAGCCCTCGGTCGCGAATCGCTCGAGGTACGGGCCCAGCGTCCCGGATGGAACGGCCAGGAACCGCGCGAGCTCTAACGTCGATGACGATTCGGCGAGACCTTCCGCACGCATCCAGTACATGGCCTGCAGCACCTCCTCGCGCACCCGCAGGACGTCAAGCTCGCTCATCGGCGTTCCTTCCCCCGAGGAGCCGGTCGGCGAGCTGCCCGATCGCGACGACGGCGTTCGACTCGGGGGCGAAGTCGATCGGAGCGGCGCTCGCCCGCTCGGCGCCCGGCATAGCCTCGTCGAACGGCACCACTCCGGCCAGCTCGAGCTCGTGCTGCTCCGCGAACTCGCGGACGGCCTCGAGATCGTGGTCGTCGCGGATCTTGTTCGCCACGAGCGCGACTCGGGGCAGGCCGAGGTCGCGGCCGAGCGCCGCCATGCGGCGCCCCGTCTCGAGCGACTTGAAGTAGGGCTCGACGACGGCGAACATCACGTCGGCGTGGCGGGCCGTGCCGCGAGACAGGTGCTCCGGGGAGGCCTCCGTGTCGAGGATGCAGACGTCCTCGGCGCTCTCCGACGCCGCTCCGATAACGCTACGCACGGTAGCGTGCATGCCGCACAGTCAGCCGGTGCCCGCATGCTGCGGATGCGCCATCACGAGCAGCGTCACCCCGTCCGGGCCGGTCGCCGAGTGGGTCGCGCAGATCTCGTCCAGTGTCTTCTTGAGGCGATCCTCGCCCGCAGTCCGGTCGAGGAGGTCGCGCGTCAAGGTCGGCAGGCTCCCCATCTGCTCGGCCGGGATCCCGAGCGTCAGAGCGAGATTCGGGTTCGAGTCGCCGTCGATGGCGAGCACGGTGTGGCCGTGCCGGGCGAGGTGCCGGCACATCGTCCCGGAGATCGAGGTCTTTCCCGACCCGCCCTTCCCTGCGATCACCAGCTTCATGCGCGAAGTCTACGCGCCAGACACCCAGCAGCGGAAGTGCCGTCGATCTCACCCCGCCGCTCCCGAGCACGATCGGCGCGATCGTGATCCTCTTCGGAGTGCTCACGGCGCTCCTCTGGCGGCCCCGCGGTGTGCTCTCCCGCCTCGCGTGGAGTGCCGGACGCGAACCGCCGGCCGGCTAGCGAGCGCGCTGCCTGCGGGCCGGCCGTCCCGACCCCACCCTGCCGAGCAACCGTGCGAGCGCAGCGACCGCGCATGGGTCGTGTCCGGCAACGTAGTCGTCGACGAACGGGAGCGCGGTCTGCATCCCGATCGCGAGCGGTTGCCGTCCGAGGTCCGACGGTCTCGGGTTGAGCCAGACGATCCGGCGGCACTGGAGCCGAAGCGCCGCGAGCTCGTCGGCGAGCAGATCCGGGTCGCCACGGTCCCATCCGTCGCTCGCGATCACGACGATCGCGCCGCGGGCGAGACCGAGCCCGCCGTAGCGGCGGCGGAGGTCCTCGAGGGCGTGACCGATACGTGTTCCCCCGGACCAGTCCGGCACGGCCGCCTTGGCATCCTCGAGTGCCCGGGCGACGTCGTGGCCCGTGAGCGAGCCCGTCAGGCGCGTGAGTCTCGTCGCGAAGACGAACGCCTCGGTCTTGCCGCCGGCACGGACGGCGCCCTGGAGCGACGTGAGCAGGGCGCGCGAATAGCGCTCCATCGAACCCGAGACGTCGCAGAGGAACAAGAGGCGCCGTGGCTTCGGCCTGCGCGTGACGTACACGGGGCGTAGTGGCTCTCCTTCGCACGCCAGAGAGCGCTTGACCGTGCTGCGGATGTCGAGGCGGCCGCGGCGGAGATCGCCGGACGAGAGCCGTCGCGAGAGACGCTTGGGAGTCGCGTGGCGAAGCTCCTCGGCGAGGCGGCGAGCGGCTGCGACCTCGTCGTCGCCGACCTCGAGTGGGACGTGCTCCGTCAGCACCTCGTTCGGGCTGTAGGCCGCGAGAAGACCGCGGCGGGCCTCCCGGCCTTGCTCCTCGCTCGGCGCCGTCGGGATCTCGAGCGGGCTCGCCGTCCGTGCGCCTTCCGCGTCGAGCAGCTGCGTGTGGCCTGGATCGGAGCGGAACTGGGGCAGCGATGACCCGCCGTGCTGCGGGCCCGCGACCCGGGGGTCGGTCTCGCCGTGCTCCGCGACCAGATCACCAGGGCTGTCGAGACGGGCGCCCGCCCAGAACCGCTCGAACAGCCGCTCGAACGCCGGGAGCTGCTCGCGGTTGCGGACGAATGTCGCGCGAGTGGCCCAGTAGACGTGCTCGCGTCGCCGGAGGTCGAGCTCTGCGAGCGCGCGGGCGAGCACGAGCTCCTGGTCGACGCCGGAGGCGATCCCTTCCTCGCGAAGCGCCCGGCCGAACGCGACGACCGCGTCGGCGACGACCGCGTCAGCCGGGCGCATCGCGCACGCGTGCGACGCGCTCTTCGAGGCCGTCCGCGCGGAGACGCTCGATGTCGTCTCGGGACTTGAGCAGCGCGCCGAGCGTCCGGTCCGTGGCCACGGTGTCGATCTCCTCGCGTCCGAGAGCAGCGAGCGACTGGGCCCAGTCGAGGGTCTCGCCGACGCCGGGAAGGCGATAGAGGTCGAGCCAGCGCAGCTCGTGGACGAAGCCGCACACCTGGCGCACGAGCGACTCGGGCAGCTCGGGGAGGCGGACGCGCAGGATCTGCGTCTCGCGCTCGAGATCCGGGTGGTCGATCCAGTGGTAGAGGCAACGTCGCTTGAGCGCCTCGTGGAGGTCGCGGGTGCGGTTCGACGTGATGATCACGGCCGGCGGCCGCTCGGCGCTGACGACACCGATCTCGGGGATGGTGACCTGGAAGTCCGAGAGAAACTCGAGCAGGAATGCCTCGAACTCGTCGTCTGCACGGTCGAGCTCGTCGATCAGCAGCACGCCTCCCGACCCATCGAGCGCCTCGAGCAGCGGCCGCCGGAGCAGGAACTCCTCGGCGTAGAGCTGGCCGCTGCCGCCGGCCCTGAGATGGAGAAGCTGCCGCGGGTAGTCCCAGTCGTAGAGAGCGTGGTGGACGTCGATGCCCTCGTAGCACTGGAGACGGTGCAAGGGCGCACCCGCTGCGGCGGCGAGCGCCTTCGCGAGCTCGGTCTTGCCCACGCCGGGCTCGCCTTCGACGAGCAGGGGCTTGCCGAGCCGGAGCGCGAGGAAGAGAACCGTCGCGAGGCCCTCGTCGACGAGGTAGTGCTGGGCGCGCAGGGCGTCCTCGAGCGCTTCGATCGACTCAAAGCCACGCATCGACGGTCTCCCGTACCCTGCGGGCCGCGAGATCGACAGCGCGTTCGACCGCCGGGGAGAGGCCTTCGCCGAGCTCGTCGACCTCGGCCGGCTGGCAGCCGACGATCACGACCCGCCGGGGCAGGATCCCGAGCCCCTTCGCCATCGAGAGCACACGCCGCGGGTTCGCGAGGTGGATGTCCGAGACGTGCTCGGGCTCGCCGATCTCGGGCTCGATCACGAAGACCGTCCCGGGCTCGGCACCCTGATCGACGGCATCGACGATCACGAGGCCCTCGTACCCACCGAGAAGCTCCTGGACGAGGGCGATCCCGCCGATCCCCGTCTCGACGACGTCGGCGCCCTCCGGGAGCGGGCCGAGTCGCGAGACGACGACCGGCCCGAAACCGTCGTCGCGCCTGAGGATGTTCCCGACCCCGGCGACGAGGACACGTCTCAAGCGACGTTCACTGCGACGCGGACAACGCCGTCCTCGATCGCGACCGGCACGACCGCGAGCCCGGGCTCGCTCTGGTCGTCCACGCGCTTGCCGGTACGCGCGTCGAACGCGCAGTTGTGCCACGGGCAGACGAGAACGGCTTCCGTGAGGCGACCCCCTTCGAGCGGGAGGCCGTCGACCGGACAACCGTTGCGAAATGCGTAGATCTCGCCCTGAACGTTGGCCAGCAGGATCGCCAGGCCGTCCAGCGACAGCGGCCGGAGCTCTCCCGGAGCGAGATCCTCCGCGGCACCGGCCTCGACGAAGACCGGCCGTCGCAGCGACGCTATCTGGAGCAGCTGTCCGTCGGGCTCGTGCGCGACGATCTCCCGGAACGACGGATAGTGCTCGCGGAGAACCTCCTCGACCCCGCGTCTGAGCGTCATCGCGGAGCCGGAGCACCCGTGACAGGCCCCGGTGAGCCGCAGGTGGACGACGCCGTCCTCCACGTCGAGCAACTCCAGTTCGCCGTCGTGTGAGTGGATATACGGCCGCACGAGGTCGAGGGCCTCTTCCACCTGGAGCCGCTCGTCGAGTGCGGCGAGGTCGTACATGGCGAGCAGCGCGCGGGCAACCGGGTGCTCCAGGTCGCCCGCGACGATCAGCTCGAGCCCAGGTCGATGGATTGCGTCGATCAGCTGCAGCAGGTGGAGCGCCCGCTCGTCACCCTCGCGCTCGAGGGTTTCGACGAGGGTGTCGAGCTCGGCTATGGCGCAGTCGAAGTCCATACGGCCTCCACGATCTCCGGCAGCTTCGCCTCCAGCTCTGCGCTGAACCCGTCGCCCCAGCCCTCCGGCTCGACCGGCTCGACCTCGACCACCCGGACGTCGTCGGGGAGGCCGCCGAGCACCCCGCAGACGACCAGGAGGTTGTCCAACGAGATCACGCCCGTCACGGCCTCGCCGACCCGTGCCTGGATCTCGGTCGTGTCGGGGAGGACGCCGTTCCAGCGATAGCGCTCGATGGTGCCCGGGGCACGACCACGGCGGACCGACGCCACGAGGACGAGACGGTCGTACGGCGGCCGTTCGTGCAGGTTGTGCGAGAGCGCGACGGGGCCGTACGAGAGATCCTCGATCTCGATGCCGTCCCGGGTCTCCGGCGCGAGTGTGTCCGCGAGGTAGGGCCCGAGGGACTCGTCCCGCAGAAATCGATATCCCACACCTCCGACGAGTATGCGCATCGGCGGGTCCTCGCGTCCTCGACTACGCCGGGAAACGCTAGTGGTCGTGGCCGTCGTCGTCCACCCCGCAGGCGCAGGTGACCACGTCTCTCGTGATCACCCTGCCCCCTGTGTTGATGTGTGTCGTGCAGGGCATGCACGGGTCGAAGCTGCGGATAGCCCGGAGGATGTCGATGCCCTTGTAGTCCTCCGGCTTCTCGTAGTTCTCGAGGAGCGGCGTCGCGCTGACGGCCTCCTCGTAGGGTCCGGGGTTGCCCCACGGGTCCTTGGGCGAGGCCATCCAGGTCGACGGCGTCAGGATCTGGTAGTTCTCGATCACGCCGCCGTCGATGACCGCGTGGTGGGTGAGGTAGCCGCGCCCGGCGCCCCAGAAGCCCGCTCCGATGCGGAAGTCCTTCGGAACGGTGTGCTTGACGGACGTTGCGGTCTGGTTCTTGCGCATCAGGTCGAGACCGATCAGGACGTTCTCGTAGGCGATCAGAGCCGTGTAGAGGATCGCGTACGCTCGCCCGCGGTTACGCTCGAAGGCGCCCCATTTCTCCGGCACGTGCCATTCGCGGACGCCTCCGGGGAGCGCGGCCTTCGGCACCGCGAGCTTGAGGCTGTGCCCCGTCGGCTCGATGAAGGTGGTGCGCGTGAAGTCCGGCGCGAGCGCGGTCGCCCACAGGCGCGAATACGCCCCGGTCTCCATAGCCAGTCGATCCCAGCGGGGGGCGGTCGACCACGAGTACTTCTCTTTCCAGTTCGTGCCACCGGGCTTCGGAATCGTCTGCTTGTTCCAGGGGTGGTACGGCGAGAGAGGGTTGCCGGCCGGGTCGGTCTTGAACTGGTAGGCGCCGTTGCCCTTGCCTTCGTCGGCCCAGTCCTCGTAGAAAGAGTGTTCGACGAACTCCTCGACGCCGATGTTGAGCGCTTGCATGCTCGTCGTCACGAGCTCACCGTCGACGATCACGGCCGGGGGTGCCCACCGGTCGCGCGCCCAGGTGTCGACGTTCTCGTACGTTCCGTCGTAGGAGTACGGATCGTCCCACTGACCGGGCTCGATCAGGTTCTTCGGCCGCTTGCCGATGTCCGCGTAGCGGGGGTTCGCGTCGTAGAAGAACTCGATCAGGTCGTCCCAGATCGCGACGACCTTCTGTCCGTAGTCGAAGAACTTGACGATCCGCAGCATCACCTCGTTCATGTCGGACGTGTCGATCGTGGCGCTGACGCCACCGGGAACGATGGTCTGCGGGTGCGGGTACTTGCCGCCGATGATGACATACGCCTCGCGGGCGACGCGAGTCATGTGGAGCGCCTCCGCGTAGAGCTTGCCGGTGAGCGGCGTCATCGCGGTCATGATCTCGCCGATCGTCGCGAAGCCGTGCGTCTCCTTGCCGGCCGCCGACGTGCGCTCGGCGCGATCCCAGAGCTCCGGGTTGGTCTCGCGGATCGCCGGTTCCGACATGTCCGGCCCGGCGAGGAGGAACAGATGCAACGGGTGGTCGTACAGGTACTCGACCGAGAGCAGGAGGTTGCGCGCAACGACCCCCATCGGTGGAGGGTGGATGCCGAAGGCCATTTCGAGCGCGAGCGCCGAGGCGGTGGCGTGCACCCCGCCGCAGACGCCGCAGGCGCGGCTCGAGATGAAGATCGCATCGCGGGGGTCGCGACCCTTGAGGATGATCTCGTACCCTCGGAAGAGGGTCGCCATCGAATCCGTTTCGAGCACCTCGCGGTTCTCGAGGTCGACGATCGCGTGGAACGCGAGGGCGCCGGCCACGCGCGTGACGGGGTCGAAGTCGACCTGGCGGATGTGCCCGTTCCGGGCCAGCAGCTTCTGCAGCTTTTCCGCTCCTTCGGGACTCCCGAGCGGCGCTAGCTCGGCTACCTGGTAGCCGTACGGGTCGGCCAGGCCGTCCCTGAGACGCGCGTTGCCGTGCTCGTCGAACTCGATCGGGAGGTTCTTGAAGCACATCAGGTTTGCTCCTCGTTCGTGCTGCGGTCGGTCCTCTGGAGGACGTTCATCGTCTCGGGCACGGGCAGCTTGCCGGCGCGCTTCGCCTGGTCGACCGAGCCGCTGTACTGGAGACGCTTGTAGAAGAACCCGACCGCCCTCGCGGCCGTCGTCGGCTTCGCGTGCTCGAGCGCCCATCCGGACGGGACCTCGCCCGTCCTGTCCCAGAGCGACTCGCGGTTGGCGGAGCGCATCGACATCCGCCTCAGGCGGCGGATCCCCGCGCCGTAGGTGCGGGCGATCCCACCTGAGATCAGCGACCCGGGTGGCGACTTGTAGAACGGCGAGAACTTGTCGGGGAACCCCGGCATCGTGCAGCCGATGCAGGGGCCGCCCGCGACCATGCAGCCACCCATGTGGTTGATCGCCCCCCGCTCGGTGATGTTGCACTGCACGATTGGCCCCCAGCAGCCCAGGTCGACGAGGCATTCCTGATCGCCGTAGTCGTCGGCGAACACGCCTTCCTCGTAGTACCCGGCGCGGACGCAATGCCGGTGCACCGTCTCTCCGAAGAGCCAGGCGGGGCGACCGAGCTCGTCGAACTCCGGGAGGGGGCCGACGCCCTGGAGGAAGAGGAGTACCGCCGCGACCGTCTCGGTGAAGTTGTCTCCGATGGGGGAGCAGCCGGGAACGTTGATGACCGGGACGCCGAGCGCGGAGCGGTAGTCCTTGCCGAGGAAGTCCATCAGGCTCATCGAGCCGGTGACGTTGCCGGCGGCCGCAGGGATCCCGCCCCACGTCGCACAGGTTCCGATCGCGATCGCGGCCGCCGCGCCGGGAGCCATCGCCTTCACCCAGTCGGTGACGCGCAGCGGCTGGCCTGGAGCGCGTGGCGAGGTCAGGGACTCGGGCCAGTCCTCGCCGACCCCGAAACCCGAGAAATAGCCCTCGCGCTCGAACCGCTGGTCGTCGGGGATCGAGCCCTCGAGCACGATCACGTACGGCGCTCCCAACGTGCCGTCGACGGCCTTCGCGAACGGGCGGATGAACCCGTGCCCGGCGTCGACCGAGAGCACCGGGTGGTGGAGCACGACGCGAGGCAACCCGGGGATCGACCCCATGAGCAGCTCCTCGACCGAAGGCGACGTCGCGCCCGTGACGGCGACGGAGCAGCCGTCACAGCTCATCCCGGCGATCCAGAAGACGTGGAGCAGCGAGAGGGGCCCGGTCTCCGTTCCGCCGAGGCCACCGACGCCCATGGCGGCGTCCTCGCCAAAGACCTTGCCCGCGTGTGGAGCCTTCTGGATCGCACCGACGCTCACGCCCTGGTCCTCCGATCGTCGTCGACGGGAGTTGCACACCACGTGGTAGATGTAGACTACATAGACCCGTTTGTCACGTGCCACCCATCGACGAAGGAAGCGACATGTCAGGCCGCTACAGCTTTCAGTGACACCACGGGGGCGTCGCGTGCGGCGCCAAGATCACCGGTGAAAGCGAGGGCGAGGTGCTAGCGAAGGCCGTCGAGCACGCGAAAGCCAAGCACGGCGTCGACCTGACGCACTCGAAGACGCTGACGCGATACGCGCAGGGTCTGATCCGGGAGGAGACCTGAGGCGATGCTGGCAGTTTCGACAACGGGCTGGTGGGTTTTCGGCTCTCTCGTGGCGACCGCGGTCGTCCTCATCGCGGCGCTCCTCCTCTTCGCGATCATCGCTTTCGCGCGGACGATCACGCGTCAGGCCGGTGAGATCGTCGAGGCGCTCGACGGAGCTCGCGCGAACACCGACGCGCTGTACGACGTGACCCGGACGAATCTCGCCCTGGACCAGATCACGCGGCATCTGCGGACGTTGCGCGAAGGGCTGGAAACCGTATGAGCACGGTCACGAGCGTCCTCGCCCTGCTCGGTCTCGCGCTCGGTCTCGTCGTCGCGGTCGCAGTCGTCGCGCTCTTCAACCGGGTCATCGGGCCTGCCCGCGAGATCGAGCGCTATGCGGATCACATCCTCACGGCCGGCGTGGGCATCGCACGGAACCTCGACGGCGTCGACGAAGCCTTGCGCACGCGTGAGCTCGCCACGGCAGTTCCCGGGCTCGCCGTCGCCTATCTCAGGAAGCTGGGTGCGTCGTGATGGCCCCCCTCGCGCTCTCGGCCGGGGTGACCGCCGCCTGGTGGGTCGCTCTCGGCGTCCTCCTCGTGGTCGCACTGGTCGTCTGGGCGCTCCTCGAGGTGCTTCGGCGCGCGGTGCTCGACGTCGATGAGAGCGTCACCGCGGTCTGGACGATGGGGAAGCGTGTGGCGCAGAACACCCAGACGACGTATCTGTTCGGGACGACGAAGGCCCGCGGTGTCGACCTGCTGGAGGAGCTGCAGCGCCACGCTGCGCTCCGGGAGAGGAGTGGAGCATGAAGACGACTCTCATCGTGGTTACCCTGATCGAGGTTGCGCTGCTCGTGGCAGTGCTCGCGGGGTATCTGATCGCGATCGCCGCGACGCTGCGGAGGGTCTCCGCGACCCTCGGTCTCATCACGTTCGGGGTGCGCGCGATCGAGAAGCAGACCGAGCCGATCGGGCCTGTCCTGACCGACATCAACGGCGCCCTCGAACAGGTCGCCGGCGCGCTCGAGCAGGTCGCCCGACCGCAGATGCCGACGGTCTGACGGCGAGCCCGGAGAGCCGCGATGTGCCTCGGGATTCCCGGCAGGATCGTCGAGATCGTCGACACGCAGCATCACATCGCCAAGGTCGACGTCTCGGGTGTCCGTCGGAACGTCAACGTCGGTCTCCTCGTGAACGGTCCCGACGCCGTCGCTGTCGGCGACTGGGTGCTGATCCACGTCGGCTTCGCGATGTCGAAGATCGACGAGGAGGAAGCGCAGTCGACACGGGAGTTCCTCGAACGGCTCGGTGATCCCTACAGGCAGGAGCTCGCCGAGCTCGAAGCGAGCGGCATCGAATGAGAGCGCGGCTCGAGGCGCTCGTCAGCGAGAGGGAGCGGGTTCTCCGACAGTTCCTCGAAAGCGAGCAACGCCGCATCGCCCTGTCCTGTCACTCGCTCGCCCGCGCGTTCTCGCGCGGAGCGACCCTGTACGCGTTCGGGACAGGCGCGGCGGCAACCGATGCCGCCCACGTCGCCGTGGAGTTCATGCATCCGGTGATCGTCGGAAAGAGAGCGCTCCCCGCCGTCGCTCTGACGAACGACCCGACCGGGCAGTCCACCACGCTTCGCCTCGCGCGCGCCTCCGACATCGCGCTCGGGATCGTCCACGGTGGTGAGGATCCGGCCGTCACGTCGTTCCTCGAAGACGCGACGCGTCAGGGTCTCCAGACGATCGCGCTCGTCGGTCCCGGCAGCGCGGTGCGTGCCGACGAGCTCTTCGTCGTACCGAGCGAAGACCCGCGCGTCGTCCAGGAGGTGCAGGAGACGGTCTATCACGTGCTCTGGGAGCTCGTCCACGTCTTCTTCGAGCAGCCAGGACTTCTCGCCGACACGTGCGTCACCTGCGGCGACGTCGCGGTGGAAGCACGGGTGGTCGAGGTCGACCGGCTGACGGCGATCGTCGAACGGGGTGGGCAGCGCGAGGAGGTCGCCATCGAGCTCCTCGAGGCTGTCGGGGTCGGGGATCGTGTTCTGTGCCACGCCGGAGTCGCGCTGGAGAAGCTTGCGTGACCGATTTCCTCTACCCGTTCCTCGGTGGCAGCGAGCGCGGCCTCGAGGCCACGCTCGAGCACGTCGCGGCGTCGACGCTCGACAAGGGCAATGATGTCGCCGAGTTGCGCCGCGGCATCGACCTCGAGGCAGTAACCGCATGCGGCCTTGCGATCCGGGATCGCCTCCACCGCGGTGGACGGCTGCTCGCCTTCGGCAACGGAGGCTCGTCGACGGACGCCCAGGATGCGGCAGGCGACTTCCTCGCCGCCGGCTGGGGCGCGATCGCGCTCACGAACGACGCCGCGACGATCACCGGGGTAGCCAACGACGTCGGGTACGACAACGTCTTCTCTCGTCAGCTGATCGCTCTCGCTCGAGCCGACGATGTCGCACTTGCGTTCTCGACGAGCGGCTCCTCCCGGAACGTGGTGGCCGGTCTCGAGGAGGCCCACCGGCGACTCCTCCTGACCTGCGCCGTCACCGGGTACGGCGGCGGCACGCTCCGCGAGCTTCCGTGGCTCGACCACCTCTTCGTCGCAGCGGGCGACTATATCCCCCGGCTCCAGGAGGCACACGCAACCGTCGTGCACCTCCTTCTCGAGGTCGTCGGCGAGCGCTCGTGAGATACGTCGACGAGTACAGGTCGGGGAAGATCGCGCTGGATCTCTCGCAGCGCATCGAATCGGTGCTCGAGCCGGGTCGGAAGTACAAGCTGATGGAGGTGTGCGGAGGCCATACGCACACGATCTACAAGCACGGGATCGAGAACCTGCTTCCGCCCGCCGTCGACCTGATCCACGGCCCCGGCTGCCCGGTCTGCGTGATCCCGATGGGCCGCATCGACGATGCGATCGCGATCGCCGAACGGCCGAACGTGATCTTCACGACCTTCGGCGACATGATGCGCGTACCGGGTGGAAACGGCTCGCTCCTCGAGGCCAAGGCCCGCGGAGCGGACGTGCGGATGGTGTACTCGCCGCTCGACGCTCTTCGCATCGCACGCGAGAATCCCGAGCGGGAGACGGTCTTCTTCGCGATCGGGTTCGAGACGACGACTCCGTCGACGGCGCTCACACTGCTGCGTGCCCGCAGCGAGGGGATCCGCAACTTCTTCGTCTTCGCGAATCACGTCACGATCATCCCGGCGATCCGGGCGATCCTCGGCTCCCCGGATCTCCGTCTGGACGGCTTCATCGGGCCCGGCCACGTCTCGACCGTGATCGGGACGGTGCCGTACCGCTTCATCGCTGAGAGCTACGGGAAGCCGCTCGTCGTCGCGGGCTTCGAGCCTCTCGACGTGCTCCAGGCGGCCTACATGGTTTTGCTTCAGCTGGCGGAAGGGCGTTGCGAGGTCGAGAACCAGTACACGCGCGTCGTTCGGGAAGCCGGAAACCCGCGTGCGCTCGAGGCGATCGCCGAGACGATGGAGCTCCGCACGACGTTCGAATGGCGCGGCCTCGGCTTCATCTCCCAGAGCGCCCTGGCCCTCCGGGTCGAGTTTGCCGACTGGGACGCCGAGCGTCGCTACGACGTCCCGGGCGTCCGCGTCGCGGATCCGAAGGCGTGTCAGTGCGGTGAGGTACTGAAGGGCGTGATCAAGCCGTGGGAGTGCAAGGTCTTCGGCACGGCGTGCACGCCTGAGCGCCCGATCGGGACCTGCATGGTGTCGAGCGAAGGCGCGTGCGCCGCCTACTACAACTACGGGCGGTTCACGCGGCGGCTCGAGACCGTGGCAACGTGACGGGTCGCGAACAGGAGGTACTCGAGGCGATCGAACGGCGACGCCGGCGGCGACCACGCCTGAAGGACGAAGTCGTCACCCTCGCGCACGGGGCCGGAGGGAAGGCGACGCGCACGCTCATCGAGGCGCTCTTCCTCGAGGAGTTCGGCAACCCGCGGCTGGCCCCGCTCGCCGATGCCGCGCTGTTCGACGTCGCTGGAGCGCGGTTCGCCTTCACGACCGACTCGTACGTCGTCAAGCCGCTCTTCTTCCCCGGCGGGGACATCGGCGAGCTCGCGGTCAACGGCACGGTCAACGATCTCGCGGTGGCAGGCGCCCGACCGCTTTTCCTCACCGCGGGATTCATCGTCGAGGAAGGGTTTCCAACGGCCGATCTCCGCCGCGTGGCTGCTTCCGTCGGCAGGGCGGCGCGGGCGGCGGGCGTTGAGGTCGTCGCGGGCGACACGAAGGTCGTCGAGCGCGGGAAGGGTGACGGGGTCTATATCAACACCTCCGGAATCGGCGTCCTCGAGCACGAGCACGACCTGTCGCCCGCGAGCGTCAGACCGGGCGACAAGGTGCTCGTGTCGGGCACCCTCGGTGATCACGGAATCGCTGTGATGGTGGCCCGCGGCAGCCTCGAGCTCGAGGTGGATCTCGATAGCGACACGGCGCCGTTGACGGAGCTCGTCCACGGCCTTCTGTCGGCGACGCCCGGGGTGCGTTGCCTACGCGACTTGACGCGCGGCGGCCTGGCCACTGCGCTGAACGAGATCGCCGATGCCGCGAACGTCTCCATCGTGATCGACGAGGCCGCGTTGCCGATTCGCCCCGAGGTCAACGGCGCCTGCGAGATTCTCGGGATCGATCCTCTCTACGTCGCGAACGAGGGGAAGCTCGTCGCAATCGTGGCGCCGGAGGCCCTCGCGGCCGCGTACTCGGCGCTCGGGTCGTCGCCGCTCGGAATCGACACCGAGATCGTCGGCGAGGTGCGGGCGGATGCGGAAGGGATGGTGTTCCTGGACACGGCGTTCGGTGGACGGCGTGTCGTCGACGTCCTCGTCGGCGATCCTCTCCCGCGGATCTGCTGAGTCACCCCGTGCTCTGTCGCGTGGTGCGTGCGCGCGCGGGAAGCGTCGCCGCGGCGACGACGGCCTGTCCGTAGCTGATCCCCGCGTCGTTCGGCGGTACGCGCGCGTGGGTGAGCACCCGGAAGCCGAGCGACTCGAGCCGCCGTGCCGTCGATTCGAGCAGGCGGAGATTCTGGAACGTGCCGCCCGTCAGCGCCACGGTGCGGAGTTCGGCCGACTCGGCGCATGCGGTCGCGGCGGCGGCGGCGATCGTCTCGTGGAAGGCTGCGGCGATCTCCGGGCGCGGTCGGCGCGCCGCGAGATCGTCGTAGACGTGACGGACGAGCGCAGGCCCGTCGCCGAAGACCCACGGGTAGGGAGGCGCGGCGGTCGTCCCCGCGAGCCGCTCGAGCTCGATCGCCGCCTGGCCCTCGTAGGTCACCACCTCCCGGACGCCGAGCAGCGCGGCGACCGCGTCGAAGAGCCTCCCCATCCCGGACGAGAGCGGGGCGTTGACCTTCAGGCTTTCGCGCACGAGCCGCCAGCGTGGGTAGGGAACGGGCAGGGCTGCGGCCTCGAGGTAGGACGCGGCCATCCGCCACGGCTCCCGGATCGCTGCTTCTCCTCCGGGCAGCGGCACCGGCTCGAGGTGCGCCAGCCGCTCGAACGTCACGAGGTCGCACCGCAGCAGCTCGCCACCCCAGAGCGTCCCGTCCGTGCCGTACCCGGTGCCGTCGAAGACGAGCGCGAGGGCAGGGCCTCGCTCACCGTGCTCGCCGAGGCATGCCGCGGCGTGGGCATGGTGGTGCTGGATGCCGACCGTCTCGAGATCCTGGTCGAGAGCCCACTTCGTCGAGAGGTACTCGGGGTGGAGATCGTGCGCGATCCGCTCCGGCACCACGCCGAGCATGGAGGTGTAGAGGTCGAGGTCGGTGAGGAAGGCGCGGTAGGCGAGCTCGCTGTCGAGGTCGCCGAGGTGCGGCGACATGAACGCGTCGGCTCCGCGGGCGACGCAGAAGGTGCTCTTCAGCTCGGCTCCCACGGCGATCAGCGGGCGCGCCGTCGCCACGGGGAGCGGCAGGGCGCTCGGGGTGTACCCACGAGAGCGGCGGATCGGGAAGGCGACCCGCACGACCGAGTCCTCGCAGCGGCGGTGGATGGGGCGATCGTGCGCGAGGAAGGCGTCCGCGATCCCGGCGAGACGCTCGCGCGCTTCGTCGTCGGCGACGGCGATCGGCTCGTCCGACCGGTTGCCGCTCGTCATCACGAGCGGGCGGCCGACGTCGGCGATGAGGAGATGGTGGAGGGGGGTGTAGGGGAGCATCACGCCGAGCTCCGGCACCCCCGGCGCCACCGACTCCGCGATCGCGGCATGCGGGCGTCGCGGCAAGAGCACGATCGGCCGCTCGCGCGAGCGGAGCAGCTCGGCTGCGGCCGCCGTCAGCTCGACGATCGCCTCCGGCGCCGCCGTCATCAGCGCGAACGGCTTTTCCTCCCGATGCTTCCGCGCCCGCAGCCGTGCCACCGTCTCCTCGTTCGCCGCGTCGCAGGCGAGGTGGTAGCCGCCGAGGCCCTTGACGGCAAGGATCGCGCCGTCGCGCAGCAGCCCGACCGCTTCCTCGAGCGGAAGCGAGAGCCGGGGGCCGCACACCGGGCAGGCGATCGGCTCGGCGTGGAAGCGGCGGTCGGTCGGGTCCTCGTACTCGCGCAGGCAGTCGTCGCAGAGCGGGAATCCCGCCATCGTCGTATTCGGCCGGTCGTAGGGGACGCGGAGGACGATCGTGAACCGCGGCCCGCACCGGGTGCAGTTGACGAAGGGGTACCGATGGCGCCGGTCCGTAGGGTCGAACAGCTCACGGAGGCAGTCGTCGCAGGTCGCGACGTCCGGTGGGATCAGCGCGCTCCTCCCGTGTGCCGTGCTCGCGAGGATCGAGAACGCGGCCTCTCCGCGGGTCGGGGCGTGCGTGACCTCGAGCGAGTCGATCCGCGCGAGCGGCGGCGCGTCCACTCGCAGGCGAGCGAGGAACCCGTCGAGCGCGGCGGCCTCTCCCTCCACCTCGATCACGACGCCGGCTCCGTCGTTCAGGACGAAGCCGGCCAGCCCCTCCCGCCGGGCGAGGCCGTAGACGAACGGCCGGAACCCGACACCCTGGACGACGCCTCGCACCCGGATCCGCCGACGTGTCACGAGGAGGATCTTGCCCGAGAACCGCCGCCGGCCGGCGGCCGCAGCAGGCGCTTGCCGTAGGCGACGCGATCCGGCGGTCTACCGGAAGGTGGCGGCCTCCCGGCTCGTCTCGGTGTCTAGAGAGACAACGAGCGCGGCCTGGTCGAGCGTCGCCGCAATCCAGGTTGCGAGATCATCTCCCGCCGCCGCCTCGAGCCAGCGCCGGTAGCGGTCGAGCTCGACCCGGAGCAACACCGTGACGCGTGGGCCGGGCGGATCAGGCCCTGAGGTGGACCTGTCCGAGCGGATCCTGCGGCGCAGCTCGTTGCGCGACCATCCGAAGACGGCGGCCCGTGTGAGCCATGTCTCCTGGTCGAGCTCGTCGAGCGCGGCGACCTCCGCGTGGTGGTGGAAGCTGAGTGTGTCCCGCCGGCGGGACACGGGGAAACGCGAGACGACCCACGCGTAGTTCCGCAGGGTCTGATAGTCGAGTCCCGTGATCGCGGTGGCCTCGTTGTACCGTTTGCCATACGCCGCCTCGCCGTAGTTGAGCCAGTCGCCTATCCACCAGGCCGACGACTTCTGGACGATCGAGATGCGGCTCCCGATCCTCTTCCACGACTCGAACGGAAGCTCGGGCGCGAGGTGGAGCGCCGTCTGGATCGTTCGCATCTCCTTACCGGAGGGAACGGAGTCGTCGACCGTGCCGGTCAGTCCGCCGGACGGGTGCATCTGCGCGGCCGCTTCGTGCCCGTTGTACCTCTGCTCTGACGTCGTCGCCTTCATCGCCGGCTCCAGCACACGTCGCTCTCGACGATACGGCGCGCCGTTCCCCCGCTGACGACGATCGACTCGGTGCACCGCCCGCCGGGCTCCTCCCAAGGGCCACGCAGGAGCGACCCGCTCGTGACGCCGGTGACCGCGAGGAGACAGCGGTCGCTCGACGCCAACTCGTCGAGCGACAGCGGCCGGTCCACCTCGATTCCTTCTCGTGCGAGAGCCGCTGCCTCGGCCCCGCCTTGCGGCGCGCGCCGCCCTTGCATGCCCCCTCCGAGCGCCCGCGCCGCGCACGCGGTCATCACGCCCTCCGGGGTCCCACCGATGCCGAGGAGGAGATCCGCCCCGCCGGCGGGTAGGAGCACCGCGAGCGAGCCGGCGACGTCGCCCGCGGACGGCGTCGACACCGAAGCCCCGGCCGCGAGCACCCGGGCGATCAGCTCGACGTGGCGTGGCTTGTCCAGCACGACGACCCGGAGCTCCGAGATCGACTTCCCGAGCGCCTCGGCGACACGCGCCAGATTCCGCTCCGGGGTATCGGTGATGTCGATGGCGTCTCGTGCCGGCGCGGGCGCGACGATCTTGTCCATGTAGAAGCTCGCTCCCGGCGACCAGAGCGAGGCCGGCTCCGCGAACGCGATCGTCGCGAGGGCTCCCGGGATGCCCCGGGCGAGGTAGTCGGTGCACTCGAGCGGGTCTACCGCGATGTCGAACGGCTCGCCTCCGCGGCCCAGCTGCTCGCCCTGGTACAGCATCGGCGCATCGTCCTTCTCACCCTCGCCGATGACCACGGTGCCCAGCCCGGGAGCTTCCTCGAGCGCGCGGCGCATGGCGTCGGTCGCAGCGGCGTCGGCAGCCTTGCCGTCCCCTCTGCCGAGAAAGGGCTGGCACGCGAGCGCGGAGGCCGTGGTCGCGTGCAGGGCCGCTGCGATCAGGTTCTCGGCGTCGAACTTCCGCTCGATGTCCGAGCGCCGCCTCCGCTCGGGTGGTGCTCTCAGCATGCGCCCTCGACGGCGCGTTCCGTTGGCAGCGGAGCCGACACACGGTCAGGCTATCGAGATTTCTCTATAGATTCCAATAAGACATATGAGCAAAAAGATAAGCGTATGACTATGTAGATGGTGGTGCCTCGCGTTCGGGCGGAACGTCGCTCGATCCCCACCCGCGATCCGCGCCGGTGGCCGCTTCGTCGCCGCTGCGAACGAGCTCATGGCTCGCGGAGCGAGTACCCGACGCCGCGGACGTTGTGGATCAGCGGGCGAGAACCGGCGTCGTCGAGCTTGCGACGCAGATAGCGGATGTAGACGCGGAGCGCGTTCGAGTCCGGCGCGAAGTCGTAGCCCCAGACGCGGTCGTAGATCAGGCTGTGCGGAAGCACCCGCCGCGGATTGCGCATCAACAGCTCGAGCAGCTGATATTCGGTGCGCGTCAGCTCGACGAACGTGCCGTGGACGCTCACGCCGTGGCGGGCGCTGTCGAGCAGCAGCTCCCCGAACGACAGCGCGTCGGGGTCGCCCTCACCGCCGACGCGACGCAGCAGCGCTCGGAGCCGCGCCTTCACCTCCTCGACGTCGAACGGCTTGACGAGGTAGTCGTCGGCGCCCGCGTCCAGCCCGTCGATGCGGTCGGCTACAGCAGCGCGAGCCGTCAACATCAAGATCGGCACCCGGTTGCCGGTACGGCGCAGGCGCCGGCAGACCTCGAGCCCGTCGATGCCGGGCATGCCGACGTCGAGCACGATGGCGTCCGGGGCGCTTGCCGCCACCTGCGTGAGGGCCTGTTGCCCGCCCTCGGCGCACTGAACCTCGTAGCCGGCGAGCGTCAGCGCATCGTGCAGTGCGTCTCGTACCGAGCGGTCGTCGTCCACGACGAGGATCCTCATGACCCCATTGTTGCGCCGCGACTCCTACGCCGCTCTAACGCGGCTCCTACTTATCGCTAACGGACCGGTCGGATCATCACCGCTGACGCATGAGAGGAGCAGCAGAAGATGAACACCCACCCCGTTCCCGATTGCCCGCCGAGCCCTCGCGAACCGCTCCGGCGGATCCTCCTCGTTGCCACCGAGGTCCCGGGCGATCTCGCCTTCCGCGCCCGTGCGTACGGCCTCGCCGACGGGCGGGCGAGCGAGGTTCTCGTGCTCTGTCCACCGCTCGTCCGCTTCCTGCAGCGGTGGACCTCCGACGTCCTGCCAGCCCGCGCGGCGGCGACGCGAACACTCGAACGCACGCTGGCTGCTGTGCGCGAACTCGGCCTGGACGCCCACGGACGCATCGGCGACGACGACCCCCGCCAGGCGCTGGACGACGCGCTGCGGGAGTTCGCTGCGGACGAGCTGGTGCTCGTCACCGGATCCGATCCGCGGCACCGCCGCCTCGAGCAGCGGCTCGTGCGCTTCGCGTACCGCCGAGTCGCTCTTCCGATCACCCACATCCGGTACCGCGCACGAACCGACGCCGATCGCGATTCCGGGTCGAAACGCCCTCCCGGTCACGACCAAGCCGTGATTGACCGCCGAGTCGGCACCGGTCGTGCCCCGTCGGAGGAGCCAAGCCGCGCGCTCGTTGCTGCCCGTCCGCATTCCTCGGACGAAGACCGGCTTGTCGCTCGCGTGGCCTGGGAGCACGCACGTGGGCGCTCGCTCGCGGAGATCCTCGGAGATCCTGTCATCCGCGCGCGCTGCACCGACAGGAATTGTTTCGCACTGCTCGAGCGGCCTGACCTCATTCGCGCTCTAGCGCGGTCGCACGGCTCCCGGCGGGCCAACCCGAGCCACGATTCATGCTAGACGGCTTGAACGCCGGCCCGACGGCCCGGGGACAGGTGAGCCGCCGCAGCGGAGCTGCTCTGGCTGTGATCGGTACCAAAGGAGCACCTGGAACGAGCGAGTGTGCGGCCTCGCTCGCAGAGCGCTGGCCCGCTGTGCTCGTCGAACTCGACGCGCTCGGTGGAGCACTCGATCTGCGATTCGCGGGTGGCCCGCGACGAGGAGGGCTGCTCGAGCTCGTCCGCGCAGCCGGTTCCGCAGATGGCGTCGTTGGCGAGCTGCTCGAACGATGGCTCGCAGACGCGGACGGGTGGCCGCCGGTCCTCCTTGGCCCGCCCGAGTTCGAGCGCGATCTCTCGGAGCTTGCCCACCCAGGCGCGGTCTCGAACGCCCTCGCCGCCCTTCGATCGCACTTCCCCCTGATCATCTGCGACCTGGGCTTTCTCCTGGCGGAGGGGATGCACACGGGTCCTGCCGCGTGCATCCACCGCGAGGCGCTCCTGTCGGCTGATGCCGTTGTCCTTGTCATCGGCGCTCGCGGGCAACAGATCGGTCACGGTATCGCCCAACTCGGCCTACTGCTCGGACCCCTTGCCCTTCCGCCCGAGCGAGTGTTTGTCGTCGTGAACGGCTGCGGGGGTCCCGCGTCGGTGTCGCGGCAATCCCTCGAGCTGACGTTCGCGGCAGCTCTCGCGGAAGGCGGCCTCGCCGTGAACGCCTGGTTGCCCTGGGATAAACGGGCGCTCGCGAGGACGGCAAGGCGTGGGTACCCGCTTGCCCGCGCACACCTTCGCGGGCCGTACGCTCGCGCCCTCACAGGTCTTCTCGACCAGCTGCGATCTGCGGTGCCGGGGATCGCGCGGGCGGAGGCGTCGTTCTGAGCCGAGGCGGCGCAGCCGCTCGGGCAGAAGAAGGCGGATATGTACCTGCTCGGCTCGTTCGTGGGCCGGCAGTTCAAGGGGGCCGTGTGCAACGACCCCGACTTCTCCGCGTGACCTGTCGCGACCACCGATGCTCCCACCGTGGTGAGCCTCCCGGACCACGCGCACCTCGAGCTCGGCGGCGAAGGATCGGGCTCGACCCTCGATCACGAGCTGTGAATCGGTGCCGATCACCTCACACAGGTCGACGACCGGCTGATACCGACGGGTCTCCTGGTGGCCGTGGCGGGAACGCCGTTCGACTTCACCGTGCCGGCGATGGTCGGCGCACGAATCGACGAGCCGTATCACCTTCTGCTGTGCGCCGGTGGCGACGACCACGGCTTCGTCGTCGGGGGCGCGGCCGGGGGCGCGCTGCGCCGTGTTGCGACGCTTCGCGATCCCGCCTCGGGGCGCGTGCTCGAGGTGCGCACGATCCAGCACGGATTCCCGAGCGCGGTGCTCCGGTCCGGAGAGGAGTACCGTGCGGTCAGCGGCCACAGCTTCCGGAGGGCTCGACACGACGGGTATGTCCTTCGCGCCGGGCCTTGTGGCCTCTCGCCGCAGGGTGCGAGGGCCGGGCGGTGCGGATCCCCGACGCCTGGACGTCCTGGCGGCAGCCTCGCGTAGGCTGCGCCGGTGCGCGATCTCCGGCCGCTCTTCGACCCACGCTCGGTCGCGGTTCTCGGCGCGTCGAACGACCCGTCGAAGTGGGGCCAGTGGATCGCGGCGGGGGCGCTGCGCGGCGCCCACCGGCGCGACGTGTGGCTCGTCAACCGCAAGGGTGGCGAGATCCTCGGCCGGCAGGCGTTGCGCTCGCTCGACGAGCTCCCCGAGGCGCCCGAGCTCGTCGTCGTCGCGCTCGCTGCCGCCGCCTTCGAGGATGCGATCGACGCCTCCCTCGCGGCGGGCGCGCGCGCGATCGTCGCCATCACCGCCGGCCTCGGCGAGGTCGGCGCTGAGGGGAAGGCGCGCGAGCTCGCGGTCGTCGAGCGGGTGCGCGCGGCGGGAGCCGTCATGCTCGGCCCGAACTGCCTCGGCGTCTACGACGCCTCGGCCGAGCTCGATCTCGGCTCGAACGAGTTCTCGCCCGGGTCGATGGGGATCATCTCGCAGAGCGGCAACCTCGCGCTCGAGCTGAGCCTGCTGGCCGCCCAGTACGGCGTCGGCGTCTCCCGCTTCGCGTCGCTCGGCAACCAGGCCGACATCGAGGCGGCCGAGCTCGTCGAGGCGTTCGCCGCCGACGAGGCGACGCGCGTGATCGGCGTCTACTGCGAGGACTTCCGCGACGGGCGCGCGTTCGCGCGGGCGGGCGCCGCGGCTCTCGCGGCCGGCAAGCAGGTCGTGCTGCTGGCGGCCGGCGGCAGCGAAGCCGGCGCCCGCGCCGCCGCCTCTCACACCGGCGCCCTCGCGAGCGACTCGGCGGCGGTCGACGCGGCCTGCCGCGCCGCCGGCATCCAGCGCGTCACGACTCCGAAGGAGCTCGTCGACGTCGCGCTGGCATGCCTGGCGCCGCACCGGCCGCGCGGTCGCCGCCTGGCGGTCGTCGGCGACGGCGGCGGCACCGGGGTGGTCTCGGCCGACCTGGCAACGGCGGCCGGGCTGGAGCTGCCGCACCTCTCGGAGGAGCTGAGCGCGAAGCTGACCGCGATCGCGCCGACGATCGTCGCCACGAACCCCGTCGACCTCGCCGGCGCGGGTGAGCAGGACTTCTGGAACTTCGAGCGCGTGACCGAGGCGGTGCTCGCCTCGGGCGAGGTCGACGCGGTGGTCCTCACGGGGTACTTCGGCGGCTACAGCCAGATGAACGAGGACTTCCGTGAGCGCGAGACCGAGGTCGCCCGTGCGATCGCGGCGGCGGCCGGCCGGGCGGGGCGGCCGCTGCTGGTCCAGGCCATGTTCTGGGACTCCGGGCCGGCCCGGGCGCTGCGCGAGGGCGGGGTTCCCGTCTACCGCGACATCGAGGCCGTGATCGCGACGTTGGCCGCGCTCGTCGAGCAGGAGCTTCGCCCGGCGGCGGGGGTGGCCGAGGTGGGAGCGGCCGCGCCGCCCGTGTGCGGCGGCGGCTACTTCGAGGCGCGCGAGCTGCTCGCAGCGGGCGGAGTGCCGTTCACTCCCGCGCGCCGCGCGACGACGGCCGCCGGGGCGCGCGAGGCGGCTGCCGCGGTCGGCTACCCCGTGGCACTCAAGGCGCTCGGGCTGCTGCACAAGTCCGACGCGGGCGGGGTCGCGCTCGGGCTCGGCGACGAGCATGCGCTCGAGGACGCTCTGTCCGACATGGCTGCCCGCCTCGCGCCGGAGGGCTACTCGGTCGAGGCGATGGCCGACACGTCCGCGGGGGTGGAGCTGATCGCCGGCTGCAGACGCGACCCGCGCTTCGGCCCGCTCGTGCTGGTCGGCCTCGGCGGCGTCTACGCCGAGCTTATGAACGACGTCGCCGTCGCCCTCGCCCCCGCCGGCGTGGACGAGCTGGAGCAGCTGCTGCTGTCGCTGCGCGGAGCCGGTGTGCTCACAGGCGCCCGCGGCCGCGCGCCGCTCGACGTGCGGGCGGCGGCCGCGGCGGCGGCCGCCCTCTCCCGCGTGGCGGCCGCGCACCCCGAGATCGCGGAGATCGAGGTCAACCCGCTGCTCGTCACGCCGGCGGGGTCGGTCGGCCTCGACGCGCGCATCGTGCTCGCGTAGAGACCTGACGTGAAGCTCGCGACGCATGGTCGGTGCGTGCCCTTTCCGACACGCACCCGACCCTCAGGTCGGGCCGGCCGCCGGGCCGAGCCGGCTCCCCTCGCCCGCGCCGACCACGCGATACGAGCCGAGACCTGGCCGGGGCGTAACCCGCGCCTTGCCCCGGTCGCCGTAGCGTGCTGCAGGAGCACGCGGCGCGTCGCTGCGCCGCGCGACCCCGGACGCCCAGGCGAGAGAGGAGCAGGATGAACATCGACCCGTTGCTGCGGCGCACGTGCTCGGGCACGTGTTGCGCGTGCCCGAGCTGGCTGCGGCCGACTACCCGCGCGGCCACGCGCGCGACCCGCGGTCGCTCGCCCGCCAGGCGTTCGTCGCGCTGGCGCTGGCAGGCCGGGCTCGTGCTCGCAGTCGCGACCGTCCAGTACGCGGCGCCGTGGCACGCCGTCCTCGGCTGGACCTGCCGCCGGTCGTCTGCCGCCCCTGCGGGCCGCGCGTCTACTTCCACCCGAGGTGCACGGTGTGAAAGCAGCCGAGAGCCTCGCCGCCGCGCACGAGCACGTCCCTCACCTTCCCGCGAGCTCCCGTTCGATGCTTCCGTGCATCAGCGCGCGGGCCCCGTCGCGGTCGACGAGGCCGAGATAGAGGAGGGAGTCGAGCCCGTCCGCGACGGCTGCGAGCCGCCAGCCCGCCTGCGTCGCGTCGACGTCGGCGGGCACGGAGCCGTCCCCCTGCCCCTCCTCGATCAACGTGACGATGCGATCGAGCCAGGCGCGATACGAGCGCTCGACGAGCGGACGCAGCTCGTCGTCGCTGCGCAGGCTGCTCCACACCTCGTTCCAGAGCGCTCGCTGCTCGCTGAAGGGCATCTCGGGCTCCACGCTGACGAGCAGCGCCCGCGTGACCCGCGCCGAGCCCGCCGCCACCCCGATCAGCTCGGCGCTCACGGCCGCATGCCAGCGCTCCTCGGAGTAGGCGAACGCATGGCGCAGCAACTCCTGCCGGGTGGAGAAGTAGTAGTGCACGAGCGCCTTCGAGACGCCGGCCTCTTCGGCCACCCTCGCCATCCGCAGGCCGTGTGCGCCCTCGCGCACGATCACGCGGCACGCCGCTTCGAGGATGCCGGTGATGCGCTCGTTCTGCGGTTGCGTCGCTGTCGTCATATCGCCGTATCTTGACTCAGCGAGACGATGGAGCCTGTCCTGACTGACTGAACAGTCAAACAAGCTCGAGCAGAGAGGGAGATCTCTCTCGAGCAGAGAGGGAGATCTCTGGCATGACGGCGTCGGGTACCGGAGCCCTGACCAGGATCCCGGCCATCGACAACCTGCTCGGCGCTGTCGCCATCGCCGACGGCCTCGAGCCGGATCGACCCCGCCCGTGCCTCGTCCCTCGCCGCCGGCGGCAGCGCGCCGCACGTCCCCGAGGGCGACGTGACGCAGTCGCAGTACCACCTCCTGTGCCCGAATACGACGATCGACATCGCGCCCGGGCCGCAGAACATCCCGCTCGAGCGCTGGGTTCGCGACGGCGTCGGCCGCACGGTCGAGGGGAAGGAACGTCCCGCCCCGTGAAGAGGAGCGCTGCCGGGGCGGCCCCGTGGTCGGCCTCGTCAGGGACCTTCGCGGCAGAGGAACTTCGCGAGGAGATCCCCCGTCTTGCGGCAAGATACTGTGCGCGCATGAGCGCGTCACGGGTGTTCGCGATCGTGCTGGCGGGCGGCGAGGGCAAGCGACTGGCGCCGCTGACCGCCGATCGCGCCAAGCCCGCGGTGCCGTTCGCCGGCAACTACCGGCTCGTCGACTTCGCGCTCTCGAACCTCGTCAACGCCGGCATGTTGCGCATCGCGGTGCTGACGCAGTACAAGAGCCACAGCCTCGACCGCCACGTGACGACCACCTGGCGGCTGTCGCCGCTGCTCGGCAACTACGTGACGCCGGTGCCGGCGCAGATGCGACGCGGCCCGCACTGGTTCGCGGGCTCGGCCGACGCCATCTACCAGAACCTCAACCTCATCGCGGACGAGCGCCCCCGCACCATATGCGTCTTCGGGGCCGACCACATCTACCGCATGGACCCGCGACAGATGATCGAGCAGCACATCGCCCTCGGCGCCGGCGTCACGGTCGCCGGCATCCGCGTGCCGATCGAGAGCGCGGGCGCGTTCGGGGTGATCGAGACCGAGCCCGACGGCCGCATGATCCGTGCCTTCCGCGAGAAGCCGTCCGATCCCGAGCCGATGCCGGGCGAGCCGACCATGGTGCTCGCGTCGATGGGCAACTACGTGTTCGACGCCGGCGTGCTCATCGACGCCGTCACGCGCGACGCGCAGGACCCGCGCTCGGCGCACGACCTCGGCGGCAACATCATCCCCATGCTCGTCGAGCAGGGAAAGGCGCACGTGTGGGACTTCGCGAGCAGCGACGTGCCGGGCACGAGCGACCGCGACCGCGCCTACTGGCGCGACGTCGGGACCCTCGACGCGTACTACGACGCGCACATGGACCTGATCTCCGTCGACCCCGTGTTCAACCTCTACAACGAGGAGTGGCCGATCCTGACCGCGCCGGAGCCTCTGCCGCCCGCCAAGTTCGTCTTCGACGAGGGAGACCGCGTGGGTGTCGCCACCAACTCGATGGTGTGCGCCGGCGTCGTGGTCTCGGGCGGCACGGTGCGGCGCTCGATCCTCTCGCCGGGCGTTCACGTGCACTCCTTCGCCGAGGTCGAGGGGTCGGTGCTCATGCACGATGTCGACGTGGGCCGCGGCGCGATCGTGCGCAACGCGATCGTCGACAAGAACGTCCGCATCGCCGCGGGCGCGCGGGTCGGCGTCGACGCCGAAGCCGACCGCGCGCGCTTCCCGACGTCGCGCAACGGCATCGTCGTCATCGGCAAGGGGCAGACGGTCGAGGCATGAAGGTCGCGCTGCTCACGCGCGAGTACCCGCCGGACGTCTACGGCGGTGCCGGCGTGCACGCCGAGTACATGGCCCGCGCGCTCGCCCGCCACGTCGAGGTCACGGTGCACTGCTGGGGCGCGGAGCGCCCCGCGGGAGGACCGGGCGAGCCGGTCGTCGTCGCGCACCGGCCGTGCGAGGCGCTCGCGGGCGACCGGCCCTACGACGCCGCCCTGCAGGCGTTCTCGATCGACCTCGCGATGGCAGGCGCGGCGGCGGGAGCGGATGTCGTCCACAGCCACACCTGGTACGCGAACCTCGGCGGCCATCTCGCGAAGCTCGTGCACGAGGTGCCGCACGTCGCCACCGTGCACAGCCTCGAGCCGATGCGGCCGTGGAAGCGCGAGCAGCTCGGCGGCGGCTATGCCCTGTCGAGCTTCGCCGAGCGCACCGCGCTCGAGGGTGCGGACGCGATCGTGGCCGTGTCGCGCGCGCACCTGCGCGAGATCCTCGCCTGCTACCCGGCGATCGACGAGGCGCGCACGAGCGTGATCTACAACGGCATCGACACGGACGAGTACCGGCCGGACGGCGGCATCGACGCGCTCGAGCGCCACGGCATCGACCCCGCCCTGCCGGCGGTCGTCTTCGTCGGGCGCATCACGCGCCAGAAGGGGCTCGCGCACCTGCTCGACGCGGCGCCCGCGATCGACCCGGCAGCACAGCTCGTGCTGTGCGCCGGAGCGCCGGACACGCCGGAGATCGCCGCGGAGATCGAGGAGAAGATGGAGCGCGTGCGGGCCGAGCGCGGCAACGTCGTGTGGATCGAGGAGATGCTGCCGAAGGCGGAGGTGAAGCAGATTCTCAGCCACGCGACCGTGTTCGTGTGCCCGTCGATCTACGAGCCGATGGGCATCGTCAACCTCGAGGCGATGGCGTGCGAGGCGGCCGTCGTGGCGACGGCGGTCGGCGGCATCCCCGAGGTCGTCGAGGACGGTGTCAGCGGTGTGCTCGTCCCGTACGAGGCCGTGCCGGACGGAACAGGCACCCCCGTCGACCCGGCCGGCCTGGCGGCCGACTTCGCCGCACGCGTGAACGAGCTCCTGGCCGACCCGGCGCGCGCGGAGGCGATGGGGAAGGCCGGGCGCGCACGCGCGGTCGAGCGCTTCGGCTGGGACGCCGCCGCCGCGGAGACGCTGCGGCTGTACGAGCGCCTGCTCGGGTAGGGCCGTCCGCGCGGCTTCGCTGCCGTCTCCACGTTCGCGGCGAGCGGCGACCGGGGCACGTCTCCGGGGACGGTCGCGCCGCGCCGCGGCGGCCGGATCCGGCATAGTCGACACGGTGACCTACGTCCCCGCACGCGAGCGCTACGACCGCATGGCCTACCGCCGCTGCGGGCGTAGCGGCCTGCTCTTGCCGGCGATCTCGCTCGGCCTCTGGCACAACTTCGGCCACGACCGCCCGCTCGACACGAGCCGCGCCATCGTGCGTCGCGCCTTCGACCTCGGCATCACGCACTTCGACCTCGCGAACAACTACGGGCCGCCGTACGGGTCGGCGGAGAAGAACTTCGGCCGCTTGCTGCGCCGGGATCTGGGCCCGTACCGCGACGAGCTCGTGATCTCGACCAAGGCGGGCTACGACATGTGGCCGGGCCCCTACGGCGACCACGGCTCGCGCAAGTACCTGCTCGCGAGCCTCGACCAGAGCCTGCTGCGCATGGGCCTCGACTACGTCGACATCTTCTACTCGCATCGCGCCGACCCGGACACGCCGCTCGAGGAGACGATGGGCGCCCTCGCGAGCGCGGTGCAGCAGGGCAAGGCGCTGTACGTCGGCATCTCCTCGTACGCGCCCGACCGCACCGCCGCGGCTGCGGCGCTGCTGCGCGATCTCGGCACACCGCTCCTCATCCACCAGCCGTCCTACTCGCTGCTGAACCGCTGGATCGAGGATGGCTTGCTCGACGTGCTCGAGGCGGAGGGGGTCGGCTGCATCGGCTTCTCCCCGCTCGCGCAGGGCCTCCTCAGCGACCGCTACCTCGCCGGCGTGCCGGAGGGGTCGCGCGCGAGCAGGGGCACGTCGCTCGAGCCCGCGCATCTGTCGGAGGAGAACCTCGCCCGCATTCGCGGGCTGAACGAGATCGCGGCGGGGCGCGGCCAGTCCCTCGCCCAGATGGCTCTGGCGTGGACGCTGCGCGATGCGCGCGTGACCTCGACGCTGGTCGGGGCGAGCAGCGTCGCGCAGCTGGAGGCGAACGTGGCCTCGCTCGACCGCCTCGACTTCGGCGCCGACGAGCTGGCGGCGATCGACCGCTACGCGGTCGAGGGGGGCGTCAACCTGTGGGCGCCGTCGTCGGCCGTCGCCGCTCCATGACTCTTTCGGGTGAGTTTCGTCCCCTGATCTAGCGAGATCGCGGCACCCTCACTAGGGTGCGGTGTGGGATGAGGGGCTGGGGGGCGGACATGGGGATGCCGGAGAGTTGCGACTGCTGCGGTCGCGACGCGGAGGACTGCGGCATGGCCGAGTCCGGCTGGCTCACGCGCGACGAGAGCGCCGAGCTCGCCGGCACCTACTGCCTCGCGTGCGCGGCGCTGCTGCGGCTCGTGCTGTGGTCGGAGGTGTGCTTCCACTGCGGCGTCGCCGCCGCGAGCGAGACGGAGGCCGAGCGGGACGGCTGGCGCTACTTCGCCGACGGCTGGGGTGAGCTCGTGCCCTTCTGTGCCGTCTGCGTCGCCTCCGAGTTCGGCATCGCGCCGCCGCGGGCGGACGGTGACGGGATCCGCGCCGGCTCCGAGCCCGACGGCAAGGAGAACGGCGCGGAGCTGTAGAGCTCCCCGCCGGCGCCCCTCACGGCACGCCCCCGCGGCCCTCTTCGCGCGCTGCGGGAGCGACGGCGGGCCCGGATCGGCGATAGTGGCGCTGGCATGTTGGCGCTCGTCAAGGAACGTCCAGGGGAGGGACTGACGCTGTCCGAGGTGCCGGAGCCGGCGCCCGGCATCAACGACGTGCTCATCCGTGTGCGCAAGGCGGGGATCTGCGGCACCGACCTGCACATCTACGCGTGGGACGACTGGGCCGCGCGGACGATCCCGACGCCGATGGCGATCGGGCACGAGTTCGTGGGCGAGATCGTCGCCGTCGGCTCGAACGTGAGCGACTTCCATCCCGGCGACCTCGTCAGCGGCGAGGGGCACGTCGTCTGCGGCCGCTGCCGCAACTGCATGGCGGGGAGGCGGCACCTGTGCGCGCACACGATCGGCCTGGGCGTGAACCGGCCGGGTGCGTTCGCCGAGCTCGTCGTGCTGCCGATGACGAACATCTGGCATCACTGGGACGGCATCGACGAGGACGTGGCGGCGATCTTCGACCCGTTCGGCAACGCGACCCACACGGCGCTCTCGTTCCCGGTGCTCGGGGAGGACGTCCTCATCACCGGGGCCGGCCCGATCGGCTGCATGGCGGCGGCGATCGTGCGCCACGCGGGCGCGCGTCACGTGGTCGTGACCGACCTCAACCCCTTCCGCCGCGACCTCGCGGCCGCCATGGGGGCGACGGTCGTCGTCGACCCGCGGGAGCGGGAGCTGCGGGACGTGCAGGGCGAGCTCGGCATGACGGAGGGCTTCGACGTTGCGCTCGAGATGTCGGGAAGCCCTGCCGCGCTCGACGCGATCGTGCAGAACATGGCGCACGGCGGGCGGGTGGCGGTGCTCGGGATCCCGTCCGACGCGGTCTCGCTCGACCTCGAGCGGGTCGTCTTCGACATGCTCACGATCAAGGGCATCTACGGCCGCGAGATGTACGAGACCTGGTACCAGATGACGGTGATGCTGCAGTCGGGGCTCGACATCTCGCCGGTCATCACGCACCGCTTCTCGCACGGGGACTTCGAGGAGGCGTTCGCCGTCGCCCGCTCGGGTGCGTCCGGCAAGGTGATCCTCGACTGGACCGACGTGTAGGCGGAGAGGACGGACACCGTGTACGAAGCGTTTCGGGACGAGCTGAGGGCGCGGCTGCGGGAGGCGCGCGAAGCCGGCGTCTACAAGTCGGAGCTGCTCATCACGACGCCGCAGTCGGCGCACGTCGGCGTCGAGGGCCGGGGCGAGCTGCTGAACATGTGTGCGAACAACTATCTCGGGCTTGCGAACCATCCCGAGGTCGTCGCGGCCGCGCGGGAGGCGCTCGACCGCTGGGGCTTCGGAATGGCGTCGGTGCGCTTCATCTGCGGCACCCAGGCGCAGCACCGGGAGCTGGAGCGTCGCCTCGCCGCGTTCCTCGGCAGCGACGACGCGATTCTGTTCGGCTCCTGCTTCGATGCCAACGGGGGCCTGTTCGAGGCGCTGCTCGGGCCGGAGGACGCGGTCATCTCGGATGCGCTCAACCACGCGTCGATCATCGACGGCATCCGGCTGTGCAAGGCCCGGCGGCTGCGGTACGCGAACAGCGACATGGACGAGCTGGAGCGAGCGCTGACGGAGTGCGCCGACGCGCGCTACCGGCTGATCGCGACGGACGGAGTATTCTCGATGGACGGGTACGTGGCCCGGCTCGACGCCATCTGCGAGCTGGCCGAGCGCCACGACGCCCTCGTGATGGTCGACGACTCGCACGCGGTCGGCTTCGTGGGCCCGAGCGGCCGCGGCACGCACGAGCTGCACGGCGTCGTCGAGCGGGTCGACATCCTCACCGGCACGCTCGGCAAGGCGATGGGCGGCGCGAGCGGCGGCTACGTGGCGGGGCGTGCCGAGATCGTCGAGCTGCTGCGTCAGCGTGCACGCCCCTACCTGTTCTCGAACAGCGTCGCGCCGCCTGTCGTGGCGGCGAGCCAGAGGGCGCTCGAGCTGATCGAGGGCTCCGACGACCTGCGCGCGCGGCTGCGCGAGAACACGGCGGCGTTCCGCGCAGGGATGGCCGAGCTCGGCTTCGACGTGCTGCCGGGCGACCACCCGATCGTGCCGGTGATGATCGGCGACGAGATCGCCGCCGCGCGCCTGTCGCGGGCGCTGATCGACCTCGGCGTCTACGCCGTCAGCTTCTCCTTCCCGGTCGTGCCGCGCGGCACCGCCCGCATCCGCACGCAGATGTCGGCCGCGCACACCCGTGCCGACATCGAGTTCGCCCTCGACGCGTTCCGCCGCGCGCGGGAGGCGGTCGGCATGGGGCAGGCGCGCGACGGGTGATCGTGCGAAGAATGACCTCCTGAGCGGCTCATGGGCTTCGCCTACCCGCGAGCGATGTAAACGGAGTGCGGTCGGGGCGTGGAGAGGGTGCGTATGCTCGGGGTGCGCCGAGGTGTCGGTCGTCGGTCCTGCTCTGATCTTTCGCGGTCGCCCTGAGCGTGACGCCGAAGCTTGCGGTACCCCGATCTGTGCCATGAGCACGCCGAGCAGACCTCGATCTCCAGGCTCCCCTCCGCGGCGCTTCGGCGCTGTCGAGTGAAAGTGAGCCGATGCTGGGGATGGGCATGGTCGACGGGCCGCTCAGACGTGGGGCGGTGCAGCGCTGAACCGTGAAGCGCTCGCACCCGTACTCTCGGGTAGTGGCCGTTGCAACTCCCGACTCCGATCTGCGGACCCTCTACGACGCGCACGCAGGCGAGCTGTTCGCTTTCGCCCTGCGAACACTGGGTGAGCGCGGGGCGGCGGAGGATCTCGTGCAGGACGTGTTCCTGCGTGCCTGGCTGCGGGCGGAGACGTACCGGCCGGAGCGCGGCCCCGCGAGAGGATGGCTGTTCGCGATCGCGCGGAACCTTGCCATCGATACGGCACGGGCTCGCTCGGCGCGACCGCAGCTCGCGGCAGAGAGGGTCGATGAGACGGGCTCGCGCGACAGCGAGTTCGAGCAGATCGAGCAGCGGATCGTGCTCGCCGAGGCGCTTGGACGGCTCACACCCGATCATCGACGTGCGCTCGTCGAGGTCGCGATCCGGGAGCGGACAGTGAGCGAGGCGGCAGCAGTGCTGGGCGTGCCCCCGGGAACGGTGAAGAGCAGGGTTTTCTATGCGTTGAAGGCGCTACGGCTCGGGCTGGAAGAACTAGGTTTCGGAGCAGAGGAATGACGGGTTGCGACGAGATCCGGGTCGAACTCGGCGCCTATGCGCTGGGCGCGCTCGAGCCGGAGGACGCGCAGAGGGTTGAGGCGCATCTCGAGGGCTGCGATCGCTGCCGGGCCGAGTTGGAGCAGCTCTCCTTCGCATCGGACCTGCTGCGGATGCCGGCCGCGTTGGCTTTCGCGGCTGATCCCGAGGCGGATCCGGCTCCGGTCGAGAAGGCGCTCGCGGCGCTTTCTGCTGCGAGGATCGGCGAGGCTCGGCGCGTTCGCCGGCTCCGACTCGGCGCCCTGACGGCGAGCGCTGGGCTCATGGTCGCCATCGGGGTCGTGTTCACGCTCGGCACGAGGCCGGCCGATCATTTCGCTCCGACCGGCCGCGCGATGGCGTTGCAGGCGGGGAACGGCTTCGCCGCGTTGGCGAGCGTACGGCTCAGCGCCCGGCCCTGGGGCACCCAGGTCGATCTTCGAACCGAGCGGATGCCCCCGCTTCCGCAGGGTGCCTATTACGAGGTCTGGCTCGTGCGCACGGACGGGACACGCGTCGCGGCGGGGACCTTCCGGCCGAGCTCACCCGGCGGACGCGCGCGCGTCCGGCTCGCCGCGGGGATTCCACGGCCGTTGGTTGCCCGGGTCGGCATCACCCGCGAGGGCTTCGGCCCGAGCGTGCGAGTGCTCGGCGCCGCTGCCTGAACGAGCGATCTGAACGAAACCGAGCTCGGCTCCGTATCTCCCGGTGACCATCCACCGACTGAAGGAGTCGCCCACCATGATTCGCCGCCTGCTCGTCCCCGTCGCTGTTCTCTCTGCCGTTGTGTTCCTCGCAGCCGCCGCGGCCGCCGCGCCCGGCAAGACCGGCAGGCGCGCCGCCGAGCCGGTCAAGGTGACCGTGTTCGCGCCAAGTGCCGGTGACGCCGCCGGCAAGGCGAGCAAGGGGTTCTTCGTCGACCTCGCGATCACGTACCCGAGCGCGGCCTCGAGCGGCGCCGACTTTCAGCTTACCGGCCCGAAGGCCCACCAGAACCTTCCGCCCTTCCCAGGCGCGTTCGGCCTCGGCGCGGACGAGAAGCTGCCCGGCCTGATCGTGCTGCTCTCGACGACGACGGTCGGGGCCAGGAACGGCCAGAACCTCGCGGGGCTGTTCAATCTGACGGGTTTCACGGACCAGAAATCGAACGAGATCTGGGACACCTGGATCGCGGGTGACTCCCTCTTCGGCCGCAACGTCCGTTCCGTGCTCCGCGTCGCCGTCGCCGCGGACAAGAACGGCGACGGAATCTACAACGATGCGCCGGCCTCAATCCCCGACGCGAACCGCGACGGACGCATCAACGCCGCCGACCTGAAGGCGTTCGGCGTTGCCTCGAACATCGTCACCGTCCCGTTCGAGATCCGCGACTGAAGCATCCGGGGCGGCTATCGCCCGGTACCGGATTCGATCTAGTGAAAGACACCTATCCCGACGTCAAGACCCGAGGGCTCGCCGCACTGCTCGCCCGGCGAGTCGACGCCACCGAGGGACGGCGCGTTTATGAGCTCCGTCTCGATGGCTGCGATCTCGATCGAATTCCGGCGCGGTTTCTGCGCGCCACGATCACTCCGACCGAGGTCTCCTCTGTAGCCAATCACGGATCGGCGCGCGCGACGCCGGCATCGTTGCGAGGGCAGGCGGGCTGAGAAACGGCGTTCGCTACCTGACCGGCGTGGGCGGCGAGACGCCCCCGATCCCGAGCTGATGAAGCCCGTCACCCGATCGGCGGGAGCAGGGCGGTGCCGATCCGGTCGTCGGCCCCCGGGCGACGAAGCAGCGCGAGGAGTCTGAGCGCCGGCTCGGGCGCGCGCGCGCCGGGCTTCGTGATCGCACCGAGCGGCCGCGGTGGGCAGGCGACGGCCATTCGGAGCTCGGCCAGCGAGCCGGCCGCAAGCTCGCGTTCGACCGCCCGGCGGGAAAGCAGCGCGAACCCGGCTCCCGCCTCGACTGCGCCTTTGACGGCGCCTGTGCTCGAAAGCGCGAGCTCCTGCGCCGGTTCGGCTCCGAGCCGGGCGAGCCAGCGCGCTCCGGCCTCGCGGGTACCCGAGCCCTGCTCCCGCGTGACGAAGGTGGCTGCTGCGAGCGAGGAGGCGTCCACGACGTCGAGGTGCGCGAGATCGCTCGCCGGGGCCACCACCGCGACGAGCTCGTCGCTGCCGACTTCGAGGTAGTCGACGCCCGCCGGCGGCTCGGGCGTCTCGACGAAGCCGAGGTCGACGTCGCTCGCGAGCACGCGGGCGACGACCTCTGCCGAGTTCCCCACCCGGGCGTCCACGAGCAGCTCCGGCCGGTCGAGACGCAGCGCTGCAAGCCAGATCGGCAGCAGCGTCTCCCCGATCGTGTAGCTGGCCGCGACCCGAAGCATCCGCCGCTCGTGTCGCGCGAGATCGGCCATCGCCGCGTCGGCGCGCTCGAGCCCACCGAGGATCTGGCGCGCCTCGGCGTAGAGGATGCGTCCCGCCTCGGTCGGGCGCACACCACCCTTCCAGCGCTCGAGCAACGCCAGCCCATAGCGTCGCTCGAGCAGCGCCACTCGCTTCGATACCGCCGGCTGGGTCAAGTGCGCCGCCCCCGCGGCCTTCGTGAGGGAACCCAGCTCGATCGCCGCCACGAGCAGCGCCAGGTCGCGAACGAGAATCCCCTCACTCGCGAGCCATTCCCTACGGTTAGATGAAGATGCGCGATCCGACGTGTTCGAACACCATTTACATGGGTAGCTTGGTTGCATGAGCGTACCCAAGGTCTTCCCGGGAATCATGCTTGTCGCCGGGCTGAGCGCCGCCGCGTACACGCTGATGCTGCTCGTCCCGACGACCAGCAGCCTGATCTGGGCGCTGCTGCTCGGCGCCGTCACCGTCAACCTGATCGGACCGCGCCCACGACTGCATCCGGGAATCGCCTTCGCCGCCAAGCCGCTGCTCCGGCTCGGCGTCGCGCTGCTCGGCATCCGCATGAGCGTCTCCCTGTTCCTGAGCATCGGCTGGCGCGGCCTCCTGATCGTCCCGGTGAGTCTCGCTGCCACGCTCCTCCTCACGGTCGCGCTCGGAAAGCGCCTCGGACTCCCGCCCGCGCTCGCGCTTCTGATCGGCACCGGAAGCTCGATCTGCGGAGCCTCTGCGATCGCCGCGATGGAATCCGTTTCCGACGCCAAGGAAGAAGAGACCGCCTTCGCCGTCGCCACCGTGACGCTCTTCGGCAGCGCGGCCATGCTCGGCCTGCCGTTGGTCGGTGAGAACCTGCTCGGTCTCTCCCCCTCGGTCTACGGGGTCTGGGCCGGCGCCTCCGTGCACGAGGTGGCCCAGGTCGTCGGGGCGACCGCCGGTGTCTCCGCGGTCGCGCTCAAGGTCGGCACCGTCGTCAAGCTCGCACGCGTCACCCTCCTCGCGCCCTCGGTCGCTGTCGTCGGCAGCCTGCGCAACCGCCAAGCCGCCTCGACCGGCGCCGGCCGCGCCTTGCCCGTCCCGACTTTCGTGCTTGCCTTCCTCGGCCTGGTCGCTTTGCGCAGCACAGGCTGGGTTCCCGACGTGGTTGTCCGCGGCACCACCACGCTCGACACGCTCCTCCTCACCGCCGCTCTCGCAGGGCTCGGCCTCGGTGTCGACGTACGCCGCCTGCGCCGACTCGGACTCCGCCCCATCGTGCTCGGATTCGCCTCCTGGCTCCTGATCGCCGGCATCAGCCTCGTCCTCATCCTCGCTCTCTACTGAGACTGCTTCGTGAACGCACGCGGCGCTCGCAAACGGATCGTCGCCGCGTCGATCTCGTCGAGCCCGTGACGGATCGCGCTTGCCGCGAGCGCCGTCCGGAGTGTGGCGAGTGAAGTCGAATCTCCGACATCGACGAACCGTCCCGCGACTCTCGCTTCGCCGAGCAGGCGGTTGTCGAGCCAGGAGCGCGGCACGGCTGGCGGCGGCTCGTCATCGCCTTCGATCCGATCGAGTTCCGCGAGCACCTCGAGGTCAGGACGGACGCGAGCCCGATCGTCATCCGCCGACGAGGAACGCCCGCTCGGCGCCGATGACCTCCGGGCCTACCTCGTCGAGGTCGCCTTCACGGAGCAGGCGGGCGGGCGAGCGGTCACCGAGTTGAGGGTTCAGCCCCTGGAACCACGCGCGCGCGATCTCCGCACTGTCGACCTCTGCGATCGCCCCGGCGACTTGGAGCGCAAGCCTGAGCCGCCGCTGCACTGCCTCGCTCGGCTCGCGGACACCGTCTGCCCACTCGTTCACGGCGCGCGTCTCCCTCACGGAGCCCAGGTACGCGCAGAGCTTCAGGCCGAGGATCTCGCGCAGCGCGATCACGACTTCCGGGAAGCTGGAGCGAACTGCGCGGATATGGGCCGCGTAGTCGGGCCGGGCGACCGAGCTGACTGTCATCAGCACATCTCCTCATCCAGGATCTTGCCACACGCTCTATCCAGCTGTCAATCACACGTTAAATCACAAGCCATACCCAGCTCCTGAGCGTGACCGACGCGGTTGCTTTCCTCACCAGTGCGGGGCGGAGCGACGCCGACAGGTCGAAGCGCGACCGTCGGGCGCCCGCGCCGAGCGGTTCCAGAGAGACCGCCGAGAGGCTGCCAGACCGAAAACCGCGACGAGTCCGTAGCGAAAGGTCACAATAGAAAAAGCCCCGAGTTACCAGGGCTTTTTCCGTAGCAGGCCTGTAAGCCGGATTCTGTCGTGGGTGACCATCTATCTGGGCCGGAGGTTGCCCTGCGGCTCGAGCGGCGTACCCGGTTCCTCGGCGGGCCGCGTCAACGGAACCTGCTTCGCCTTGCACCGGACGGGGTTTGGCGAGCCGCCGTGTCACCACGGCGCTGGTGGGCTCTTACCCCACCGTTTCACCCTTACCGGCGCTGACAGCGCCGGCGGTCTCCTTTCTGTGCCACTTTCCATCGGCTTTCGCCGTCTGGGGTTTCCCCAGCGTCCTGCCCTTCGGTGTCCGGACTTTCCTCGAGCGCGCCGCCGCAGCGGCACGCCCGCGGTCACCCGGCCTGCACGTCGAAGTGTACGTCGCCCGCGGCCGCGGAGATGGACAGCCGTGCGCGCGACGCGGACAATGCCGCCACCGACCGAAGGGGGTTCGCATGAAGGCTCTGGCTCTCGTCGCCATCGCCGCCGCCGGCGCGCTTGTGCTCGTCGCCACCGCAACGGGCAAGGAGGCACCGCCCCCGCGGGGCGAGATCACGATCCACGTGGTCGAGCACGCCACGACCGACGCCGTCACGGACACGGGCGCGAAGGGCGACTCGGCGGGCGACGTGCTCACGTTCGCCAACGAGCTGTTCGACCGCACGAACACCCGCCACAGCGGGCACGACCAGGGCTTCTGCGTGCGCACCGTCGCCGGCGCGGCGTGGGAGTGCTGGTGGACGGCCTTCCTCGCCGGCGGCCAGATCACCGTCGAAGGCCCCTTCTACGACGCGCGTAACAGCCGCCTGGCCGTGACCGGCGGCACGGGCGTCTACGCGAAGGCTCGGGGCTGGATGCAGCTGCGCTCTCGCGCCGCGGGCACCCAGTTCGACTTCATCTATCACCTGACGCTGATGCCGTCCCGGTGATCGTGCGTGGAGCGGGCTCTGCGGTCGCCTCGACGCAGAGCCCGCTGCCGCACTCCGGGCAGAAGATCCCGCCGGCAGGCAGGTGCATGACGAACTCGCCGCACACCGGGCACTCGAGGCTCACCCCGCGCACGAGCGCGACGAGCTCGTGGTCGAGCGTCCGGGCGAGAGGCGTCACGTTCATCGCAGGCTCCTGAACACCCCCACGACCTTCCCGAGCACCCGCACGTGGTCGGCGTAGATCGGTTCCAGCGCGCTGTTCTCCGGCTGCAGGCGTATGCGGCCCGGCTCGCGGTAGAAGGTCTTCACGGTCGCCTCGTTCGCGCTCTCGTCGTCGCCGACGAGGGCCACGACGATGTCGCCGTTGACCGCGTCCTCCTGCCTGCGCACGACGAGGGTGTCGCCGTCGAGGATGCCCGCCTCGATCATCGAGTCGCCCCGGACGGTGAGCAGGAAGTCGGCTCCGCGGCCAAGCGGCTCCGGCACCGCGATGCGGTCGTCGACGTTCTCCTCGGCGAGCAGCGGCGAGCCGGCGGCGATCTGGCCGAGCAGCGGCAGGCGGGGAAGCTCCTCCGCGGGCGGGGGCGCAGGCGCGGCCTCGACGCGGCGGTGGCCGACGAGGTCGAGAGCCCGGGGCTTCGACGGGTCGCGCTTCAGCAGGCCCGCGCGCTCGAGGTTGGCGAGGTGGGCGTGCACCGTCGACGGAGAGGCGAGCCCGACTGCCTCGCCGATCTCGCGCACGGTCGGCGGGTAGCCGTGCCCATCCGTGTACGCGACGAGGAACTGCCAGATCTCCTGCTGTCGTGCCGTGAGCATGCCGCCTCCGGGGTCGGGTGTCGAACGTGTGTTCGTCACACAGCGTACGGCTCCTGCCGGACGGCGTCAAACGGGTGGCGCGCGCGCGGAGCAGGCGATCGTGCCGCTGATACCATCCGGCCCCGATGACGTCGGTCTTCGCAGTCCTGCAGGTGCTCGTCTCGGCAGCGCTGCTGGCCCTCGTGCTGATGCACTCCGGCCGCGACGCCGGGTTCGGCGGCATCGGCTTCACGCCGCAGTCGCAGGGAGGCACCCACATCGTCGAGCGCAACCTCACGCGCCTGACGACGATCGTCGCGGTGCTGTTCTTCGTCAACACCGTGATCCTGTATCGCCTGCTCGCGTAGCCCGCGGGTACACTGAGCGCCGCGCGCTGGTGGCGGAATTGGTAGACGCGCAAGGTTGAGGGCCTTGTGGCCGCAAGGCCGTGGAGGTTCAAGTCCTCTCCAGCGCATGGACAACGGGGCCCCGAGAGGGGCCCCGCCCTGTTGCCGTGCCGCGGGCAGTACGCTTGCGCCATGGCCGCGGGAGACGAAGCGCGTGCGACGATCCAGCGACTGCTCGTGACGGGCGACAACCGGCTCAAGCAGGGGGTCGACCCGGCGAAGGCACGCGAGAGCTACGAGCAGGCGCTCGCCGTCGCGCGCGCGGCGGGTATCGAGGACGCCGTGCGGCCCCTCGTCGAGCTCAGGCTCGCCGATCTCGCGCGGCTCGCAGCAGGATCTCCTCCACCCGCTCCGCCTGCCGCCTGACGTCGTGCGCCTCGGCGGCCGTGCGCGCCGCCGCGTTCGGTCGAGGCAGCGCGGCCGCCTCGGTCAGCGCCGCCGCGAGCGCGTCGCCGTCTTCCGGGTCGACGAGCACGCCCGCGCCGGGAGCGACGAACGCCGGCGGCCCGCCGACCTTCGTGGCGACGACGGCGCGGCCGCAGGCCATCGCCTCGAGCGTCGCCAGGCCGAACGGCTCGACCAGGCTCGGCTGGCAGACGACGTCGCTGGCGGCGATCCACACCGGAACCTCGTCGTGGGGAACCGGGCCCGCGAGGCGGATGCGCGACCGTCCCGCGAGCGCCGGCCGCAGCGGCCCGTCGCCGACGAACGCGAGCTCGCCTTCGCCCCTGTGCTCGAAGGCGCGCGCGAGGCGGAGCACGTTCTTGCGCTCCGACAGCGAGCCGATGCAGAGAAACGCCGTGCCTGCGGGGTCCCAGCCCACGGCGGCCCGCGCCGCGTCCTGGGAGCGGGGGGCGAAGCGCGCCAGATCGACGCCGCAGTCGACGACCTCGATCTTCGCCGCCGCCGAGGGGACGGCCTCGACGAGCCGGTCGCGCAGCCACGCCGAGACGGCGATCACGGCACGGGCACGGTGCACGGCGAGGCGCGTCGCCTCCCGGACGGCGCGGCTCGTGTGCGCGTTCGCGACGTCCTGGCCGTGCGCCGTGACGACGAGCGGCGCCCTCCCGGCGAGCGCTGCCAGCAGGCCGGCCGGGACGAGGAAGTGGGCATAGACGACATCGGGCCGGAACGAACGTGCCGTCCGCGCGACGTCGCGGGCGAGCATGACGTGCCTGCCGCGCCCGCCGCGTCGTGACACCACCGCCCGCGCGATCTCGTGCCCGCGCCCCTCGAGCTCGCGCTCCAGGCCGGCGACGAACGTCCCGAGGTCGGGCGCGTCGGGCCCGGGGTACATCTGCGAGACGAGCAGGATCCGCACGCGCGCAGCGTACTCCTCGCGCTGGCGGCCCTACCCGTGGGCAAACGCGCCGTCTCCGCGCTCAGCGCTTGTCGTACGTTCCCCAGAGCTCGCGCAGGACGCCGCAGATCTCGCCGATCGTGCAGTGCGCGCGGAGTGCCTCGCGCATCGGGTGCAGCAGGTTGCCCTCGCCCACGGCGCAGCTGCGCACGTCGGCGAGGGCGGCGGCGGCGGCCTGCGCGTTGCGCTCTGCGCGCACGCGTGCGGTGCGCTCGCGCTGGCGCTGCTCCGCCGCCGCCTCGACGCGGTGCAGCTCCACGCGCTCGTCGCTCTCCTGCACGAAGCGGTTGACGCCCACGATCACGATCTCGCCCGCCTCGATCCGCGTCTGCGTGCGGTAGGCCGCCTCCTCGATCTCGCTCTGCACGAAGCCGGACTCGATCGCGGCGACGGCGCCGCCGAGCTCGTCGACGCGCTCGATCAGCTCACGCGCGCGCTGTTCGAGCTCCGCGGTCAGCGACTCGATGTAGTGCGAGCCGCCGAGCGGGTCGGCGGTGTCGGTCGTGCCCGCTTCGTGCATCAGCACCTGCTGGGTGCGCAGCGCGATCGTGGCGGCGTGCTCGGTCGGGAGCGCGAGCGCCTCGTCGAAGGAGTTCGTGTGCAGCGACTGCGCGCCGCCGCACACTGCCGCAAGCGCCTGCACGGCGACGCGCACGACGTTGTTCTCCGGCTGCTGCGCCGTCAGCGTCGACCCGCCTGTCTGCGCGTGGAAGCGCAACGCCTGCGCCTTCGGGTTCGCGGCGCCGAAGCGGTCGCGCATGATCGACGCCCACAGCCGGCGCGCCGCGCGGAACTTCGCCACCTCCTGGAAGAAGTTGTTGTGCGCGTTGAAGAAGAACGAGAGGCGCGCGCCGAAGTCGTCGGGCGAGAGGCCGGCGGCGATCGCAGCCTCGCAGTAGGCGATCCCGTTGGCGAGCGTGAACGCCAGCTCCTGCACCGCAGTCGAGCCCGCCTCGCGGATGTGGTAGCCCGAGATCGAGATCGTGTTCCACTGCGGGATCCGCTGCTGGCAATAGGCGAACAGGTCGGTGGTGAGCCGCATCGACGGGCGCGGCGGGAAGATGTAGTTCCCGCGCGCCACGTACTCCTTGAGGATGTCGTTCTGCACCGTCCCGCGCAGGGCCGTGCCCGGGACGCCCTGCGCCTCCGCCACGAGCTCGTAGAGCAGCAGCAGCAGCGAGGCGGGCGCGTTGATCGTCATCGACGTCGACACCTCGCCGAGCGGGATGCCGTCGAGCAGCAGCTTCATGTCGGCGAGCGAGTCGATCGCGACGCCGGTGCGGCCGACCTCGCCCTCGGCAGCAGGGTCGTCGGAGTCGTACCCGAGCTGCGTCGGCAGGTCGAACGCGACCGAGATCCCGGTCTGCCCGTGCTCGAGCAGGTAGCGGTAGCGGGCGTTCGACTCCTCCGCCGAGGCGAAGCCCGCGTACTGACGGATCGTCCACGGCCGCTCGCGGTACATGCCCGGGTACGGACCGCGGGTGAACGGAAACGTGCCGGGCGGCTCGAGCTCGCGCTCCGGCGCGTCGGCGGGCCCGTACACGGGGCGCACCTCGATGCCCGATTCCAGCAGCCGGCGGTCGGGAGTGATCGCCACGGGTCAATCCTACGTCGTGCCCGCTGCGCCCACCCGGCTGTCCGGGCCGGCGGCGCGCGGGAGCCGCTCGCCGCCGCTGCTAGAGCACGCCGCCGGCGCGCTCGATCGCCTCCAGCGCGATCTGTGTGCCTGACCGGATGTGCGTGCGGATCGCCGCGTGGGCGGCGGCCAGGTCGCAGGCGTCGAACGCGTCGACGATGGCGCGGTGCTCGCGGGCGAGGTACTCGCCGCCCTCGAGCCGCCCGCCGCGGATCACCTGCATCATCAGGTTGACGGAGAGCTCCCGGTAGAACCTGGAGAGCATGGCGTTGCCGGCCATGTCGACCTGGAACTCGTGGAAGGCGGCGTTGGCGGCGTCCCACTCCTCCTGCGAGATCGCCTCTTCCGATCTCTCCATCAGCGCGCGGAAGCGGGCGAGCTGCGCGGCGTCGCTGCGGCCGACCGTCCGCTCGGCCGCGTGCAGCTCGAGCGCCAGCCGCACCTCGTAGCCGTCGCTGACGGTGGCGGCCGAGACGGGCGTGATGTAGTAGCCGCGGCGCGCCTTCACCGTGAGCAGGCCCTCCGACACGAGCCGGGTGAGCGCATGGTGCACCGGGCTGCGCGAGACGCCGAGCTCGCTTGCGAGCTCGTGCAGGCTGAGCTTCGCGCCGGGCCCCGGGTCGCGTCGCAGCACGCGCTGGCGCAGCGTCTCGTACACCTGCTCGTTGAGGTTCGCGCGGGGGAGCAGCGTCGCCATATCGCAGATGTAACATGACACCCCCCGCGGAGGGCAACCCCCCGGATACGCTGCATCGCGATGAAGGTCGTCGTTCGTCTCTTCGCAGGGCTTCGTGAGCGGGCCGGCATGCGCGCGCTCGAGGTCGAGCTGCCCGACGGGGCGTCGCTCGCCGACGTGTGGCCCGCGCTCGCCCTCGGCGACGAGCCGCCGGGCCTGCTGCTCGCCGTCAACCACGCCTACGCCGATCGTGACGCCCCTCTCGCCGACGGGGACGAGGTGGCGCTGATCCCTCCCGTCTCGGGCGGCGCCTTCCGGCTCTCGGACGAGCCGCTCTCCCTCGACGCGGCCGTGCGCGAGGTCGCCTCCGACGAGGCGGGGGCGATCGCGACCTTCGTCGGCACGACGAGAGCGCACGCGCGCGGGCGCGAGGTGGTGCGGCTCGAGTACGAGGCGTACGCGGGCATGGCGGAGGCCGAGATGCGGCGCATCGCGACCGAGCTGAAGCAGCGCTACGACCTCGTGGAGGTGGCGATCCACCATCGCGTCGGCGTCGTCGCGATCGGCGAGACGAGCGTCGTCGTCGCCGTCTCGGCCGCGCATCGGGGCGACGCGCTCGCGGCGTGCAAGGACGCGATCGACACGCTCAAGCAGACGGTGCCGCTGTGGAAGAAGGAGGTCTACGTCGGCGGGGAGGAATGGGTGGGGCAGGGCTCGTGACGTCCGGCGCCGGGAACGAGGTCTCGTGAACGACCTGCCGCGGCTGCCGGCCGAGCCCGCCGGGCGGTACCGGCGCGCCCGTGGGATCGGCCGTCTGATCGCGTCGCTCGCCGTCGCCGGCGGCGTGCTGCTCAAGCTCGCCGCTTCGCTCAAGTTCCTCGGCATCTTCGTCTCGGTCGGCGGGTATGCGCTCATCTGGGGCTGGCGCTTCGCGGTGGGTTTCGTCGCCCTCATCCTCGTGCACGAGCTCGGCCACTACGTCGAGGCCCGTCGGCAGGGCCTCAACCCCCAGTTGCCCGTTTTCCTTCCCTTCCTGGGCGCCTACGTCGCGCTGCGCAACCAGCCGTTCGACCCGTGGCGCAACGCGTTGGTGTCGGCGGCCGGGCCGCTGGCCGGCGGCCTCGGGGCGCTCGCGTGCCTGCTCTGGGGCCTCGCCGTGGGATCCGATCTGGCGCGTGCGCTCGCCTACGTCGGCTTCTTCCTCAACCTCGTCAACCTGGTGCCGGTCGGCTTCCTCGACGGAGGGCACCTGCTGCGCTCATGGCGCGTGCTGCGCCACGGCGGCGGCCATGCGAGCCCGGCGCAGGCGCGCCGGCTGGGGGGGATCGTGGCGACGGCCTCGATCGCGCTTGCCGCCGCGCTCGCGCTCGGGATGCTGGCGGCGCACGTCCCCCAGGGTCGCCTGTGAGCAACGGCGGCGAGCTCGACCGCCGGCTGCTGCGCCGGCGGCACGAGGCCCTCGCGAACGACGTCTCGCTGATCGCGTCCGAGTTCCTCGCCGGGTTCCAGAAGGTGCGGGAGATCGACCGGCCCGCCGTCTCGATCTTCGGCTCGGCCCGCGTGCTGGAGGGCTCGGCCGTCTACGAGCGGGCGCGCGAGACGGCCGCCGTGTTCGCCCGCGCCGGCTTCGCCGTCGTCACCGGCGGCGGCCCGGGCGTGATGGAGGCGGCGAACCGCGGCTGCCGGGAGGCGGGCGGGCTCTCGGTCGGGTTCAACATCGAGCTGCCGCACGAGCAGGGGCTCAACCCCTACTGCGACCTCTCGCTCACGTTCAAGCACTTCTACGCGCGCAAGACGATGTTCGTGAAGGCCGCCGAGGGCTTCGTCATCTTCCCCGGCGGATTCGGAACGCTCGACGAGCTGTTCGAGGCGCTGACGCTGATCCAGACCGGGAAGATCGGCTCCTTCCCGGTCGTCCTCTTCGACCGGGGATACTGGGCGCCGATGCTCGAGTGGATCCGCGCGCGCATGCTCGAGGAAGGCCTCGTCTCCGCCGTGGACATCGAGTTGCTCCACGTCACCGACGACCCGGCCGAGGCCGCGGACTGCGTCGTCTCGCGCTACGAGGACCGCCTCGACGAGGGCTCGGCGTGATCGACGAGGCCGTCGCGGCGATCCGTGCGCGTTCGAGCGCGGCGCCGATCGTCGCCGTCGTGCTCGGGTCGGGGCTGGGCGGGTTCGCAGAGCGCATCGAGGACGCCGTCGAGATCCCCTACGGCGACATCCCCGGATGGCCGCCGTCGACGGCGCTGGGGCATGCGGGCACGCTCGTGCTGGGGTCGTTCGCGGGGGTCCCGCTTGCGGTCATGCGCGGCCGCGCGCACCTGTACGAGGGGCACGCGCCCGAGAAGGTGGTGTTCGGCGTGCGTGTGCTCGGGCGGCTCGGCGTGCGCACCCTCGTGCTCACGAACGCGTGCGGCGGCATCCGCTCCGACCTCGAGCCGGGCGACCTCGTGCTCGTCTCCGACCACATCAACCTGCAGGGGGTCTCGCCTCTCGTGGGGCCGAACGACGACTCCCTCGGGCCGCGCTTTCCCGACATGTCGAACGCCTACGATCCCGAGCTGCGCAGGCTGGCGCATGCCGCGGCCGCACGCCTCGGGCAGGCGCTCGCGGAAGGGGTCTACGCCGCCTGGATCGGCCCCGCGTTCGAGACCCCGGCGGAGATCCGCATGATCCGCGTGCTCGGCGGCGATCTCGTCGGCATGTCGACCGCACCGGAGGTTCTCGCCGCGCGGCACATGGGGCTCCGCTGCCTCGCCATCTCGTGCGTCACGAACATGGCGGCGGGGATCCTCCCCGAGCCCATCGACGCGGAGCACGTGCTCGCGGTGGGTGCGGCGGCAGAGGGCCGGCTGACGGCGCTGCTCGGCGAGCTGCTCCCCGCGCTCGGCAGCTGAGCGCTCCCGGCCTACACTCAGACGGATGACGCCGTCGCTGCGCAGCCTTCCGTCGGTCGACCGGATGCTCGCCGACCCGCGGCTGGCCGCCGAACCGCGCCCGCTCGCGCTCGCCGCCGCACGGGTCGCGCTCGAACGCGCCCGCGAGGCGATCCGCGCCGGCATCGATCCCGGCGACCCGCTGGAGCTGGCCCTTGCCGAGCTCGCTGCCTGCCGGCGCCCCTCGCTGCGCCGCGTGCTGAACGCGACCGGCGTGCTCGTGCACACGAACCTCGGTCGCGCGCCGCTCGCGCCGCTCGCGCTCGAGCGCGTCGCCGAGATCGGCGGCGGCTATTCGAACCTCGAGTACGACCTCGACGCGGGGGCGCGCGGCTCGCGCCAGGACCACCTCGCGGGTCTCGTGCGGCGCGTCACCGGCGCCGAGGGCGCGCTCGTCGTCAACAACAACGCCGCCGCAGTGATGCTCGCGCTTGCGGCCCTCGCGGAAGGGCGCGAGGTGCTCGTCTCGCGCGGCGAGCTGATCGAGATCGGCGACGGCTTCCGCATTCCCGACGTGCTCACGCGCTCCGGCGCGCGGCTCGTCGAGGTGGGGACGACGAACCGCACGCGCATCGCCGACTACGAGCGTGCGATCGGGCCGGAGACCGCCCTGCTGCTGCGCGTGCACCAGTCGAACTTCCGCGTCGTCGGCTTCGCCGAGCAGCCGCGCCTCGCCGACCTCGCCGAGGCGGCGCACCGGCACGGGCTGCCTCTCGTCGACGACCTCGGCTCCGGCGCGCTCTCCGACCTCGGCGACGAGCCCACGGCTGCATCGAGCCTTGCGGCGGGCGCCGACCTCGTGTGCTTCTCCGGCGACAAGCTCCTCGGCGGGCCGCAGGCCGGGATCGTCGCGGGGCGGGCCGAGCTCGTCGAGCGGTTGCGCCGCCATCCGCTGCAGCGAGCGCTGCGCGCGGACAAGCTGACGCTCGCTGCGCTCGAGGGGACGCTGGCGCTCGCGCTCGACCCGGAGCGCGCCCGGCGCGAGATCCCGGTCCTGCGCATGCTCGACGAGGCCCCCGCCGCGGTGCGCGCGCGCGCAGACCGGCTCGCCGCGCTGACGGGGGGCGAGGTGGAGGAGACCGTGGCGCGGGTCGGCGGCGGCGCGCTCCCGCTCGCGGAGCTGGCGAGCTTCGCCTGCGCGCTCGAGGAGGAGCTCTCCGCCCTGTTGCGGACAGGCGAGCCGCCGGTCGTCGGCATCGTGCGCGACGGGCGCCTGCTGCTCGACGTGCGCGCGCTGCGCGAGGACGAGATCGACGAGGTCGCGGCGGCGGTCGCCGCCGCCCGTGCGCGAGACGCATGAGCCTTGTGACAAACTGTCACAAGGCTCATGCGGGCGCGAGGGGTGGGGCGTGGCGCTGACCGTCGGCACAGCCGGACACATCGACCATGGCAAGACGTGGCTGGTGCGGGCGCTGACCGGGAAGGACACGGACCGGCTGCCCGAGGAGCGGCGCCGCGGCATCTCGATCGACCTCGGCTATGCGCCGCTCGAGCTTCCCGACGGCCGCCGCCTCTCGCTCGTCGACGTTCCCGGGCACGAGCGCTTCGTGCGCACGATGGTGGCGGGCGCGACCGGGATCGACCTTTTCCTGCTCGTCGTCGACGCCGCCGAAGGCGCGCGGCCGCAGACCTTCGAGCACCTCGCGATCCTGCGCCTGCTCGGCGTCTCGGCGGGAGTCGTCGCCGTCACGAAAGCCGACGCCGTGGACGAGGAGACGCTCGAGCTCGCGCTCGACGAGGCGCGCGAGCTCGTGCCCGAGGCGGAGGCGGTGGCGGTCAGCGCCAAGACGGGCGCAGGCCTCGACGAGCTGCGCGCCGCGCTCGGCCGCGCCGCGGACGGCGTGCGCGGCCGCGTCTCTTCGGGGCCTGCCCGGCTGTTCGTCGACCGCGTGTTCAGCCTGCGTGGCATCGGCACCGTGGCGACGGGAACGCTGTGGTCGGGAACGCTCGGCGAGGGAGACGTCCTCCGTGTCGAGCCCGGCGGCGCGGAGGTGCGCGTGCGCAGCGTGCAGGTGCACGACCTGCCGGTCGAGCGCGCGGAAGCCGGGCAGCGGGTCGCCGTCAGCCTGCCCGGTGTCGAGCGCCGCGACCTGCGGCGCGGAGACGCGCTCGTCGTCCCCGGTGCCTTCCCGTCCTCCTACCGGCTCGACGTGACGCTCGAGGAGCTGCGGGAGATCGAGGACGGGGCGCGGCTGTCGGTGCATCACGGCACGAGTCGGATTCCCGCGCGCGTCGTCCGGGCCGGGGGGCGCGCGGCGCAGCTCCGTCTCGCGACTGCGGTCGTGGCGGTGCGCGGAGACCGCGTGGTGCTGCGCGGGGAGACGACGCTCGGAGGCGCGACCGTGCTCGACCCGGCGCCGCCGCGCCGCCTCGACCCGGAGCGGCTGGCGTTGCTCGAGCGCGGCGATCCCGCCTCCATCGTCGCGGCGGTCGTGCACGCACCGGTCTCCGTCTCGGAGCTCGCGGCCCGGGGCCTGCTCTCTCCCGCGGAGCTCGAGCAGGGCCTACGGGCGGTGCGCCGCGCGGGCGACTGGGCCTTCTCGGAGGCGTGGCTCGCGGAGACGGCCGCGCACGTCGAGGAGCGCCTGCGCAGGCGGGCGGAGGCGTCGCCGCTCGACCCGGGGCTCGCGCTCGCCGAGCTGCTGCCGGCGCAGCCGTGGGCGCCGGCGATCCTGCCGCTGCTGCCGGTCGAGCGCCGCGGCGGCGTCGCCTCGCTTCCGGGCGCGACCGCGTCGCTCGGCGCGCGCGCCGAGGCGGCGGCGGCGCTCGAGGCGGAGCTCGCCGCGGCGGGAGTCGCGGCGGCGAAGGTCGACGATGCGGAGCTCGCGCGCTTCCTCGAGGCGCAAGGGCGGCTCGTGCGTCTCGGCGACGGGTTCGCCGTCGGCGCGGGAGGCTACGAGGTCGCGCGCGACCTGCTCGTGCAGGAGTGCCGCGCCGCGGGCGAGATCACGCTCGCCCGCTTCCGCGATCTCGCCGGCGTCGGCCGCCGCGACGCGCAGCTCCTGCTGGAGCGCTTCGACCAGGACGGGCTCACCCGCCGCATCGGCGACCGGCGCGTGCTGCGCCGCGCGGCGCGCGAGGGCTGACGCACCCGACTTCGTGGCTCGGAGCCACGAGGTTGTGCGGCGCTGTCGGGCCCGGGGGCGGCGATCTCGTCGGCGGGCGGGCAGTCGGCCGGGCCGGCCGGGGTAGCGCACGCGCGGAGGCTATTCCCTCGCCGCCCGGTCGGCCCATTCGGGCTCGTCCTCGATCCCGACGGCGTCCGCGACCCGGTTGATGTAGTTGAAGTACGCGATCACCTGGATCGCGTCGTGGATGGCGGCGTCGTCCCAGCCGTGGCCGCGCAGGGCCTCGACGTCGGACGGCTCGATCGACGCGGGAGCGAGCGTGAGCTTCTCGGCGAAGTCGCACAGGGCGCGCACGCGCCGCTCGAGCGGCGCCTGCCGGTAGTCGTGGGCGGCGTGGTGGACGATCTCTTCGTCTGCGCCCTCGGCACGGAGGTCGTCGGCGTGCGCGCGCGTTCAGTAGTGGCAGCCGTTCGTGCGCGACACGACGGTGGCGAGCAGCTCGCGCTCCCGGCGGCCGAGACCGGAGGGGCCGAACATGATGCCCTTGTAGAGCTCCATCGAGCGCCGCAGCACGCCGGGCCGCAGGCTCATCGCCTTGACGATGTTGAACACCTTGCCGGCACGGCCGACCGCCGCGTCGTACTCGTCCTTCAGCGGGCCGGTCGCCTCGTCGGGCTCGATCAAGCGGATGTGCGCCACGAGGAGATCGTCCCACACCCGGCCGGTAGGGGGCTAGGTGGGCGTGTTCGGATGGGGGCACGTCGAGGGCGAAGTAGATGGCGCCGCTGATCCACGTCGCGGGCACGACAGATCGTCTGGGCGGGTGGCACGGTGCTTGAGGTTCCCCCGCTTCTCCGGACATTGCTGCTGCTGCTGTCCACCGAAGCGGGGGAACCTCAGAGTTGCTTCTCGCCCGCGTCCCGCGCAGAGCACGATCGATCGGCTCCCACAGCTCGTCGGAAGCGCGCCCGCAAGTAACACCTTGTCACAAGGGTGATTCACAGGGCGTACGGCGCGAGTGTGCTATCCGGACAGAGGTTCCGGCAAGGCTGCGGTGGGAGCAACAGCACCGCGAGTACTCCTGGGCATCCTCCGGAGGAAACGTCGGCCGGGTGAAGGGACGCTACGACGCCAACGCCACCGGCCGCCTCACGATCGCGCTCACCAACGACGCTCGCGAGGGCCGTGCTGCCTCCTGGTCAGATCGGAGCGCCTGGACGTTGGATGACAAGCTGCCCGCGCTCCTGCAGGAACTGGAGGTGCGGGCCGCCGAGGACGACCACGCCAAGCTAGAAGCCGAACGCGCCAAGACGAGATAGCGAACACGCAGAAGCGGTGGAATGCCTCCTCGCCCGGCGGAGGGATCCTCGCATTGTCTCCGGACGAGCAGAAGCAACGAGTCGACGACTATCGCGAGGCCCGAGCAGCGAGTCAGAATCCCGTGCCGCCGGAGACATAGAGACTCTGCGCAGGCCAGGCTCTGCCCCGCCCAGGCACACGAACGGGGCTTCTCCCCGGCCCGCCCACCTAGCCCACCCGGCCGGTAGGCTCAATCCCGGAGCGGCACGGGCCCGGTGGCCCAGCAGGTCTTCAAAACCTGTGCGGTGTGGCAACCCCACGCTCGGTCGGTTCGACTCCGGCGCCGCTCCGTCGTGCTGTTTGCGGCTTGTTGATGGTATTTGTGCGACGCTGCCCTCGAGAGAGGGCAGCTCGGGCTCGACGGCGACCAGGAGATGCTCATTTCGGAGACACTCCCGGCCTCCCTGGCCCTGAGCGAAGGGATGGACATGCTGCGCGGGAGCCTCAAGGGGGCGAGAAGCTGGATCCGGTGCGGCAGCCAAGAGCCGAGTCCGCCTCGCGGAGAGCTACGACCCCGAACGCACCGAGCCCAACGCCGTGCAGCGTCTCCGACCCGCCGGCGGGGCACGGGAGGAATCGGCGTCAGCGGCGCAGCAGCGGCAACACGCGGGCGCAGAGGAGGTCGACCCCGCCCGTCGTCGTGTGTCCCTGCGGCGTCCCGAGCTCGACGCGGGCGGCGCCGGCGTCCCACAGCTCGACGACGCGCGCCGCGACCTCCTCGGGCGTGCCCGCGATGCAGAACCGCTCGAGCGGCGGCGCCGCGCCAGCCCGCAGCTCGATCGTCGGGTCGAGGCTGGCGACGACGTCGAGGTAGGGCTCGACCGCAGCGCGGGCGCGCTCGCGCGCCCAGGCGCCGTCCTCGTCGACGACCGTGACGCAGCCGACGACGATCTTCACCGCCGGGTTCCCGATCCACTCGCGCACGACCGGCACGAGGTCGGGGTTGGCGCTGCCGCCGAGCTTCACCTCGTCGGCGACCGTTCCCGCCCAGCAGGCGGTCGCCCGGCCCCACGTCCCGACCATCAAGGGCACCGTCCCGCGCACCCGCGGATACGCAAGTCTCGTTCCCGGTGCGAGGGTGTACCGGTCGCCCTCGAACCCCGCGTCGTCCCCGGCGAGCAGCGCGCGCACGACGGCCACGGCCTCGCGCAGCGCGGCGAGGGGTTGCTTCTCCTCGAGGCCGAGCCGGTCGAGCCAGGCCCCTTTCGCGATCCCGAGGTAGGCGCGTCCTCCCGAGACGGCGTCGAGCATGGCAACCTGGCCGGCAATCTCGTAGGGGTGGAGCGTGAAGGGGTTGAGCGCGGCGGGCCCGAGGCGCACGCGCTCCGTCACGCGAGCCATGAGCACGAGCGGGCCGATCGCCGGCTGGTACATGAGGTCGTGGAAGACGGAGAGGACGTCGATGCCCGCCTCGTCTGCCCGGCGCGCGATCGCCTCGTACGCGGTCGGCTCCTGGTCGCCGAGGAGCCCGATGCCGATCTCGCGCGCTACGTCAGCTCCTCCGTCACGAGCGTCCGCTCACCGACCCGCTCGATGCGCATCACGAGCCGCTCCTCGGGGTCGGGGCAGCAGACGAGGTTGTCCTGCTCGAGCCAGTCCTCCTCGGGGAGTCGGCGCATCTTCGCCGGCAGCAGGGGCATCACCGCCTGGATCGCGTAGAGGCAGAAGTGCCGGCCCTCGGGTATCCGGACACGGCTCGACTCGGTCACCTCGAACCAGTCGCCGACCTCGAGCCCGCAGACGGAGCGGCCCTCGATCCGCTCGACGGTCACGCGGACGTCGTAGAGGCGCATCTCGGTCACGTCAGTACACCGTCTCGGTCGTGAAGCCGATCGCCCGCGCGGGCTCGTCCGCGTCGTTGCGTACGGCGTGCGCGTGCGACGAGGGCCAGACGGCGCACTCGCCGGCCCGCACAAGGTAGTCGACCCCGTCCACGACGAGCACCAGCTCGCCTTCGGCGACGTACATCACGTCGAGCCCGGCGTGTGTGACGGCGTCCGCGAACTGGGCGCGCGGACCGAACGTCGCGACCATGAACTCGAGATTCGTTCCGGGGATCCGGAACGCGCGAAGCTCCGTCCCCTCGCCGCGTTCGACCTTGACGTGCTCCTCCGGCTGCACCAAGACCGGTGTCGTCTGCCGCAGTGAGTAGCCCAGTAGCGAGGCGACGTCGTGGCCGAGCACCGCCGCGACCTGGGCGAGCCGCCCGACCGCGATGTCCGAGCGGCCGCGCTCGACCGCTCCGAGGAACGACTGCGAGAGGCCGGACTGCTTCGCGAGTGCGCGCAGCGAAAGACCCCGCTGGTGCCGGAGCTGGCGGATCACGTCGCCGACGCGCGGCGTGGACGTCGCCCGCCCGTTGCCCTGTGCAACGGTCTCCGTCATGTCATGAAGCATAGAGCCCTGTTGCGCGCAGACGATATTTCGATCAGAGTGACGACATTCCGGTTGCGACCGCGCGCAGCCCATGGACGATGCAGGCGACACGCACGACACATAGCGACGGCACCGTGTTCGAGCGCCAGGCCTCGTACGCCCGCGCCGTGCGCGCGGGACGCCACGTGGCGGTGAGCGGCACGGCGCCCATCGGACCCGAAGGGACTCTCCACCCCGGCGACACCTACGGGCAGGCGCGCACCGCGATCGCGAAGGCCCTGGAGGCCGCCGCCGCGCTCGGCGCCGAGCGCGGCGACGTCATCCGCACGCGCCTGCTGCTCGCCCCCGGCGCCGTCTGGGAAGAAGCGGTGCGCGCACACGGCGAGGCGTTCGCCGGCGTCGACCCGGCCAACACGACGTACTTCGTCGCGGGGTTCATCCCGGACGTCCTCGTCGAGGTCGAGCTCGACGCGCTCCTCCCCGACACGGCCTGAACCGGTCATACGACCTGCGGCTCGGGAATGAGCCGACCCTCGGCGAACCGCCCCGCGTCCAGGACGCCGAGCACCGGGTCTGGCTCGCCGAGGACGCCGGCCGCCGCGATTCGGCCCACAGCCGGGGCGATCATGAATCCATGCCCGCTGAAACCAACGGCGACGTGCAGGCCGTCGTGCCCCGGCACTGGCCCGAGCACCGGCTGGCGGTCGGGCGTCACGTCGTACGCGCCACTCGCGAGAACGCTGAACTCCACGTACTCGAGCACGGGAGCGAGCCGGCGGATCCCGTCGCGCACGACGGCCCGCCAGCGTTGCGCGCCCTCCGCCGGATCGCCGACCGCCCCGAGGTCGCTCGCGAGCACGCGCCCGTCCCCGAGCTGCTTCGCGGCGAAGCGGAGCTCCGGCGCGACGATGAGGGGCTCGAGCAGGCGCTCCCGCACCGGCTCGCTCAGGAACAGGTGCCGCTCCTCCGGCTCGATCGGCAGTGCGCACCCGAGCGGCCCGAGCAGCCTGTTCGCGTCCACACCTGTGGCGACGACGACCGCGGCAGCCGTGAGCCGACCGAACGGTCCCGAGAGCTCCCACCCGCTGCCCGAGGGCGCGACCGCGGTGACCTCCGCGACCCGGACGTCGACGTGGCGTGCGATCGCCTCGACGGCCGCCTGCGGCCGGTCGAAGTAGCCGTCCTCGGCGCACCACGACGCCCCGACCAGGCCTTCCGCGTCGAGGCCGGGAACCAGAGTGGCCGCCTCCGCGGGTGAGACGATGCGCGACGGGACGCCCTCGGCGTTCTGCACCTCGACGTTCGAGGCGAGGCGCCTGAGCGTGGCCTCGCCGTGCGCGACGAAGAGGTAGCCGCAGGCACGGAACCCGAGCGGCACGGGGCTCGAGAGGCGCGCCTCCGCGTTCCGCCACCAGCTCACCGACTCGCGGGCGAGCCGGCACGCGACGGGCGTACCCCACTGCTGCCGGACGCCGCCCGGCTGGACGCCCGACTGGCCCGAGGCGACGCCGCTCCGCTCGAGGACGACGACGTCGTGGCCGCGCTCCCGGAGCGCGAGAGCGACCGAGACACCCGTGACGCCTCCGCCGACGACGGCGACGTCCGTCACGCCGCCCCGCCGGCCGCCGCCGCCGCGTTCCGCCGCACGATCTCGAACGTCTTCTCGAGATCCGCCGTCGGCGTGAACTCGACCGCCTCGCTGTCCTCGAGGAACGAGATGCGATGCCCGGGCTCGACGTAGTACGCCTGGCCACCGACGATCTCCTCCTGCCGGTCACCGTAGTCGACGAGGATGTGGCCGGAGAGCAGCACGCCCCAGTGCGGCGCGTGGCAGCGGCCGTCGGGGAGGCCATCGAGCATCGTCGAGGCGTCCATCCCGGCCGGCGCGAACTCGAAGCCGACCGTCATGCCGTCCCAGTCGGCGAACCGGCTGCTGTAGCCGGGTGCGATTTCCCGCACCGGCAGGTCATCCCGTCCAGCATGCGCCATCTCCTGCCTCCTTGCCCGTGGTGGGGCTTGGGTTGCGGCCGCACCGAGCGGCACAATACGATCACACGGTGCAAAATAACGCACACACCTGCCGGACCTCGAACGCACGGGAGCGGTCGTGAGCGCCGACGAGTCGACCGCCGCGCCCGAGGCACTCGCCGGCAGGACGCGCAGCCCCCTGCTCCCGTCGAGAGGCTTCGTTCGGTTCGTCGCCCGTCGGGCCGCCGCGCTCGTGCTGCTCGCGATCGGGATCACGCTCGTCGTCTTTCTCCTCACGCAGGCCGTCCCCGCCGATCCGGCCGCCTCGAGCCTCGGCGAGCAGGCCGCGGGCGATCCCGAGGCGGTCGCGGCGTTCAGAGAGCACTATGGGCTCGACAAGCCGCTGCCCCTGCGGTACGCGATCTACCTCAGGCGCCTTGCCCAGGGCGACCTCGGCGAGTCGACGCTGACGCACAACCCGGTGCGGAACGACCTCGGGACGTTCATCCCGGCGACCGCGGAGCTTGCGCTCTACTCGATCGTCATCGCCGTCGTGATCGGGGTGCTCTTCGGCGTCCTCGCCGCCATGCGGCGCAACCGACCCGTCGACCACGCCCTGCGCATCGTGTCGCTCGGCGGCATCTCGATGCCGACGTTCTGGATCGCGCTCGTGTCGCTCTACGTCTTCTTCTATCGCCTCGGCTGGTTCCCCGGCGGCGGCCGGCTCGGCATCGGGGTCCAGCCGCCGCCGAGCGTCACGGGCCTCTACACCGTCGACGCGCTGCTCGCGGGGCAGTGGTCGACGTTCACCGACGCACTCGACCACGTCGCGCTCCCCGCGCTCGTGCTGGCGGCATTCAACGTCAGCCTGCTCACGCGCTACACGCGTTCGGCGGTGCTCGAGGTGATCGGCAACGACTACGTCCGCGCGGCGCGCGCAAAGGGCCTTCCCGAGCGGATCGTCGTCATCCGCTACGTGCTGCGGGCCGCGCTGCCCGCGATCGTGACCGTCATCGGGCTGCTCTTCGCGAACATCCTCACCGGCGCAGTGCTCGTCGAGAACATCTTCTCCTGGCCCGGCATCGGCCAGTACGCGTACCAGAGCGCGATCAACCTCGACGTGCAGGCGATCGCGGGTGTGAGCCTGTTCATCGCGGTCGTGTACGTGACGGTCAACTTCGTCGTCGACGTGCTCTACGGGGTCATCGACCCGAGGCTCAGGCTGACGTGAGCGACGTCGTCGTCTCGGCCGCCGACCGCCGGGCGGCAGCACGGGCGACGCGGCCCGCCTGGGGCCAGCCGCTCGCCCTCGTCGGTGCGGTGATCGCCGTGGCGTGGGTGCTCATCGCGGTGCTCGCTCCGCTCGTCGCGCCGTACGACCCCCTCGCACAGGACTTCGTCGCGTTCCAGGGCCCGTCCGGGGCGCATCCGTTCGGAACGGACGAGCTCGGGCGGGATGTCTTCAGCCGCGTGATTTTCGGCGCGCGCCTGTCGATCCCGCTGGCCCTGCTCCTCGTCGTCCTCGCCGCGAGCATCGGCGGGTTGCTCGGGGCGGTCGCAGGCTACTTCCGCGGGCTCGCGGACGGGGTCGTCATGCGCCTCGCCGACCTCGTGTTCGCCTTCCCCGCGATCATCCTCGCGATGGTCGTGACGGCGGTACTCGGTCGCGGGGTGCGCAACGCGGTGCTCGCGATCGTCATCGTCGCGTGGCCCTCGTACGCGCGGGTCGTGCGCGGCCTGGTGCTCTCGATCGGGGATTCCGAGTACGTCCAGTCGTCGCGTCTGCTCGGGGTCTCGTCACGGTCGGCGCTGTTCCGCGAGGTGCTCCCGAACGTCGCCGGGCCGGTGCTCGTGCTCGCGACGCTCGATCTCGGGACGGCGATCCTCCTCCTCTCGGGGCTCTCGTTCCTCGGGCTGGGCGCGCAGCCGCCCGACCCCGAGTGGGGCGCGATGGTCTCGACCGGCACCCAGTACTTCCAGTACTGGTGGATGGGCACGTTCCCCGGGCTCGCGATCTTCACCGCGGTCCTCGCGTTCAACTTCCTCGGCGACAGCCTCCGGGACGTCTTCGACCCGAGGACGGCGCAGGAGGGCCGTCGCATCCGATGAGCGCGCCTCTGCTCGAAGTCGAGGGCCTATGCGTACAGCTGCCGGCGCGTGGCGGCGCGATCACCGTCGTGGACGGCGTCGACTACGACGTGGCGGAGGGCGAGGTGTTCGGGGTCGCCGGTGAGAGCGGGAGCGGCAAGACGATGTCGGTGCTCGCCCTGATCGGGCTCCTACCGTCGGGCGCGACCGCGTCCGGACGGGCGCGCTTCCGTGGCCTCGACCTGCTCACGCTACGCGGCCGAGCGCAGCGGGACGTGCGCGGAGGCGGGATCGGGATGGTCTTCCAGGATCCACTGACCTCGCTCCACCCCATGCTCTCCATCGGCCAGCAGATCGAGGAGCCGATCCGCCAGCATCTCGGGGTCGGCCGTGCCGCGGCGAGGAAGCGGGCGGCCGACCTCCTCGAGGCCGTCCGGCTTCCTGACCCCGAGCGCGCTCTTCGGGCCTTCCCGCACCAGTTCTCGGGAGGCATGCGGCAGCGTGTGGCGATCGCGATCGCGCTCGCCGCCGAGCCCGAGCTCCTCATCGCCGACGAGCCGACGACCGCGCTGGACGTGACGGTGCAGGCGGGCATCATCCGGCTGCTCGACGCCCTGCGACGCGAGCGGGGTCTGTCGGTCGTGCTCATCACCCACGACCTCGGTGTGATGTCGGCGATCGCCGACCGCGTCGCGGTGTTCTACGCCGGCCGGGTGGTCGAGACGGGCCCGCGCGACGATCTGCTGCAGCGCCCCCGTCACCCGTACACCAGGGCGCTCCTCGACGCGCTCCCGCAACCGGAGCGCTCCGCCGATCATCCGCTCGTCCCCATTGCCGGCGCACCTCCGGCGCCCGCAGCGCTCCCCACCGGGTGTGCGTTCCACCCGCGCTGCGCCCACAGTGTCGCGGAGTGCGAGGCCACCGTGCCTCCGCTCGTGCACGACGGCGCCCGCGCGTACGCCTGTCCCGTCGACCCCTTTCACCTATGAGTGTCCTGGAGATCGACGACGTCGAGGTCACGTACGAGCGCCGCGACCGTACCCGATTCCGCGCCGTCGCGGGCGCGAGCCTCACGGTCGGACGCGGCGAGATCGTCGGGCTGGTCGGCGAGTCGGGCTGCGGGAAGTCGAGCCTCGCTCGCGCCGCGGTCGGCCTCGTCGCCCCGACGGCGGGGAGCGTCCGCTTCGAGAGCCGCGAGGTGCGGCCGCTGACCCGACGGGCACGCCCCAGTGAGTTGACCCGGCTGCAGCTCGTCTTCAAAAACCCGTATTCCTCGCTCAACCCGCGCCGTCGGATCGGCGACCAGGTGGGCGACGCCATCGCCGTCGCCGGTACCGAGAGCCGGTCGGGCAGGACGGCACGTGTCGCCGAGCTGCTCGAGCTCGTCGGGCTCCCGCCGAGTGCCCAGTCACGCTACCCGCACGAGTTCAGCGGGGGGCAGCGCCAGCGCATCGCGATCGCGCGAGCGCTCGCCGCGGACCCGTCGCTGATCGTGCTCGACGAGCCGCTCGCTTCGCTCGACGCATCAGCCCAGGCGCAGGTGGCCAACCTCCTGCTCGATCTGTCGCGGCGGCTCTCACTCAGCCTCCTTCTCATCTCGCACGACCTCGCGGTCGTCCACCACGTCGCCGACGTCGTCTCGGTGATGTACCTGGGCAAGATCGTCGAGTCGGGCCCGACGCGCGAGGTCTGGGAAGATCCCCGGCACCCGTACACCCAGGCCCTTATCGGTGCCGTGCCCCACCCGGACGGATCGGGCACGATGCCGGAGGTGCTGCCGGGCGAGGTGCCCGACCCCGCACGGCCCCCGTCGGGCTGCCGGTTCCATCCGCGCTGCCCGCATGTGATGGACATCTGCCGGTCGCGCGAGCCGCCGCTCGAGCCCGTTGGCGACGACCGTCTCGCAGCCTGCTGGTTGCGCCACCCTGAGGTCGGGCGCGAGATGTCGACGCTCCCTGTCCCTGCCCACCCACGACCGTGAAGCCCATCCACCAAGAACGGAGGAATCGCATGTCTCGTCCCTCGACTCGCGTCATGGCGAAGGTGCTGCTCGTCCTCGTCGTGTCGCTCGTCGCAACGACGGCCGCCTTCGCCGCCAAGAGCGGCACGAAGGCCGTGCCAACCCTCGTGGTCGACAAGTCGTTCGAGATCAAGACGGCCGACCCGCAGCGGGCGTTCGAGCCGACGGCCTCGATCGTCAACCGCGCCGTGTTCGACACCTTGTTCACCTACAAAGGCAGCGACGTCGCGCATCCGGTGCCGCTCCTCGTCCAATCGTGGAAGGCGAGCAGCGACGCGAAGACGTTCACCTTCCAGTTGCGCAAGGACGTCCGGTTCGCGGACGGCACCCCGCTCACCTCGGCCGACGTCGTCTTCTCGCTCCGCCGCCTCGTCAGACTCAAGGGCAACCCGTCGTTCCTGCTCGACGGGGTAACGGTCAGCGCCGCAGGCAAGTACAGGGTCCTGATGCGCTCGGCGAACGCCAACTCGGCGCTCCCGGCGATCCTCGCGAACACCTCGCTCTCGATCGTCAACTCGAAGCTCGTCAAGAAGAACGGTGGCACGGACGCGGCGGACGCCGACAAGACGGACAAGGCCGAGCAGTGGTTCAACTCGCCGAAGTCGCTGGGCGCCGGCAGCGGCCCGTACGTGCTCAAGCAGTACAGCACAAGCTCGCAGATCGTCCTCGCCCCGAACCCGAAGTACTGGGGCCAGAGCAAGCCGGCGTTCTCGAGCGTCGTCGTCCGCAACATGATCGCCCCCACCCAGCTGATCAACGTCCAGCGCGGGAAGTACGAGGTGGCGATCGACCTGTCCGCGCAGCAGGCGCAGACGATCCAGGGAAGCAAGAGCCTGAGCGTCCTCACGACCCCCTCCACCTGGGTGTTCTTCCTCTTCGCGAACAACGACCCGAAGGTCTCCGGGTTCGCATCGAACAAGAACTTCCAGCGGGGTGTCCGCTACGCACTCGACTACAAGGCGATCGCGGGCGTCGCCGGTCCGGGAGCGATCCAGGCCCCGGGGATCATCCCGTCCATGTTCCTCGGTGCCCTGCCTCAGAGCTCGGCGGTCAAGCAGGACCTGGCGAAGGCGAAGGCCGCGTTCGCGGCGTCCGGCCTCGCCGACCAGAAGATCACGCTCGAGTTTCCGAGCAGCCTGACGATCAACGGCGTGCTCTTCGACAGCCTTGCCCAGAAGGTCCAGGCCAACCTGCAGGCGGCCGGCCTCAACGTCGAGCTCGCGGGCGCGCCGGTCGGGACGTGGCTCCAGCGCTACCGCGACGGAAAGATGCCGTTCGGCCTCTCGCTCTGGGGGCCCGACTACCCGGATCCCTCCGACTACCTCGCGTTCTTGCCGGGCGAGCTCGTCGGGCTCCGCGCCGGCTGGCCCGCCGGGTCCGAGAAGACGGTCGAGGCGCTCGGGGCGACCGCCCGCGTGACGACGAACGACGCGGCGCGCGAAAGGCTCTACCAGACGATCCAGAAGCGGCTGAACGCCTACGGGCCGTTCTTCCCGCTGCTCCAGCCGACGCAGGTCTTCGTCGCCACGAAGGATCTCGCGACGGCGAAGTTCAACTCGGTCTACTCGATCGACGTCACCCAGACGAAGCCAAAGGGCTGAGTCTCCGTGCGAGGGGCCGCGGCACACGCCGCGGCCCCTCGCACGACACCGCTCAGCGGTTGCAGACGAGCGCGTCGGGGTACTCGTTCAGCACCCGCCCGCCCCGCTCGTCGCACACGATGATGTTCTCGATCCGGACGCTGAAGGCGTTCGGAACGATGATCGAGGGCTCGTCCGTGAAGGTCATGCCCGCCTCGAGCGGCGTCTCGTCCTCGGACGAGACGAACGGGCGCTCGTGCACGTCAAGCCCGATGCCGTGTCCCATGCGGTGGCGGAAGTGAGGCCCGAGCCCCGCCTCCTCGATCGGCGCACGGCACGCCGCGTCGACCTCGCGCGCGAGCGCGCCCGGACGGCACGCGGCACGGCCCGCTTCGTAGGCGGCGAGCATGACGTCGTAGGCGTCCAGGAGCTCCTGCGAGGACTCGCCGGCGACGACGGTTCGTCCGAAGTCCGAGCAGTACCCGTCCACGACGCCACCGAAGTCGAACATCACCGACATCCCCTCGGGCATCGGGACGCGCGCCGTGCCTGTCGAGGAGTCAAGGCTGTCGGGGTCGAGCCCGGTGAAGACGTGCGTCGCGAACGAGGGCGTGCGGGAGCCTGCCAGCCGCAGCTGGTACTCCACCTCCTCGACGAGCTCCGCCATGCTGACGCCAGGCTGGACGCGCGGCGTCACGGCCTCCATCGCCCGCTCGACCGTCCGGCATGCGCGGCCCATCGCCTCGAGCTCCTCGGGCGTCTTGACCCGGCGGAGCTCGTTGACGAGCGACGAACCGGTCCGGAGCCGGTCGAATCCGAAGATCCGGCCCAGGTTGAGCGTCGTCTCGGCCCACACGCGGTCGCCGATCGCCACCGCGGAGGCCTGGCCGAGGCCCTTCGCGACCCGCTCGAAGACCGCGAACCCATCGTCCGTCTCGTTCACGACGACGATCTCGCCGTCCGGCTTGACCGGGAGGTCGAAGGCCGCCACCATGCGCGGGAGGACGAGCACGGGATCGGCGTCGGGGCGGAAGAAGCCGCCGGCTACCCATCCGTGCGCGTAGGAGCTCTGCCCGAAGAACGGGACCCCGCGCTCCACGCCCGAGAGGTACTCGAGATCGGCCGAGAGGCCGAGGAAGAGGATGTCGACGCCCTCGGCGCGCATCCGGTCGGAGAGGCGTCGGCGACGCTCGGCGTAGTGGAACATGGGCCGATCCTACCCGGCGGTGATCGGGTCGGGATCCCGCAGCTCACGTCGATGCGGCCTGTCACGGTGTTGGGGCTGCGAACCACCTACGACATCCGCCGGCTCGTCTTCGAGAGCGCCGGCCAGGACGGGACGAGCTCGGCGGGAGGCGGCATCGCGGCGATCTCCGCGGCGATGCCGCGGGCCCGCCCGCGCGAGGAATGTTCCTCTCCAGGAGCGCGACGACCGCTGCGCGAGCGGCCTCTGCCGTCGGCTCGTCCGGCATCGGAACCTGCACCGCACCGGGCGACCTGCACGGCCTCGGTCTGGAGGCGCGGCGGGCTGTTCGCGCTCGCCGCCGCGAAGGCCGGAGCGGCGCTCGACGAGCGACCCCGCGGGCACCTCGCCACCGTGGCCGCCGACCGGGACGGGCCGCCGACCGGCGGTGGCGAGAAGCGTCCGCGCACGTGGAGGTGAACGTGCGGCGGCCGGTGTCCGCGGGGTCTAGCCGGTCGGCTGCCGCGTCGTGCGGAGGTACGGCTTCACGGTCTCGTAGCCGGGGAAGCGCTCCGCCGCTTCCTCGTCGCTGACGGCCGTGGTGATGATCACGTCCTCGCCCTGGCGCCAGTCCGCCGGGGTTGCGACCTTGTGCTTGGCGGTCAGCTGCAGCGAGTCGATCGTGCGCAGGATCTCGCCGAAGTCGCGGCCGGTGGCGGCGGGATACGTGAGCGTCAGCTTCACCTTCTTGTCCGGTCCGATCACGAACACCGAGCGCACGGTCGTCGTGTCGCTCGCGTTGGGATGGATCATCCCGTACAGATCGGCAACCGTCCGATCGGGATCGGCGACGAGGGGGAAGTTCAGCTTGTGGCCGGTCACGTCCTCGATGTCGCCGGCCCACTCCCGGTGCGAGCCGAGCGGGTCGACGCTGAGCCCGACGACCTTCGTGTCGCGCTTCTCGAACTCCTCCTTCAGCGCCGCCACTCTCCCGAGCTCGGTCGTGCAGACCGGCGTGAAGTCGGCCGGATGGGAGAACAGGACGCCCCAGGAATCCCCGAGGAAGTCGTGGAAGCTGATCGTGCCCTCCGTCGACTCCGCGGTGAAGTCCGGGGCCTCGTCACCAAGCTGGATGCTCATTCGCTTCTCCTCGTCGTGTTGCGGTGTGGGCGGGCAGGGGCTCGTCGAGAACTGGCAGTCGTCGTCTCCCGTGTGCGCGGTCAGCGGCTTCGGTGCCGGCGGCCGGGTCGTGCACGGCTGGGATGAGCGGGTCCATCGCTGCGAGCGCTCCTCGGATCGACCTGACGAAGTCCTGGATTCTAGCCCCCATTACTTCACTTGTCAAAGTCACTTCTATGATTGTAGTTTTACGACTTTACGCGCGACCGCTCATCTCTTCCGCCGCCAGCTCGTGAGGTCGAACGTCTCGTTCAGTCGCTTCAGCACCTCGCGTGCGACCATGTCGCCGCCGGCGCTGTCGAGGTGCACGCCGTCGCCTGCCCGCACCTTGATCGACGTGCCGTTCGCGCCTTGCAGGTACTCGGCGTACCCGCCGTCGGCGCCTGCGAACATCGCGTAGGTGTCGACGTAGATCGCCCTGCCGCGCCGTTTCCTCGCCTCACGCGCGACGACGGAGTTGATGACGTCGAAGCGCTGCGTCTGCTTCCTGCTGCGAGTGATGGGCAGGCCGATCCACACCGCGACGGCACCTGCGCGCGCGATCGTGTCGAAGAGCCCGCCGACGCGGCGGGCGTACTCGCGCCGCCAGGAGGGCGTGCCGAAGCCGTCGACGCTCACCCCGTCGGGCAGCCCCGTCATGTAGCCGTGGTCGTCGTTGCCGCCGAAGCCGAGCACGACGACGTCGGCGCGCAGCCGCTTCACCTGCGCCCTGATCTCGGTGAACCAGTTGAACACGTCGGGTCGCTCGAGCCCCGTGCCGACACGGCCGTCGACGCCCAGCGACCGGATCACGGGGCTCGCGCCGGCCGCGCGCACGAGCGAGTAGCCCGGCGTGATCACGAGCGAGTCGCCCGCGACCCACAGGCGCAGCTTCCGCTTCGGCGTGAAGACCGGCAGCGCCGGCGGCGCCGGCGCCGGCCCGGACGTGGCGGGCGCCGCGGGCGGCAGCGCGATCTCGGTGTCGATCCTGTCGCCGTCGCCGCGGCCGATCGCGTCCCTCACGAGCTGCCGCGGCCGGTCGAGCAGCAGCGCGTGGCTCACGCGCGCGAGCGGCCCCGTGATCGCGAGCGCCACGTCGCGCCGCAGGCCGGGCTGCTGGTTGAACGCCGACTTGTGCATGCCGGGCGCCGTGAGCAGCGCGCCGGCGGCGAGCGCCAGCACCGCGACGGCGATCCCGCGACCCGCGCTCGACAGCAGACGGCCGTCCTCGCCGCGGCGCGCCCGCGGCGGCGTCTGCGTGCGTGGATGCGTACGTGCCGCCATCAGAAGCGGAAGTAGATGAAGGGTGCCACGCCCTCGGGGCCGAGCGCGTTCGTCAGGGTCAGCGCGATTGCCAGGGTGGCCGCCTGGCCGAGCAGCGGCAGGCGCGCGAAGCGTTCCATGAGCAGGAACGGCACCCGCGCGGGCAGATACTGCGAGCCGATGCCGACCGCGATCGCGAGCAGCACGCCGAGGCTGACGAGCGGCGACGGCGCGCCCCAACCGGTGACGAGGCCCGAGAGCAGGTCGAACGCCCGACCGAACGTGTCGGCGCGGAAGAACACCCACGCGAGGCAGACGAGGTGGAACGTGAGCACGCGCTCGACGGCACGCCGCCGCAACGTCGAGGGAGCAGGCGCATGGCCTGACCCGTGCCTCCACCAGCGCTCCGCCGCGAGGCCGACGCCGTGGATCCCGCCCCACACGACGAACGTCCATCCGGCCCCGTGCCAGAGGCCGCCGATGAGCATCGTCAGCAGCACGTTGCGGTACGTGAGCACCGTGCCCCTGCGGCTGCCGCCGAGCGGGATGTAGACGTAGTCGCGCAGCCACCGCGACAGCGTCATGTGCCAGCGGCGCCAGAAGTCCTGCAGCGAGCGGGCCGTATAGGGCGAGTCGAAGTTCTGCGGAAACGAGAAGCCGAGCAGGAGCGCGATGCCGATCGCGATATCCGTGTAGCCGGAGAAGTCGGCGTAGATCTGCACCGCATACGCGTAGATCGCGATCAGGATCTCGAGCGACGAATGCTGGCCCGGCGCCGCGAACACCTGGTCGACGATGCTCGCGGCGAGGTAGTTCGCGATCACCACCTTCTTGAACAGCCCCGTCGCGATGAGGTAGAAGGCGCGGCTCGTATCGACGCGGCGCGGGTCGCGAGGCGTGTCGAGCTGGGGGATGAGCTCCCCGGGCCGCACGATCGGCCCGGCGACGAGGTGCGGGAAGAACGACAGGTAGGCGGCGAACTTCTCGAGCGTCGTCGGCACGATGTCGCCGCGGTAGGTGTCGACGACGTAGCTGATCGCCATGAAGGTGTAGAAGGAGATGCCGACGGGCAGGACGATCGACCGCAGCGACAGCGGCGCGTCGAGGCCGACGAACGCAAGCAGGCTCCCGGACGAGTTGACGAAGAAGTCGTAGTACTTGAAGTAGCCGAGCACGCCGAGGTCGCCGGCGAGCGCGAGCCACAGCAGCGCCTTTCTCCGCGCCCGCGCCGTGGCGCGGTGGATGCGCACCGCCATGAGCTGGTTCCAGACGGTGCAGCCGGCGAGCAGGAGGATGAACCGCCAGTCCCACCAGGCGTAGAAGACGTAGCTTGCGGCGACGATGAAGGGGCGCCAGCGGTGCACCTTCGGCATCGCGAGCCACGACAGCGGCAGGACGATCAGGAAGAAGATCGCGAACGTCGCGGTCGGGAAGAGCATCGCGACAGCCTACGGTTCGCCCCTGCCGCGGGCACGGGCTCGATCAGCCGCCGGCGGGCCGCTCCACGGTGGCCTCGATCTCCTGCGGCTGCGGCAGCTTCGTCACCGCCGTGCGCGCGTCCGCGGGCGTCTCGAGCACGGTCTGCTCGACCGGCGGCACGAACCACGCCGCGTCGGCGGGCGTGGGCTGCTGCGGCGCGGGCGCGGGAGCGACGAAGAGCTCGCCGCGGCGTCGCTCGGCGCGCGAGGCCGCCCATTCGATCAGCGCCACGAGCAGCCAGGCGCCCGCCATCACGGCGACGATCACGGGGGCGTCGAGCTCGGCCACCGCGGCCGCGACCGCGGCGCCGGCGAGGAAGAGCGCCTCGAACAGGAAGCGCGGCACGGACGGGCGGCGCCGCACAGGCGCCCGCAGCGAGCCGATCCACGCGTAGGAGGCGGCCGGCGGCGCGGCGGCCGCTCCGGCGTCCCAGCCGGGTCCGGCGGGCGGAAGGCTCGACTCTCCGAGCCGGCGTACCTCGGCCTGCAGGGCCTCGATCCGGTCGGACAGGACTCTGACCGCATCGGCGAGGTCGGCGCCGGCAGCGCCACCGGCCTGCGTGCGCTCCGTCGCGCTCATGCGCGATCCTCGCCGTCCCGCATCGAGGCGATCGTCTCCTGTGCCCTGGCGTGGATGCGCGCGCGCCGCTCGTCGAGGGTCTCCGCCTGCTCGCCCTCCGCGGGGCCGCTCCTCTGAGCGGCGAGCTTGCGGCGCAGCACTTCGGCCGGGTCGACGTCGTCCTCGCCGGCGAGCGGCTCGGCGGGGGCGGGCGCGGGCGCCTGCGACGTCGTTCCGCGGCGGGCGAGCAGCCGCCCGAGAGCGGCGATGCCGGCGAGGCCGGCGACCCAGGCGAGGGCGCGCTTCACGGAGCGGATCGTAGCCCGGATCCGGCCGCGCGGGCCGGACGCCGGCGCCGGCGGCCGGGCGCCCGAGCTGATCTCCACCCGCAGCTCCCGTGTCCATCAGCTACCGTTGCTCGTGCTTCCTGCCTCGCTTCGCGACACCCATTCCCAGGTGCGCTTGCCGGTGAGGCCGCCTAAGACCGAAGGAAGGAGAACAGGGAACCCGTGGTCGACTACGAGATCCTGCTGTTGCTGGACCCAGACCTCGCCGAGGAAAGCCAGGCGGAGGTGATCGCGCGCGTGCGCGAGCTTATCGAGAAGGGCGGCGGCACGTTCGACCGCCACGAGCCGTGGGGCAAGCGCAAGCTCGCCTACGAGATCGACAAGAAGAGCGACGGGAACTACCACCTGCTGCACTTCAGCGCCACGCCGGAGACGCTCGACGAGGTCTCCCGCGTGCTCAAGATCGACGACAACGTGATGCGTCACATGGCGACACGTCGGCCCCAGGGGGGTCCGTCCGAGCCACTTTCGGTGGGCGCGCCGGCGAGCCACGATGCTGTGGTCGACGATCTCGCTGCGGAGGAGGAATGACACATGGCCGGTGACATCAATCGCGTGACGCTCGTCGGGCGCCTGACCCGCGACCCGGAGCTGAAGCATCTGCCGTCCGGGAGCGCCGTCCTCGAGATGGGGCTCGCCGTCAACGGCCGCCGGCAGGACGCCGGCGGCCAGTGGGTCGACAAGCCGAACTTCTTCGACGTGAAGGTGTTCGGCAACCAGGCCGAGATGCTCGCCCAGCATCTCGCGAAGGGTCGGCGGATCGGCATCGACGGCCGCCTCGACTGGTCGTCGTGGGAGTCCCCCGACGGCGGCAAGCGGTCGAAGGTGGAGGTGATCGCGCAGTCCGTCCAGTTCCTCGACAGCCGTGGCGACGGCGGCGAAGGCGGCGGCTCCTTCGTGCCGGGCGGCGGCGCGCAGCAGGCGAACGCCGACTTCCCGGCTTCCGCATCAGACGACGACATCCCGTTCTAGGAGATCTGCACACATGGCTCAAAAGGCACCGGCGCGCAAGCGCCCCAGCTCCGGCGCCGCCCCCGGGCGGCGCAAGAGCTGCCACTTCTGCAAGGACAAGGTGACGGAAGTGGACTACAAGAACGTCAACCAGCTTCGGCGCTACATCTCGGAGAAGGGCAAGATCCGCAACCGCCGCATCACGGGCGCGTGCCGCCGCCACCAGCGGCAGGTCGCCCTCGCGGTGAAGCGGGCCCGCGAGGTCGCGCTGCTGCCCTACGTCGCGAGCTAGGACGATGGAGATCATCCTGCTCAGGGACGTCGAGAAGGTCGGGCTTCGCGGCGAGGTCGTGAACGTCGCCCGCGGATACGCCCGCAACTTCCTGTTGCCGCGCAAGCTGGCGGAGGTCGCGACCCCCGGCCGCGTGGCCGAGGTGAGGCGCATCGAGGCGGAGCGCGCACGGCACGAGGCCCGCAGCGCCGAGCAGGCGGCGGAGATCGCCGCCACGCTCGGGAAGACCGTGCTCCGCTTCGACGTCAAGGCGGGGCCGACCGGGTCGCTGTTCGGCTCGGTCACCCCGACCGACATCGCCGACGAGATCTGGCGCACGCGCAAGATCCGCGTCGACCGGCGCAAGATCGGCGTCGACACGATCAAGCGGATCGGCCGCTACGCCGTGCCGGTCGACGTGTTCGACGGCGTCAGCGCCGAGCTCAAGCTGATGGTCGTGCCCGAGGGCGGCGAGCTGCCGCCCGAGGAGGAGCTGGCCGCGATGGCGGCGGCCGAGGCCGCCGCGGAGGCCGCCGCGGCTCCTGCCGCCGCCGGCGGGCCCGCGTCCGGCGAGCCCGCTGTCGAAGGGCCCGTCGCCGGGGAGCCGGCAGAGGAGCCCGCCGCCGAGGCGGACGAGGCCTAGACGTTCCACACGGCTCTCCACACCCCTGTGGAGAGCCGTGTGAACTTCCCGCTGCGAGCGGACATCTCCGGGGGACAACGTGGACGCCCTCTGGGGACAATCCGTCCGCGGCTGGGGATAGACTCCGAACATGCGTTCTGTTTTCCCTGCATGTCGGCGCCTGCGCGGCGTGCCGCGGCCGATCTTGCCGTGGCCTGCGCCGGCAGGTTGACTGCCGCGGTGACCGCCGCTCCGACGATGCCGTCGGCCATCGTGCCGCCCCAGAACCTCGAGGCCGAGGAGTCCGTTCTCGGCGCGATGCTGCTCTCGCCGACTGCGATCGGCGCCGTCACGGAGATCCTCGACGCCTCCGATTTCTACCGCGAGTCGCACGGCACGATCTACCGTGCGGCGCTCGCGCTGTACGGCAAGGGCGAGCCGGTCGACGCGATCACGCTGGCGAACGAGCTGGACGAGCGCGGCGAGCTCGAGCGGGTCGGCGGCAGCGCCAAGATCGCCGAGCTCGCGGCCCTCGTGCCGGCGGCGTCGAACGCCGAGCACTACGCGCGCATCGTCAAGGAGATGGCGACGCTGCGCGGCCTCGTGCGCGTCGGCCAGGAGATCACGAGGCTCGGCCAGGACCGTCCCGGGCAGACGACCGACCTCGTCGACCGTGCCGAGCAGATGGTGTTCGAGCTCGCCTCGGAGCGGGTCAGCGGCGACTTCGCGCACATCGAGTCGCTGCTGAAGGAGAGCTTCGAGCGGATCATGCACCTGTACGAGGCGGGAGTCGAGATCACCGGCATTCCGTCCGGCTTCCGCGAGCTCGACAAGCTCACCTCCGGGTTCCAGCCCGGCAACCTGATCATCCTGGCCGCGCGACCGTCGATGGGGAAGTCCGCCCTGGCGCTGTGCGCCGCCGCCAACCTCGGCGTCCGCCACGAGACCCCGGTGGCGCTGTTCACGCTCGAGATGTCGAAGGCCGAGGTGACGCAGCGGATGATGTGCAGCGAGGCGAAGGTCGAGTCGCAACGCCTGCGCTCCGGCCGCCTCGGCCAGGACGACTGGCCGCGCCTCACCGCCGCCTGCGACAAGCTGATGAAGGCGCCGATCTACGTCGACGACACGGGCTCGATCACGATGATGGAGCTGCGCTCGAAGGCGCGCCGGCTGAAGTCGCGCGAGCCGAAGCTCGGGATGATCATCGTCGACTACCTGCAGCTGATGACGTCGGGCTCGAACCCCGAGAACCGGGTGCAGGAGGTGTCGCAGATCTCCCGGTCGCTGAAGGTGCTGGCGCGCGACCTCGAGGTTCCGATCCTGGCGCTCTCGCAGCTCTCGCGTGCCGTCGAGCAGCGTCACGACAAGCGCCCGATCCTGTCGGATCTGAGAGAGAGCGGCTGCCTCGCGGGCGAAACGCCCGTCTATCTTCCGGACGAAGGCGTCCACCGGCCGATCCGGGACCTCGTCGGAACGAGTGGGTTCAACGTTCTTGCCCTCGACGAGTCGACGTGGCAGCTCGAGCCCCGGCGCGTGACCCATGCGTTCGCGACCGGGCGAAAGCCTGTCTTCCTGCTGAGGACGCGCCGTGGGCGCACGATTCGTGCGACGGCGAACCACAAGTTCCTTGCCTTCGATCGCTGGCGCCGACTGGACGAGCTCGCGCCCGGGACGCAGATCGCCTTGCCCCGTCGGCTCGATACCCGTGGCGACGGAGCGAGGACGATGAGCGACGCGGAGCTGGCGCTGCTCGGGCACCTGATCGGGGACGGCTGCACCCTTCCCCGACACGCGATCCGGTACACGACGCGTGAGCCGGAGTTGGCCGCACTGGTCGCCGATCTCGCCGAGGCGGTTTTCGGCGATGTGGTTGCGCCGAGGGTGAAGGCGGAGCGGACCTGGTACCAGGTCGACCTGCCGGCAACGGCGAGACTCACCCATGGCGTCCGCAACCCCGTCGCCGCGTGGCTCGACGGGCTCGGCGTGTTCGGGCTCCGCAGCTACGAGAAGCGAGTGCCAGACGAGGTCTTCCGGCAACCGGTCGAGGCGATCGAGACGTTCCTGCGCCACCTCTGGGCGACGGGCGGTTGCCTGCGCGCCGGCGACGAGCGGGCCTACGCGGTCGTGCGATACGACACCACGAGCGAGGAGCTTGCGTACGGAGTGGTCTCCCTGCTCCTGCGTCTGGGCATCACGGCAGGCACGCGGGTCGTCTCGATGGGTGCGAAGGGCCGACCTTCGCATCGCGTCGACGTGACGGGGCGCGACGACGTACTCCGCTTCCTCTCGTTCGTGGGTGCGACCGGAGAGCGTCGAGGCGAAGCTCGGCGCGAGATTCTCGGCAAGCTCGCGGTCGCAGCAGGTACCACCAATCGAGACACGCCTCCGCGCGCGACGTGGAAGGGACTCGTGGTGCCGGCGACGGCAAGCGCGGGTGTCACGGCTCGACAGTTGCAGGAGCGACTCGGGATGCGCTATTGCGGCTCGACTCTCTACAAGGCTGGTATTTCGCGAGCCCGCGCGGAGCGCGTCGCAGAGATCGCGGACTCGAGTGAGCTTCGTTCACTCGCTCGCAGCGACGTGTGCTGGGATGAGGTTGTTGCCGTCACACCGGATGGAGAGGAAGAGGTCTACGACCTCACAGTCGACGAGCTCCACAACTTCGTCGCGGCGAATACTATTGTCCACAATTCCATCGAGCAGGACGCCGACCTCGTCATGTTCGTCTACCGCGACGAGTACTACAACGGCGAGGAGTCCGACGCGCAGGGGCTCGCGGAGATCATCCTCGCCAAGCACCGCAACGGCCCCACCGACGCGATCAAGCTCAGCTTCCTCAAGCGCTACGCGAAGTTCGCCGACCTGGCTGCCTCGTAGCGTTGCGAGGCAGCCAGGTCGGCGAACGTGTTCGTAGGGGCGAGGCGCAGCCTCGCCGGACCAGCGACAATCGCGCGTGCAGAGGACCGGTTGTCCAGCAAGGCACGTGCCTCGCAGGACCGACGCCGCGCGCTCTTCCCGGTGCCGCACCTACGTGGAGCTCACATGGCTCCGCGGGGGTAGGGCTGGAGTTCAGACCAGTGCGAGCGCGGCCGCCTCGATCTCGTTCTCGGAGACGAGCACGAGCGTGGCCGCGTCGCCGAGCGGCACGAACGAGTCCTTGCTCGTGACGCGCGCCATCGGCCCCTCGAAGCCGATGTCGACGAGGGCCGCCAGGATCCCCTCGGAGACGCCGCCTGTCCGCCGCGTCTCGTCGACGACGAGCACCCGGCCGGTCGCAGCCACTTCGCGCGCGATGTCCTCGATCGGCAGCGGCGCGAGCCAGCGGAGGTCGACGACGCGCACTTTCACGCCCCTCGCATCGAGCCTGCGAGCAACCCGGAGGGAAAGGTAGAGGCCGTTGCCCCAGGTGAGGATCGTCAGGTCACGCCCATCGCCGTACGTGCGCGCCGACCCGAGCGCCACATGCTCGTGCGACGGCGCCGCCAGCCACGCTCCGTCGCGCTCCTCGTACAGGTCACGGGTGTGGTAGAGCGCGATCGGCTCGAGGAAGGCGCAGACGCTGCCGTCGACCTTCGCGGCCGCGACGCAGGTGCGCAGCATCGCCGCGGCGTCGTCGGGCCGTGACGGCGACGCGATCACGAGCCCGGGTATGTCACGGAGGACGGCGACCGAGTCGTCGTTGTGGAAGTGGCCGCCGAAGCCCTTCTGGTAGCCGTAGCCGGCGATGCGCACGACCATGCCGTTGCGGTACTGCCCCTGCGAGAAGAACTGGAGCGTCGCCGCCTCGCCGCGCAGCTGATCCTCGGCGTTGTGGAGGTAGGCGAGGTACTGGATCTCGGGCAGCGGCAGGAGGCCGCTGACGGACGCACCGAGGGCGAGGCCGAGGATCGAGGTCTCGTCGAGCAGCGTGTCGAACACCCGGCCGGCGCCGAAGCGCGCGTGGAGGCCGCGCGTGACGCCGTACACGCCGCCCTTGGCCGCCACGTCCTCGCCGAAGAGGAGCGCCTCGGGATGCCGCTCGAGGGCATCTGCGAGCGCGCTGTTGACGGCCTGCGCGAGCGTCAGCGGCTCGGCGCTCGACCGGCCGCGAGCGCCGGCGGCGGCGGCGACGGCGGCGGGCGAGCGGGGCGCGAGCGGCCGCATCACCTCTTGCGCCGAGCCGAGCTGGGGCAGCCGCGCCGCCTCGAGGGCGCGCTCGCGCACGCGCGCGCGGCTCTCGACGTAGTCGGCTGCGAGCTCCGCCCCGCTGCGAGCGCCGGCGGCGACGAGCCAGCGGGCCGTGGCGAGGATCGGGTCGCGCGCCCAGTCGGCCCTGACGGCCTGCGGCGAGCGGTAGGCCGATTCGACGTCGGCGCCCGCGTGGCCGAGGTAGCGCACCGTCCGCAGGTGGAGCACGGCGGGGCGGCGGCTCTCGCGCACCCACTGCGCCAGCTCGCGGGCGCCGGCGAGCAGTCCCGCCGGATCGTCGCCATCCAGGCGCTCGTAGCGAAGCTGCGAGCGCGCTCGCAGCGCTCCCTCCGCCCATCCCGCGGGCGTCGGCACGCTGATGCCGAGGCCGTTGTCCTCGCAGACGAGCAGCAGCGGCAGCGGCAGGTGCTGGTGGGCGGCGTGCGCCGCCGTGTTGAGCGCAGCCTGGGCGGCTGCATGGTTGAGCGAGGCGTCGCCGAAGCTGCACACGACGACGGCGTCGAGCGGCCACGTGCAGTCGACGCCGAGCTTGCGCGCCCGGTCGATCGCGATCGCGACGCCCACGGCGCGCGGCAGGTGCGAGGCGATCGTGGACGTCTGCGGGATCACCGCGAGATCGTGGTGGCCGAACACCTTGTGCCGTCCGCCGGCGATCGGCTCGTCGCGCGCCGCCGTCACGCCGAGCAGGATGTCGCCCACCCCGTCGTGCCCGACCTGCCCGGAACGGGCCAGGTAGAAGCCGCCCGAGCGGTAGTGGAGGAGCGCCGGATCGGTGGGACGCAGCGCGAGCGCGACCGCCGCGTTGCTCTCGTGGCCGGCCGAGGCGATCGTGTAGAAGCTGCGCCCCTCCTTCTGTAGCCACCGTGCGGCGAAGTCGCAGTGCCGGCTGTCGATCTGCGCCCGCCACAGCGCCGCCGCCTCGGGAGCGGCCGCCTGCGGCGCGCCTGGCCCGACGAGCTCCGCGAGCGCGTCGAGGAGATGGAGCTCGAGCGGGTCGAGGTCGTCTCGCATGTGCGGCAGGACGGTATCGCGTCGAGGTTGCGCCAGGCGGCACGCCGCTCGGCTGCGCATGCGAGAATGCGTCACGTGCCTGCGACCGTGATCGTCGGCGCGCAGTGGGGCGACGAGGGCAAGGGCAAGATCGTCGACCTGCTCGCGCAGGACTCCGACCTCGTCTGCCGCTACCAGGGCGGGCCCAATGCCGGGCACACGATCGTCGTCGACGGCGAGACGTACAAGATCCGGCAGATCCCGTCCGGCATCGTCGCGGGCAAGGCGTCCGCGATCGGCGCCGGCTGCGTCGTCGACCCCCGCGTCGTGATCGAGGAGCTCGACGACCTCGAGTCGCGCGGCCACGTCACGGCCGGCCTCGTGTTCGTCTCCGGCAACGCCCACCTGATCATGCCCTGGCACGTCGCCCTCGACGGGGCACGCGAGCGCAAGCTCGGCAACCTGCAGATCGGCACGACGCGCCGTGGCATCGGCCCCGCGTACGCCGACAAGGCGACCCGGATCGGCATCCGCGTGCAGGATCTGCTCGACCCGAAGATCCTGCGCCAGAAGATCGAGCTCGCGATCACCGAGAAGAACGTGTGGCTGGAGCGGGTGTACGACATCGAGCCGTTCGACCTCGAGGACGTCGCGCGCACCTACGAGGGGTACGCGCAGCGCCTGCGCCCCTACGTCGCCGACACGTCGCTGCTCGTCGACCGCGCGCTGCGTGCCGGGGAGAGCGTCCTCTTCGAGGGCGCGCAGGGCACGCTGCTCGACCTCGATCACGGCACCTACCCGTTCGTCACCTCGTCCAGCCCGATCGCCGCCGGCGCGGCGGTCAGCTTCGGCATCGGCCCGAACCGGATCGACGAGGTGCTCGGCGTCTCCAAGGCGTACGTGACGCGCGTCGGCGAGGGGCCGTTCCCGAGCGAGATCGAGGGCGAGGCGCAGGAGCGCGTGCGCGGGCTCGGCGGCGAGTTCGGCACCGTCACCGGGCGCGAGCGGCGCTGCGGCTGGCTCGATCTGCCTGCGCTGCGCTTCGCCGTGCGCGTGAACGGGATCACGTCCCTCGCCCTGACGAAGCTCGACGTGCTGTCGACGTTCGCCGAGATCCCCGTCTGCGTCCGCTATGCGCTGCCCGACGGCAGCGAGACGGACGACTTCCCCGCGCATCAGAGCGACTTCCACCACTGCCGGCCCGTGTGGGAGACCCTCCCCGGTTGGCAGACCGAGCTCGCCGGCGACGGGCTTCCGGATGCTGCGCGCGGCTACGTGCGCTTCGTCGAGGAGGCGCTCGGGGTGCCCGTCACGCTCGTCGGCACAGGCCAGGGCCGCGAGGCCGTCCTCGCCCTTCGTTGAGGCGGCGCGCCCCGGGGCCCGCGTGAATGTCCTCCTCGTCGGCTCGGGCGGGCGCGAGCACGCGCTCGCCTGGAAGCTCGCGCAGTCCCCGCTGCTGACGGAGCTGCACGCCGCCCCCGGCAACCCCGGTATCTCCGCGCTCGGGTCGTGCCACCCGGTAGCTGCCGACGACGGGGAGGCGATCCTGGGCCTCGCGCGCTCGCACGGGATCGATCTCGTCGTCGTCGGTCCGGAGGCGCCGCTCGTCGCCGGGCTCGCCGACGAGCTGCGGCGCAACGGCATCCACCTGTTCGGCCCGGGCCGGGAGGCGGCCGCCATCGAAGGATCGAAGCGGTTCGCCAAGGAGGTGATGCGGGCGGCCGGCGTGCCCACGGCCGCCGAGCTGCCGAAGCCGGCCGCACCGTGCGTGCTCAAGGCGGACGGGCTCGCCGCCGGCAAGGGCGTCGTCGTCTGCCGCAGCCAGGCCGCGGTCGACGCCGGGCTCGCCGAGCTGGCGGCGTTCCCGGGGCCGCTCGTCGTCGAGGAGCTGCTGGAGGGGCCCGAGGTGTCCGTGTTCGCGCTCTGCGACGGCGTCAGGGCCGTTGCGCTGTCCGCGGCACAGGACTTCAAGCGCGCCTACGACGGCGACGAGGGGCCGAACACCGGCGGCATGGGGTCGTATGCGCCGGTTCCCGGGATCGACCGCGGCGAGCTCGAGCGGCTCGTCGACCTCACCTGCCGGCCGGTGCTCGCAGAGCTCGCCGCGCGCGGAGCCCCGTTCATCGGCACGCTCTTCGCAGGGCTCATGCTCACCGCCGACGGCCCCAGAGTGCTCGAGTACAACTGCCGCTTCGGCGACCCCGAGACGCAGTCGCTGCTGCCGCTCGTCGACGGCGATCTGCTGCAGGCGCTCGCCGCCGCCGCGGCGGGCGACCTCACGGGCGTCACCCTGGGACAGCTGCCCGCGGCGGCTGTGACCGTCGTGCTCGCGGCCCGTGACTACCCCGCGCGCGGCGACAGCGGCTCGGAGATCACCGGCATCGAGGAGGCGGAGCGGGCGGGAGCGCTCGTGTTCCACGCCGGGACGGCACGCTGCGGAGAGCGCCTCGTCAGCAACGGCGGCCGCGTTCTCGACGTCACCTCGGTCGCCGGCGATCTCGCCGCCGCGCGGGCCGGGGCATACGCGGCCTGCGACCTCATCTCGTGGCAGGGGATGCGCCGTCGCGACGACATCGCCCTCGCCGCCTCGCGTCGCGAGCCGCGCTCGCCGGGGGCGGGCGGGGCTAGACTGGGCCCGTGATCGCACGCTACTCCCGTCCGGCGATGGCCAGGATCTGGTCGGACGAGGCGAAGCTGCGGCGGTGGCTCGACGTCGAGCTGGCCGCGCTCGAGGGCTGGGCGCAGGCCGGCGTGATTCCCGGCGAGACCGTGGCGGCGATCAGGGAACGCGCCGTCCCGCCGACGCCGCAGCGCGTGGCGGAGATCGAGCGCGAGACGAACCACGACGTCGCCGCGTTCGTCGACGCGGTCGCGGAGCAGCTCGGCGAGGAGGGGCGCTGGTTCCACTACGGGCTCACGTCGTCCGACGTGCTCGACACGGCGCTGGCGCTCGCGGTGCAGGACGCGGGCGCGGTCGTGCTGGAGGGCGTCGACCGCGCCTTCCGCGCCGTCGTCGCGCGCGCGGAGCAGCACCGCCGGACGCTCTGCATGGGCCGCACGCACGGCGTGCACGCGGAGCCGACGACGTTCGGGCTCAAGCTCGTCGGCTGGGCGTTCGCCCTCGACCGCGAGCGCGCGCGGCTCGAGCGCGCGTTCGAGGGGCTGCGGTTCGGCAAGCTCTCCGGCGCCGTCGGCACCTACTCGGCGACCGGCCCCGAGATCGAGCGTGCAGCCTGCGAACGGCTCGGGCTCGAGCCGGCCCCGAGCTCGACGCAGATCTTGCAGCGCGATCGGCATGCCGAGGTGCTCTCGGCCCTGGCGCTGCTCGCCTCGTCGCTCGACCGCTTCGCGACCGAGATCCGCCACCTCGCGCGGACCGAGGTGCGCGAGGTGGAGGAGCCGTTCGGCCGGGGCCAGAAGGGCTCGTCCGCCATGCCGCACAAGCGCAACCCGATCACGGCGGAGCGGATCTGCGGGCTCGCCCGCGTCGTGCGCGCCAACGCGCTCGTCGGCCTCGAGAACGTCGCGCTGTGGCACGAGCGAGACATCTCGCATTCCTCCGCCGAGCGCGTCGTGCTGCCCGACTCGTTCCTCGCCGTCGACTACATGCTCGACCGCTTCGCCTGGTTGGTGGAGGGGCTCGTGGTGCGCGAAGAGCGCATGCGCGAGAACCTCGAGTCCAGTCACGGCCTCTTCTTCAGCCAGCGGCTGCTCCTCGCCCTCGTGGAGTCGGGTCTCGCCCGTGACGAGGCCTACCGGCTCGTGCAGCGCGCCGCCATGCGCGCGTGGGACGAACGGGTCGGGTTCCGCGAGCTCGCCGAGGGCGACGCGGAGATCGCCGGCCGCGTCGATCTCGACGCGGTGTGCGACCTCGGCGCCTACACGCGTCACGCGGGCGCCGTGTTCGAGCGGCTGCGAGCGCTCGTCGCCGCCCGCGAGGCGGAGGGCGCCCGTGCCTGACGCCGTGCACGTCGGCAGCGGCAAGGTGCGTGAGATCTACGCGCTCGACGACGAGCGGCTGCTGCTCGTCGCCTCCGACCGCGTCTCCACCTTCGACGTCGTGCTGCCGACACCGATCCCCGACAAGGGGCGCGTGCTCACCGGGCTGTCGGCCTTCTGGTTCGCCCGCACGCGGGCGATCGTGCCGAACCACCTGCTCGATCTCGGTGACGACGCGCGCTCGACCGTGTGCCGCCGGCTCACGATGCTTCCCGTCGAGATCGTGGTGCGCGGCTACCTGTCCGGCTCCGGCTGGGTCGACTACCGCGAGACCGGCGCCGTCTGCGGGCACGCGCTGCCGGGAGGGCTGCGCGAGTCCGAGCGCCTTCCGGCGCCGATCGTGACGCCGGCGACGAAGGCAGAGGAGGGGCACGACCTCAACATCGGCGAGGACGAGGCCGCCGCGCTGTGCGGTGACGAGCGCTACGCGGCCGCGCGCGCCGCGGCGCTCGCCCTCTACGCGTTCGCCGCGTCCCATGCGGAGGCGCGCGGCATCATCCTCGCCGACACGAAGTTCGAGCTGGGCGTCGACGCCGCGGGCGTGGTCACGCTCGGCGACGAGGCGCTGACGCCCGACTCCTCGCGCTTCTGGCCCGCCGCCGGGTACGAGCCGGGCCGCCCGCAGCCGTCCTTCGACAAGCAGTTCGTCCGCGACTTCTGCCTTGCGACGGGCTGGGACCGCACCCGTCCCGGGCCCGAGCTGCCGGAGCACGTCGTCGCCGGCACGCGGGCGCGCTACGTCGAGGCGTTCGAGCGCCTCACGGAGATCGAGTTCGACCGCTATCTCGCCGACCCGAAGGTGGTGCTGTGAAGGGAACCGTTCTCATCCGACCGAAGGCCGGCATCCTCGACCCGCAGGGCGAGGCCGTGCGCGACTCGCTGGCCAAGCTCGGCTTCGCGGTCGCGCGCGTCCGCGTCGGCCGCCTCGTCGAGGTCGAGGTCGAGAGCGACGACCCCGCGGAGGCGCGCGCCGCGCTCGAGCGCATGGCGGCCGAGCTCCTCGCGAACCCGCTCATCGAGTCCTTCACGGTCGAGGTCGAGGCGGAGCGCTGAGCGGCGTGCCGCGGATCGCCGTCGTCACGTTTCCCGGGTCGAACGACGACGGCGACGCCGTGCTCGCACTCGAGCAGCTCGGGGCCGAGGCCGTCGCCGTCTGGCACGCCGATGCCGCGCTCCCGGAGAGGACGGCAGGCGTGGTGCTGCCGGGCGGGTTCTCGTACGGCGACTACCTGCGCTGCGGCGCGATCGCGCGCTTCGCGCCCGTGATGGACGCCGTCACCGCGTTCGCCGCGCGGGGTGGGCCGGTGCTCGGCATCTGCAACGGCTTCCAGATCCTCTGCGAGGCCGGCCTGCTGCCGGGCGTGCTGCGTCCCAACCGGCAGCGGCAATTCGTGTGCCGCGACGTGACCGTCGCCGTCGCGAGCACGGCGAGCGTCTTCGCGGCCGGCTGGGAGATCGGCCGGGAGCTCGTCATCCCCGTCAAGCACGGCGAGGGAAACTGGTACGCTGACGGGGAGCGGATAGCCGCCCTGGAGGCGCGAGGCCAGGTGGCGCTCCGCTACACGGAGGACGTGAACGGCTCTCTCGGGCGGATCGCGGGAGTCACGAACGAGGCGGGCAACGTGCTCGGCTTGATGCCCCACCCGGAGCACGCCGTCGATCCTCTGCTCGGCCCCGTCGGAGGCGTTGCCGTGCTCGAAGGGCTGATCGCAGCCGCGTCGCGGGCCGCCGCCGTTCCCGTCTAGTGCGGCGTCTCGCAACATTGCACCGGAAAGCCTTGTTGCGAGACGCCGCACTCGATGCTTGCTGCATGTCGCCCGGCTGCTGCGCAGCAGCCGGGCGACATGATCCTGAAGGGGCGCGCTTCGCGCGCCCATTTCGGGTCGAACGTCTGGAGACGGCGCACTAGGCGACGGCGAGGCACCCCTCGATGTGGTCGTCGACGAGGCCGGCTGCCTGCATGAACGCGTACACGGTGGTGGGTCCGACGAAGCGGAAGCCGCGACGCCTGAGCTCCTGCGACAGCGCCACCGACTCGGCGCTCGCCGCAGGAAGCTCCGCGAGCGCGCGCGGTCGCCGCGCGCGCGGCGGCGGCGCGAACGACCACACGAGCGCGGAGAGCCCGCCGGTGAGCCCGAGCGCCGCCCGCGCGTTGCCGATCGCCGCCTCGATCTTGCCGCGATGGCGGACGATCGACGCGTCGGCTAGCAGGCGCTCGACGTCCGGCTCCGCATACGCGGCGACCGCCTCCAGCTCGAAGCCGCCGAAGGCGCGCCGGAACCCCTCGCGCTTGCGCAGGATCGTGATCCACGCCAGGCCGGCCTGGAAGCCCTCCAGCGTGAGCAGCTCGAACAGCCGCGCGTCGTCGGCGAGCGGCCTGCCCCACTCCTCGTCGTGGTAGGCGCGGTAGAGGGGATCGTCGCCGCACCAGCCGCAGCGCGCGAGGCCGTCGTCGCCGATCAGCAGATCGGCCATGCGTCCGATCGTGACCGGCGCCGGGTTCGGCAGACGGTCCCCGCGCCGAGCGGCGACAACGCCGGCCCGTACCTTGCGGCGCGGAGAGGCGCCCCCGGCGGCGCAACGCGTTGCGGCTGGCTCACAGCTTGCGGACGGCGTCCCCGCGGCGCACCGTGCCGGGCTCGACGACCCTCGCGTTGACACCGCGGAGGTTGAGCGCCCTGCCCGTCGGCGAGCTCACGAAGCGGAGCGCCTCGTGGCCGAAGCGGTCGCGGAACTTGACGCAGCCGGTGTGTGGCTCGGCCGTCACCTCCACCACGGCGGAGCCCAGAGCGAGCCGCGTCCCCGGCGGCAGGTTGCCGGCGCTCAGGTCGAGGTCGACGTAGAGCTGGTCTCCGGCGAGAGCCCAGCGCTCCCGCTCCCCCGCGAGGAGCGCGGCGACCCTGCTGTTCATGAGAGTGAGCTGCGCGTCGGGATTCGCGGAGCCGTCCGGCGTGCTCCGGCTCCCGCGCACGCGCCAGCAGTCACCGACGAGGCCGTCGTCGAGGTCGAGCGTGCCTTCCTCGAGCACCTCCCGGGCGCCCTCCGCCGGACGGCCGACGATCAGCTCGACGACCCCACCGTCGCGTGGCGAGCGGCGGATCTCGGCGAGACCGGCCTCGAGCTCCTCGGCGCCTGCGTGATCCATGTCGCGAGACCGGCCTAGGTGTCGCCGCGCTCGATCAGCTCGATGCGGTAGCCGTCCGGATCGCGCACGAAGCAGAGCAGCGAGCCGCCCTCGCGGATCGAGTACGGCGGCCGCTCCGGCTCGATCCCCTGCTCGGCGAGACGGGCGAGCGTCTCTTCCATGTCCCCGACCGTGAGCGCGATGTGACCGTAGCCGGTGCCGGGCTCGTAGGAGTCGACGCCGAAGTTGTACGTCAGCTCGAGCTCCGGCAGCGGCTTGCCCGGCACGCCGAGGAAGTAGTTGACGGCCTCCTCGCGGATCGGCAGCTCGCGCCGCTTCTCCAGCCCGAGCGCCTCGTAGAACGCGATCGACTTCTCCGGATCGGTGATGCGGTAACAGGTGTGGATGAGTTCCATCGCCGCAGCTTAGCCCGGATCCTTCGCGCGGCCGGCCGGGTGAAGGATCCGGGACGGCCTGCCATGATCGGCGCGTGCACCTCGCACCGTTCCGCATCGAGCAGTACTACGCCCGTCACGAGTTCACCGCCCGGTACATGCTCTCCTCGAGCGACGCCGAGTCGGTCGCCGTCGCCGACGTGCTGGCCCTCGAGCCGGGCGCGGCCGACCGGCTCTTCGCGCTGCGGCTCGGCTACACCGAGTCGCCCGGCGCGCCCGAGCTGCGGGCGGCGATCGCGATGATCTACGAGCGCATCGCGCCCGAGGACGTCGTCGTCTGCGCGGCGGCGGAGGAGGCTATCTTCGCCGCCTACCACGCGCTCCTGCAGCCGGGCGACCACGCCGTCGTCGAGACGCCCTGCTACGAGTCGGCGCTCGAGCTGGCCCGCTCCACCGGAGCAGACGTGACGGAGTGGCGACGCTCCTTCGCCGACGGCTGGGCGCACGACCTCGACGCGCTCGAGCGCGCTCTGCGGCCCCATACGCGGCTCGTCTACGTCAACACGCCGCACAATCCGACGGGCACGTCGATGCCGCGGTCCGTGCTCGACCGGATCGTCGAGCTGTGCGCCGAGCGCGGCGCCTGGCTGTTCTGCGACGAGGTCTACCGCGAGCTCGAACACGACCCGGCGCAGAGGCTGCCAGGCGCATGCGATCTCTACGACCGCGCGCTCTCGCTCGGCTCGCTGTCGAAGACGTACGGTCTGCCGGGCCTCCGGCTCGGCTGGCTCGCATCGTGCGACCGGGACGCGCTGCGGCGCATCATCGACCTGAAGCACTACACGACGATCTGCTCGAGCGCCCCCAGCGAGCTGCTGGCGACGGTCGCGCTGCGCCATCGCGACGTGCTCGCCGACCGCAACCGGTCGATCGTCGCGGCGAATCTCCCCCTGCTCGACGCCTTCTTCGAGCGGCGCGGCGACCGCTTCGCGTGGGTGCGCCCGAGCGCGGGCCCGATCGGCTTCCCGCGCGTGCACGGCGTCGACGAGACGGCGGCGCTCTGCGAGCGGCTCGTCGCCGAGACCGGCGTGCTGCTGCTCCCCGGCGGCGTCTACGACGAGCCGGGGCACGTGCGGGTGGGCTTCGGCCGCGCGAACCTGCCGGAAGCGCTCGCGCTGCTCGACGGCTGGCTCGGCTGAGCGCGCTCCGCTACGGTCGCACCGTGCGCGGCAGACCGGTCATCGTCCTCGCGGCCGCGCTGTCGGCCCGGCAGGCGATGCGGCGGCTGTCCCACCGGTACGGCCGGCCGCCGCGGCGGCCGCTTCCCGGTCGGCAGCCGCCGGCGGATGCCGTCGACGTCGCCGTGCGGGTGAACGCCCGCACCGTGCGCGGCTGGTTCCTCCCGTCCGCGCCTGCCTGCGTGCCGGGCCCGGCCGCGCTCGTCATGCACGGCTGGGGCTCGAGCGCGGCCGACATGCTTCCGGCGGCCACGCCGCTACGGGACGCGGGGCTGCGCGTGCTGCTGCTCGACGCGCGTTGTCACGGCCGCAGCGACGACGACGAGTTCGCGTCCATGCCACGCTTCGCGGAGGACGTCGCCGCGGGCCTCGCCTGGCTGCGCCGCCACCCGGACGTGGACTGCTCCCGGATCGTCCTCGTCGGCCACTCCGTCGGCGCCGGGGCGTGCCTGCTCGTCGCCTCCCGCGATCACGGCGTGGCAGCCGTCGTCTCGATCGCCTCGATGGCCCACCCCGAGGTGTTCATGAGGCGCACCCTGCGCCGGCGCCTGCCCGCGCCGCTGACGCGGCTCGCGCTCCGCTACCTCGAGCGTACGATCGGGCAGCGCTTCGACACGTTCGCGCCCGTCAACACGATCGGCCGCGTGCGCTCGCCCGTGCTCCTCCTGCACGGAGGCCGGGACACGACCGTGCCGGTCGAGGATGCGTACGCGCTGCAGGCGCGCGCAGGCGGGCGCGCGCGGATCCACGTGGTGCCGGCAGCAGACCACGGGGGCAGCGACGCGCTTGCGGAGGCCGCGCCGGCGCTGCTCGCCTTCCTGCGGGACGCGCGTGTCGTCGACGACTCCGCGGACGCATCCGGGCTCGAGCGGCGCGGTCAGTCCAGGTCTTCCTCCACGAGCCGGTGACGCACGCCGTCGAGCGCGACCACGAACAGGCCGAAGGCATCGGGCCCCGCCTGCGATCGCTCTATCTCCACCGCCGCAGGTGCAGCGCGCCCGACCCGAGCGCCACGCCCAGCAGGATCAGAGCCAGCCCGCCGAGCGCGGCGGCCGTGATCGTCTCGTCGAGGAGCAGCGCGCCGTAGACCAGCGCGATGCCGGGCATCAGGTAGGTGACCAGGCTGAGGCGCCGGGCGCCGAACAGCGCGATGACGCGGAAGAGGATCAGTTGCGCGAGCGCGGTGCCGGCGAGCGCGAGCGTCAGCAGCGACGCGATCGCGCCCGCGGTCGGGAGCGAGCGCGGCGGCTGCGCGACGGCGAGCGGCAGCAGCATGATCCCCCCCACCAGGATCGACCCGGTCGCCAGCACGGGCCCCGGCGTGCCCTTGATGCGCAGCTGCCCGTAGATCGCGGCCGAGGCGTAGAAGACGGATGCGAGCACGACCGCGAGCGTGCCGGCGACCGCCCACGCATCACCCTCGGGCGCGACGCCGGCCACGAGGCCGACGCCGACGAGACCGAGCGCGACGCCGGCGATGCGGGTCGCGCCGATGCGCTCGTGCGGCAGGAAGCGCAGCCCGATCAAGAGGGAGAAGATCGGCACCGTCGCCTGCGCGATCGCCGCCACGCTCGAGTCGATGTGCTTCTCGCCCCAGGCCACGAGCCAGAACGGCAGCGCCGCGTTGAGCGCGCCGAGGACGACGGCCGCCCGCCACGAGCCGAGCAGCTCGCCGAACGCGAAGCGGCGGCCCTGCGTCCACACGAGATAGGCGAGCAGCACCGCCGCCGCGATCAGCGAGCGTGCCGCCATCAGCGCGCCGGGCGAAAAGCCTCCCTCCACCCCGACCTTGATGAACAGGTACGAGGCCCCCCATGCGGCGGCGAGCACGAGGATCAGCGGCCAGTAGCGGCGGGTCATCGTGCGCGGGCCCTCGCCGCGCGCATGCGGCCGGTTGCGAGCGCGGTGCCGCCGAGCACGAGCGCCAGCCCGGCCAGCGCCGTCGCCGTCAGCGCCTCGTCGAGGAAGACCCCGCCGTAGACGAGCGCGAAGGCCGGCACGAGGTAGGTGACGAGGATCGCCCTGGAGGCGCCGGCGCTCGCGATGATCGCGAAGTAGAGCAGGTAGGCGATGCCCGAGCCGAGCACGCCGAGTGCCGCGACGGCGAGGAGCACCCTCGCCTGCGGCAGTCCCGGCGGCAGCTGTGTGACGCCGAACGGCGCGATCAGCACGGCGGCGCACGCCAGCTGGCCGATCGACACCTGCAGCGGCGGCAGCCCGCGCACCGTCCGCCCCGCGTAGAGCACCGACACGGCGTAGCACAGCGCCACCCCGATCACCGCGAGCGCGGCCGTCAGCTCGCCGCCGCGCTGGACGCCCACGAGCAGCGCGACACCGACGAAGCCGACCGCGACGCCGAGCAGGCGCACACCGCTCACCGTCTGCGTGACGTCGATGCGGGAGGCGAGCAGCACCGTGAAGATCGGCGCCGCCGCCTGGATCACCGCGGTGAGGCCCGAGTCGAGCCGCGTCTCCGCGAAACCGAGCAGCCAGAACGGCACCGCGTTGTTGAGCGCGCCGAGCACGACGAGCGGGACGAGCCGGCCGCGCAGCGGCGCGAGCCCACCGCGGCCCGGGAGGAGCGGCAGCAGCACGAGCGTCCCGACCACGAGCCGGCCGAGCACGACGACCGACGGCTCGAGCGCGTCCACGCCCAGCTTGATGAAGAGGAACGACGATCCCCAGATGGCGGAGAGGAGGAGCAGGAGGAGGGCGTCGCGTCGACTCACGGCTCGTCGAGGGTAAACGCGCCGGCCGGCCGGCGCGTGAGGTGCCGTCGCCCGTGCGGAGCCCGCGGGCAGCGCCGACGCCGCCGCTAGGATGTCGTCCTGAGCTCTGTCGCGGAACAGCCACTCCACCGCCGGCTCGGCCTCACGGACGGGGAGTACGACCGCATCGTCGAGCTGCTCGAGCGCGAGCCCAATCACTTCGAGCTCGCCGTCTTCTCGCTGCTGTGGTCGGAGCACTGCGGGTACAAGCACTCGGCGCTGCTGCTCGAGCGCCTCCCCAGCGAAGGCGCGCGTGTGCTCCAGGGGCCGGGCGAGAACGCGGGCGTCATCGACCTCGGCGACGGCCTCGCGGTCGCGTTCAAGGCCGAGAGCCACAACCACCCGTCCGCGGTCGAGCCCTTCCAGGGCGCGGCGACCGGCGTCGGCGGAATCCTCCGCGACGTCATCGCGATGGGCGCCCGTCCGGTCGCGCTGCTCGACGCCCTTCGCTTCGGGGCCCCCGACGACCACTTCTCGCGCGCGGTCGGCGGCATCGGCGCCTACGGCAACGCCGTCGGCGTCCCCACCGTCGGCGGCGAGGTGGTGTTCGACGACGTCTACGCGTCCAACTGTCTCGTCAACGCGATGTGCGTCGGCCTGCTGCCCAGCGAGCGGCTCACGCGGGCGAAGGCCGGTGAGGCCGGAGCGCTGCTCGTCCTCTACGGCGCCACCACGGGCCGCGACGGGATCGGCGGTGCGTCCGTGCTCGCAAGCCAGGAGCTCGGCGAGGAGTCGGCCGACAAGCGCCCTTCCGTGCAGGTGGGCGATCCGTTCACGGGCAAGCGGCTGATCGAGGTGTCGGTCGAGCTCGTCGAGCGCGGACTCGTGCTGTCGCTGCAGGACTGCGGCGCCGCCGGCCTCGCCTCGTCGCTCTCCGAGATGGCAGCCGACTTCGGCATCGACGTCCACCTCGACCGCGTGCCCCGTCGCGAGGAGGGGATGGAGCCATGGGAGATCATGATCTCCGAGTCGCAGGAGCGGATGGTCGCGATCGTGGCGCCCGAGCGCCTCGCGGAGGCGGAGGCGGTGATAGACCGCTGGGAGCTGCATCGGGCGGTGATCGGCGAGGTGACCGAATCCGGCAGGCTGCGCGCCCTCTGGCACGGCGAGGTGGCCGGCTCGATTCCCGCACGGCACCTCACGGCCGGCTGCCCGCGCTACGCCGTCGCGCGCGTCCCGCGCGAGGCTCCCGCCGAGGTGGCGGTCGACGGAGCGCCGCCGACCGCGCAGGCGCTGCTGGAGCTGATCGGCTCGGACGCGCTGCGCTCCCGCGCCTTCGTCTACCGCCGCTACGACCAGCTCGTGCAGTCGCGCACGGTGCGCCGGCCGGGGCTCGACGCCGCCGTGCTGCGGCTGCGGCCCTCCTTCCGGGGTCTGGCCGTCACCCTCGACGGCACGGGGCGGATCGGGTCGCTCGATCCGTTCACGGGCGGGGCGCTCGCGATCCTCGAGGCCGCGCGCAACGTCGCCTGCGCGGGCGCCGAGCCGCTCGGCTTCACCGACTGCCTCAACTTCGGCAACCCCGAGAAGCCCGAGGTCGCCTGGCAGCTCGCCGAGGCGATCGAGGGGATCGCGCAGGCGTGCCGTGCGCTCGGGCTGCCGGTCGTGTCCGGCAACGTGTCGCTCTACAACGACACGGACGGCCGCTCGATCCACCCGACGCCCACGGTCGGCTGCGTCGGCCTCGTCCCCGACGTGCGCCGCGTTCCCGGCGCCTGGAGGGAGGGCGACGCGATCCTCGTCGCCTCCGCCGGCACCCCGGCGCTGCCCGGCTCGGAGTACCAGGCGCGCTACGGCATCCCCTCCGGCACGCCGGCCGCGCTCGACCTCGCGGCCGAGGCGGAGCTCGTCCGCTTCGCCGCCGCGGCGGCGCCCCGCTGCTCGCTCGCCCACGACGTGGCCGAGGGCGGTCTCGCGGTCGCTCTCGCCGAGGCCGCGGTGCACTCCGGGATCGGGGCCCGTCTCGACCTTCCCTCCGCAGCCGCGGCGCTGTTCGGCGAAGGGCCCGGCCAGGTGATCCTCGCCATGGCTCCGGAGCAGGTCGAGATCGACCCGCTCGGATCGTCCGTCGGCGTGCGGCGCATCGGCGAGGTGGGAGGCAGCAGCGTGCTCGGTGTGCCGCTCGCAGAGCTCCGGGCCGCCTGGGAGGGGGGGAGCCGCTGATGTGCGGCGTGTTCGGCATCCGCTCGATCGAGCGCGACGTGGCGCGGCTCTCCTACTTCGCCCTCTTCGCGCTGCAGCACCGCGGCCAGGAGTCGGCCGGCATCGCCGTCTCGGAGGGTGGGCGCCTGACGGTGCTGCGCGACATGGGCCTCGTGGCCCAGGTGTTCAACGAGCAGCAGTTGCAGGCGCTCCCCGGCGAGGTGGCGATCGGGCACACCCGCTACTCGACGACGGGCGGCGCGCACTGGTCGAACGCGCAGCCGCTCGTCCACCACGGCCGCGCCCGCACCGTCGCGCTCGGGCACAACGGCAACCTCACGAACCCCGGGATGCTCCGCGACGAGCTCGTCGCGGACGGGATCCGGCTCGGCTCCACGTCCGACACCGAGGTGATCGCCGCGCTCGTCGCCCGCGACCCCGCGCCGCTGCCCGAGGCGGTGGCAGCGACGATGCGCCGGCTCGAGGGCGCATACTCCGTCGTGGCACTCGTCGACGAGACGCTCGTCGCCTTCCGCGACGCGAACGGCATCCGGCCGCTCTCCCTCGGCCGCATCGGCGACGACTGGGTCGTCGCCTCCGAGACGTGCGCCCTCGACCTGATCGGCGCCGAGGTCGTGCGCGACGTGCGCCCCGGCGAGGTTCTCTGGGTGGACGCGAACGGCCTCCACACCGCGCAGGCGCTGCCGGAGGGGCGGAGCGCGCTCTGCGTCTTCGAGCACGTCTACTTCGCGCGCCCCGACTCGCGACTGGCCGGCACCGAGGTGCACTCGGCGCGCGTGCGCATGGGCATGCGGCTCGCCGAGGAGGCGCCCGTGGCCGCGGACGTCGTGATGCCGATCCCCGACTCGGGCACGCCGGCCGCGATCGGATTCGCCAAGCGCTCGGGCATCGCGTACGACGAGGGGCTGATCAAGAACCGCTACGTCGGGCGCACGTTCATCCAGCCCGACGAGGAGCTGCGCCGGCAGGGCATCCGGTTGAAGTTCAACCCGCTCGACGAGATCTCCGGCCTGCGCTGCGTGATCGTCGACGACTCGATCGTGCGCGGCAGCACGATGCGCGCGCTCGTGCAGATGCTGTTCGACGCGGGCGCCGCCGAGGTGCACGTCCGCATCTCGTCGCCGCCGGTCGTCTCGCCGTGCTTCTACGGCATCGACATGGCCGACGAGGATCAGCTCGCCGCGGCGCACCGGTCGGTCGACGAGATGCGCGAGCTCGTCGGTGCCACCTCGCTGCACTATCTGTCGGTGGCGGGCATGCAGTGGGCGACGCGGATGCCCGGCTCGTCGGTCTGCCGTGCCTGTTTCACGCGCGAGTACCCGACGCGCCTGCCCGAGCAGGGGAACCTCGCCAAGATGCGCTTCGAGCCGGCCTCCGCGTCCGCCTGAGCGAATCCCCCACCTGCGCGCCGCGCCATCGTCTACGCTCGTCGGGTGCCTGCCGAAGAGCAGACGTACGCTGCCGCGGGGGTTTCGCTCGCCACCGCCGACGCGATCGTCGAGCGCCTGCGTGGCGCCGTCTCGTCGACCCGAACGTCGAATGTCGAGGGCGCGTTCGGCGCATTCGCCGGACTGTACGCGCTCGACGAGCGCCGCCTGCTCGCCGCCAGCACGGACTCCGTGGGATCCAAGCTCGTGCTCGCCCGCAGGGCCGGCCGGCTCCGCTCCTGTGGCGCGGACATCGCCGCGCACGGGATCAACGACGTGCTCACGACGGGCGCCGACCCGCTGTTCTTCCTCGACTACGTCGCCGCCAGCACGATCGACCCGGAACAGGTCGCCGACCTCGTCGACGGCGCCGCCGACGTCTGCCGCGCGGCCGGCTGCGCGATCCTGGGAGGCGAGACGGCCGAGCTGCCGGGCATCTACCGCGAGGGTGAGATCGACTTCTGCGGCACCGTCGTCGGCGTCGTCGACCGCGATCGCCTGGTCGACGGCTCGCGGATCGCCGACGGCGACGTCGTCGTCGGGTTCCCGTCCACCGGCATCCACTGCAACGGCTTCTCGCTCGTGCGCCGGATCGTCGGCGACGGCCCGTTCGACGCCGACCTGCTGCTGCCGCCCACCGCCTGTTACCTCGACGGCGTGCGCGCGCTGCGCTGCCGCGCCGACGTGCGCGGACTGGCCCACGTGACGGGCGGCGGCATCGCGGGTAACCTCGCGCGCGTGCTTCCCGAGGGTCTCGGTGCCGTCGTCGACCCGGACGCGTGGACGCGGCCCGCGGTGTTCGGATGGCTCGCGCAGAGCGGGGTGTCCGAGGACGAGCTGCGCCGCGTGTTCAACATCGGCATCGGCTACTGCGCCGTCATCCCCGCCGCCGAGGCGACCGCCGCCGATCTCGTGATCGGCCGTATCGAGAGCGGGGTGGAGGGCGTCGCATGGAGCGACAGGTGATCGGCGTTCTCGTCAGCGGCTCCGGCTCCAACCTGCAGGCCCTCCTCGACGCCGGCCTGCCCGTGAGCGCGGTCGCGGCGAACCTCGAGGGCGTGCCCGCGCTCGAGCGCGCGGCGCGGGCCGGCGTCGCGCACGCCGCCTTCCCGCTCGACGCGCACGTCGACCGGGCCGCACGGGACCTGGCGATGGCGGACTGGCTCGTCGCGCAGGGCGTCACGCTCGTCGTCTGCGCCGGCTACATGCACCTTCTCACGCCGGCGTTCCTCGACCGCTTCCCGGGGCGCGTCGTCAACGTCCACCCGGCGCTGCTGCCGTCGTTTCCGGGAGCGCACGCCGTCGCCGACGCGCTCGCCGCCGGTGTCGCGCAGACAGGGGCGACCGTTCACCTCGTCGACGCGGGCGTCGACACGGGCCCTGTGATCCGCCAGGAGCCGGTGCCGGTCCTGCCCGGCGACACGCCCGAGACGCTGCACGCGCGCATCCGCGCCGTCGAGCAGCGACTGCTGCCGCAGGTCGTGAAGGAGCTCGTCGGGGCATGAGGCGCGCGCTGCTGTCGGTGTACGACAAGACCGGCGTCGCCGCGTTCGCCGAGGAGCTGCGACGCCTCGACTTCGAGCTCGTCGCGAGCGGCGGCACCGCGACGCTGCTCGCAGGCGAGGGGATCCCCGTCACGCCCGTGGAGGAGCTGACCGGCTTCGCGGAGATGCTCGGGCACCGGGTCGTCACGCTCCACCCGGCGCTCCACGGCGCCGTCCTCGCGCGCCGCGACCTCCCCGAGGACATGGCCGACCTCGCGCGGCACGGCATCGCTCCGATCGACCTCGTGTGCGTGAACCTGTACCCGTTCGAGCGGACGGTCGCCCGCCTCGACGTGAGCTGGGACGAGGCGATCGAGCAGATCGACGTGGGAGGGCCCGCGCTGCTGCGGGCCGCCGCGAAGAACCACGCGCACGTGATCCCCGTCTGCCGGCGCGACGACTACGAGCCCGTGCTCGCGGAGCTGCGCGCCGGCGGCGACGTCGCAGCCGGCACGCGGCGCCGGCTCGCGGCGCGGGCATTCGCCGTGACGGCCGCCTACGACAGCGCCGTCACCGCCTGGCTCGCCGGCGACGAGCGATTTCCCGAGACGATCGTGCCGGCCTTCGACCGCGCTCTCGAGCTCGCATACGGCGAGAACCCGCACCAGCGTGCCGCCTACTACGCCGAGCGCGGCGCGCGCACCCACCTGCTCGCGCGCGTCGAGCAGGCGCACGGCCGCCCCCTCTCGTACAACAACCTCAACGACCTCTCGGCCGCCCGGCTGCTCGCCCGCGAGCTCGAGAGCCCCGCCTGCGTGATCGTCAAGCACGCGAACCCGTGCGGCGTCGGCGTCGCGCAGACGATCGAGGAGGCGTACGAGAAGGCGCTCGCGGCCGACCCGGTCTCGGCCTACGGGGGCGTCGTCGTCCTCACGCATCCGGTCAGCGCCGCGCTCGGGGAGCGGCTCGCCGAGCAGTTCGTCGAGGTGCTGTTCGCGCCCGGCTACGACGCCGTGGCGATGGAGGCCCTCGTGCAGAAGCCGGCGACGCGGATCCTCAACGATCGCGAGCGTCGCGGCTTCGATCCGACGGAGCGCGACCTGAAGCGGGTGCTCGGCGGGCTGCTCGTGCAGGACCGTGACGGCGAGCCGGATCCGCTCCACGAGATGGAGATCGCTGTCGGCAGCGTCTCGCCCGAGCAGTGGGACGACCTGCTCTTCGCCTGGACGGTCGTCCGGCACGTGACCTCGAACGCGATCGTGATCGCGCGTGGCGGCATGACGCTCGGGATCGGTGCCGGCCAGATGAGCCGTGTCGACGCCGTCCGCATCGCCGTCGAGAAGGCACGCGAGCACGGCCACGACCTCACCGGCGCGGTGCTCGCATCGGACGGGTTCTTCCCCTTCGCCGACGGGCCGGCGCTGGCGCTGCGGGCGGGCGTGACGGCCGTGATCCAGCCGGGCGGCTCCAGGCGCGACGCCGAGGTCGAGGCCGCGGTGGAGGAGGCCGGCGCCGCGATGGTGCTCACGGGGCGCCGGCACTTCCGGCACTGACCAGGCGCGCCCGCCGGCTACTCGTCGCCCGTGTCGAGGCGGCGGCGGAGCAGCTCCCGGGCGTCCTCCACGGCGATCGTGCGGCCCGCGTCGAGAGCGTGTCGCAGGTCGAGCAGCAGCGAGGCCAGCTCGGGCCTGCCGTCGAGCTCTGCCTCCACGCGGGCGAGCGCGCAGCCGCGATCCCAGAACGGGCACGTCTCGCCGGGGCAGCGCCGAGCGTGCCCCTCGGCGATGAGCTCGATCGTACAGAGCTGCCGGTGACCGGGCGCGTCTTCGGGTGCCACGACCGCGATCGTGCCCTCGCCCGGCGAGCGCCGCCATCGGTCGCTGCACGGATCGCGCTGCGGAAAGCTACGGAGCGCCCGCGACTCGCGTGAAAGCAATTCTGCGTCTGCGGCGACTAGTGTTCCCGCGATGGGCCGCACCTACCCGACTCTGCTCGATCTCGTCGGCGGCACGCCGATCGTGCGCCTCGACCGCTTCGGCCGCGACGTGCCGCCGCAGCTCCTCGCCAAGCTCGAGCTCCTCAATCCCGGCGGCTCCAACAAGGACCGGATCGGGCTCGCGATGATCGAGGCGGCGGAGCGCGAGGGCAAGCTCCGACCCGGCGGCACCATCGTCGAGCCGACCTCCGGGAACACGGGCGTCGGCCTCGCCATCGCCGCGGCGCAGAAGGGCTACCGCTGCATCTTCGTGATGCCGGACAAGATGAGCCAGGAGAAGATCTCGACGCTGCGCGCCTACGGCGCCGAGGTGGTGATCACGCCGACGGCGGTCGACCACGACTCTCCCGAGTCGTACTACTCCGTCTCCGACCGGCTCGCAGAGGAGATCCCGGGTGGGTTCAAGCCCGACCAGTACTCGAACGCGGCGAACCCGGAGGCGCACTACCGCAGCACGGGCCCGGAGATCTGGGAGCAGACGGACGGCGGCGAGATCGACGCGATCGTCATCTCCGTCGGCACGGGCGGCACGATCTCCGGCGTCGGCCGCTACTTCAAGGAGCGCAAGCCCGAGGTGCTGATCGTCGGCGCCGACCCGGAGGGCTCGGTCTACACCGAGGACGCCGAGCATCCGACGCACCCGTACCTCGTGGAGGGGATCGGGAAGGACACGTGGCCCGAGACGATGGACGCGGCGGTCGTCGACGAGTGGGTGCGCGTGTCCGACCGCGACTCGTTCCTCACGGCGAGGCGGCTCGCCCGCGAGGAAGGGCTGCTCGTCGGCGGCTCGTGCGGCTCGACCGCGTGGGCCGCGCTCCAGGTCGCCGGCAGGATGGGACCAGGCGCCCGGGTGCTGATGCTGCTGCCCGACGGCGGCCGCTCCTACCTGTCGAAGTTCTACGACGACAACTGGATGATCCAGTACGGGTTCATGGAGCGCAGCGCCCCCGTCCCCACCGTCGACGAGGTGCTGCGCTTCAGGCGCGGCGAGGGGTCCGAGCTGCCGGACCTCGTCACGATCGAGTCGGCGAAGAAGGTCGGCGCCGCGATCGACCTCATGCAGCGCTACGGCATCTCGCAGCTCCCCGTCGTGCGGCAGGAGCCGGCGGCGGCCCTGACCGACATCGTCGGATCGATCCAGGAGCGCAGCCTGCTCGACCGCGTGTTCAAGAACCCCGACGCGCTGAACGAGGACATCGCGGTGGCGATGCAGCCGCCGCTCGCGATCGTCGACGCGCGCGCTTCGCTCGACGAGGTGTTCTCGGCCCTCTCGGGCCCCGCCGCCGCGGTCGTCGTCGCGGCCGGCGGCGTGCCCGCCGCGATCCTGACGCGCTCCGACCTGCTCGAGTTCCTCGCCCATCAGCGCATGCAGGTGGAGGGCTAGGAGCGGCTCTCGCGTCTCACGGTCGCGAACACGGCGGCGAGCACGATCAGCGCCCCGAGCGCCGTCGTGACGGTCAGCTTCTCTCCCAGCAGCAGGGCACCGAGCGCGATCGCCACCAGCGGATTCACGTACTGGTGCGTGACGACCTGGGAGATGGGCGCGTTGCGCAACAGCCAGGCGTAGGCGCTGAAGCCGACGAGCGAGCCGAACACGACGAGATAGCTCCATGCGGCGATCGACTGTGCGGAGATCGCGTCGACGCGGACGTCGCGGCCCTCGCCGACGGCGAGCGCGAGAACGCACAGCATGGCGCCGCCGACCAGCATCTCGTAGAAGGTCGTCACGAACGCGTCCGCCGGCAGGGAGAGCCGGCGCGAGACGAACGAGCCGGTCGACCAGGACACCGTCGCGGCGAGCATCAGCGTGAGCCCGATCGCCGTCGACCCGCCCGTGACGCCCTCCGGCACCACGATCAGGGCAAGCCCGGAGATCCCCACGGCGGCGCTGATCCGGGTCGCAGACGCGACGCGCTCACGGCTCGCCGTACGCATCGCGATCACCTGCAGCGGTACCGACCCGGCGATCATCGCGGCCACGCTCGAGTCGATGCGCGTCTCGGCCAGCGTCACGACGCCCACCCCGAGCGTCAGCAGCGCGATCCCGAGGCCGCCTGCCGCGAGCGCCTGCCGCACCGGGACACGCAGCGACGCGCCCACGGCGACGAGGATCCCGGCGAGGATCAGCGCGGCGAGCAGGAAGCGGAGGCCGGCCGAGAGCAGAGGCGGCAGTGTCCGCACCGAGACCTTGATCGCGAGGTAGGTCGACCCCCAGACGAGGTAGACGATCCACAGGGCCGCCCACAGTCTCCATCCGCGTGCCATCGCCCCTGTTGTAACGAAGGACGGGGCCGAGACCGTGAGGTACAGTCGCCGCCATGGGAATGCTGGATCGCCTGCGCCGCTGGATCTGGAAGGCCGAGGAGGCCTCGAACGAGCTCGAGTACACGGCGATCGAGGCGATCGACCGGGCCGAGGCGGTCGTCGACGAGCACACCGGCGGTCGCGTCGGACGCGCGCTCGAGACGGTCGAGGAGGAGTCGCGCGAGTTGCTCGAGCGCCTCCATCTCGACGGCCCCGGCGAGTCTGCGGTCGAGGCGGACGACGGCGCCGCCGGCCAGGCGGACCGCTGAGCGCCGGGGAAGCCGGCCGGGCTCACGTCCGGCCGATGAAGCTCGCGGCGTGTCCGCGCGCGTTCGCCCGTGCAAGCTCCTCGGCCGAGAGCGCGCCGATGCGCTCGAGCAGCTCCAGCTCGTCGCGCAGGTGCGTCCGCATCATCTCGGGGCCGTCGGTGGCGATCGTGAACGGGACATCGTGCCGCGCGAACGTCCGCAGCGTGTCGCGGAGCGCCTCTTCGTCGGGCAGCGCCTTCGTGAGGAGGTTCGAGGTGGGGCAGATCTCCAGCACGACGCCGGCGTCGCGGAGCAGCGCCATCAGCCGCGGGTCGGCCGCGGCGAGGATGCCGTGGCCGATGCGATCGGGCCGCAGGCGCTCGACGACCTCGCCGAGCTCCTCGCGGCCCATGTCGCCGCCTTCCTCGCCGACGTGGATCGTCACCCCGAGACCGGCCGCGCGGGCCGCCTCGACCATCGGCGCGGCCTGCGCGTAGTCGTAGCGGCGCCCGCCCGGACGCGGGCCGGCGAGGTCGACGCCGACGATGCCGCGCGGCGCCCATCTGATCGCCTTCTCGACGATGATCTCGTTCTGGCGCGCGTCGAAGGTGCGGTCCATCATCAGGATCAGCCCGGCCCGCACCTGCGGGTACTCGAGGCTCGCCAGGTCGAGCCCGCGGATCGCGGCGAGGATGATGTGGTCGAGGTCGCGCTCGCCGCCGCGGTTGCGCTTCATCGGGTTGAAGCGCAGCTCGAGCGTCGTGATCCTCTGCGAGCGGTAGGCGCCGCCGATCGCCGCGTGCACCGAACGCTCGACCGCGAGCGGCGAGGACTGGATCAGCTCCGTCCAGTGGTAGACGGCGTCGAGCGCGTCGAGGTTCTCGACCCCGCGCGGGTCGGAGACGGTGACGAGCCGGTCGAACTCCCAGAAGTCCTTCACCGGCAGGGCGATCCCCTGCTCGTGCGCGAGGCTCCAGAGGATGTCGGAAGCGACGGAGCCGCCGAGATGGGTGTGAAGCTCGGCGAGGCCCTCGTCGGCGGCGATCATCCCGCACACTCTATGCGGAGCCCGCGCTGCCTCCTGCCCGTCGCTTCCTCCGCCGCCGGCGCCGACGCCGTCTCGGGCGTTCAGCGCTGGGATCCCGTGCCGGCACTACGACGGTCATAGCGGTGCCGTCTCAGCGCCTACGACCGCGAATGCGGAATCAATCGTCCAGAGGACGCGGGCGGCCGCGGAACGACCAGGCTCTGTTGGCGGTGAAACTCAGCGGCATGACGATCATGACCGCCAATGCTTGTGCCTCGACCGCCCTGAGCCCGAGGGCCGTGAGTGCGGTCAGCATGAGCAGGCCGGCGCCGCCCACGGCGACGGAGACGGCGAGGAAGCGAAGTCCCTGCCGGGCCACGCTGCCGCGCCTCGCTCGGAACGTCCAGAGGCGGTTCCACGTGTAGTTGCTCGCGGCGGCGGCCAGGAACGAGCAGCTTGCGGCCGGCAGCCTGTTCATGCCGGCGAGCTGCAGGAGCGTCGCGTAGACGGCGATGTTGATCACGTAGCCGCTCGAGCCTACGAGCGAGAACTTCGCGAGCTGGGCCGCGTGCGTGCGCATCGCTCAGAGCCGCCCTGCGAGTGCCGCCAGACGCAGGGAGGGCACCGTGCGGAGTGCCTCGAGCAGGATCGTCCAGCTCATCTTGGAGCCGCCGGCGGCTCGGTCGGTGAAGGTGATCGGCTGCTCGACGACGTGGAAGCCGGCGTGGTGTGCGCGGTAGGTGAGCTCGATGTTGAACGCGTAGCCCTTCGAGTGGATCGCGTCGAGGGCGACTCGTTCGAGGACTTCGCGCCGGACGCACTTGAAGCCGGCGGTTGCGTCGCGCACCGGCAGGCCCAGGATCGTCCGTGCGTAGAGTGAGCCGCCGCTCGAGATCAGCCGCCGGCCGAGGGTGCGGTTGTCGATGCCGCCGGCGGCTGAGCGCGAGCCGAGGACCACGTCTGCTTCCTGGGCGGCCGCGATCAGGCGGGGAACGTCGTGGGGGTCGTGCGAGAAGTCGCAGTCCATTGTCAGGACGAGCTCGGCGCCCAGTTCGAGCGCGCGGCGGAAGCCGGCAAGGTAGGCGGGGCCTAGCCCCTCCTTGCGGCGCCGGTGCAGGACCTCGACCCGGACGCGGCCGACCGACGCGGCCAGCCGCTCAGCCAGCTCGCCGGTGCCGTCCGGTGAGTTGTCGTCGATCACGAGGACGAGATCGTCGCGTCCGAGCGCGTCGCCGAGCGCGCGCAGCATCGGCTCGATGTTCTCGCGCTCGTTGTAGGTCGGCAGGCAGATGAGCGCGCGCACAGCACGTTTCCCGGGCCGGGGCTCGGCGCTCATCACGAGGGCGGGGAGCAGGGGCGGCCGGGCGGCGTCGTCGCCTGGCCGGACGATTCCGGGAGCTGGGTAGGAGCTCACGCGCCGGCCCCACGAACGAACTGGATCGAGAGGAGGTTCGAGTAGCCGTGTGGGGCATCACGCCGCGGGGCGACCCAGGCTTGGAAGAAAACGGGGTCGCGCTGGGGTTGGACGGAGCGCACGACGAAGTGGGCGGCGCCGTCGCGGTCGGTCAGCTCGCGCACCGGGCTGGTGCCCTCTGGGAGCCCGTTGATCGACGCCTGTCCGGGGATCAGCGCGTGCTGCCCGTAGACCACCTGGGCGAGAGCAACGGGCACGCCGGGTCTGCGGAGTGGGTTCCCGAGCCGGCCGACGAGCCGGACGGTGATCGCCACACGCCTGCCGGCAGGGACGGGGCGATCGACGGCATCGGGTGTGAGCACGAGGTGCTCGGCGGACGGTGGTGAGAGCCTGCTGGCGCTGACGGTGTCCGGCCTGCGCGTGAACGCCTCGAGCACGAATCCGCCCGTCAGCGCGGGCATCGAGTCGGTGTTGGGCGCCCGCAGGAAGAGCGTCCGCGTCTGATGGGCGGGGATCACGCGCGGGCGCCCCGGGTCGGGCATCTCGTACCAGAAGGTGGTCAGGTAACCGCCCTTGATCACCGTGAAGTGCGGCTCGAGCGGCCTGCCGGAGGTGTTGGTGACCCGGACGCGGATGCCGTCGATCGACCCCTGCTGGCCGGTCGAGAATGCGTCGAGGACGGCGATCTTCAGGGGCGGGGCCGTGGAGAGGGCGAGGACGACCGTGCCGAGGAAACAGGCGCCGATACCGGCGAGGATCGAGGCGCGCAGGCGGCGGGCCGGGAGCGGGAGGCGAGCCGGCGCGGGTCTGACCGTTGTCGCCGCCAGGAGCGCGACGGGGGCCATGTCAACGAGGTAGCTGGCGAACGAGCGTGCGGGCCAGAAGAAGACGAGCGCGACGAGCGGCACCCAGGCGCGCTTCAGGCTCGGGTAGAAGAGCGCGAACGCGGCCAGGGCGCCGATCAGGGCGGTTGCGCCGGCAAGCTTGTAATAGAGCATGATGCCGCCGAGACCCTCGAAGAGGGCGAGGTTGACGAGTCCCTGCCCGCCGGCGACCATCGGGCTGACCAACGGGACCGTGACGGCACGCACCCAGGCGACCGGGTCGGCCGCGATGTAGGGGCCGTTTGTCGCGATGAAGACGGCGCCGGCGACCGTGAGGTAGCGGGCGGGCTGCCAGAGCCAGCTGCCACCGCGGCGGCGCGACTCGTGAGCGACGCCGACCAGCAGGAAGGGGAGCAGGAACCAGGGCGACTGCTTGACCGCCATCGCCAGCCCCAGCGCGACGGGGCCGATCCAGCGCGCGAGGCCACGCTCGTCCGGGTCGCCGTAGCGATCCCAGCGCCAGAGGGCGACGAATACGAACGGGAGGAACATCGCGTCGGTGACCCCGCCGACGACGAAGGAGGCGTAGGTGATGAAGCTCATCAGGATCCCCGCCGTCCAGCCCAGCCCGCGGGGCAAGAGCCGCCAGAGCAGCACGAACGCTCCGACCCAGAAGACGAGGTTGCTCAGCACCGCCGCCTGCATGTGCAGGCCAAGGAGCAGTGAAGGGATGTAGAGCAGGAAGGCGAGCGCCGGATAGGAGACCGAGTCGACCGGCGTTCCGTCGAGCAGGTAGGTGTGGTAGATCGACGGGACGAGGAAATGCTGCAGCGAGGGCGCCATCGACTCGAGGTAGGGGTTGCGCCCCTGCAGCACGAGCTCGGCCGCGTACTGGCCGAAGGCGATCGAGTCGGTGCCGTAGGCCGGCTGCAGCACGATTTGCAGGTACCCCCAGAGCAACACCCCCGCGCCCAGGAGCGTGACCAACGCACCCTGCTCCCAGGTTCGCAGGCCGCGCGGCGCAGCCCAGACTCGCCAGCAGGCGATCAGGCCCGCCAGCGTCAGGCCGACCGCGGCGACATTCATCCAGGCGACGACCACCGAGCCGGTCCAGAGGCGAATGCCCCAGAAGATGACGAGCAAGGCGCACAGCGACCAGCCGCTCCGCTCCGCCGGGCCGGTGAGCTCGCCGCGCGCGGCCCGGGCCGCCGGAATCTCCCGGGGCTGTGCCACCTCGCCCGTCGGGCGAGGTGGCACAGGCTCTAGCGTGGCTGCTCTCACCGGGCGGCCAGCACCGCGAACTCGGAGGGGCGGTTGAACTGGATCGTCACCGAGCCGCGAGCGAACCTGACGAGCCTGCTCGGGATCGCGACGAACGCGCGCTTGGCTGCGCTCCAGCCGACAACGCGGTCGCCGGGCTTGACGGCCGGGTTCTTCAGCGTGACGGTCATCGGCCGGGCGGAGATGCGGCCTTGGATCGGCATCCCTTCGGTGGTCGCGGCGCGTACGGCGATGCTCGCGTGGGCTTGTCCGGGCAGGCGGGCCCGCCGCGTGTTGTCGGCACCGACGAGCGTGAGCTGCACGGGAGACTGGAGCGCGCCGGCCGGAATCGCGACGGCCACCGAGGTGCTGCCGGTGCGAGCGGTGAGCGAGCCCCCGCTCGAGCTGCGGGTCGCGCTGGCCAGAACCTGCGAGAAGGCGCCGGAGCCGGCCGGGCCCGTGGCCGGGGCGGGCCCGTAGCCGGCACGCCCGGCCTCCGCGGCCGCTGCCACGCTGGCCATGGCCAGCGTGCAGCCGAGCAGCGCGATCTTCGATCTCTTCATCTCGTTCCTCCTACGGTTGGATGTGTGCTGAGCGAGTGGTTCAGGCGGCCGCGGCAATGGCGGTCAGCGATGCCGGCAGCTTCCGCAGCTCGCGGTCGAGATCCGCGTCGACCATCATCGAGATGAGCTCCTCGAATGCGACCCGCGGCCTCCAGCCGAGATTCGTCCGCGCCTTCGTCGCGTCTCCCTTGAGCAGATCGACCTCGGCCGGCCGGTACAGCGCGGGATCGATCACGACATGCTTCTCCCAGTCGCCGATGCCGGCGCGCCGGAAGGCGATGTCGACCAGCTCGCCCACCGTATGGGTCTCGTTGGTCGAGACGACGTAGTCGTCGGGCTTGTCCTGCTGCAGCATCAGCCACATCGCCTCGACGTAGTCACCGGCAAAGCCCCAGTCACGACGCGCTTCGAGATTCCCGAGACGAAGCTCGTGCTGGAGCCCGAGTGCGATCCGGGCCACGGCGGAGGTCACCTTCCGGGGCAGGAACTCGGGCCCCCGCAGCGGCGACTCGTGGTTGAACAGGATCCCGTTGCAGGCGTAGATGCCGTAGCTCTCGCGGTAGTTGACCGTGATCCAGTAGCCGTAGACCTTGGCCACTCCGTAGGGGCTGCGCGGGTAGAACGGCGTCGTCTCCCGCTGTGGGACCTCGGCGACCTTGCCGTACATCTCGCTCGAGGAGGCCTGGTAGAAGCGGATCGTCGGATCGACCACCTTGACCGCCTCCAGGCAGCGCGTGACGCCGAGGCCGGTACACTCGCCCGTCTGCGCCGGGGTCTTCCACGACTCCGGCACGAAGCTCTGGGCGGCGAGGTTGTAGAATTCCGCAGGCGCCGCGTCGTTGACAGCGTTGATGATCGAAAGCTGGTCGCCGAGATCGCCCTCGACGAGCTTCACGTCGTGCACGATCCCAAGCTGCTCGAGGCGGTCGAGATTCGGCGTCGAGTTCCGTCGAACGAGGCCAACGACGTCGTAGCCTTTTCCGAGCAGATATCGGCTGAGGTAGGCGCCATCCTGTCCCGTTATCCCGGTGATCAATGCCCTTGTCATTTCTGGCCCATTCCTTTCGTAGCCTCGGACGCACGAGCCGAGGTCGTGACCGATCTCGCTCGATGACTGCGTAAGAGAAGAGCTCGTGGTCGGTCCTGCGGTCGGCGCCGCAAGATCCCCCGTCGGGGTCACTCCGGGCCGGCTTCCCGCGCAGGAGATCGTCGCGTAGCGGCGGCGCTCACAACCGGAGGCTGGTCGCGCACGAGCGCGATCTCACGCCGATCGAGTCGTTGCATCCAGAACACCGTCCCGGGCGCCGTGGCCCGTGAGAAGGCCCGTCCTTCGGCGCGACCGAGCGATGGGCGCGAGCTGCCTGTGCCGTTCGCCGTCGAGCGCTGCCCCGGCGGGCACCGATCGGGGGATCTTCGGAGCTGCCGCGCAGGAAAGGCGACGGTCGGCTCTCTAGCCGTTCGAACAACGCCCCCCGCAAAGGACCGGTCGTGAAATCGCCTCCCGCAGCTCTCGCGGCCATCGCCGCTCTCGCGCTCCCGTCGCTCGCCTTCGCCGGCGGGCGGACGGGCATCGCCCTCACGGCGGCCCCACTCGCAGCCGATATGCCTTCTTGACGATGGCCGCCTTCGAACGCACGCCGGCCCATCCCGGCAACTCCCCGGCTCGCGACGGAAGCGACCCAGCGGCACTTTGCATCGGGCGGCTGTACGAAGAGCACTCCCGGATGATCCGGGCGCTCTGCCAGCTGCTGCTGCGCAACCCGTTCGACGCCGAGGACGCCGCCCAGCAGACGTTTCTCTCGGCCTTCGGGAGCCTCATCGACGGCACCGTCCCGAAGCTGCCCGCGCCCTGGCTCGCGACGATCGCACGCCGCGAGTGCTGGGCGCGCACGGCGCAGCGGCGGCGCCAGCCGGTGGCCCTCGACGAGAGCAACGCCCCCGCCTCGGCGGCGGACAATCCGCTCGACGAGGCCATTCGCAACCTCGACCTGGCGGCGCTCTGGCGCGCGATCAACGACCTGCCTCGCAAGCAGCGCACCGCCTTCCTGATGCGCGAGTTCGCCGGACTCTCCTACGCCGAGGTGGCCGAGGCGCTGGGCGCGACCGAGTCAGCCATCGAATCGCTGCTCGTGCGCGCCCGCCGACAGGTGCGCGACGGCCTCGAGCCTGCCGTGCGCGCCGCGAACCTCGTTCTCACTCCGGTCGTGCTCCTCCAGCACCGCCTCGGACGCCTCCTCGGCGAGCGCGGAGCCGCCACGGGAGCAGCGGCGACCGCGGGGATTCCCGCGGCGGCCAAGCTCGGAGCCCTCGTGGGAGCTGTTGTCGTCGGCTCGGCCGGGATCGGGGGCGGCGTCCTCTACGACCGCACCACGGCCCACCGTGCCCCCCTCGATCTCTCCGCGCGGACCCCCGCGCCGAATGCAGGCACGGTCTCGAGCGCTCTCGACCGGCTGCTCGGAGAACCGGTGGCCGGCAGTCTGTTCCCGCTCACGAGCGGCCGCGACCCACTCGGCAGCCCGCCCTACGCGTCCGACCGCGCCGCCGTCCCCTCCGGCGGCATCAGCCCCGCCGGCGCGACCACAGCCGGCAGCGCCCAGGCGCCGAGCGAAGGAACATCGACCGGCGCTGCCGGCACCGATTCCAACCCGGCAGATCCTGCAGCCGACCCGACCGCCTCGAGCAACCCGAGCTCCGCCGCCGACTCGCCGGAAACGACAGACACCGCGCCGACCGACACGACGCCACCCGCCGACATGACGTCCAGCGTCGACACCACGCCGACCCTCGATCCGGCGCCCGCGGACAGCTCGCCTACAGCCACGGATGACCCGGCGACAGCGCCCACCGACACCACCGCCGGTCCCTGACGCGAACGCGGGCGAGGACCTCTCGTAGGCACGGTGAGGTAGGTGACTCTCACACGGCGGCCGCGTCCGGGAAGTGGTCTCGAGCTCTAGGGCGCGGTATCGACCGCTTCGTGATGGATCAGCGGAGCAGCCTTCCGGCGGCGACGAGCAGCCTGTTCCCGGTCTTGGCGTAGCGCGCGCCGTCTTCGGCGTACGTGATCGAGGCCGCACGCTGGTGGGCGAGGCGGGCGCGCCCGCTGGCGGCCCACATGCTGCCTGCGAGGGAGTAGTACGTGTACGCCGTGAGGGCGAGACGGCGCGCTCGGCGACCCTTGGCCGTCGTGGGCTCCTGGGCCGCGATCGCCGAGCGGGCGCGCAGCGCGTCCCGGTGGAACCGATCGGCGCTGTAGGTCATTCGGCGGGGGTGGCGCCGACGGGCCGCGAGCGCGACCGACCTCCCGTCCGCGCTGATCTGCTTCGACCAGGTGTTCAGGGTCGTGCGCAGCGTGGCGGCGCTCGCGCCGGCGCCCGCCGCGAGTGCCAGCGGGAGCGCGACGGTCGCGACGAGCAGAAGCGGTACACGGTGCATGGCGCAGTCCTTTCTCGACGGGAGGAAGGCGGGCCCGCGTGCGGGCTCTCCTGGGACGGCGCCTGCTAGCCCTCCTGGCCGCTCTGGCCGTTGTCGCCCTGCTCCTCGCTCTGGTCGTTCGGGCCCTGCTGGTCGCCGCTCTGGTCGTCGGCGGCCGTGCTTGCGGCCTCCGCCTGGACGTCGTCCGCGGCATCGGCGACGTCGTTCGCCGCGCCCTGCTCGTCGACGCCCTGCTGGCCGCCCTGCACGTCCGACGTGGCGGTCGAGGTGTTTCCCGCGGGCGTCGTGTCCGCCAACGCCGAGGCAACGCCCAGGCCGGCGGCGATCACACCGGCGGCCATCATGATCCCGATCTTCCGCTTCGACATCTCGTCCTCCTTCGTCTGTCGCGTCTGGTCGCGCGTTCACCCGGCAAGAGCGCCAGCAGCCGAGAAACATGCGCCTCACCGACGAGAATCCCCCGAACGGGGCCCGGCCCAGCCAGGCGCCGTGTCCGCGCGCGAGCGCAGCTACCAGCTCGGTGACGAAGACTTCCAGCCGCTACGTCGCGGCCGCGACGAACGCCTGCAGCTCCGGCAGCACGCGAGGGTCGATCGTGTGCGGCAGCGGCGACTCGCGCCAGAGCACCTCGGCGCCGGCTGCGCGCACGCGCTCGGCCGCCGCGCGACCGAGCTCGACAGGGATGACGGGGTCGTGCGACCCGTGCGCAACCGCGATCGGATAGCCGTCGAGCGCCGTCAGGTCGAGCTCGAGGCCCTCCACCTGCGGCATGAATCCCGACAGAGCCACGATCGCGGCCGGCCGCGGCCGGCCGGCCGCGAGCCCGAGCGCCCAGCTCATCACCGCCCCCTGCGAGAAGCCGCCGAGCACGACGCGGTCGACGGGCACCGGCAGGGAGTCGAGGAACGCGGCCGCCTCCGCGAACGTCGGGAAGAACGTGGCCGGATCGGGCGTGGGGATGCCGCCGAGCCGGTACCAGTGGGCGCCGCCCGGCGGCAGCGCCAGCGGCCCGCGCGGCGTGATCCCGAGCAGGCGCCGCTCGGGGTCGAGCGCGTCGAGCAGGGGGAAGAGGTCGTGCTCGTCGGCGCCGCGACCGTGCAGCAGCACGAGCGCCCCTTCGGGCTCGCCGGCGGCAGGGCGCTCGAGGAAGCGGAGCGCCCCGTTCATGCCGTCGCCCACGACGCGCGCGGGTCGGGGAGCGGCGTCAGCAGCGGCTCGATCCGGGGCCGCAGGTGCTCGAACGCGGGAGGCAGGATGAGCGCCTCGCCCAGGTGCTCCGGATCCTCGTCGACGGAGAAGCCGGGGCCGAGCGTCGCGATCTCGAACAGCACCCCGCTCGGCTCCCGGAAGTAGATCGAGCGAAACCAGAAGCGGTCGATGACGCCGCTGGCGCCGAGCCCCGCAGCCCTGACCGCGTCGAGCCAGGCGCCGTGCTCGTCCGTCGGGGAGGCGAAGGCGACGTGGTGCACCGTGCCGGCGCCGGGAACCCCGGCTCCCGAGCCCGGCGGGGCGTCGTAGGCGTAGACGCCGCCGCGAGCGCCGCCGCGCACCTCCCACGCTGCCGCTCCCGCCGGCGTGAAGCCGAGCGTCTGCTCGAGCAGACGCCGGCTCGCATCCGGGCTCGCGGCGAAGGCGCGCACGCCGTCGAACCCCTGCAGCGCGTGCTGCGCGGGGATCTCTGGGTGCCCGGCGACGAGCGGCGCGTCGCTCGTCTCGACGGCGGCGAGCTCGAGCCCGAGACCCTCCGGATCGTCGAAGCGGAGGCGCCCGTCCGCCCGGCGCGTCGGGGTGCCCGCGCCCTCGAGGCGCTGCTCCCAGAAGTCGAGCGCGGCCTCGGAGGCGACGCGGAAGGTGACGCGATGCACCATCCCGGCCCCCGCCCGGCCGCGGCGGGCGCCCGGATACTCGAAGAAGGTGATGTCCGCGCCGGGGCTGCCCGCCTCGTCCGCGTAGAAGAGGTGGTAGACGGTCGGGTCGTCCTGGTTGACCGTCTTCTTCACCAGACGCAGCCCGAGCACGCCGGTGTAGAAGTCGACGTTGCCCGGCGCGTCGCCGGTGATGCACGTGACGTGGTGGATGCCCTCGAGCCGCATCGGTCCTCCCTTCGTGGCGAAGTGTCGCCCCATCATGAATACTTGTCCAGGCAAGTAAGATAATTGTACATGCAAACACTTTCGCTCAACGGGCTCACTCCCGCAGAGCTCGGCGCCTGGCGCGGACTGCTGCGCGTGCACGCGCAGCTCGTGCGCGAGCTCGACCGCGAGCTGCAGGAGGAGCACGGCCTGCCGCTCCACGCCTACGAGGTGCTGCTCGTCCTCGAGCGCTCCCCCGGGGCGCGGCTGCGCATGTCCGAGCTCGCCGACGCGGTGCTGCTGAGCCAGAGCGGGCTCACCCGCCTCGTCGACCGGCTCGCGCGCGACGGCCTCGTCGAGCGGTCACGCTGCGCGGACGACCGGCGCGGCCTGCTCGCCCACCTCACCGCCGCAGGGCGTGCGCGGCTCGCGCAGGCCCGGCCCACGCACCTGCGCGGCGTCCGCGAGCGCTTCCTCGCGCACCTCGACGAGACGACGCTGCGGGAGCTCGCCGCCGTATGGGAGCGCGTCCTTCCCGGCGCGGCCTCCGAGTGAATAGGCTCCACGCGTGAAGATCGGCATCGTCGTGCCGTTCTCGTGGTCATTCTGGGGCGGGGTGCTCGAACACGCCGAGGCCCAGGCGGCGGCGCTCGAGGCGCGCGGCCACGAGGTGCGCCTCGTCATGGGCAACGACCCCCCGGGGCAGTTCACGCGCACCCTGCACCCGCGCGTCGGCCGGCACGGCGAGCCGCCCGCGAACGTGATCCCGATCGGGCGCTCGGTGATCGTGCCGGCCAACGGCTCGCTTCCCAACATCATCCTCAGCCCGCGCGCCGTCCTGCGCATCCGGCGCGTGCTCGAGCGCGAGCGCTTCGACGTCGTCCACCTGCACGAGCCGATGACCCCGGTCACCTGCATCGCGACGCTGGTGTTCGCGACCTCGCCCATCGTCGCCACGCACCATGCCTCCGGCGATCTCGGCTGGATGAAGCTCGGCATGCCGGCCTGGGCGTTTCTGATGGACCGGATCGACGAGCGCATCGCCGTCTCCGAGCGCGCACGCGCCTCGGCTGAACGCTGGCTCCCGGGCGACTACACGATCGTCCCCAACGGCGTCGTCCTGCCCGACGGCGTCGAGCCCGCCGGGCGCGAGCACACGATCACCTTTGCCGGCCGCCACGAGCCGCGCAAGGGCCTCCACGTGCTGCTGCGGGCCTGGCCGGCGATCCGGGAGCGTACGGGCGCCCGCCTGCGCGTGTGCGGCTCCGACCCGCTCGCCGTGCGCCTGCTGCTGACGCGGCTGCGCGTGCCGGACGACGGGATCGACATCCTCGGCTTCCTGCCCAAGGACGAGCTGACGGCCCTGCTGTCGCGGACGAAGGCGCTCGTGGCGCCGTCGCTCGGCGGCGAGAGCTTCGGCATGGTGCTGACCAACGCGTTCGCCTGCGCGCTCCCTGTCGTCGCCTCGGACATCCCCGGCTACCGGGAGGTGATCACGCCCGCGTCGTCGGTCGCCGTCGCGCCCGACGACCCGGCGGCGCTCGCGGACGCCGTCGTCGCGTTGCTGGCCGACGAGCCGCGCCGGGAGGCGATGGGCGCCGCGGCGCGGCAGGTGGCGGTGGAGAAGTACGGCTGGCCCGACATCGCCCGCCGGCTGGAGGAGATCTACGAGCGGGCCGTGCGGAAGGGCCGGAAGCCGGTCGCCGCGTGAGCGCCGGGCTGCGGCTGCTGAAGAGCCCGTGGGCGCGCGGCGTGCTCGTGCTCGCGCTGCTCGGCTCCGCGCTGCTCGCCCTCTGGTGGCGCGGCCCCGACTGGACGACCGTCTACCACGCCTTCGACTTCGTCGCATGGCGCTGGGTCGCGCTCGCGGTCGTGCTCAACCTGCTCTCGGTGCTCGTGCGCGCGATCGCGTGGCGGCTGACGATCGGCCAGGCGCTGCCCGACCCGCAGCCGTCGTTCGGGCACGTGTTCTCGTCGTTCGGCGTCGGGCTGCTCGGAAACGCGGTGCTACCCGCCCGTGCCGGCGAGCTCGCACGCGTCGCCGTCCTGCGCCGCCATCTGCCCGGCCACGGACGCGGGACGACGGCGACCCTGCTCGGCACCGTGTTCGCGCACCGGCTGTTCGACTTCCCCGCCGTCGCGCTCCTCGTCGCCTACGTCTTCGCGACCGCGAAGATTCCGCACTGGGCGCTGACCAGCCTCGTCGTGTTCGGGCTCGTCGGGCTGGCGCTGCTCTCGGCCGCGGTCATCTCCGTGCGGCGGGCACACGGTGCGGCGCACGCGCTCGACGCGGGCGTCAGCTCGCTCAGACGGCTGCTCGTGATGGGGCGGCAGGGGCTCGTGGTCCTGCGGGCGCCGCTGCCGGCCGCCGGCGCGGCGTTCTTCCAGCTCGGCGGCTGGGTCCTGCAGCTCCTCGCCGTCTACGCGGTGATGCGGGCGTTCGACCTCGGCGTGCACCTGCCGGCGGCGGGCCTCGTGCTGCTGCTGATGAACGTCGCCACGATCTTCCCGTTCTGGCCCGGCAACATCGGCCTGCTGCAGGCGGCCGTCGCGCTGCCTCTCGTCACCTACGGGGTCGCCTACGGCGTCGGGTTCGCGTTCGCGCTCGTCCTGCAGGCGGTCGAGATGTCGGTCGGCGTCGGCGTCGGGCTCGCCTTCCTCACCCGCGAGGGGCTCTCGCTCGCCTCCCTGCAGCGCATGGAGGAGGAGCAGGAGTACGAGGAAGACGCGATCATCGCGCGCGAGGCGGCAAGGGTCGGGTCCGAGGCAGCGCGCGAGCACACGCCGGCGCTCTGAGGGAGGGGCCGCCCGCGCCGCTCGATGAGCGCGGCCAGGCGGGGCCTGCAAGCGCGTGGCGTCCACGCTAGGCAGGGAGGAGCTCATGCGTCTCCCAGGGCACGGCTCCGGGCCGCCTCGGCGGCCGCGGCGAGACGGGCGGCGCGGCCGGAGTGCTCGCCCGCCGGGACGGTGGAGAGGTTCACGTCGACGAGGTGGGCGGACGCCCGCACCGCGGCCGCGGCGAGGATCGCGGCCGCGGTCGCGTCGGGGCGCAGCGTGTGCTTGCCCGCGGCCGCGGCGAGCGCCGCCAGCTCGGCGACGTCGGCGGCGGCGTCCGCGATGCGCAGAGGCACCTCTGCCGCCGCGATCAGCGCGCGGCCGAGCGCGAAGTCGCGCTGCTCGGGCGTCCTCCCCGGTACGTCGCGCATCGCGTCGAGCACGGCCCGGTACGCGCGCGTGTCCTCGTCTCCCAGCAGCTGCAGGCGCTCGCGCAGCCTGCGCGCCTGCGCGGCGATGCCCGGCGCCTCCTCCCACGTCGGCGTTCCGCGCGCGACCATGACGACGAGGGCCGCGGCCATGGCGGCGGCCGTCGCGGCCGCCGTGCCGCCCGAGGGAGCGGGCGCAGGCGCCTCGAGCTCGTCGAGGAAACGGTCGAGCGGGCTTGCCGGCGCGGCCACGGCCGGCGGAGATGCGGGATCCGTCTGTTCCGTCACGTCTCGAGGCGCCGTCGTCCGCGTTCGGCACAGTGCCCCGGCTAGCGCGACTCTGCCGCGCGGAGGCGCTCGGCGAGCGTCTCGAGCAGCTTCCACGCGAGCTCGGGGCGCTGCTCGACGAACGGCCGGAAGCTCCACACGGGGAGCGCATAGGCCACGAGCGGCATCGTCGCGACGACGGTTGCCGACCGGGCAGACTTGTCGACGAGCGCGACCTCGCCGAACGAGTCGCCGGGGCCGAGCGTGCCGACCTGCTCGCCGCCGACGCTGACCGTCGCCTCGCCGCTTGCGACGACGAAGAAGTTGAGCCCGTCGACGCCCTCGGTGGCGATCGCCGTGCCCGCGTCGAAGTGGCGCTCGATGAACTCGCCGGCGAGCCGCTCGACGGTCCTGTCGTCGAGGTCGGCGAAGAGGGGCACGGAGCGGATGAGCGCTGCCGAGGGCCGCGGCATGGCGCGACCTTACAGACCGGGCTCGCCGCTGTCACGGGCGTCGGCCGACAGCGCCTCGATCCGCCCCTCGGCCGCCTCGAGCATCGTGGCGCAGCGGCGATACAGCTCCTCGCCGCGCTGCCACAGCACGATCGCCTCGTCCACCTGCACGTCGCCGCGCTCGAGCCGCCCGACTATCTCCTCCAGCTCGCGCTGGAGCTCCTCGAACGGCCTCTCCGCCTCGCTCACCGCCGCACCTCCTCGACGAGCGCCGCGAGCGCGCCGCGCGCCAGCTCGACCTCCACGTGCGCTCCCGCGGGCACCGTAGCCGCGTCGCGGACAGCCGCGTCGCCGTGACGGACGATCGCATACCCGCGCTCGAGCGTCGCCCGGGGCGAGAGCGCCTGCAGACGGGCGCCCGACCGGTCGAGCGCGGCCCGCCTGCGCTCGAGCAGCAGCCGCGGTGCCGCGCGCAGGCGGTCGTGCTGTCGCGCGAGCCGCTCGCGGTCGCGCTCGAGCAGGCGCCGCACGGAGCGCTCGAGTCCCGTGCGCGAGCGCTGGAGCGACGCCAGCAGCTCGCCGGCGTCGGGCACGACGATGCGTGCCGCCGCGGTCGGCGTCGACGCGCGCGCGTCCGCGGCGAGGTCGCACAGCGGCGTGTCCTGCTCGTGGCCGACGGCCGAGACCACCGGCACCGGGCAGGCGGCGACGGCGCGCACGACGCGCTCGTCGCTGAACGGCAGCAGGTCCTCGAAGCTGCCGCCCCCGCGGGCGACGATGACGACGTCCACGCGCGGGTGGGCTGCGAGCGCCGACAGGGCGGCGACGATGCGCTCCGCGGAACCCGCTCCTTGCACCCGCGTCTCGGCGACGACGACGTGGGCGGGCGGGAAGCGGGCGCGGATGCCGGTGAGCACGTCGCCCCTGGCGGCCGCGTCGGCGCCGGTGAGGAGGCCGACGGCGCGCGGGAAGCGCGGCAGCGGGCGCTTGCGCTCGGCGCGAAACAGGCCCTCGGCGGCGAGCGCCTGCTTCAGGCGCTCGAGCGCGGCGAGATGGTCGCCGCTGCCCAGCCGTTCGATCGCGGCCGCCCGGAACGCGAGCTCCCCCTTCGCCTCGTACAGCTCCGCTCGCCCCTGCACGTGCACGCGCTCGCCGTCCGCGAGCCCGAGCTGCAGCGCGTCGAAGCTCCGGCGCTGCATCGTCGCCGGCAGGCAGGCGCCGGTCGCCGGGTCCTTGAGCGTGAAGAACACGGTCGCCCACGCCTCGTTGCGGCGCAGCTCTGTCACCTCGCCCTCGACCCAGAGCTCGGGGAGCCGCCGCAGCCAGCTTGCGACGCCGCGGTTGAAGGCGGAGACGGGATACACCTTGCGCTCGCCGTAGAGGATCGGCTCGACCTTCATACGGGCAGCGTAGACGCCCGTGCTCGCGTCACCTCGGCGGGGCGGCGGCGCAGGCCTCGCGCGGCTACAGCAGGATCTCGGCGGCGGTCGCCGGCGAGCAGCCCTGGCGGATCAGGTCGATGCAGGTGTGGAGGTCCGCCTCGCTCGCGGCGAGCCGCTCCGCGAGCGGCAGCGGGAAGCCGCCCTCGATGAGGACGTGCAGGCGCCAGCTCTCGACCTTCGCCTGCTCGTTCTCCTGCTCAACGGGTGTTTCGGTCGTCTCAGCCATCTTGTGCCGGGAGATTCGTGATTGATACGACGTTCCCTCCCGCCGATAGTTGGGCGGCTCAGGTCGCCTCGTCGAGGCGTCGCGCGAGCTCCTCGCGCGAGAGAAACTCGACCGCCCGGTCGAGCTCGCGGCTGAGCTGCGACGCCGCCTCCTCGCGGATCTCCCGCATCCGCTCCTCGAATGCGGCCCCCGCGATCTGGGCATGACGCTCGATCTCGCGCTCGCTGACGCGCTCGAGCCGCTCGGTCTGCCTGCGCTCGAACTCCACCAGCGTGACCTCCAGCCGAGCCCGCGCATCCGTCTCGGCGCGCTCGATTCCCTCGGCGATCGCGGCCTCCCGCGCCCGCAGGCGCTCGGTTATCTCCTCGATCGCGCGCCGCCGCTCCAGCGTCTGCGCCTCCAGCTCGTCGAGCGCCTCCGTGACGGCGGTGCTCGCGGCGCGCTCGAGCTCCTCGCGCAGCCGCAGCACTGCCTTGCGCTGCTCGTCGGCCGTCGAGCCGAGCTCCGCCGCCTCCGCCTCGATACGAGCCTCGACCTCCGCGATCGCCTGCTGCTGGCGCTGTATCAGGCGGGCGAGCCGCGCCTCGAGATGGCGCCCGGCACGGTCGACATCCTCGACGACGCCTCGCAGACGGTCTTCCAGGCGGCGCTCGACGGCCGACAGCGTCTCGCTCAGCGACTCGCCCGCCCGCCGCTCGCGCTCGGCTGCGGACGCCCGTCGCTCCTCGGCGATGCGGCGCTCCTCGACCACGAGCTGCGACATCGCGTTGGCGCGCTCGCGGGCCAGCACGTGGCGGATCTCCTCGACGTGGGCCGCGGTCTCCTCCTCGACGGCGGCGCGGAGCTGCGAGCGGGCTGCCGCGATCAGCGCGTCGGCGGCGGCGGCGCGGGCGCGCGCCCGTCGCAGGGCGAGCAGCAGCGCGGCGACCGCGACGAGCGCGGCCACGAGGCCCGCGGTGAATATCCAGACGGCCACGACCTCACCCTAATCATCTACACCCGGAACGCGACGAGCGCGGCGGCGAGCACGACCGCCGAGAGCGCGAGCAGGCGAAGCGCGGCCTCCGGCGCGGCGGCGAGCAGCTCCCGCGTGACGGGCTGCGAGGTGCCGTCCGCGAGCTCGAGCGCGCCCGTGACCGAGGCGACACGGCGCCTGGCGGTACGGGCGGCGGTGGAGAGCCGGCGCTGCGCGAGCGCGAGCGCCGCCGCCCACGCGGCCGCGAGCACGGCCTCCACGCGGATCGTGCCCGCGCACGCGACGTAGCCGGTGATCACGGGGAAGGCGCCCCACGCGAGCGCGAACCAGAGGTCGGAGTGGAAGCGGCCGCCGAGGAGCTCGAGGTTGTACGCGGGGACGAGAAAGGCGCCGGCGGCGACGAGCGGGAGGATCCAGAGGCTGAAGGCGGCGGCCACGGCGATCCCGATCGCGCACGCCGCCGTGATGGAGACGAGCGCGAGCGCGCCGAGCATCCGCCCGGGGATGCCGGTGCCGAGCGGGCGGCCGCAGAGCTCGTCGAGCGCATGCGCGCCGATTCCCATCGCGAGGAAGAACGCGAGCAGCGTCAGGCCCAGGCGCGTCCACGAGACGGCGGGGGCAAGGGCGCCGCCGACGACGACGTACGACAGGTGCCAGGCGGTGTAGGGCGGGTGCAGGAGCGTCACCCAGTCGCGCCAGCCGCCCGGCCGCAGTGCGTAGAACGCCGGCCTCATCGGCGCCGTGCCGTCATCTCTTGACCCCCCATACGACGACGCCGCCGCCGAGGCTCATGCGGCGGGCGCGCACGTCCCGCACGCCGGCGCGGGCCCACAGCCCGAGCTGCAGCTCCAACGGGAAGCGCTCGTAGAAGTCACGGATCGAGGGGCCGAGGAAGCGGCCGACCTCGTGCCAGCCCGGTGAGACGAGCCTGCCCGCGGCGGGCAGGCCGACCGCGACGTAGCGATCCCAGAGAGGGCGCCAGATGCCCCGCGGCAGGCAGAACTCGAGCGAGGCGATGGTCCCTCCCGGCCGCACGACGCGCGCGAGCTCGCGCAGCGTCGCCGCGGGATCGTCGACGTAGCGGAGCAGGTACGTGAAGGTGAGATGGTCGAAGGACGCGTCCGGAAACGGGATCTCCGTCGCCGAGGCCTCGACGAGCTCGACGCGGCCGCCGAAGCGCCGGCGCGCCTCGGCCAGCATGGCGGGGCTCTGGTCGAGCCCGGTGACCCGGAAGCCGCGGCGCACGAGCTGCGCGGCGACGAGGCCCGTGCCGGTGGCGACGTCGAGCACCGTGCCGCCGTCCCGCGGCAGGCGCGAGACCATGAAGCGCCGCCAGCGCGGGTCCTGGCCGAGCGAGAGGGTCGCCCCGACCCGGTCGTAGCTCGGGCCGAGCGGAGCGAAGAGCTGCTGCGCATGGCGGCGTCGGTCGGACATCGGTCTCTATCCTGGCACGGTGACGCTCCTCGCCGACCTCGAGCGCATCGCGGCGGCCGCGGCGCAGCACGCGCCGGAGCAGGCGGCGGTCAGCGCCGTGCTCGCCGCCGAGCCCACGCCCGGCGTGCGCGCCTACCTTTGCGCCTACGAGAGCGAAGGCGGTGAGCGCGCCTGGCTCGTGCTCGACGACGACGGCGTGCCGGTGACCGCGCGGGGTGAGGTGCGCGACGTCGTCGCGATCGCGGCGCTGTGCGAGATCGCGGCGGAGTCCGCTGCCGGCGGCGATCTCGACGAGCTGCTCGCGCGGCTCGTGGCGCTGCGGATGAGCGAGGCCCCCGAGGGCATCGCCGAGGCGGAGGACGCGGTGCGCGCGCTCCAGCGCGTGATCGGCGCGCCGCCGCAGCTCGCCTCGCCCGTGCGCCTGGACGGTATCGGGGCTGCCGCCCGGCGCCTGGAGCTGGCGCTCGACCCGGCCTGCCCGTCGCCGTTCACCGCCGCGCTCAGGGCCGCACAGGGAGCCGTGGATGCGCTGCTGCGCGAGGTCGAGGACTCCTACCGGGCCCGTCTCGTCTAACCTGCGGCCATGGAAGGCGGCGGCTTCTTCCCGTTCGGCGGCGACCCCGAGGAGATCATGCGGGGACTGCGCGAGTTCGCCGAGCAGCAGAGCGAGAGCGTCAAGGAGGCGCAGCGCGAGCAGTTCGCGACGCTGACGCTCAACACCGCCGTCGAGCTGACCGCGGCCGCGCTCGGCAAGCTGCAGCCGTCGGGCGGCATCGACGAGCAGGCGATCGCCCTCCGCGACGCGATGCGGGTGCTCTTCCCGGAGGCCGTCGCCCTGGTCTCGGCGGCCCGCCGGGGCTTCATGCACGAGTAGCCCGGGAGCGCAGACGGGCGACGGTACGATCGGCCGCGATGGGCCTTCTCGACCGCGCTCTCGTCCGTGTCCTGCCGGCCGTGCCACGGTCGGTCGTGCGTCGCGTCTCCGCTCCGTACATCGCCGGTCCGACGCTCGACGACGCCCGCCGCACGGTCTCCGCGCTCAACGCCGAGGGGAAGCGGGCCACCGTCGACGTGCTCGGCGAGGAGATCACCCGGCACGAGGAGGCGCGGGCGATCGCCGACGCCTACCGCGCGGTTCTCGCGGCGATCGAGTCCGACCGGCTCGACGCGAACGTCTCGGTGAAGCTCACGGGGATCGGGCTCAAGCTCGACCTCGGCCTCTGCCGCGAGCTGCTCGAGTCGCTCGTGCGCGAGGCGCGGGCGCGCGGCACGTTCGTGCGCATCGACATGGAGGACGCGACCTGCGTCGACGACACGCTGGCGCTCTACCGCGGGCTGCGCGAAGGCGGGCTCGACAACGTCGGCATCGTGCTGCAGGCGTACCTGAAGCGGACGCTCGCAGACATCGGCGACCTGCGCGACCTGCGCCCGAGCGTGCGCCTGTGCAAGGGGATCTACGTCGAGCCCGCGTCGATCGCCTTCCAGGAGGACGACGTCGTGCGCCGCTCCTACCTGGCCTGTCTCGAGGCGCTGCTCGACGCAGGTTGCAGGGTCGCCGTCGCGACCCACGACGAGCACCTGATCGGGGAGACGCTCCGGCGTGTCGCCGGGCTCGGGCCGGACGCGTACGAGTTCCAGATGCTGCTCGGCGTGCGCCCCGGCCGCGCGACGGAGCTCGTCGCCGGCGGGCACCGGGTACGCGTGTACGTCCCCTTCGGCCGGCGCTGGTACGAGTATTCGCTCCGTCGCCTGCAGGAGAATCCCCGCATGGCGGGGATGATCGCGAAGGCGACGGTCGGGCGTATCGCCGGGAGGGGCTAGCCCGTGCCCGTGCGGCGGCGTCACGGCGAGCCGCGCCGTCTCGTGCCGGCGGCGGCCGCGATCGCGGTTGCGGCGGTCGCGGTCGTGAACATCGCCTCGGCGCTCACGCCGAACGCCTCCTGGCGGGGGCGGCTGCTCTTGCAGGTGGAGCCGATCGGCGCCATGAAGGTCTTCCATGCGCTCGCTCTGCCGGCGGGGACGCTCCTGCTCGTCGCCGCCTTCTATCTCGCCCGCCGCCGCCGCTTCGCCTGGGCGGCGGCGCTCGCGGCGCTGCTCGCGCTCGGGGTGATCGACCTCGTCAAGGGCCTCGATGTCGAGGAGGCGGCGCTGAGCTTCGCGGGTGCCGCGCTCCTGTGGTGGGGACGCGACTCGTTCCACGTACGCCACGACCCGGTACGCCTGCGCTCCGCCGCGTGGCGCGTCCCGCTCGTCCTCGCCGGCACGTTCGCCGTCGCCGCGGTGTTCGTCGCAGCAGCGGCCGAGGGCGGTGGAGGGGTGGTGCGGGAGACGATCTCGCTGCTGCTGTGGCAGCCGGGCAGGCTCTCGTACACGGACGAGCTCGGTTACGTTCCCCTCGCCGTGCACCTGCTCGGCGTCGCGTCGATCGTCGTCTGCATCTGGCTCGTGCTGCGCCCCCTGGCGGCGCCGCGCAGCCTGCCCGATCCGTCGCTGCGCCGAGCGGCGGCCGAGCTCGTGCGCAGCCACGGCGGCGACACGCTGGCGTTCTTCAAGCTGCGACAGGACATCCACTACCTGTTCGACGCCGGGCGCGACGCGTTCGTCGCCTACCGCGTCGAGGGAGGGGTGCTCCTCTGCTCGGGCGACCCCGTCGGCGCTCCCGCATCGATCCCCGCCCTCGTCCGCGAGGCGGTCGCGTTCGCAAAGGAGCGCGGACTGCGGCTCGGCGCGGTGGGAGTGAGCGAGGAGGTCGCGGCGCTGTTCGAGCAGCAGGGGCTGCGCCGCTTCTACCTCGGCGACGAAGCCGTCGTCGACACCCGTGCCTTCTCGCTCGAAGGGCGAGCGATCCGCAAAGTGCGCCAGTCGGTGACCCGGCTCGAGAAGGCGGGTTTCACCTTCGCGCTCAGCGAGCTCGGGGCGCTGTCGGAGGACGAGCTGTGCCAGCTCGAGTCCGTCACCGACGCCTGGCTGCAGGGGGCGCACGAGCGCGGGTTCACGATGGCGATGGACGGCCTGCGCGGCGCGCACCAGAGCGAGACGCTCGTCGCCGTCGCGCGCGACGCGGAGCAGCGGGTGTGCGGGTTCCTCCATTTCGTGCCGTCGTACGGTCGCGCGGCCGTCTCGCTCTCGTTCATGCGGCGCCGTCCCGCGACCCCGAACGGGCTCACGGAGTTCCTCGTCGCCCGCTCGCTCGAGGCGCTCCGCGACCGCGGCGTCGAGCATGTCTCGCTCAACTTCGCCGCCTTCGCGCGCTTCATCCACGATCCCAGGAGCCGGGTGGAGCGGCTGCTGGGGCGGATCGTCTCCCTCGGCAACCCGTTCTTCCAGATCGAGAGCCTCTACCGCTTCAACGCGAAGTTCTCGCCTGCCTGGGTACCGCGCTACCTCGTCTACAGCGGTCTGCTCGGCCTGCCGCGGGCGGGGCTCGCGGCCGCGTGGGCGGAGGGGCAGCTGCCGAAGCCGTTCTCGCGCGGGCGCGAGACGGCGGGATCCCGTCATGGACGCTGACGGGCGACGCGACGGCCGGCGTGCCGCGCTCGTCGTGCTCGGGGCGGTGGTCGTCTCGCTCGTGCCGTGGACCGTCTACCTCTCCCTCGCGCTTCCGGACGAGCACCTCGAGACGAACTGGGCGCTCGTGTGGACGGGGTTCGACAGCGCTCTCGCCGCGCTCGCGATCGGCACCCTCGCGGCGGTCTGGCGCCGCAGCGACGCGACCGCGCTGCTCGCCACGGCGCTCGCGACCGCACTCGTATGCGACGCCTGGTTCGACGTCACGACGGCCGCTCCCGGGGACGAGCTGGTCGTCGCGGCGCTGATGGCGGTGCTGGTCGAGCTGCCGGCCGCCGCGTTCTCGCTGCGGGTGGCGCTGCGCGCCTTCGCCGCTCGCCCGGCCGCTCAGGCCGTGAGCGAGAAGCCGCCGTCGACGACGAGGGTCTGACCCCGCACCATCTCGGCGTCCGGGGAGCACAGGAACGCGACGGCGCCGGCGATGTCGTCGGGGGCGACGATGCGGCCCGCCGCGTTGCGCGCGCCCATCGCGAGCATCTCGTCCCTGTTGGGGAAGTGCGCGAGCGCGCCCGTCTCGACCACGCCGCCCGAGACGGCGTTGACGCGGATCCCGCGCGGCCCGAGCTCGACAGCGAGATAGCGGACGAGCGACTCGAGCGCCGCCTTGGAGGTGCCGACGAGGACGTAGTTCTCGAGCACGCGGATCGAGCCGAGGCTCGAGATGGCCACGATCGACGATCCCGGCGGCATCGACGGCGCCGCGACGCGCGTGAGCGCGAGGAACGCGCGCGCGTTCGCGTTCAGCGTCCAGTCCCAGTGCTTGTCCTCGGTCTCGAGGGCGGGGCGGATGACGCCGGTGGCCGCGTTGTGGACGAGCACGTCGAGCGGCCCGAGCTCCGCGACCTGTTCCAGCACGCGGTCCGAGGTGACGTTTCCGCGCACGAGCACGGGCTCGGCTCCGAGCGCGCGCAGCTCCCCGGCCGTCTGCTCGGCTGCCGTGTCCGAGCGCATGTAGCCGATCGCCACCCGCGTCGCTCCGTCGCGGGCGAAGCGCAGCGCGATCGCCTTCCCGATCCCGCGCGAGCCTCCGCTGACGAAGACCGAGCGGCCCATCAGCCGCCGCGCGGCAGCGGGCGCGAGGCCGGCGCCGACGACGGGATCTCGTCCCAGCCGATGCGGGCGCGCGGCTCCTCCGGCTCGTCGTCCTCCGCCTTCGACGACGCATAGCCGAGTCTCTCGAGCAGGGCGATCTTCTCCTCGCCGAACCTCCGCACGGGGTGCGTCTCCGGCAGGTCGGCGATCAGCTCGCGCACGCGCGCCCGGATCTGGAACGCGAAGTGCGGCGTGGCGGGCCCGGCGAGGGCCTCGATGTCGTCGAAGGTCGGCTCTGTCATCGGAGCCGAAGCCTAACGACTACCGTCCGGGGAATGCGCAGGCCGACGTCCGTCGAGGTGATGCTGCTCTCGGCGATCGGGCTGTGGGCGCTCAACCTCACGGTGACGCGCTACATCCTCACGCACGGTTTCCGGCCGCTCGCCTACGGCACCGTGCGCTACGCGCTCGCTGCGGCGGTGTTCGTCGCCATCACACTCGCCGCGGAGCGCTCGCTGCGGATCGTGCGGCGCGACATCGGCATCGTCTTCGCCGCCGCGGCGACCCTGTGGGTGAACCAGATCGGCTTCGTCTACTCGCTCAAGACGACGTCGGCCTCGGTGATCGCGCTCATCCTCGCCGCGACGCCGATCTTCGCCGCGCTGCTCGGGCTGTCGCTGCGCACGGAGCGGCTGCCCGGCCGCTTCTGGGTCGGTGCCGCGCTCTCGTTCGCGGGCGTCGGCCTCGTCGCCCTCGGCTCGGGCGGCGAGCTCCGCGGCGACCTCGGCGGCATCCTGCTCGGAATGCTCACGGCCGCCACCTGGGCCGTCTACTCGATGCTGATCGCACCGCTCATGCGCCGTTACTCGCCCTCGCGCATCAGCGCCGTCGTGCTCTCCCTCTCCGTGCTGCCGATCGCGCTGTCCGGGCTCTCGCAGACGACCGCGCAGGACTGGGGGCTCGGGTGGAAGGTGTGGGTGCTGCTCGTGTTCGCGACGCTCGGGCCGCTCGTCGTCACGAACGTGCTCTGGTTCCGCTCGCTCGACCGCATCGGCCCGTCGCGGGCGACGCTGGCCACGAACCTGCAGCCGTTCGTCGCGGCGCTGGTCGCGGTCGTGCTGCTCGGCGAGAGCATCGGCGCCGTGCAGGTCGCGGGCGGACTCCTGATCGGGCTCGGCATCCTCGCCGCGCGCCGTCGCCAGGTCAGTCCTCCGCTGGACTAGACCTGCGCCGAATACGCTGCGCGCATGAGCCCGCCGCGGCGTACCGCGCTCGTCTCCGTCGCAGCAGCCCTCGCGCTGGTGGGGATCAAGCTCGGCACCGGCCTTGCGAGCGGCAGCCTCGGGCTCGTGTCCGAGGCGCTGCACTCCGGCACCGATCTCGTCGCCGCCCTGCTCACGTTCTTCGCGATCGGCGTCGCGGGCAGGCCCGCCGACCCGTCACACCCGTACGGCCACGGCAAGGCCGAGCACCTGGCGGCGCTCGCCGAGGCGGCGGTGCTCCTGCTCGTGAGCGTGCTCGTCGGCGTCCTCGCCGTCGCGCGGCTCGGCGGCTGGGTGGAGATCGAGACGACTGCGGCCTGGTGGGTGTTCGCCGCCGTCGGCGTCGTGATCGCGATCGACGTCTCCCGCACCGTCGTGTCGCTGCGCGCGGCGCGCCGCTACGAGAGCCCGGCGCTGCTCTCGAACGCGCTGCACTTCGGCAGCGACCTCGCGGGCACGCTCGCCGTGCTCGGCGGGCTCGTCGCCGTGCGCGCAGGCTGGGCGGAGGGCGACTCGCTCGCGGCGCTGTTCGTCGCCCTCCTCGTCGTCACCGCCGCCGCGCGCCTGATCGGCCGCAACGTCGACGTGCTCATGGACCGGGCGCCGGCGGCGGCCGTGCTCGCCGCCCGCGCCGCGATCGCCACGCTCGAGCCGCCCGTCGACGTTCGGCGCCTGCGCCTGCGCGAGGCGGCAGGACGAACCTTCACGGACGTCGTCATCGGCGTGCCGCCCGGAGACGCCGTGGGGCAGGGGCACGCGCTGGCCGACCGCGTCGAGGCCGCAGTGCAGGGGGTGCTGCCCGGCAGCGACGTGGTCGTGCACGTCGAGCCTGCCGGCGCGGAGGAGGTGCTGCGGGAGCGCGTGCGCGAGGCTGCGATGGGCGTGCCGCGCGTGCGCGAGATCCACGACCTCTCCGTGATCGAGCTTCCGGACGGGATTCACGTGTCGCTGCACCTGAAGCTCCCGGGCGAGCTGCCGCTCGACGAGGCGCACGGACTCGCCGAGCAGGTCGAGCGCGCGATCGTGGACGGGATACCCGAGGTCGTCGACGTGCAGACCCATCTCGAGCCTCTCGCCGAGCTCGCCGCCGGGAGCGAGGCCGACGACGACCCCGCGGAGATCGACAGGATCGTGCGCGAGACCGTCGGCGGCCCGCCGCGCTCGATCCGGTTCCTGCACACCGACGAGGGGCTCGTCGTGTTCCTCACGCTCGCCCTCGACCCCTCCGAGAGCCTCGCCGCCGCCCACGCGACCGCGTCGGGCGTCGAGCGGCGCATCCGCGCCGCCGTGCCGGGCGTGGCCGGGGTGATCGTGCACACGGAGCCCTGACCGACCGCGCGCAGCGGCGGCTGCAGGTTGAATAGAGCGCTGTGCGCCTCTGCATGTTCCACCCGAACGGGCGTCCGCTGGAGCGGGGCTGGGTCGGCCGCGTCGACGGCGACCGCGTGGTCCACCTCGCCGCCCAGACGCTGCAGTCGTTCTTCCTCGGCGGCGGCGGCGCGCGCGAGCACGCCGAGTACGCGCTCGGCGCGGTGACGTTCGTCGTTCCCGTGCTGCATCCGCCCACCGTGCGCCTGTTCGACGGCCAGGAGACGTTCGCGTTCGCCAACGCCGCCGCCGTCACCGGCCCCGGTGCGACGATCGCGGGCCCGGCGCGCACGCTCGACCTGCTTCCGCGCGTGGCGGCGGTGATCGGCGCCGACGAGCAGATCGGCGGCTTCGCCGCCCTCGCCGAGTGGCGCGCCGCCGGGGTTCCGGCGCCGAAGGACAGGGACTTCGCGCTCGTGCTCGGCCCCTTCGTCGTCACGCCCGACGAGCTGCCGGGCGCGGACGTCGAGCTCTCCGTCCGCGCCGGCGGCGGCGAGCGCCTCCGCACCGTCAGCGCCGGCTTCGACTGGGAGGCCGCGCGCGTGCTCGCCCGCGCCGGCACGACGCTGCGCCCCGGGGACATCCTCGCCGGCCCGGCGGCCGGACGGGTGGAGGGGCTCTCCGGCCCGGTCGAGCTCGAGGCAGCCGGCATCGGCGTGCTGCGCCAGACCGTCGCGTGAGGCGCGCGGGCGTCCTGCCGCTCGTCCTCGACTGGGACGGAACGGTGACCGAGACGGACACGCTCCACCTCGTCATCGCGGAGTTCGGCGACCTCGCCGTGTTCCGCGCGCTCGAGGCCGAGATCGGCCGCCGCATGACCCTGCGCGAGGTGATCGCCTGCGAGATGGAGACGGTGAAGGCGGGGCGCGACGAGGTCGTGGCATGGCTCCTGGAGACCGTGCGCGTCCGCCCGGGCTTTGCCGAGCTCGTTGCCGCACACGACCCGCTGATCGTCTCGGCCGGCTTCCACGAGCTCATCGAGCCGGTGCTCGAGCGCGAGGGGGTGCGCGCGCGCGTCGTCGCCAACCGCGTCGTGCCCGACCCCGCAGGCTGGCGCGCCGTCTTCCCGGAGGCCGCCTCCTGCCCGATCTGCGGCGAAGCCTGCAAGCGCCGCTCCGTCGAAGGGCTCGGGCCGTTCGCCTTCGTCGGCGACGGCGTCTCCGACCGCTGCGTCTCGCTCGCGGCGGAGGTCGTGTTCGCGCGGGACGGCCTCGCGCGCCACCTCAGCGGGCTCGGCGTCGACTACAGGCCGTTCCGGGACTTCGACGACGTGCGCATGAAGCTGGCCCGGTCTGCCGCTGGACGGTTGCCACGGTGAGAATGGAAGGGGAGCTCGGCCCAGCCGGCGCCTTCGACGCGACCGGGCGCCGCGTCGCGTTCATGCCTGCCGCCGTGCTCGGCAACGGCTCGCTGCTCGTGACGCTGTCCGCGCGCGGGGAGGTCGAGCGGCTCTTCTGGCCGCACGTCGACGGCCCGCAGCACCTCGGCGAGCTGCGCCTCGGCCTCTGCCCGAACGGGCGCACCCACTGGCTCGACGAGGAGCCCTTCAGCTGGGAGCAGCGCTACGACGAGGACGCGTCGATCCTCCGCACGGTGGCCCGAGACGGCGAGCACACCGTCGAGATCGTCGACGCCGTGCATCCCCACGACCCGGTGCTCGTGCGGCGTATCCACAGCGACGGCGAGGGCAGGCGCATCGTCGCGCTCTGCTGCCCGATGCTCGAGGAGGCGCACTTCTACGGGGCCGCGTACGTCGACCCCGGCACCGGCGCGCTCGTCTTCTACCGCCGGCACGTCGCCGTCGCGATCGCGCTCAGCTGCGCCGACGAGCGCGCGGTCGGGCGAACGCGGCGCGGTCACCACTACTCCGTCCTCGACGATGCCTGCGACGGTCGCCTCGACGGCGACGCCGTCGCTCACCGCCAGCCGCTCGAGGGGGCGCTCGCCGGCGACCTCCGCGGCGACGCCACACTGCTCGTCGCCTTCGCCGCCGACGCCGCCGCGGCGCTCGCGCTGGTGCGGGAGCACGGCCGCGCCGCGCCCGGCGCGGCCGAGACGGCTCGCCGCCGCCACGACGCGGGGCGGCTCGCCGCGGCACGGCCCGCTTCCCCGGGCCCCGAGGGGCTCGACGCGCTCTACCGGCGCTCGCTGCTCGTGCTCGAGGATCTCACCGACCGCGCGACCGGCGCCACGGTCGCCGCTCCCGAGATGGACCCGCGATTCCTCCGCTCGGGCGGCTACGGCTTCGTGTGGCCGCGCGACCTCGCGTACATCTCGCTCGCGCTGCTCGCCGCCGGCAAGGCCGACCTGGTCGCCCCGTCGCTGCGCTGGCTTTCCCGCCACCAGGCGCCCGAGGGGCTGTGGCTGCAGCGGCACTGGACGGACGGAGCGCTCGCGCCGGCCTGGAGCATGCACCAGCTCGACGAGACCGGCGCCGCGCTGTTCGCCTACGAGGCGGCGTGGCGCGAGCTCGAGGACGAGTCGCTGGACGCGGAGCTGTGGCCCTCGATGCGCCGGGGAGCCGACTTCCTCACGCGCTTCGTCGACGGCGAGACCGGCCTGCCGCTCGCGAGCGTCGACCTGTGGGAGCAGCACGACGGCCAGCACACCTACACGGCGGCCGCGACCGTCGCAGGGCTGCGCGCCGGCGCCGCGATGGCCGCTCGACACGAGCCGGCCCTGCGGCGGCGATACGCAGCGGCGGCCGCGTCGATCGCGTGCGCGCTGGACGCCCATCTCTGGAGCGAGGAGCACGGCCGCTTCCTGCGCTCGCGCAACGTCGGCCGGTCGGACGCCGCAGGCCTGCCTCCCGGGTGCGCGTTCGCGCGCAACCTCCCGTACCCGAACCGCACCATCCGCTCCGTCGATCCCCGCGACACACGGCTCGACAGCTCGCTGCTCGGCCTCGCCTGGCCGTTCGTGTCGCTCGACCTCTCCTCGCAGCGGCTGCGTGCGACGGTGGACGCCGTCGCGTCGGGGCTGGCGGCGCCGTGCGGGGGCACCTACCGCCACGAGGACGACACGTATGCCGGCGGCAATCCCTGGCTCATCTCCACGCTGTGGCTCGGCCTCGCCCGTCGACTGCTCGGTGACGAGGTCGGGCATCGGGGCGCGCTCGAATACGTGCTCTCCCGCCGCACCGGGCTCGACCTGCTGCCCGAGCAGGTGCTCCCCGACGGCCGGCCCGCGTGGGTGCTGCCGCTCGCCTGGAGCCATGCGATGCTGCTCCTCGCCGCCCGCCCCGAGCTGACGATCGTGCGCGACCTGGCCGACGCGACGGCGGCGGCGCGGTCGAGCGCGTAGCGCCGACGGCCTCGAGTCGCTCCTGCGCGCGGACGGCGCGCCCGAGGCGCCGAGGCACGCGTACGATCGCCGCATCGCGCTGCTCGCCGTCCCACAGCCGTACGACTTCCTCGCCTCCACGGAGCGGTTCCGCTCCTACGGCGCCGACCGCGCCAACCTGTGGCGCGAGGGCGGCCTGCACCGCGTCGTCCGCGGCCGCGAGGTGCGGATCGAGGCGGCGCCGGGCGGGGTGCGGGTCGAGCCGTGCGACGAGGAGATCGCGGCCGAGGCGGCGTGGCTGCTCGGCGTGCCGCTCGACCTCGACGGCTTCTGGGCGTGGGCGCGGGGCGAGCCCGTGCTTGCCGCGCTCGCGGAGCCGCTGCGCGGATACCGTCCGCCGCTCGTCCCCGACCGCTGGGAGATGCTCGTCACGCTGATCACGGCGCAGCAGGTGTCGCTGCGCTCCGCGTTCGCGGTGCGCTCGCGGCTGATCGAGCGCTTCGGCACCCGTCACGGCGCCGCCTGGGCGTTCCCGTCGCGCGCGCGCATCGCGGCGGCCGCGGAGGGGGAGATCCGCGCTGCCGGCCTCTCGCGGCGCAAGGCCGAGTACGTGACCGGCCTCGCGCGAGGCGATCTCGATCTGCACGCACTCGCGGCGCTTGCGGACGCCGAGGTGGTCGCCGCGATCACGGCGCAGCGCGGGCTCGGCCGCTGGACGGCCGACTGGTTCCTCGCGCGTGCGCTCGCCCGGCCGCACGCGTGGCCGGCGGGCGACCTGGGCGTGCGCAAGGCGGTCTCGTTCTTCTACGGTTGCGGCAGGGAACTCGACGAGACGGAGGTGCGCGCGATGGGAGAGAGGTTCGGTCCCTGGCGGAACGTCGCATGTCACATGCTGCTCGCGGGCGCGAGGTTGCACGGATGACCGTGCGCCGCGCGACGGCCGCGGACCTGCCCGAGCTCGAGGGGCTGTGGCGGGCGTTCCTGGCGGAGGCGCCGCCGCCGCGCGAGGAGGCCTGCCCCGCGCGCGAGGTCGGGGAGATGCGCGAGATCGTCGCCTCCGGACTCGGCTGGGTCGCCGAGCGCGACGGCGCCGCCGTCGGGATGGCGCTCGCACGCAGGCGCGGCGTGCGCGCGGCGCGGATCAGCGACCTGTACGTGCGGCCGGAGGTGCGGCGCGAGGGCGTTGCCGGGGCGCTCATGCGCGCCGTCCTCGCGCACCTCGCCGACGACGGGGTCGAGACGGTCGATCTGGAGGTGGCGGCGTCGAACGCCGCGGCGCGTGCGGTGGTCGCGCGCTGGGGCTTCCGGGAGGAGGCGCTCCTTCTCGCCGCCCCGCTCGCCGGGGTCGCGGAGCGGCTCGGCAAGGCCGTCCAGGCACCGTCGTTCGGCTCGATCCACGCGCAGACCGACGACGTCGACGCCATCGTGAAGGCGGTCGAGACGATGGTGCCGCGGCTGCCGGGCCGCTCGCGCGGCTCGATCGTGACGCAGCCGCGCGGGGGTTACGTCACCGTCTACGACGACGTCTGCGACCGCGACCCCGCGATGCTGCGCCGGCTCGCGAGGGAGATCTCGACGCGTACCGGCCTCGTCGTCATCGTCCTCGGCGTCGAGCAGGAGACGGTGGTGCGGATGATCCTGTTCGACCGCGGCGGCATCGTCGACGAGTACGCGTCCTTGCCGGAGTTCCACCGCCCGCTGCCGCCGGGCGAGGTGGTGGCGCTGCAGGCGAACCCGGTCGTCATCGAGCGCTACACGGGGGCCTCGCAGGCGTCGGTGCGTGCCGCGGCTCCGGTCGCCGGGACGCCGTCCGACCTGCCGCCGGCCCGCGATCTGCTCGCGGGCCTCGCCGCGACCCTCGGTCTCACGGGCGCCGAGCACGGCTGGTCGGACGCGCCGGCCCTCGACGGCGCGATCCGCGTCGAGCGCTAGCGCGGCCCGTGGTAACGGCCCGCCGGCCGCGGGCTCGCCAGCTACGTTTTCGGGGTGCTGACCCTCTACGACGCTCCCCGCTGTCCGTACTGCGCCCGCGTGCGCATCGTGCTCGACGAGAAGGGCGTGCCGTTCGAGACGGCCGTGATCGACCTCGACGACCGGCCCGCGTGGCTCTACGACAAGAACTCGACCGGCCGCGTGCCGGTGCTCGAGGAGGACGGCTGGTGCCTGCCCGAGTCGGCGCTGATCGGCGAGTACCTCGACGAGCGCTACCCCGACCCGCCGCTGCTCCCTTCCGACCCCGCGGCGCGGGCGTCGGCCCGCCTGCTCGTCTTCCGCCACGACGACCTCGCACGGCCGTATTACGCGCTGCGCCGTCACGAGGACGGCGCCGGCGCGCAGCTCGCCGGCGCGCTCGCCGGGCTCGACGCGCTGCTCGCCGCGCAGCCCTACCTGACGGGGGCGTCCTTCGGGCTCGCCGACGTCGCCTACGTCCCCTGGATCCTGCGTGCGCGCGGGCTGATGGGCGTGGCGCTCGATCCGTACCCGGATCTCGCAGCCTGGCTCGAGCGGCTGCTCGAGCGCCCGTCGGTCGCCGCGGAGCTCGACGTCGTGGCGGCGCTCACGTGAGCGTCGTCACCTGCGAGGAGCTTGCCCGCCGGCTCGGAGAGGAAGGCCTCGTGCTCCTCGACGTGCGCACGGCGGCCGAGTTCGCGGGCGCCGCCGGCTACCCGTGCGACGAGCGCCGGGGGCACGTGCCCGGAGCGCGGAACGTCGACGTGCAGGAGCTGCTCGGGCTCGACGCGGACGGGATCCGCGAGCGCATCGGCGCCCCCGCCGGAGCAGAGGTGATCGCCTACTGCCACTCGGGCGGCCGCTCCGCGACGGCCGTCGAGCTCCTGCGCGCCGCCGGCTACGACGCGCGCAACTTCGCCGGCTCCTGGCATGAATGGTCCGCCGACCCGGCGCTCCCGCTCGAGGCCGGTCAGGCCGACGCGGCGGCGTAGTCGAGGAACGCGCCGCACAGGCGCCGCCCGTGCTCGTTCCACGTGCCGAGGAGCGCGTCGGTCTCGCGGCGGACCTCGTCGGCCGGCTTCGGCAGCTCGGCGGCGCCGTCGACGAACCAGGAGTCGAGCATGCGGCGCGTCACCTCGGCGTGGAACTGGATTCCCCACGTGCGCTCGCCGAGCCGGTACGCCTGGCGCGCCGCCCGGCTCCGCGCCAGGAGCGTCGCCCCCGGCGGCAGCTCGAAGGTGTAGTAGTGCCACTGGAACGCGTCCAGGCGCCGCGGCAGCACCCCCACGACCGGGTCGCCGACGCCGGCGTCGTTCAGCTCGACCTCGTGCCAGCCGACCTCGGCGACCTCGGCCGGCCCGACGCGGGCGCCCGCCGCGCGCGCGATCAGCTGGGAGCCGAGGCAGACACCGAACAGCGGCACCTCGCGCTCGAGCGCCTCGCGCAGGAACGACGCCTCGTCGGCGAGCCACGGATGCTCGGCGTCCTGGTCGGGATGCATGGCGCCGCCGAAGACCATGATCGCGTCGTAGCGCGTGGGCGCGTCGGGCCCCGTGCCGTCTGCCACGGTGACCCAGCGCTCGAGCCGGTCGCCGCGCTGCTCGACGAGATCCTCGAACAGCCCGCCTCCGCCCGTGGAGGAGCCGTCGTGGACGATGGAGAGCACGCGCATGACGCGAATCTAGCGAGCGCGGCGGCGGCGCTTCGGAACAACGTCATCTCCGCGACCGCGACTCGCCGCTCCCGTCTCGCGGATCGCCGCTCTATCCACGTCGCCGACTGCGTCGTACGCGAGAACTCGACGCCGGCGAGGCGCCCGCCGGGCCGCCCGTGCGACGTCAGCGAGATTCTCGGCCGGCTCCTCCGAGACCGATCCTCTAGGCTTACGGCGGAGGGACGACGATGAGCGAGGGGAGACAGCGAGGACGCGCGACGCGGGAGACGAACCGCGTCCTCGACGCGTGGCTGCGCAGCCGCAAAGGACCCGCCGCCGACGCGTTCGCGCTCCGCGCGGGCGAACGCCTCCACGAGGCCCGCGTCTACCGGGGCACGATCGAGGGCTACCGGCTGGAGGTTCTCAGCAAGCGCGCTGCGCGCGGGATAGAGCTCGTGGCGACGCTGCGGCGGCCGGACGCCACGGTCAGCTTCCAGCGGGGCTGGGACGCGCTCGACGAGCCGGGCTACGCGGCGGCCGTCGAGGAGGTCGAGCGCGAGGTGGCGCGGCTGGGACTGTGCGACCCCGAGCGCGTCCAGGTCTTCGCTCCGGGCGGCAAGCGGCCCTAAAGGCGGGTCACGACCGACCGATACACCGCCCGGCTCCACGGATCGGAGCCGGTGCAGGTCTAGGGAAGGACAGCGTTCGCGCCGCTCCGGCGGCCCGGCCTGTCCTTCTGTCGTCTCAGGAGGCTTACGTGGAGATCTTCGGCGTCACCGACATACTCCTCGGCCGGGCGCTCGGCGGCGCCGAGCTGCGGCAGCGCGTCATCGCCGGCAACATCGCCAACGTCAACACGCCGGGCTTCCGGCGCAGCGACGTGCCCTTCCAACAATCGCTCCGCGACGCGCTCGCCAGCGGGGATCCCGCGCGTGTCGGTGCCGCGCGCCCCCAGGTCGTGCAGGACGCGACGACCGCGCTCCGCGCGGACGGCAACAACGTCGACGTCGACGCCGAGATGGCGCGGCTCGCGGAGACCCAGCTCCTCCACGGCGCGGTCGCCGGCCTCCTGCGCGACCGGATCGCGATGCTCCGCTACGTGATCAACGAGGGGAGGCGGTAGGCGGTGGGCCTCTTCGACGCGCTGCGCGTGAGCGCGAGCGGCCTCGCCGCCGAGCGCCTTCGCCTCGACGTGATCGCGGGCAACCTCGCGAACGCGAACTCGACCTCCGGCCCAGACGGCCAGCCCTTCCGCAAGCGCATGGTCGTCCTCCAGGAGGCGCCTGCCGAGAGCGGCGCCGTCTCGGGTGGCGTGCGCGTCGCGGCGATCGCGGACGACCCGTCGCCGCCGCGCCGCGTCTACGACCCCTCCCACCCGGACGCCGACGAGCAGGGGTACGTCACGCTGCCGAACGTCAACCCCGTCGGCGAGATGGTGGACATGATCGGCGCCAGCAGGGCCTACGAGGCCAACGTCACTGCCATGAAGGCCGCCAAGGACATGGCGCTCAGGACACTCGACCTCCTCCGCTGAGATGCCCGCGATCCCGCCCGTCCAGAGCGTTCCCAGCCTGCCGGGCATCGGCGGGCTCGAGGCGCCGGGAGCCGGCGCTCCCGCATCCGGCCCCTCCGGCTTCGCCGACGTCGTCGCCGACAAGATCGAGCGCGTGCAGGAGCTCGAGCGCGAGGCGTCCGCGCAGTCGCGCGCCGTCGCGACCGGCATGAGCGACGATCTCGCGGGGGCGCTGCTCGGCGTCCAGCAGGCCGACCTCGCGCTCCAGTTCGCGACGCAGGTGCGGAACAAGGCTGTCGAGGCTTACCAGGAAGTCATGCGGATGCAGGTCTGACCGGCCCGCCGAGATCGAAGGAGGTACGTGCCCACCCTGCTGGACAATCTCTCGCTGCGCGGCAAGCTCGCGCTCGCCGCGGCCGGCGTCCTCGCCGTCGTCCTCGTCTTCGGCATCGTCAGCCTGTCGAAGCGGACGAGCTACGGCTTGCTCGCGACGGATCTCGCCGCCACCGAGTCGGCCGACCTCACGACGAGCCTGGAGAAGAAGGGCATCCCGTTCCGTACCGGCGACAACGGGCGGACAGTGCTCGTCGCGAGCGACCGCGTCGACGAGGCGCGCGCGCTGCTCGTCCAGGAGAACCTGCTCGGCGGCGGCCGCGTCGGCTGGGAGGTCTTCGACAAGACCAAGCTCGGCGCCACCGACTTCCAACAGCGCGTCAACTACCAGCGCGCCCTCCAGGGCGAGATCGCGCGCGCGATCGAGCAGATCGACGGCGTCCGGGCGGCGACCGTGAATCTCGCCCTGCCCGACCGGAAGCTCTTCGCCCGCGAGGAAAAGCCGCCGACCGCGAGCGTCCTGCTGACGCTCGAGAACGGCTATGCGCTCGAGGCGGCCCGCGTCCGAGGCATCTCCCGGCTCGTCTCGAGCGCGGTCGAGGGCCTCGACGCCCAGAACGTCGTCATCACCGACAACGAGGGCACGCTGCTCTCGGGCGGCTCGCCCGCCGACCAGGCCGACGGGGGCGACGGCGGCAAGCTGGCCGCGCAGGAGGCGTACGAGCGCCGCGCAGAGGCGGACCTGAACGCGATGCTCGCGCGGGTCGTCGGCGACGGGAAGGCGACCGCCGCGGTGAGCGCGGAGCTCAACTGGGACCGCGCGCACGTGGAGTCCGAGACGTGGGGGCGCAAGCCACTCGCGCTCTCGAAGAGCACCGAGAAGGAGAAGTACGAGGGCGCCGGCGGGGCCGCGGGCGGAGCGGCCGGGGTCGTCGGCGACGTGCCCTCGTACGCCGCCGCAGCCGGCGGGAAGACGTCGGGCAAGTACGACCGCGAGCAGACGCAGACCCAGTTCGCGATCGACAAGACCATCACGAAGCGCGACCTCGCGCAGGGCGCGCTCGAGCGCCAGAGCGTTGCCGTCCTCGTCGACGAGAGCGTGCCCGCGGGGCGGCTCGAGGCGATCCGCAGCACGGTCGAGGCCGCGATGGGCTACGACGGGAAGCGCGGCGACCGGGTCTCCGTCGAGCGGGTCCCCTTCGCGGGGCCGGCGGAGGCGCCCGCCGCCGGCAAGAAGAAGGGTCTGAGCCCGCTCATCCTCCAGGCCGTCGCCGCCGTGGCCGCGCTCGCCTTCCTCGCCGCCGCCGCGCTCGGCCTGCGGCGCAGGCAGCGGACAGTGCTCTCCTGGCCGGTCGAGGCCGAGGCGCTGCCCGCCGGTCTCACGCTGTCGGGGCTCGCGGCGGCTCCGTCCTTCGACGATCTCGCCGAGCGCGCCAGGCAGGACGCGCTCGCCCGTGAGGCCGCGTCGCGCCGCCAGATCGAGGAGCGCGCCGCCGAGACGGCGAGGCTCAAGACCGAAGAGTCGGCGCAGCTCGTCCGGACATGGCTGAACGAATGAGCGCCGAGCTGCAGGAGACCCACGTCATCCCCGATCTCGCCCTGACCGAGCCGGCCGGCTTCCCTCCGGCGGAGATCGAGCCGTCCGACGCACGGCCGGCACCGCGGCTCGCGATCTCCGGGCCGCGGAAGGCGGCGATCCTCTGCGTCGCGCTCGGTCCTGTGATCTCGTCCGAGCTGCTGAAGAAGCTGAAGCCGCGCGAGATCGACGAGCTGACGCTCGAGATCACGACGCTCGGGCCGGTCTCGCCCGAGGAGCGAGAGGCGGTGCTGCGCGAGTTCGACCACATGCACCTCGCGCACGGCTACGCGGTCGAAGGCGGCCTCGCCTACGCGCGGAACCTGCTCGAGCGCGCGCTCGGCGTCGACCAGGCGCTGAAGATCATCAGCCGTCTCTCCTCCTTCGTGCAGATCGCCCCCTTCGAGTTCCTGCGCCGCACGGACCCGGCGCAGATCACGAACTTCATCCAGCACGAGCACCCGCAGACGATCGCGCTCGTGCTCGCCTACCTGCCGCACGAGGTGGCCGCGACCGTGCTCGCCGGCCTGCCCGCCGGGCTCCAGAGCGCCGTCTCGCACCGCATCGCGACGATGGAGTCCACCGCTCCGGAGGTGGTGAAGGAGGTCGAGCAGGTGATGGAGCGCAAGCTGGCCGCGGTCATCAACCAGCAGCTCTCCCGGGCCGGCGGGGTCGAGAGCCTCGTCGAGATCATCAACAACGCCGACCGCTCGACCGAGCGGCACATCCTCGAGAGCCTCGAGCAGCGCGACCCGGCGCTGGCGGACGAGGTGCGCAAGCGCATGTTCGTCTTCGAGGACGTCGTCACGCTCGAGGATCGCTACCTCCAGCTCGTCCTCCGCGAGGTCGAGATGAAGGACCTCGCCTACGCGCTCAAGGGAACGTCGGCGGAGGTCAAGGAGAAGATCGTCGCCAACCTCAGCACGCGCGCGGGCGAGATGCTCGAGGAGGAGATGGGCTACCTCGGCCCGGTCCCGCGCCACGAGGTCGAGGAGGCGCAGACGAAGGTGGTCGAGATCATCCGGCACCTCGAGGGCGAGGGCCGCATCACCATCGGGCGCGGACCCGACGAGGAGCTGATCGACTGAGATGGCCGCCTCGCCGTACCTCTTCGCCGAGATCGAGCGGCCGCAGGATCCGGCCGACACCGCCGAGCTGCTGCTCGAGCAAGCCCGCGTCGACGCGGAGCGCATCCGCACGGAGGCGCGGGCCGAGACGATCGCGGCCGTGCGCGCGGAGATCCGTCCCGAGCTCGAGGCGCAGCTCGCTCTCGCCGCCGCCGCGGCCGCCGCGGCCCAGCGCTGGCAGGAGCAGGTGGAGAGCCGGTTCGCCGCCGAGGCGTGCGAGCTCGCGCTCGCCGTCGCCGAGAAGATCGTCGCCGCGAAGATCGAGATCGACGCGTCCGTGCTCGAGTCCGTCCTCTGCGACGCGCTGCGGCGCGCGCGCGACCGCCGCAACCTCACCCTGACCGTGAACCCCGCCGACCTCGACGCGGCGCGGGAGCTGCTGCCCTCCCTGCGCGCCGCCTTCGGCGCCGACGAGCTCACGCTCGTCGACGATCGGCGGATCGCGCGCGGCGGCTGCCTGCTCGACACTCCCGCCGGCGAGATCGACGCGACCGTCGCCTCGAAGTTCGAGCGCATTCGCGAGGCGATCCGGAAGGCAGAGACGCGGTGAGTGCGCTGACCGCATATGCGGAGGCGGTGCGCCGTGCCGACCCGTACCGGGTGAACGGCCGGGTCGAGGAGGCGATCGGGCTCGTCCTCGCCGGCCGCGGCCCGGAGGCCGAGGTGGGCGAGCTCTGCGGGATCGAGGTCCGGCGGGACCGCTCGCTGCGCGCAGAGGTGGTCGGCTTCAAGGAAGGTCGCACGCTGCTGATGCCGCTGGGCGAGCTCGAGGGCGCCCGGCCCGGCTGCCGCGTCGTCCCGACGGGTGAGCCGCTCCTCGCTCCGTGCGGCGACGCGCTGCTCGGGCGCGTCCTCGACGGGCTCGGCCGGCCGCTCGACGAGGAGCCGCTCCCTGCGGCCGTCGCCTGGCGCTCCGTCGTGAGCGCGCCGCCGCAGCCGCTGCGGCGGCGGCGGATCACGGAGCAGCTCGCGCTCGGCGTGCGGGTGCTCGACATGCTCGTGCCCTGCGGGCGCGGGCAGCGCCTGGGGCTGTTCGCCGGCTCCGGCGTCGGCAAGTCGAGCCTGCTCGGGATGATCGCCCGCTCCACCGAGGCCGACGTCAACGTCATCGCGCTCGTCGGCGAGCGGGGGCGCGAGGTGCGCGACTTCATCGAGCGCGACCTCGGGCCCGATGGCCTCGCCCGGAGCGTCGTCGTCGTCGCCACGAGCGACGAGCCCGCGCTCGTGCGGATCAAGGCGGCGCTCCTCGCGACGACCGTCGCGGAGCACTTCCGCGAGCAGGGCCGCGACGTCCTGCTCCTGATGGACTCGCTCACGCGCGTGGCGACGGCGCAGCGCGAGGTCGGGCTCACGGTCGGTGAGCCGCCCTCGACGCGCGGGTACACCCCGAGCGTCTTCGCGCTCCTGCCGCGCCTGCTCGAGCGCGCTGGGACGGACGAGAGCGGCTCGATCACCGGCCTCTACACCGTCCTCGTCGAGGGCGACGACATGAACGAGCCCGTCGCGGACGCGTCCCGCGCCATCCTCGACGGCCACGTGGCGCTCAGCCGCTCGCTCGCGCACCGCGGCCACTATCCCGCCGTCGACGTGCTCGCCAGCGTCAGCAGGCTCGAGACCGAGCTCCAGGAGCCCGACGTGCGCGCGGCGGCGCGCGGCTTCCGCGAGGTGCTCGCCGCCTACCGCGACAAGGAGGACTTCATCTCGATCGGGGCCTACGAGCCTGGATCGGACCCCGTCACCGACAGGGCGATCGCGCTCAAGCCCGCGCTCGACGCGTTCGCGCGCCAGGAGCTGGACGAGCCGGCGCCGCTTGCCGAGTCGCGCGCGAGCCTGCTCGAGCTCCTCGGAGAGCGGCCGTGAAGGGCTTCAGGTTCCGGCTCGCCCCCGTTCAGCGGCTCCGCCGCCAGGAGGAGGAGGCGCGCCAGCTCGCGCTCGCGCAGGAGCTGTCGGCGCTCGAGCGGCTCCGCGGCGCGGAGGCCGAGCAGGCATCGTTCCTCGCCGGGCTCGAGCGGCAGGGCTCGGGCACGGCGCTCGTCACGATCGAGCAGCTCGCGCTCGAGCGCGCCTCCTACGAGGCGGGCTCGCGCAGGCTCCGCGGTCTCCGCTCCTCGCGCGAGGAGCAGGAGGGCGCCGTCGGCGAGGCCCGCCGCGCGCTCGAGCGCGTCAGCGTCGCCCGCGAGGCGATCGACCGGCTCGGTGAGGCGGCGCGCGCCCGCCACGAGCGGGCGCGCGCCGCGGCCGAGCTCGCCGAGCTCGACGAGATCTCCGTGCAGAGGCACCGCCCGTGAGCGTTGCCACGGTCCAGCAGCGCATCGCCGAGCTCGAGGCGCTGCTCGCGCCGCCGCCGATCCGGCAGCCCATCGCGGCCGCGGCGCCCGCGCGGTCGTTCGCGTCCGCGCTCGAGCGCGCCGACACGCGCGCTCCGGCCGCGCTGGGAGGCAGCTACCGCGCGGAGATCGAGTCGGCGAGCCGCGAGACAGGCGTCGACCCGGCGCTCATCCTCGCCGTGATCCGCGCCGAGAGCGGCGGCGATCCGGATGCGGTCTCGCCCGCGGGCGCGATCGGGCTCATGCAGCTCATGCCGCAGACCGCCGCCGGGCTCGCCGTCGATCCGCGCGACCCCGCACAGAACATCCTCGGCGGCGCCCGGTACCTCCGCAGCATGCTCGACCGCTTCGGCGGCGACGAGCGCCTCGCGCTCGCCGCGTACAACGCCGGCCCGGGCGCCGTCTCGAGGTACGGCGGCGTGCCGCCCTACCCGGAGACGCAACGCTACGTCGACCGCGTGGTCGGGTACGCGACCGAACTGCGCGCGAGCTCGGCCGCGGCGCCGCCGGCCGCCGCCCCCTCGCTCGAGGGCGAGCCGATCGTGCGCACGGCGATGCAGTTCCTCGGCACGCCGTACTCGTGGGGCGGCGAGTCGCCGTCGACCGGCTTCGACTGCTCCGGCCTCGTGCAGTACGTGATGGCCCAGCACGGCAAGCAGGTCCCGCGCGTCGCCGCGGACCAGGCGGAGACCGGGCAGCTCGTCTCGCGCGACGAGCTCCAGCCCGGCGACGCGGTCTTCTTCCGCTACGACGACGGCTCGATCGGCCACAACGGCATCTACATCGGCGGCGACCGCTTCATCCACGCGCCGAAGCGCGGCGACGTCGTGAAGATCTCCTCCCTCTCCGGCCCCTGGTACTCCGAGCGCTTCTCGCACGGGCGCCGCTACTCCTGACGACTCTCCCCGAAAGGACGCGATGACAGCCACCTCACTTGACCCGGTTGCCGGCGGCGGCGTGCCCGCCGCGGTCGCGGACGCGGCCGCGCCGGCCGAGCCGAGCGACCTCTTCGCGGCGTTGCTCACCCTGATGGCGGCTCTGCCGCCTGCTCCGGCCGCCGACCCCGTCCCGGCTGCGCAGCGCTCCGGCTCCGGGCCGGCGACCGCTGCGACGCCCGTGGCAATGCCGCCCAGCGACGGCAATGCGACCGCCGCGACGCCCGTCGCAGCGCCGTCCAGCGACGGCACGACGTCGGCGGAACCCGCGACGGCCTCCGCCGCCGCGGTTGCGGTTGCACCGGCCGCGCCCGCGCTCCGGGCCGATGCTCCGGCGGTGCCGGTCGCCGCGCCGACACTCCCCGAGCTCGTCCTCGCGCACGTTCCCGCGGCGACGGACGGCCTCGCGACTCGGCTCCAGGGCGAACCGCCCCGCGCGCCCGACGCGCCGGCGCCCGGAGACGCCGCGACCGCCGCCGAGGCGCCCGCCGAGCCGCTCGGACGCGTGCGGGCCGCGGACGTCGGTCCGGAGCGCGGGACGGACGCGCCGCACGACGCCGCCGAGGCCCGCGCGGCCGAGGCGGGCGCGCTGCCGTCCGCGCCCGCCGCGCCCCGCGCCCCGGAGGCCGCCCCGGTCGCGCCTGTCCGCCCGGCTCCGCCGGTCCCGCTTGCACGGGTAGCCGGGGAGCTCGCGGCGCGGATGCAGGTCGCCTCGGCCGCGGGCGGGGGCGAGGTACGGCTCGAGCTCTACCCGCGCTCGCTCGGCGCCGTGCACGTCCATGTGACGGTCGCCGACGGCGTCGTCCGCGGCGTGCTGGCGGCCGAGAGCCGCGAGGCGGCGGAGACGCTCGCCCAGGCCTTGCCGGATCTCCGCCGGGCGCTCGAGACGGGCGGGCTGACCGTGGAGACCCTCGAGCTGACGTCCGACTGGCAGCAGCCGGGCGGCGATCGCCGCGGAGGCGAGTGGGCGCGCGAGCGGCGGCCCTCGATTGGCGGTGCCGGCGTGGGCGCCGCCCCGGGGGACGACCGGCCGGCGGGCACGGCCCCGCGACCGAGGCGGAGCGGCAGCAGTGCCGTCGACGTCCTCGCCTGACGAAAGGAGACACACATGATCAACGCAACGACCAGGACCACGGGAACGACCACGGACTCGACGGCGACGAGCGGGAGGACGGCTCTCGGGAAGGATGAGTTCCTCGCTCTGCTCGTCACCCAGCTGCGCTACCAGAATCCGCTCTCGCCGATGGACAGCGCCCAGTTCATCGAGCAGATGACGGGCTTCTCGACGCTCGAGCAGCTCACGAACCTCCGCCAGGTCGCCGACCGCATGGCCTTCGCCCAGAGCCTGGGGCAGGGGACGTCCCTCATCGGGCGCACCGTGGCCTACGCGAGCGGCGACACGACCGCGACGGGCGTCGTCGAGCGCGTCCGGACGGACGGCGGCTCGGTGACCCTCCAGCTCGCCGACGGGACAGCCGTCGACCTGGCGGCGATTCGGGAGGTGAGCTGAGCCCGCGAGACGAGTTCACGGAGCGGCCACGGACGGCCGCTCCCACCGGGCCACGGAGGGCATCGCCCAGCCGCGCACGCGGCGCACCCAAGGAGAGAACGACGACATGCTTCGCTCGATGTACTCGGCCATCAGCGGCCTCAAGAACCACCAGACGATGCTCGACGTCGTCGGTGCCAACATCGCCAACGTCAACACGGTCGGCTACAAGGCCGAGCGCACCTCGTTCAAGGAGCTGATCAGCCAGACGGTGCGCGGCGCCAGCGGCGCCACCGCCGCCCGCGGCGGTACGAACCCGCTCCAGGTCGGTCTCGGCGCGGGCATCGCCTCGATCGACCAGCTCGTGACGCAGGGCAACCTCCAGACGACGAGCGTCGTCACCGACGTCGCCATCCAGGGCGACGGCTTCTTCCAGGTCCAGGACCAGGCGGGGACGGAGATCTACTTCACCCGCGCCGGCAACTTCAGCCTCGACGAGCAGGCCGGGACGAGCTACCTCGTCACCGCGGACGGCTACTACGTCTGGGGCCGCACCGACGGCGGGAACGGGATCGTCGAGCCGGCCGACCCGCTGGGCCGGATCGGCATCCCCACGACCGCGAAGAGCGTCGCGATCGACCAGACCGGCCTCGTCTCGTACATCGACGGGACGAGCGGCGCCGTCGTCCAGGCGGGCCGGATCCAGGTGGCGAAGTTCGGCAACCCGGCCGGCCTCGAGCGGGCCGGCAACAGCCTGCTGCGCGCCTCGAACAACTCCGGCGCGGCGGTTCTCGGCGACCCGACCACGGGCGGCCGCGGCCAGCTCGTGTCCGGCGCGCTCGAGATGTCGAACGTCGACCTGGCCCAGGAGTTCACGAACATGATCTCGGCGCAGCGCGGCTTCCAGGCCAACTCGCGGATCATCTCGGCGAGCGACGAGCTGCTCCAGGACCTCGTCAACCTCAAGCGGTAGCACCGGCCAACGAGGAGGGCGGGCTCGGCCCGCCCTCCTCCTTCGGAGGGAGGGACCCATGATCTTCCTGCACCATCCCGACGGCACGCGCTTCGCGCTCAACCCGGACCTGATCGAAACCGTCGAGGAGACGCCCGACACGGTCGTGCGTCTCACGAGCGCGCGGCGTCTGCTCGTTTCCGAGTCCGCCGACGAGATCGCGGACCTCGTGCGCGACTGGCGCCTCGCCTGCACGGCCGGCGCCCCCGCCTAGCGAGGCCCTTGATCCGGCGAGGTAGAGCCAGGACGACGACATGTCGTGCAGCCCTCAACTCGCGGTCGCCGCTGCCGACTGATCGTCAGGCGGCGCCGTGACGGCGCGCGCGACGACCGCAATGGATCCAGCCACCCTCATCGGCATCCTGCTCGCCCTGATCGGGCTGCTCGTCGCCGTCATCCTCGAGGGCGGGAACCCGCTCGCGTTCCTCAACCTGCCGTCGTTCTTCATCGTCTTCGTCGGCACCGCCGGGGTGACGATGGCGAGCGTCCGGCTCAAGGGCTTCGCGAGCGTCCCGCGGCTGATCGTCAAGGGCCTCAAGTCCGCGCGCGGCATGGACGGCTCGGAGGTCGTCGGCACTCTCGTCCGGCTCGCCGAGCGTGCCCGGCGCGAGGGCCTGCTCGCGATCGAGGAGGACCTCGCGGAGGTGCCGGACCCGTTCCTGCGCAAGGGCCTCCAGATGGTCGTGGACGGCACCGACCCGGAGGTGGTGCGCGACGTCCTCCGCGCCGACATCGACGGCATGGCCGAGCGGCACCGGCGCGGCTACACGATGTTCTTGACCGCCGGCGGCTTCTCGCCGACGCTCGGGATCATCGGCACGGTGATGGGCCTCGTGCACGTGCTCGAGCAGCTCGCCGACCCGAACGAGCTCGGCCCGTCGATCGCCGTGGCCTTCATCGCCACCCTCTACGGCGTGGCCGCGGCGAACGTCTTCTACCTGCCGATGGCGAACAAGCTCAAGGCGCTCTCCGAGGAGGAGCTCGAGCTGCGCGAGCTCGCCGTCGACGGCATCCTCGCCATCCAGGCGGGCGAGAACCCGCGCATCATCGGCGAGAAGCTCGCCAGCTACCTGCCGCCCGCGAAGCCGAAGCCGGAGCGGCAGGCCTCCGCGGATTCGGCGGCGGCGGTCGCCGCCGAGGAGCCGGCATGAGTCGGCGCCGGCGCGGGGGCGGAGAGGAGCACGGGGGCGGGGGCATGGAGCGCTGGCTCCTGACCTACGCCGACATGATCACGCTGCTCCTGGCGCTCTTCATCGTTCTCTACGCGATGAGCTCCGTCAGCGAGCAGAAGCTCGCCGCTCTGCGCGCCTCCCTCTCCGGGGCGTTCAGCGGCAAGGTTCCCGACGGCGGGCAGTCGATTCTCGACTCCGGCGCCTCGCCCTCGAGCATCGAGCTCGACACGACCGCCGACCGCAGCATCGACCCGACCGAGCCGGTCCAGGCGGCCGGCGCCCGTGAGGCCGCCGATCTCGCGCGGCTCGCCGCCGCGAACCGGCAGCTCCGCGAGCTCGAGTCGGACATCGCTCGGGCCGCTTCGAGTCGCGGCCTGAGCGACTCCGTCGAGACGACCATCGACGAGCGTGGGCTCGTCGTGCGCATCCTCTCCGACCGGATCCTGTTCGACGTGGGGAGCGCCGACCTCCGGCCGGGCGCCGGCGCGCTGCTCGCCCCGATCGCGCGGATCCTGCGCGCGCAGCCGAACCCGATCCGCGTCGAGGGGCACACGGACAGCGTGCCGATCCACACGGCGCGCTACCGGAGCAACTGGGAGCTCTCCACCGCGCGGAGCACCACAGTCGTCCACTACCTGCTCCGGCACGGGATCGCCTCCCTGCGGCTCAGCGCGGCCGGCTACGCCGCGGAGCGTCCGGTGGCGACCAACGCCAGCGCCGCCGGCCGGGCCCGCAACCGGCGCATCGAGATCGTCCTCCTGCGGCCCGAGGGCCGCTCGTAGGGGAAGAGGAAGAACGTGAAGAGTCTGTTTCGCGGCAAGAAGCTGATCGCGGTCGCCGCCGTGCTGCTGCTCGCGGCCGGAGGCGTCGCGTTCGTCGCGCTCGGGCCCGCCGGCGCCGAGGGCAAGACCGTCGCGCCGCCCGTCGAGGTCGGCCTGGGCGAGCCGTTCGTGGTCAACCTGCGCGACGCCGGCAGCTTCGCCAAGGTCGAGATCGTGCTGAAGGTGGACGCGCGCGCGGAGCTCGCCGCGGCGGAGGCCGGCAAGGGCGGCGGCGGGCAGGCGGCGCTCGGCGAGCAGGCCGCCGCGCGTGACGCCGTCATCGCGACGATCGGCCGCTACTCGCTCGACCAGCTCCTCTCGCCGGACGGCCGCGAGCGGCTCCGCTCCGAGCTGCGCAAGGCGGTCGGCAGAGCCGCGCACGTCAAGGTCGCCGAGGTCCTCTTCGTCAACTTCGCCGTTCAGTGAGCGCCTCCCGCCACCGCCACCCCCGCGAGCTCGGCCCGTCCGAGATCGCCGGCATCCTTGCCAGCGAGGACACGGAGGGCGACGCGCGCGTGCGCAAGTTCGACTTCTATCGCCCGAACAAGTTCTCGAAGGAGCAGCTCCGCACGATCGAGCTGTTGCACGAGACCTTCGGCAGGCTGGCGTCGATCCCGCTCTCGGCCGCGCTCCGCGCCGGCGTCGAGTTCCGCGTGCTCGCGGCCGAGGAGTGCACGAACGGCGAGTTCCACGAGACGCTCGGGCCCGACGCGCTCGTCGCCGTCGTGCAGTCGCCGCCGCTGCCCGGGAACTCGGTGCTCGGGCTCCGCTCCGGCTTCGCGCTCACGCTCGTCGACCGCCTGCTGGGCGGCTCCGGCGATCCCGGTGCCGGCGAGGACGCGGACGGCGCGCCGCGGGAGTCGACGGACATCGAGATCGCACTCCTGAACAGGACCGTCGAACGGATGCTCGGCAGCCTCTCCGAGGCGTGGCAGGCGATCGCGCCGCTCGCGTTCAAGCTCACGGGCATCGAGCCGAGCGCCCAGTTCGCGCAGGCCGTGGCCGGGGCGGAGATGGGCATGATGCTGCGGCTGGAGATGACCGTCGGCGAGCACTCGGGCGAGATCTTCCTGCTCATGCCGTACCTGACGCTCGAGCCGGTCCTCCAGAAGCTGAGCGTGCAGGAGTACTTCAGCCGCCGCCACCAGGACGCGCGGCAGGAGCGCCAGGACATGCACGAGGAGCTGCCGCGCGTGCCGATCACGCTTCGCGCCGAGCTCGGCCGCGTGCGTCTCACCTACGGCGCCGTCCGCGCGCTCCGGCCCGGCGCGGTGCTCCGCCTCGGCGTCGAGTCGGAGGCGGAGATCGGCATCTGGACGGGCTCGGAGCAGGTCTTCCGCGCGCGACCCGGCCGCAGCGGGCGGCGCTCGATCGTCCAGATCACGAGACCTGCCGGCGGAGAGTCGCCGCGATCGTGACGTCGGCGCAGTTCCTCGCCGCGGCCGCCGGGCTCTCCCAGGACGAGCTCCGGGCACTCGTCCGCACCCTGAGCGTCGAGGAGCGCGCGGTCTCGGACCGGCGCCTTGCGCTGCACGCGCTCATCGACCGCGTACGGACGGAGCTGATCGCCCTGTCGCACGAGAGCGCCGCCGGCCGGACACCCCGCCGTGCGCGGGCGGCCTCGGAGGCCGAGCTTCGCGCCTGGGCGGAGCGGGCGGTTCTCGCCCGGGAGCCGGGCTCCGGCCTCGACCGGTTCTCCGCCGCCGACGTCGCCCGGCTGCTCCGGCTGCTGCGCGAAGCAGAGATCGAGATCTCGGAGCGTCGCCGGGAGCTGCACGACCGGATCGACGCGCTGCACGAGGAGCTGCTCGGGCGGCTCCAGCGCCGCGTCGAGCGCGAGGTGTAGCTCGTACCTCCTGCGCCGCGCACGCGCGGCTGCCGGCGCAGGCGCTCGCACGGTCGCACCGGGCACTCGAGCCTAAAGCGCGGCGGCGGCCTGCCGACACAGCCTCGCGATGAGCGCCGCCGGCAGGGGAGAAGACGCGATGACCGAGCGGGGAAGCCCGATCGAGGAGACGGAGGTCGCGGCCGCGCCGGCGACGCCGGAGCCGGCGAACGCCCACGCGGCCCCCGAGCTCGTCGGGCCCGCGGACGGGGCGGCCGTGACGGCGCCGCTCTCTCGCGGATCCGGCGACAGCCTCGCGGACGTCGGCGCCCTGCTGGACGTGCCGCTCGATGTCACGGTCGAGCTCGGCCGCGCCCAGCTCAGCATCCGCGACTTCGCGGCGCTCGCCCCCGGCAGCGTCGTCGGCCTCGACAAGCTCGCCGGCGAGGCGCTCGACATCCTCGTCAACGGCAAGCTCCTCGCCCGCGGCGAGGTCGTCGTCATCGACGACGAGTTCGGCGTCCGGATCACCGAGATCGTGACCGCCCAGGATCGCCATGGCGATCCGGCGGTGCTCTGAGAGCCGCCGCATGTACGTCCTGCGCGCGCTCGTCGCCTGCCTCGCAGCGGCGGCGGCCGGAGCCCCTGCCGCCCTCGCCGCCGGCGAGCAGACGCCCTTGAACCTGCCGGAGCCGGAGGGCTCCGCCGGCGCGGGCGCCGCCTCGTCCGCCGGTGCGGGCCTGATGCGCCTCTTCGTCGGCATGCTCGTCATCGTCGGGCTCGTCCTCGCGGTGCGCTGGGTGCTGAAGACCTACGCGCGCGGGAAGTTCCCCGGCCTGGCGGCCGCCGCCGACGCGATCGAGGTGCTCGCGAGCAAGCCGCTCGCCCCCAACCGCACGCTCTACGTCGTTCGCCTCGGCGGCGAGACACTCCTGATCGGCTCGACCGACCAGGCGATCACGCGCCTGCGCACGATCCCGCCGGAGGACGCGCTCCGGCTCTTCCCGCCCGCCCGGGACGGGTTCGGCGGCAGCCTCGACGCCGCGCTCGCTGCGCCGCAGTCCTCGCCCGCGAGGCCCCGCACGCAGTGGGGCGGCTTCGACCGGCTGCTCGCGCACCTGCGCGCCCTTACCGTCCGCCGTGGCTAGGCGGCTCGCACTCGCGCTCGTCCTTGCCGCCGGCGCGGCCGGCGCGCTCGCGCCTGCTGCGCTCTCGGCGCCGGGTGACCTCCAGGTGAGCGTCGGCGGACAGGGCGGGATCGAGCCTTCGACGACGATCCAGATCCTCGTCCTGCTGACCGTCTTCACGCTGCTGCCGAGCATCCTGATCATGACGACCGGCTTCGCGCGGATCCTGATCGTGCTCGGCTTCCTTCGCAGCGCGCTCGGCACGCCGCAGATGCCGCCGAATCAGATCCTCGTCGGGCTCGCGCTGTTCCTGACCTTGTTCGTGATGTCGCCGACGCTGGAGGCCGTGAACGAGACGGCCGTGCAGCCGTACGTGAAGAAGCAGATCTCGCAGTCGGAGGCGCTCGACCGCGCACAGGGCCCGGTCCGGGAGTTCATGTTCGCGCAGACGAGCGAGAAGGACATCGCGCTCTTCGTCGACCTCGCCGACATGAAGCGTCCGCAGACCCGTGCCGACGTCCCCATGCAGGTGCTGATGCCGGCGTTCCTGATCAGCGAGCTCAAGACGGCGTTCGAGATCGGCTTCCTGATCTACATCCCCTTCCTGATCATCGACATGGTCGTCGCCTCGGTGCTGATGGGGATGGGGATGGTGATGCTGCCGCCGGTGATGATCAGCCTGCCGCTGAAGATCCTCCTCTTCGTCCTCGTGGACGGCTGGCACCTGCTCACCCGCTCGCTCGTGGAGAGCTTCCGCTGATGGACCAGGCGTATGCCGTCGACCTCGCCACCCGCGCGATCGCGATCGCGCTCGAGCTCAGCCTGCCGCTGCTCGTCGCCGGGCTGGCGGTCGGGCTGCTCGTCAGCATCTTCCAGGCCCTGACGCAGATCCAGGAGATGACGCTCTCGTTCATCCCCAAGATCATCGTGACGATCGGCGTGCTCGCGCTGGCAGGCCCGTGGATGCTCTCGCGCCTGCTCGGTTTCACGACGGAGCTGTTCCAGAGCATCCCGGCCGTGGTCGGGAAATGACCTTCCCGGCGCTCGATCCCGGCTACGCGGTCGCGTTCGCGCTCGTGCTCGCCCGCTTCAGCGGGCTCTTCCTGTTCGCGCCGATCTTCTCGAGCCGCTCGCTGCCGGTGCGGGTGAAGATCATGATCCTCGCCGTCCTCAGCCTCGCCACCGTGCCGAGCGCCGTGCGCGCCGACCTGCCGCTCGACGGCGTCGCGCTGGCGCTCCTCGCCGGCAAGGAGCTGCTCGTCGGCTTCGCGCTCGCGCTGGCCGTGGGGGCGCTGCTCACGGCCGTCCAGGTGGCCGGCGCTCTCATCGACACGTCCGTCGGCTTCAGCCTCGCCACCCTGCTCGACCCGCTCTCGAACATCCAGACGACCGTGCTGGGCCAGCTCTACGTCATCCTCGGCAGCCTCGTGTTCCTCCTCCTCGACGGACACCACCTGCTGCTCGCGGGCCTGGCCTCGACGTTCGAGCTCTTCCCGCTGACGGCGTACCCCGACCCTTCCACGCTCGCCGAGAACGCGGTCGACGCCGTCGCCGGGCTCTTCTCCGCGGCCGTCCAGATCGCGGCGCCCGTGCTCGTGAGCCTCTTCGTCACCGACCTCGCCGTCGGCCTCGTCTCGCGCGCGGTGCCCCAGGCCAACCTGTTCGCCGTCGGCTTCCCGGTCAAGGCGATCGTCGGCCTCGCCGCGGTCGGTGCGACCCTGCCGCTGTTCGTCACCTCCCTCGGCGACCAACTCGCGCTGGCGCTCGACGGCATGAGCGACCTCGCGGTCAACCTGCTCCCGCGCTAAAGCGGCGACGCCGGCCGCCGATAGACCGCCCAGCGACCCGTGCCTGCACAGGAGAGAACCGAACAGCCGACCCCCAAGCGCCGCGCGGACGCCCGCACGCGCGGCCAGGTCGCGCGCTCGGCCGACGTCGGCGCCGCGATCGCCCTGCTGGGCGGGTTCGTGGTGCTGGCGGCCACCGCGCCGTGGGTATTCGGGCGGCTCCGCGAGACGCTCGCGAGCGGGCTGACGCTCGGCGGCGCCCCGGAGCTCAGCGCCTCCTCCGTGGCCGCGATCGCGCGCGACGCCCTCGTCGCGATCGGACTCGCCTCGGCGCCGGTGCTCGGCGCCGCCGCGCTGCTCGGCATCGCCGGCAACGTCGCGCAGGTGGGCCTGCGCCTGACGCCCCAGGGTCTCAAGCCGTCGTTCAGCCGGGTCAGCCCCGTGGCCGGCGCCAAGCGCCTGCTCGGCCCCAGGGCCGTGGCCGAGTTCGCGAAGAACCTGGCAAAGCTGGGGGCGATCGGCGTGATCGCCTTCCTCGCCGTCCGCGCCGAGTGGGACGCGATCCTGTCCCTCTCCTGGGGGGAGCCCGGCGTGCTGCTCGCCTTCACGGCGGCGCTCGCCGCCGGCGTGGGACTCAAGATCGGCGCGGCGCTCGGGCTGATCGCGCTCGCCGACTACGGTTGGCAGCGCCGCCGGCACCGCAAGGAGCTGATGATGACGCGGCAGGAGGTCAAGGAGGAGTCGAAGCAGACGGACATGAACCCGCTGCTGCGCGGCCGGTTGAAGCAGGCCCAGCGCGCGGCGGCGCGCGGCCGGATGCTCCTCGACGTTCCCGGCGCCGACGTCGTCGTCACGAACCCGACCCACTTCGCGGTCGCGCTGCGGTACGTCGAGAGCGAAGGCACGCCCAAGGTCGTCGCGAAGGGGCGGGACCTCGTCGCGGCGAAGATCCGGGAGATCGCCCATGCGAGCCGCGTGCCGCGCGTCGAGAACCCGCCGCTGGCGCGCGCGCTCTACCGCAGCGTCGAGGTCGGCGCCGAGATCCCCGAGGATCTCTTCGCCGCCGTGGCCGAGGTGCTCGCGTTCGTCTACCGGCTCGAGAACCGCCGGCCGAGGGTCGCATGACCGCCGTCGCCCGCCTGACGCGCCACACCGACCTGGCGGCCGCCGCGGCGATCGTGCTCGTCGTGGTGATGCTCGTCATCCCGCTGCCGGCCGCGCTGCTCGACGTGCTGATCGCGCTCAACATCGCCGCGGGGCTCGTGATCCTGCTCACCGCGATCTACGTGCTCGAGCCGCTCGAGATCAGCGCCTTCCCGAGCCTGCTGCTCGTCACGACGCTCTTCCGCCTGGCGATCAACGTCAGCGTCACGCGCCTCGTGCTGCTCCACGGCGACGCCGGGAGCGTCATCTCGGCCTTCGGCGGCTTCGTCGTCGGCGGCAACCTCGTCGTCGGGCTCGTCGTCTTCCTCATCCTCGTCGTGATCCAGTTCGTGGTCATCACGGCCGGCGCGACGCGGGTGGCGGAGGTCGCGGCCCGCTTCACCCTCGACGCCATCCCGGGCAAGCAGATGGCGATCGACGTCGACCTCAACTCGGGCCAGATCACGGAGGAGGACGCGCGCCGCCGCCGCACCAACCTCGAGCGCGAGGCCGACTTCTACGGCGCGATGGACGGCGCGAGCAAGTTCGTCAAGGGCGACGCCATCGCCGCGGTCGTCATCGTGGCGATCAACCTGCTCGGAGGGATCACGATCGGCGTGCTCCAGAACGGGCTCTCGATCGGCGAGGCGGTGCACGTGTATTCCATCCTCACGATCGGCGACGGCCTCGCCGCGCAGGTGCCGGCCCTGCTCGTCTCGACCGCGACCGGCATCATCGTCACCCGCGCAGCGAGCAATGTCCCGCTCGCACGGGAGCTCACCTCCCAGCTCGGTGCGCAGGCGCAGCCGCTTCTCGTCGCGGGGGCCGCGCTGCTCGGGCTCGCGCTCGTGCCCGGCCTGCCCAAGCTGCCTTTCTTCGCGCTCGCCGCCGTGCTCGTCGGCGCCGGGCTCGTCGTCCGCAGGCGGACACAGGCCACGGCCGCCGTTCCGGCCGAGGAGATCGCCGATCCCGATTCGTCGCCGGCGGGCGTGCGCGGGCTCCTCGGCGTCGACCTCCTCGAGCTCGCCGTCGGCTACGGGCTCGTCCCGCTCGTCGACGAGTCGGCGGACGGCGAGCTGCTCGGGCGCGTCGGGCTCATCCGCCGGAACGTCGCCGGCGAGCTCGGCATCGTGCTGCCGCCCGTCCGCGTGCGGGACAACATCGAGCTCGACGCCACCGAGTACGCGATCAAGATCAAGGGCGAGACCGTGGCCGCCGGCGAGCTGCGCCCGGGCTACCTGCTGGCGCTCGACCCGTCCGGGGAGGCCCCGGAGCTGCCGGGCACGCCCACCGTCGAGCCGGCCTTCGGCCTGCCGGCGACCTGGATCGCGGAGCAGCACCGCGAGCAGGCGCTCGCGCTCGGCTACACGGTGGTCGACCCCGCCGCGCAGGCGGCGACCCACCTCAGCCAGGTGATCAAGGAGCACGCGGACGAGCTGCTGACGCGAGACGCGGTCAAGGAGCTCCTCGACGACCTCAAGGAGACGCAGCCGGCGGCCGTCGGCGAGCTCGTCCCGGACATGCTCTCGACGGGCGAGGTACAGCGCGTCCTGCAGCTCCTGCTGCGCGAGGGCGTGCCGATCCGCGATCTGGGCACGATCTGCGAGACGATCGCCGACGCCGCCCGCCACACCAAGGACACCGCGCTGCTCGCCGACGCCGCCCGCGTCGCCCTCGGACGCACGATCGCGAAGCCCCACCTGGGCCGGGACCGCACGCTCGCCGCGCTCGTGCTCTCGCCGTCACTCGAGCAGGAGCTCGCAGACAGCGTCTCGCACACCTCCCAGGGCCAGGTCTTCGCGCTGCCCCCGCAGCGCGCGCACGCGGTGCTCCAGGCTGCGCGCGACGCGCTCGAGGAAGCGCAGGCCACCGACGCGAACGCGGTCGTCATCTGCTCGGGCACGATCCGCCGGCACGTCCACGCACTGCTGCGCCAGGTGGCGCCGCGTCTCGCCGTGCTGGCCTACCAGGAGGTGCCGCCGGCCGCCAACGTCCAGACCGTGGGGGTCATCAGCGCATGAGCTACACCGTCCGGGCCTTCAGCGGCCCCTCGCTGGAGCGGGTCGAGGCGCAGGCCCGCGCCGAGCTCGGCGAGGACGTTCGCATCGTCGACCGCCGCGTCCGCCTCGAGGGCGGGATCGGCGGCTTCTTCCAGCGCCAGGTGGCCGAGATCCTCGCCGTCGCCGGCCTCGAGGAGGCCGTTGAGCGGCCCGCACCGCCGCCGCGGCGCGTCGCGGCGGCGGCCGTCTCGGCCTACGGCTCCGCCGGAGCCGCGGCCGCGCCCGACCTGATCGGGGATCTGGCGCCCGCGCGCGCGCGGGTCGCGGCGCGCGCGCGGGAGGCCGCTCCGGGCGAGCCCGCTCACGCGCGCGGCGACGAGTTCGACTTCGAGCGTGCCCTCACCGACCTCGTGCCCGAGCCCGAGGCGCCGGTGGCGCCCGAGGACACAGGGCTCGCGACCCTCGAGCGCCGGGGCGGCCGCGCGGCGGTGCGGCTCCTCTCCGACGAGCTGCGCCGCCGCGGCGCCGCGGCGGACCTCGCGCTCGAGCTTCTCCAGGCCGGTGTCGGCGCCGATCTCGCCGCAGACCTCCTCGAGGAGGTCGAGCGGCACGGCCACGTCTTCGGTTCCGCCGGCGAGAGCCGGGAGCTCGTGAGGGCGGCCCTCGCCCGGCGCGTACGTACTGCACCGCTCGGCCGCCTCCTCGGCCGCGGCGCGCTCGTCGTCGCGGGACCGCCCGGCTCGGGCAAGAGCGCGCTCGCGGCGAAGCTCGTCAGGGCGTACGCCGCGGCGGGCCATCGTGTCGCGGCGATCGCGGTGGGCCCGCAGGGAGAAGCGGGTGTCGAGTCCCTGCGCGAGACGGCCCGCTCCTGCGGCGCCGGCTTCGAGCGGATCGGCCGGCTCGGCCGCCCGCTCTCCGAGAGCGTCCGCGACGGCGACCCGTTCGTCGTCGCCGACGCGCCCGCGCTCGATCCGGCAGGCGAGAGCACCCTTGCCGGCCTGAACGCCCTCAAGGCGGCGCTCGGCGGCGCGCGCACCCTCGTCGCCCTCGCGGGCGACGCGGAGACCTCCTCCTCGCTCGCCGAGGCCCGCGCCTGGCGGCGCCTGGCGGACGCGCTCGCGGTCACGCGACTCGACCTGGCGGCCGGCGCCGGCGTGCTCGCCAACCTCGGCGTCTCGCAGGCGAAGCCGCTGGCCTTCGCGTCGGGCTGCGGCGACATCCCACCCGCCGGGCTCGTCGCCCTCGACCCGCAGACGCTGGCGCGGCTGGTCCTCCCGTAGAGGCCGCCCTCAAGTGGCGCTCCAGCCCGCCGACAAGCGTACGACCCGAAGAGCGCGGAGGGAGAGCGATGAACGACCACGACGGAGCCGGCACCCGCACCGCCCCCCGAGCTGCTCCGTCCGGCCTCCCGCGGCGCTGGCCGGACCCGGAAGCGGTCGCGCTCCTGGTCCGCCGCGCCCGCTCGGCGGGCGCGCTCGCCGCCTTCTTCGTCGCGTCCTACGGCTCCCTCCGCCTCGGCTACGGACTTCCGGAGGCCGTCCTCCGCGGCCTCGCCGCGGGCGCGGCGAGCGCGCTCGCCGTCTGGGCCGTGGCCCTCGGCTTCGCCGCCTGGCTGCGTTCCGAGCTGCTGCGCTCGCTGCAGCGCGGCGAGTTGACGCGCGCGAGCGCCAGAGACGGTGAAATGTGAGCGGCGTGCAGCCGATCAGCCTCCAGCAGGTCGCGGCCGGCAGCGACCAGGCGCAGCGGGTCAAGCAGATCCAGAGCCAGCAGGCCCAGCAGGAGGCCGCGCAGCAGCTCGCCGGGATCGCCCAGCGGGAGGCGGCGGCAAAGGCCGAGCGGGTCGCCGGGACGGAGAAGACCTTCCACGCGGGCGACCGCGTCCGCGAGCAGGGGCGCGAGGAGTCGTCCCGACGGCGCCGCCGCCGCCCCGCGTCGCGGCGCGGCAGCGATCCCGGCGCCGGCTCGAGCCTCGACGTCACCGCCTGAGATGGCGCTTCAGCCCACGCACTACGGCTTCCTCGCCGTCGGCGGCGGCGGCCGCACGCACCTCGCCGGCCTGCTCGTGACCGACGCGCTCGGCCTGCCGATCGAGTTCGTCCACACGGAGCCGTTCGCGCCGACGAGACTCCAGCGCGCCCTCATCGGCGACTCGCTCAAGCGCTACCTGAAGCAGGAGCGCGTGATCACGAGCCTGCTCCGGCTCGCGGAGAAGCAGCCCGCGCTCGTCGCCGTCGACGACGAGGAGCTGCTGCCGATGGTGCCGAAGCGGATCCCCGGCGTCCTCGTTTCGGCCGGTACCGCGACGGGGGTGCGGGCAGGCGGCGAGCTCGCGCGGACGACCGACGGCGACCTGGTGGCGCGCGCCCCCGGCGGTCGCGTCCTCCGGCTGCGGCTCGCCGGGGAGTCGAGCGAGGCACTGCTCGCCGGTGCCGTCCGGCAGCTCGACCTGCTCGAGCCGCTGGCTCGCGTCCGCGCGGCGCTCACGGTCGTGGCGAGCGACCACAAGGCCGCCTGATGCGCGGCCGCACCGCGCCGGCGCGGCGCGTGCCGCTCCCGCTCCCCGTCGTCGGGCACACGATCTTCGCGCCGCCACCGGTCCGCCGCACCGAGCTTCCTTTCCCGGTAACGCTGGTCCGCGCCGAGCCCGGACCGAGCCGGCCCGACGTCCGCCACCTGACGCTCGCGCTCGAGCAGCCGCGCGCCGTCGCCGTGCGCCTGCCGGCGTCCACGATCGTGCCCAAGGCGCGGCGCGGGCCCTTCCCGCCCCTGCGCGCGCGCCTGCTTCGCGAGAGCCTGCCGCTCGGCGACGTGCCCCGCCAGCGGCTCGCCTGGCTCGTGCGGGCGCTGCTCGCCGCCAATCCCGGCCTCGCGGTCGAGCGGCTGACGCTGGTCGGGATCTACGAGCGCGCCCCGGTCACGCACCTCGTCTCCCTCACCCAGCGCGACGGGGCGATCGAGTTCACGGTGCTGCCCGACCGGAGGCCGGTGCGGCTGGGGACGCTCGTCGTCGGGCGCGACGAGCGCAGCGGCAGGCTCGCCACCGCCGTCGTCGCCGCGGACGATCAGGCGCGCCGGTCGAGGTAGGCGGCGGCCGCGGGCCGCGCCCGCAGCTCCTCGCGGTACCGGGCGAGCCCGCCGAGCGCCTCGACCGCCTCGCGGCGCAGCGCCTCGGCGGCCACCAGGCACCCCTCGAGCTCGGCCGCGAGCGCCCGCCGCACGCCCTCGGGCGCGGAGGCGTCCGCGAGGGAGCGCTCCGCGTCCGCGCGCCGCTCGGCAAGCGGCAGCGCCTCCTCCCAGCGCCCCTCCTCGAGCAGCTCGCGCTCGCGGCGCAGTCCCACGAGGACCGCCTGCCAGTCGGGGCTAGCCGCGCGAGCGGAGGGCATGCTCGTAGCCGTCGCGCAGCTCGCGCAGGAGCCCTGCGGCCTCGCCGACCTTGCGGGCGTCGCGCGCCACCAGCGCCGAGGCGAGGTGCCCGTTGACGAAGACGTAGATGTCGCGGAGGTTGCGCGCGATCTCGCCCCCCTGCTCGAGGTCGAGCGAGACGTTGAGCTCGTCGACGACCGCCTGGGCGCGGGCGATCTGGTGCCCGAACGCCTCGGCGCTCCCCTGCGCGGCCAGCGCCTGGGCGCGGCCGAGGAACCGCAGCGCGCCGTCGAACAGGAGGAGCGGCAGCTCTTCGCGACGGGCGCTCTTGACGGTTTCGGCGAGGTAGGCGTCCGTTGCTAGCTGGGCGGCGTGGGCGCTCATGCAAGACGGGTGTCGGCTGCCGGGCGGAGGGTTTGAGGCCGAGTTCGGCGGCGAGCCACCCTCAAGCCCGGCCCGCCGCAGCCGACACAGCGCGCGTGTCCGCGCGCCCGCGCATCATGCTGGTGACGAGCGGCTTCGGCTGGCCGCACGCGCCCCTCGAGGAGGCGGTCGGCCGCGCGCTCGCGCAGCGGCGAGCTGCCGCCGGGCTGCTCGAGCTCGAGCGCTGCCTGGACGCCGCGGCGGCGCGGAAGCTTCGGGAGGGAAGCCTCTCCTCCACCGATTCGGCCGCCGCGCGGTTCCTCGCATTCGTCGACGAGGCCGTCGCCGCGCACGCGCCGGATGTCGCGCTCGTCTTCCACGGCCGCCTCTTCCCCTCGTTCGCCGTCCAGCGCCTACGCGCCTGCGGCGTGTTCCCCGTCCTCTGGACGTGCGAGGATCCCTACGAGCTCGACTGGAGCCTCGAGGTGTCCGCATCGTACGGCGCGGTGGCGACGATCGAGCGCTCGTGCGCGCCGGTGTACGAGGCGGGGGGGACGCCGTGCCTCTACCTGCCACTCGGGTACGACCCCTACGTCTTCCGGCCGCGCGCCGACGTGCCGCCGGAGTACCGCAGCGACGTGTGCGTGCTCGGATCCGCTTTCCCTCGCCGCCTCGAGGTGCTCGCCGGTCTCGCTCCGGCGCTCGCCGGGCTCGACGTGCGCATCGTGGGCCGTTGGTGGGAGCGGCTGCCGCGCGAGCTGCACCGCTTCGTCGACGACCGCATCGTCGGCCCGGAGGAGGCGGCGCTCTTCTACGCGGGCGCGGCGCTCAACCTCAACGTGCACCGCGACTCGGTCGAGGCGTCCTTCTCGAACCGCACGGGCGTCGTCGGACGCTCGCTCAACAACCGCACCTTCGAGATCGCGGGCGCCGGCGGCTTTCAGGTGGTCGATCCCGAGCGCGACGAGCGCGGCTCCTTCTTCTCGGAGCGGTCGGTCGGCGTGCTCGGCGACCGGATGCTCGAGTTGCTCGACGACCGCGAGGCGCTGCGCGAGCGCGGCCGCGCCGCCGCCGCCGAGGCGGCCGGGCGGCACACGTACGCGCACCGCATGGACATGCTGCTGCAGGCGCTCGCCGGCTGGGACGTGCGGCGGCGCGCGAGCGGCGTCCACGTGCCCGCCGCGCTCCCGGCCGCCGCGCCCGGGCTCACGAGCATCGTCATCCTCACGCGCAACCAGCTCCGCTACACGCGCGAGTGCGTGGAGAGCATCGAGCGCCACACCCCGGAGCCGCACGATCTCGTCTTCGTCGACAACGGCTCCAGCGACGGGACGCTCGAGTACCTGCGCGGGCTCTCCGGCGCCACGGTGATCGAGAACGGCGCGAACCTCGGCTTCGCGATCGGCTGCAACCAGGGCGCGCTGCGGGCGCGCGGCGACGTGGTCGTCTTCCTCAACAACGACACGGTCGTCACGCCCGGCTGGATCGGCCGCACGCGCGCGCTGCTCGCCGCCGATCCGAGGCGCGGCGCCGTCGGCCCGCGCTCGAACTCGGTCGGGGGCGAGCAGATCCTGCTCCCCGTCCCGTACACGCCGGACCTCGACGGGCTGGACGCGTTCGCCGCCGGGCGCGCGGAGGCGCTCGCAGGCGTCGGCCGCGAGACGGACCGGCTCGTCGGCTTCTGCCTCGCCGTCACGCGCGAGGCGCTCGAGCGGGTTGGGGGCTTCGACCCGCGCTTCGGCAGCGGCAACTTCGAGGACGACGACCTCTGCCTGCGGCTCCGCCTCGCCGGCTACGTGCTCTGGCTCGCCGACGACGTCTTCGTGCACCACTACGGCTCGCGCACCTTCGCCGGCGAGGGCGTCGACTACGCCCGCAGCCTGGACGAGAACTGGCGCATCTTCGCCGACAAGTGGGGGATCGCGGCGGACGAGTGGGCCGCGGGCGGCTACGACCCGGCCTCGATCATGGCCCGGGCGGGAGCGTTCGACCCCGCGCGGCACGCGGTGCGTCTCACGGCCGGCTGGCTGCCCGAGCTCGAGATCGAGGGCGCCGGGCGGCGGAATCTCCTCCTGGCCTTCGATCCCGACGGCGAGGGCTGGCAGGACGCCCTGCTCGCGTTCGCCGGGTCGTTCTCGGCCGGCGACGGCGTCTCGCTCCTCGCATACGCACCGGGAGCGGACGCGTCCGCGGCCGCCGAGCGGCTGCTCGCAGTGCTCGGAGACGCGAAAGGGGGGACGGCGGAGATCGTCCTCGTCGACGGGCCCGTCGACCCGTCGGCGCTCGTCTGGCATGCGGACGCCTGGCTTGCCGCGCCTGCCGCTCCCCCGGACGTGGCTGCCGCTGCGCGCAGGACGGGTCTGCGCACGATCGACGATCCGACGTCGGCTGCGCTACCGGCCATTCTGGCGAGCTGACGGAGCGGCGACCGGCCCCGCCCGGCGTCTACGGTGAGCCGGTGCGGTGGGCGCGGAGGATGTACTGGTAGGCGAGCAGCTGCCGGCGCATTCGATCGGGCCGCGCCCCGAGCGCTGCCGCGCACGCGACCAGCGGCTCGACGGCCGGCGAGTCGCCGACCTGGGTCGCCTCGAGCGTGTCGAGCTCGAAGCCGGTCGACTCGAGCATCTCGATGATCTCGGCGAGGGTGAAGAAGGTGACGTGCGTCCGGTCGAGCAACCCGCGCTCCTCGTATTGCCAGCGTCCGTGTCCCAGGAGCATGGTCAGAACCGACCAGTGCCCGACGTTCGGGATCGAGCAGATCAGGGTGCCGTCGTCGGCGAGGTAGCGGCTCAGCATCCCGAGTGCGCGGGTCGGGTCGTGGAGGTGCTCCAGGACGTCGCCGAAGAGCATGCAGTCGAAGTACCCGTCGGGGAACGGCAGCTCCGTCAGGTGGTCGAGGTCGCCCTCCACCACCGAGTCGAGCCGTGCACGGGCCTCCGCCGCGGCGTCGGGATAGAGCTCGAGACCGTGGGCCTCGATGCCCGCTTCCTCCCTGAGAGCCGCGCCCAGGTTGCCGATCCCACAGCCGACGTCGAGCGCGCGCCGCGCCCCTGAGGGGACGAGACGGCGCAGCTCGGGCCGGGAGGCCAGGTAGTAGCGGTCGTTCGTGTCCGCGATGTGGCCGCCCCTTCGGGGGTCGGAGACGGGAGTCGTCCCTCGATCGGTCATGGCCTACTCATCGGCGGCGGCGACGTGCGGTTGAGGGCGCACGCGTGCGGCGCTTAGCCGAAGAGCGAGCTGCTCTTCTGGTAGCCGCCGATCAGCCGCTCCATCGCCGAGAACTGCGCGCGCCACCTCTTCTCGCGCAGCAGCACCTGCCGCTCGAGGTCGGCGAGGCGCGAGTCGAGGCGCGTCGCGTCGGCCACGTAGCCGTCGATCCGCGCCGCGAGCACGCCGCCGGCCTGGGTAAGCGGGTCGATGATGTCGGTCAGGCGGCGGACGAGGCCGTGCTCCGCGGAGCTCGCGCCGACGCGCTGGAAGAGATCCTGCACCGCCTGCGGGTTGTCCTTGAGCGCCTGCTCGAGCTTCGTCGTGTCGAGCACGAGCGTGCCGCTGTTCGCGCTCGCCGTGAGCACGCCGGTCGACTTCCCGGTGCTGATCCCGATCTCGGCGAACTCGTCGGTCGCGGCGGCGAGGCCGCTGACGGCGCCGGCGAGCGCCTGCCGGAGGTCGCGCAGGATCCAGCCCAGGCCCATGTCGCTGCGCAGCGCTCCCTTGAGCTGGTCGGCCGTCGTCTTGGCGGGGACGACCTTCGCCTCGTTCACCTTGTCGCGGACGAAGGAGAACGTCGAGTTGTACTGGTCGACGAAGGCCTGCACCTTCTCCTTCACCTTCGCCGAGTCGACCGCCGGCTGGCTCACGGTCAGGGTCGCGGAGGCGAGCTTGAGGAGCGTGAAGCTGACGCCGGGCACGACGTCCGCGATCGTGTTCGTCGGGCGCGTGTACGACGTCCCGTTCACGGTGAAGCTCGAATCGAGGTGCGTCTGCGTGGTCGTGAAGCCGAGGTCGGCGGCGAGGTCGTACCCGTTCGTCGTGTTGCCGTCGGAGACGGCGATCGTCGCGGCCGCGTCGATCCGCAGCTTCCCGTCGACGACCGCGGCGTTGACGCCGATCGCCGCCTTGTTGATCTTGTCGGCGATCGTGGCCAGGGAATCCGCAGCCGCGATCGCAACCGTCTTCGCGGGCCCTCCGTCGAGCGAGAAGGAGAGCGTGTCCGCGCTCGCGGCCTGCGTGATCGCGCTGCCCTGCGTCTTGATCTCGTTGCGCGCGAGCTGGGTCGCCGTCACGGCGTACGCGCCCGCGACCGGCGTCCCCGCGGCGCTCGCGGACACGGTGGTGGCGTCGGAGGAGGTGACGGTCGCGACCTTGGCGAAGAGGGACGCTTCCCCGAGCGCCTTCGCGGCCGTCTTCAGGTTGAGCAGGCGCGTGTTGACGTCGCGGATCGCGGCCTCGCGCGTCTTCGCGAGCTCCTGGCGCTGCTTGACCAGAGCCTGGGGCTGGCGCTCGATCACGAGCAGCTGCTGGATGATCGAGTTCGTGTCGATCCCGCTGAAGAGCCCACCGAAGTTGACGATCGACACGGCTTCCTCCCTAGACGGCTTGACGGTCGACGACGAGCCCCGCGAGATCTTCCATGCCGGAGGCGATGGTCACCAGCGTCTGCGGGGGGATTCGCCTGACGACGCCGCCGCTGCTCTCGTCGACGAGCTCGATCACGATCCGGTCGGGGCCGGCCGCATCCTCCTCGACGCTGAAGCGCAGGTGCAGGTCGCGTGAGGCGAGGATGCGCTCGATCGTGCGCGACGCCTCGCGCATCACCGCTGCGTCAGGCTCGGGGCGGGGCGGCTGGGGCGGGGCGGCCGACCCGGTCGCCCTCCGTGCGGCGGCATCCGCGGGCGGCGGCGAGCCGTCGCGACCTGAAACGGTGTCGAAGCCTGAGATGTTCATTCGCGTCCTTGCGAAAATGGGTTTCGAGCGCCTCCGTGCAGGACGGTTATCGGCCGCGCGCGGCGCTGCTTGAGGGCGACTTCCGCTAGGCGGCGCGCTGCGCGACGAGGGCGAGCAGCTCGCGTGCCTGCACGTGGCCGGCGTCGAGCTCGACCGCTCCTTCCAGCAGCTCGGCGGCGTGGCTCCAGAGCTCCTGGCGCGTCGCCGCGCGCCCGAGACCGTACAGGACCTCGGCGTCGGGGCCGAAGCGTTCGAGCACGGCGTGCCACTCCTCGAGCGCGAGCGCGTCGAAGTCGTGCCGCTCGTAGAGACGCGCGAGCGCGACACGGCGCGCCCGCTCGTCCGGCACCGCAGCCTCGAAGGCGGGCAGCAGCCGCTCGAAGCGTTCGAACTCCTCGATGCGCACGAGCGCCTCCAGGTTCGTCAAGCAGAGGACGGCCGCCGCCGCCGGGACGTCCGGCCGGGCCGCCGCGTCGCGCTCGAGCGCGACCCAGGCGCGGTAGAGCAAGGCCTCGTCGGGCGCGCTGCCGGCAAGCGCGTTCGCGTGCTTCTCCGCGGCGCTCAGGTTGCCCGCGCACACGGCGGCGAAGGAGCGCCCGCGCAGGGCGGCGGGCGCGAGCGGATGTCCGTCAGGGACGCGTGCGAGCACCTCCTCCGCATCGTCCCAGCGGCGGAGCGAGAGGTGGGTCTCACCCAGCCCGACGAGCGACGGGGCGTGCCCGGGTGCACGTTCGAGGGCTCGGCGGAACCACGACTCGGCCTGCTCCAGGCGGCGGCGCTCGTAGAAGGCGGTGGCGACGAACAGGCAGGCGGCGCTCGTCCACTCGACGCCGAGCGCGAGCAGGCGCTCCTCGACCCGGTCGGGATCGTGCTCGAGCAGGAGGTTGACGAGATCGAGCAGCGCCGGGCTGTACTCGGGCCATTCGCGGACGCATCGCTCGAAGCTCCCGGCTGCCTCGTCGGGCTCGCCCCGGCGGCGTTGCACGTGACCGAGGCCGCAGAGAGCGAGGAAGGTTCCCGGGCCCGTCACCGGGCTGAGGCGCAGCTCGGCGTCGCCGAGCTCGAGCGCGCGCCGGAACGCCTGCTCCGCGTCGTCGAGCCGGCCCGCGTCGAGCTCGAGAACGCCGCGCTCGAACACGAGCTCCGTGTGATCCGGATACCAGCCGAGCGCCTCCTCGATGTACGATCGCGCCGCGTCGGGCTCGGTGGCGCGAAGCGCCTCCGCCAGCCGCACGACGAGCATCGGCGCGAACTGCGAGTTGCGCCAGCCGGGATCGCGCTGGAGCGCGGCGAGGCCGCGCTCGTAGTGGCGCCGGGCGGTCGCGTAGTCGCCGAGCCACGAGTACTCGGAGCCGAGGTTGAAGTCGTTGAAGGGGGAGGGATGCTCGCGCGCCTCCCGCTCGAGCAGCTCGCGGTTGCGCCGCGACTTGCCGCGGTCGATCATCCGCTGCTTCAGGTAGCCGTAGTGGTTGATGCGGACGTCGCACACGGCGAACCGCTCGGGCAGGTGCAGCGGGAACAGGTGGATCTTCTGCTCGTGGACGATGCCCTCGAAGCGGTAGCGACGACGGTTCCGGAAGAGACGGAAGGCGAGGTGGCTCGTGGACGAGCCCAGCTCCTCGCTGCCGGTGAAGTTCCGCTCGTTCAGGTAGAAGCCCTCCCGCCACGTCTGCCCGGCGAGCGCGCGCAGCCTCGCGCCGTCGTCGCCGACGAGCTGCTCGTCGGCGTCGAGATAGAGGATCCAGTCGCCGGTCGCGTGCTCGAGCGAGACGTTGCGGGCATCCGAGAAAGAGCCGGTCCAGGCGAAGTCGATCACGGTCGCGCCGCGCTCGCTCGCGATCTCGCGGGTGCGGTCGGTCGAGCCCGTATCGACCACGATCAGCTCGTCGACGTGCTCCCTGACGGAGTCGAGGCACGCGGGCAGCAGCTCCTCCTCGTCCTTGACGATCATGCAGAGCGAGATTCGCGCCGTCTCCGCCGGCCTCGCCATGGAGACGATCCGCTCCGCGCGCTGCCGGAGCGGACGGATGCGCGCGTTGACACCGGGAGCGAAGCGCGCCTCCAGCGGGTGACGCAGCCGCCGCTCGGCCTCCGCGAGGTTCCCCTCGGCGTCGGGCGTGTCGGGCGCGAGCGCGAGCGCGCGCCGGAAGAGCCTCCGCGCCGCGGCGGGCTCGTTCAGCTCGTGCAGGCAGACGCCGAGGAAGTTGACCAGCAGCGGCTCCGCCGGCCGCTCCTCGAGATAGACGCAGAGCAGCTCGCCCGCGGCCGCGAACACGGCCGGCCAGCTCCGGTCGTCGCTCGCCGCAGCGAGCTCCAGCAGGCGCAGGGCGCATCCCCGCACGGCGGTGTAGCCCGCCTGGTCGTCCTCGCACGCGAGCGCGGCGCCTGCGAAGGCGGCGGCGTGCGCGAGCCCGCCGGGGGTCGCGACCACGGCTGCGACGGCGTCCGCCTCGCGGGCGAAGTCCGGCGAGGACGCCAGCGCGCGGAGGGCGGCGACCGCCGCACCGGCACCCTCGCGCTTCGCGACGACCGCCGGCGCGACCGCGCCGGACGTCTTGACCTGTGAGATCCGGATGGCCATGGAGGCTCAGTCGGCCGGGAGGGGTGCTATTTGAGGGCGAGCGTCTCGGTAGGCGGATAGGGCGGCGGGGGTCGTGCCCCGCCGCCCTCGAGAGCGTGCCGTTCCCTGCCGTGCCCGCGGTTAGCGCAGGAGGCTCAACACCGCCTGCGGCGAGGTGTTCGCCTGGGCGAGCATCGACATACCGGCCTGCTGCATGATCTGGAGCTTGGTGAAGTTCACCATCTCCGAGGCGACGTCCAGGTCGCGGATCCGCGACTCGGAGGCCGCCAGGTTCTCCCGGTACACGGCCAGGTTCTGGATCGCGTACTCGAGCCGGTTCTGCGTCGCACCGAACGACGCCCGCAGGTCGGCCACGTTCGCGATCGCCGTGTCGATCGACGCGAGCGTCGCGGTCGCCGCGAACGTGAAGATCCCCGAATCGACCTTGAAGGTCGAGTCGCCGCCGTAGAGCTTGCCGGCGGTGACGGAGATCGCCTCGCCGTCGTTGGCGCCGACCTGGAAGGTCACCGTCGCGCTGCCCGTGAGCAGGGCGATGCCGTTGAACTTCGTCTGGTCGCCCATGCGGGAGATCTCGTCGCCGAGCGCCTTGACCTCGGCCGTGATGTTCGCCTTGTCGGCGGCCGAGAGCGTGTTGTTGTTGTACTGGACGGCCAGCTCGCGGACGCGGTTGAGCATCTCGTGCACGGTGGCCAGCGCGCCTTCCGCAGTCTGGACGAGCGAGACGCCGTCCTGGGCGTTCCGGCTGGCCTGCTCGAGGCCCTTGATCTGCGCGCGCATCTTCTGCGAGATGCCGAGCCCGGCGGCGTCGTCGGCCGCTCGGTTGATCCGGTAGCCGGAGCTGAGCTTCTCCGACGACTTGGCGAGCAGGTCGCCGGTCTTCACCAGCCAGCGGTGGGCGGTGTACGCCTCGACGTTGTTGTTGATGCGAAGTGCCATGACGTTCCATCCTCCTTGATGGATTGTGGGACGACGTCCGTGTCGACCCGATTGGCGGCGTGTCTGGCCTTGTCGGCCGTGCGCCGGCCGGTTTTAGGGTTGCTTTCGCCGGCGGTCCTCGACGAGGCTGGCCGCCGCGGCGAGAGCGTCGGGGGAGACCGCCGAGCCGCGCTCGTTCTCCACCTGGATCGCGCGGTAGACCTCCTCGCGGAAGACCGGCGTCGAGCGCGGCGCGCTGATCCCGATCCGGACCTGGCGCCCGCCTCCGACGACGTCGACGACCTCGATCCGGATGTCGTCCCCGATCATGATCGCCTCGTTCTTCGCGCGCGTGAGCACGAGCATCGTGCGCCCTCCCTGGCAGCCGTGGTCGCGCGAGTCTACACGCCAAAAGATGGGGCGCTTGCGCCGCCTGAGCGTCAGGCGCCGGGCAGGAGCGTGATCGCTCCCGCCTTCGCGGGCGACCTGGGCTCGTCCACCTCGCCCGCGAAGAGCGGCGCGCTCGGCGAGGCCTCGACCTTGTTCAGCACCTGGGCGCCGAGCCGGCGCTCCAGGTTGACGACCACCGGCGCGAGCAGGTTGATCGTCGACGCCGCCGGGTCGGGCGCGATCACGACGACCGCGAAGAACCCGAGCTCCGCCGGGTCGGACGTCTCGAGCAGCGCGAGGTCGTCGTCGCCGATCTCGAGCTGGTACTTCGGGTGGAACGCCCAGGGATCCGTCACCGGGAAGGCGACGCCGGGCTCGTCGGCCGAGTGCAGCCAGTAGAAGGGGTCCTCGGGCGAGCGCGCGAGGAGCGCGTACCGCGCCGAACCGGGGAAGCCTGCCAGGCCGCGCGGGAAGCGGAGGAGCGCGTCGTCCGCGACGTCGAAGGCGCCGAAGCGCGTGCTCTCGATGCGCATGTCTTAGTCGAGGAAGTCCATCAGGGTCGGCTGGATCATCTTCGCCCCGGCCTGGAGGGCCGCCTGCAGCGCGGAGGAGCGCATACTGTAGCCCATCGCCAGCGCCGCGAGGTCCGCGTCCGCGGTCTCGGACTGGAGCTTCTTCAGCGAGAGCTCGAGCTCATCGACCCGGCTCGCCGCCAGATCGACCCGGTTCGTCCTGGCGCCCACGAGCGCCCGCTGCCCGATCAGGGTGTCGAGGTGACCGGAGATCGCCGCCAGGTCGGCGCCGCCGACCGCGCCGACGTCGCCGGCGCGGAGGTCGGACGCGAGCTTCCGCAGCGCGGCCAGCAGGCCTCCCGGGCCCGACCCGACGGCATCCGTCCCGGTGACGTTCAGCCGCACGGAGACGCCGGCGGAGACCTCGCGGTCGATCGTGCCGGCATCGCCGTAGTAGGCGTCGTCCGTGCCGCCGAGGAGGTAGGGCGGCTGGTCGGTCTTCGTGCCGCCGAACAGGTAGCGCCCGGCGTAGCTCGCGTTCCCCTCCGCCTTGACGGCGTCGACGAGCTGGTCGACCTCGAGCGCGATGCTCTCGCGCTCGACCTGGCCGAAGGTGCTGTTGGCGCCGCGGAGCGCGAGCTCGCGCGCGCGTTGGGTGAGGTCGGTCATCTGCCCGAGCGCGGTGTCGGTCGCGTCGAGCCACGTGCGGGCGTCGCCGGCGTTGCGCCGGTGCTGGCCTGTCCGCGCGAGCATCTCCTCGAGCTCGAGCACGCGGCCGGTGCCGAGCGGGTCGTCGGAGGCACGCTGGATCCGGCGCCCCGATGCCATCTGCTCCGAGATCGACGCCAGGTCCTGCCGCGTCCGGTCGACGTCGGCGAGTAGCAACCGGCTCAGCATCCCGTTCGTGATCCGCACGGCGCTAGCGCCCCATCCGGTTGATCAGGTCGTCGAGCATCTGATCCATCGTCGAGAGCAGGCGCCCGGCTGCCGCGTAGGCCTGCTGGAACCGCACCATGTTCGCCATCTCCTCGTCGAGGGAGACGCCGCTCACCGACTCGCGCCGGTTGCGCAGCGCGTCGGCGAGCGCCGTGGCGTTCGCCCCCGCCTGCCGCGCGTCGCGCGCGGCGACACCGATGTCGGCGACGAGCGCGCGGTAGTAGTCGCCCGGCCGCGCGCCCGCGACGACCGCCTGGTCCTGGATGCGGGCGACCGCCAGCGCGTTCGAGCCGTCGCCGGGCGCACCGGACGAGCTGGCGGCGACGAGCCGCGGGTCGCTCACGGCGACGGCGAGCGTCGCCGCGGTGGAGCCGCTGAAGAACGCGCCGCCGGCGGCGCCGTTCTGGTCGACGCCGGCGGCGTGCTGCGCGTTCACGGCGTTCGCGATGCCGGACGCGAGCGTGTCGAGCCGGCCGCGGTAGCCCGGCAGGACGTCGTTGCGCAGGTCGTACAGCGCGCGGAGCTTCCCGCTCGAGGGAGCCGTGCCCGTGACGTCGGCGGCGACGAGCGCGTTGGTGCCGCCGGCCGCGGAGGGGTCGACGACCGCCTTTCCCGCGAGCATGACGGTGACGCGGCCGGAGGAGTCGGTCGCCACGGTGACGTCGCCCAGCGCGGCCAGCTCGTCGAGCAGCCGGTCGCGCTCGTCCATGAGGTCGTTCGAGGTCAGGTCGGCGACCGCGTTGTCGCCGATCGCCACGTTGAGCTTCGCGATCCTGCCGGCCAGGGAGTTCGCCTCGCCGACCGCGAGCGTGAGCTGCGTGTCGGTCTGCGTCTCGAGGTCGGCGAGCATGCGGTCGGTCTCGTTGAGCGCGGTGGCGAGCGAAGAGGCGTTCTGGAGCAGCGACTGGCGGCCCGCGTAGCTTTCCGGGTTGACGGCCACCTCCTGCCACGAGCCCCAGAAGCGGTTGAGCACCGCATGGAGGCCGGTGTCCTGCGGCTCGTTGAGCACGAGCTCGACCTGCTCGAGCGTGTTGCTCCGTGCCTGCTGGCCGGCCTGGCGGGCGAGCTGCGCCCGCACCTGGGAGTCGAGGAACGTGTCGCGCAGGCGCCGGAACTCCGTCACGCTCACCCCGGTCCCGTACTGGCCGGGCGCGACGGGGCGGTTCAGCGCCGCGTCGCTGTGCGGGAGCGTCGTCTGGAGCACCGCCACCTGTCGCGTGTAGCCCGAGGTGTTCGCGTTGGCGACGTTGTGCGCCGTCGTCTCGAGCGCCTGCTGCTGCGCGAGCAGCGCGCGCAGGGACATCTCGAGGCCGAAGAACGTCGAGCGCATCAGGCCTCCCTGTCCACGAGCCGCGGCGGGGCCGGCGGCAGCGCGCGCGCGTCGTCGGTGCGCGAGGCCTGGCCGAGGATCACGCCGCGCACGAGGTGGTCGATCGTGCCGAGCTCCTGCTCGATCAGCGACCGGTTGCGCCGGTTCAGGTCGAGCAGCTCCGCGACGAGTGCGCGCAACTCCGCCGCCGCCTGCTCGAGCCCGTCGCCCTCGTCGCCCGGCAGCGCGGCGGCGAGCTCGGCGGCGCTCGCGTCGGGCCCGAGCCCGAGCTGCTCGCAGAGCCGGAGCGCCTCGTCCGCGCGGGCGCGCTCGAGGCGGGCGCCGTCGAGGACGGCCCCCTCCTGCTCGGCGGTGATCGTGCGAAGCGCGCGCAGGTCGCCGCGGCGGAGCGCTTCCTCCTCGGCGTGTGCGAGCGAGAGCAGCTTGCGCTGCAGCTCCACCTGGCTCGCGAGGTGGCCCGCGAGGGCGGCGGCGCTCACGTCTTGCCCCACCGCTCGAACTCCTCCCGCACGTCCGCGGGCAGGCGGGCGATCCGCCGCGCGAGCCGGTTGTGACAGTCCGGGCAGCGCCCGTCGAGCGAGTCGAGCCCCGGCTGGCCGCAGTGGCAGGCCGGCTGCGGGACGCCGCGGCCGTGACCGGTGAGCCGGCCTTCGTTGAGGAGCGCGAAGACATCGCCCTCGCTCACGCCGGTGGCGCGCGCGATCTCGTCGACGGTCGCGCGCGCGTTCTCGTAGAGGTAGGTGCGCACGGACCTGAAGCTGGCCTCGCGGCGCTCGGCGCAGGGCAGGCATGTCCCGCTCGCGTCGGCCGCGCGGCCGCTGCCGCAGACGACGCAGAGGTTCACGACGCCTCCCCGCGCCCGGCGAGCTGGCCGTAGACCGCGCCGGCGATGCCGACGCCGCCGCCGGCGGCGATCGCGCCGGCGAGCTGCTCGGCGAGGAGCTGCCCGTAGATGCCGCCGGCGTCGGCCGCCTCGCCGGCGAGCGGGGCAGAGGCGGTCAGCTCCCGCGTGAGGAACGAGAGCAGGAGCGACTCGAACTCGAGCGTCTGCCCGAGCAGGCGGCGCTGCTCCGGCGTGGCCGGCGGGAGGACGCCGGGGGGAAGGGCGACACCGTCGACCGGTCCGGGCATCAGCGCTTGAGGCCGTTGGCGATGCCGTACATCTCGTCGGAGGCCGAGACGACCTTGCTCAGCATCCCGAAGGCGCGCTGCGCCTCGATCAGGGAGGTCATCTCGGTCATCAGGGAGACGTTCGAGGACTCGAGCCGGCCCTGGAGGACGGCGTTGCCCCGGCCGGGCTCCAGCGCCCGCGCCGGGCCGGACGCGTCCGTCGCCGTGAAGAGGCCGTCGCCGCTGGGGGCAAGGCCGGCCGGGTTCGCGAAGGTGGCGAGGGTGATCCGGCCGAGCTCGACCCTGCGACCGTCGGCGCCCGTGGCGCCGACCCGGCCGTCCGTGCCGACGGTGAGGCCGGATGCGCCCGCGGGCAGCGCGACCGGCGGATCGAGCAGATCGCCGCCCGGCGTCACGAGACGGCCGTTCGCGTCGAGCTGGAAGTTCCCCGCGCGCGTGTAGGACACGCTTCCGTCGGCGCCGCGCACCCGGAAGAAACCGCGGCCCTCGATCGCGAGATCGGTCGGACGTCCCGTCTCTTGCAGCACGCCCGTCGCGTCGTCGCGGTCGACGGAGACGGCGGCGGCGCCGCTGCCGACGCGGACGCCGGCCGCCGTACTGCTGCCGGTGGAGGCGTCGCGGTAGAGGAGGTCGCCGAAGCTCGCGCGGCTCGCCTTGAAGCCCGGCGTGTTCGCGTTCGAGAGATTGTTGGCGATCGTGTCGATCCGAAGCTGCTGGGCCGCCATGCCGCTGGCTGCGGCCCTAAGGGCGTCGCTCATGTGTCCTCCTGCCTGGGTCGGGCTCGACGCGAGGTGTCGGCGCCGTCCGCCGGGGCTTTAGGGCGGAAGTCAGCCGGTGCGGCCGACCTCGTTGACGGCCTTCTGGAGCGTCTCGTCGATCGCCTGGACCGCCTTCTGGCCGCTCTCGAAGCTGCGCATTATCTCGATCATCGCGACCATCTGCGTCACGGCGTCGACGTTCGCGGCCTCGAGGTAGCCCTGCTGGACGGAGGCGCCCGTGGCGGCGCGGGGCTCGCCGGCGAGTAGCCCGCCGCCCTCCTTGCGCGCGCCCTCGAGCGCCGCCAGGCGCAGGCGGCCGGCCTCGGCGCCGCCGACGGAGATCGTCCCGTCCGCGCCCACCGTCACCTTGCCTTCCGCGAGCCGGAGCGGTCCCGACTCGCCGAGCACGCGGCGGCCGGCGGCGGTGACGAGGTAGCCGTCGGCGTCGCGCCGGAACGAGCCGTCGCGGGTGTAGCGCACGCCGTCCGGGGTCTCCACGGCGAAGAAGGCGTTGCCGGAGATCGCGAGGTCGAGCTCGCGCTCCGTCACGCGGAGCGCGCCCTGGTCGAAGGACGTCTCGACGCCGTTGGTCTGCGCGCCGAGGCTGAGCGGGCCGACCGGGGCGCCGTCCTCGAGGTTCTGGAGCAGCATGTCCCCGAAGCTACGCGACGCCGTGCGGTCGCCCTTGTAGCCGGCCGTGCCCGCGTTGGCGAGGTTGTTCGCGACCACGTCGAGCCTGAGCTGGTTGACCAGCATCCCGCTGGCTGCGATGTAGAGGCCGCGCTCCATCCGAGTGTCTCCTTCGGTTCGGTTGCGGGTCTGTCGGCAGCGCCCGGCCGGATCTGAGAGCGATGTCGCAGCGATCGTCGACCGCCGCCAACGGTCTGCTCGCTCAAAACCGGCGACGACGGACGAGACGCCGAATAGGGGATGCGACGAATCCGAGCTCATACCGATGGGAGGGATGAAAGTCGACCGTCCGACTCCAGGAGTGACAGCGAAAGCATGAGCACCGCGCCCACCACGCTTCCCGATCCGACACGTGTCAACAAGGAGCTCGAGGAGTTGTGGAGAAGCTTCACGCGCACCCGCTGCCCACGCACCCGCGACCGCCTGATCCTCACCTACGCGCCGCTTGTGAAGTACGTCGCCGGCCGCGTCGGCTCGACGCTGCCCGACCACGTAGAGAGGTCCGATCTGATCAGCGACGGCCTCATCGGCCTGATCGAGGCCGTCGACCGCTTCCGCCCCTCCGAGGGCGTCAAGTTCGAGAGCTTCGCGCTGACGCGGATCAGGGGCGCCATGCTCGACCGCATGCGCTCGCTCGACTGGGCGCCGCGCTCGCTGCGGACGAGCCAGCGCCGGATCGAGCAGACCCTGCGGAAGCTCGAGCAGCGGACAGGGGGGTCCCCATCCTGGGACGAGGTCGCGGACGAGCTCGGCGTCTCGCGCGAGGAGCTCGACGACGCGCTCGTCGAGATCGGTCGCAGCTCGCTCGTCGCGCTCGACCGCACCCTGTCGGGCGCCGGCGAGGCGGACGACGGCCTCGACCTCTACAGCCGCATCGCAGACGCCAACGCCGACGAGCCGGTTAGCGAGCTCGAGCTCGAGGAGCAGCGGGAGCTGCTCGTCAAGGCGATCGACGCTCTGCCGGAGCGGGAGCGGCTCGTGCTCGTGCTCTTCTACTACGAGGAGCTGCCGCTGCGCGCGATCTCGTCGATGCTCGGCGTGACCGACTCGCGGGTCTCCCAGCTCCAGGCACAGGCGCTCGTCCGCCTCCGCGCCCGCCTCCGGCACCTCTGGCCGGAGTCTCAGGAATCCGAGGCCGAGCAGGCCGCCGTCGCGGCGGCGTGAGATGCATCCCGTGGCCGACACGGCTCAGATGCTCGAGAGCCAGGGCGGCGACCCCGTTCTCCTCCGGCTGCTCGACGGGCTCGCCCGCGCCTGCGGCGACCGCGACGCCGGCTCCTCTTGCCGTCGGCGACGTCGGGACGGGCGGCGAGCCAGGTGAACGCGGATGCCGTGTCCGCGACCTCCTTCGCCCCGTCGACCGCGAGCAGCCCGCCGCGGCGGCCGTGGTCGCGCGCGCCGGAGGCAAGCGCCGCGTGCCGCGGCGGAAGAGTGGCCGCACCGGGGCGGAGCGGGCTCCGTCGGCCGGCCGTGCGGCGCTGCTTCTACACTGCCCGCCATGGATGCCCGCCCGATCGGCGTGTTCGACTCCGGCGCGGGCGGTCTCACCGTCCTCCACGAGTGCCTGGTGACGCTTCCGCACGAGGACTTCACGTACCTCGGCGACGGCGCGCGGCTGCCGTACGGCCCGCGCCCGCTGGCGGAGATCCGGCGCTTCGCGCTCGAGATCGCGGGCTACCTCGAGCGCCAGGGCGTCAAGCTCGTCGTGGCAGCGTGCAACTCGGCCACCGCCGCCGCGCTGCCCGACCTGCAGCGCACGCTCTCCGTGCCCGTGCTCGGCGTGATCCAGCCGGAGGCGCGCGCGGCGGCGCGGGCGACGCGCAACCGCCGTGTCGGCCTGATGGCGACGGAGGCCACCGTCGCGAGCGGCCGCTACGAGGCGATGATCGGCGCCGCGGACGCGGGCGTCGAGGTGGTTCCCGTCGCCTGCCCCGGGCTCGTGCCGCTGATCGAGGGCGACGACCCGTTCGGCGAGGCCACCGTCGCGGCCGTCCGCGAGGTGGCTGCGCCGCTGAAGGCGGCGGGGGTCGACACGGTCGTCCTCGGCTGCACCCACTACCCCCTGATCCGCCCGATCCTGCAACGGGTGTTCGGGCGCGACGTCACGCTCGTGTTCTCGGCCGACGAGACGGCGCGCGAGGTGGCCGAGACGCTCGCGCGCAAGGGGATCGAGAACGATCCGGGGCGCGAGGGCTCGTACCGCTTCCTCACGACCGGCGACCCCGACGCGTTCCGCTCGATGGGGAGCCGCTTCCTGCAGCTGCCGATCGGCACCGTGGAGCAGGTCGCGGTCGCCGACCTCGAGCGCGCGGCCGCATGACCGCGACCCCGACCCCGACCGGAGGAGAGCCAGTGGCCCGACACGACGGACGCCGAGCGGACGAGCTGCGAGCCCTCGACGTGCTGCCCGACTTCCTCGAGCAGCCGCACGGGTGCGTGCTCTGGTCGCAGGGCAAGACGCGCGTGCTCTGCACCGCGACGGTCGAGCAGGACATCCCGCGCTGGCTGCGCGGCAAGGGGCGCGGGTGGATGACGGCCGAGTACTCGCTGCTGCCCGCCTCGACCGGCGAGCGCACGCAGCGCGGCGTCTCGCGCGGCCGCCCCGACGGGCGCACGGTCGAGATCCAGCGGCTGATCGGTCGCGCGCTGCGAGCGGTCTGCGACTTCGAGGCGCTCGGCGAGCGCACGCTGTGGCTGGATTGCGACGTGCTGCAGGCGGACGGCGGCACGCGCTGCGCCGCGATCACGGGCGCCTACGTGGCCGCCTACCGCGCGCTCGACCGCTTCGGCCTCTCGAAGGCGCTGCCCGGCTCGGTCGCGGCGGTCTCGGTCGGCATCGTCGGCGGCGAGGCGCTGCTCGATCTCGACTACGTCGAGGACTCGCAGGCCGACACCGACATGAACGTCGTGATGACCGCCGACGGCAGGCTCGTCGAGGTGCAGGCGACCGCCGAACGCGACCCGTTCTCGCGCGACGAGCTCGACGCGCTGCTCGACCTCGCGGCCGCCGGTGTCGGCGAGCTCGCCGACGCCCAGCGCGCCGCGTGCGCCCTGCCGCTCCCGTGAAGGTGCGGCTCGCCTCCGGCAACGCTCACAAGCTCGTCGAGCTGCGCCGCGCGCTGCCCGGCTGGCGGATCGAGCTGCTCGAGGCGGGCGACGTCCCCCCCGAGACCGGGGCGACGTACGTCGAGAACGCGCGCGCCAAGGCGCTCTTCGCTCGCGCGCACGCGGCCCCCGACGAGTGGGTGATCGGGGAGGACTCCGGCATCGAGGCGGCCGCGCTCGGAGGCATGCCCGGGATCACGTCCGCCCGCTGGGCAGACGACGGCGTCTCGCGCCTGCTGGCCGAGCTCGAGGGCGTCGCGGACCGTCGCGCGCGTTACGTGTGCACGATCGTGGCGCTCGCGCCCGACGGCGCCGAGACGGTCGTAACCGGGACGCTCGAGGGAGAGATCTCCGGGCCTCCCCGCGGCGACGGCGGCTTCGGCTACGACCCGATCTTCGTCCCGGCGGGACACACCCGCACCGTCGCCGAGCTCGGCGACGAGTGGAAGGCGGCCAACTCCCACCGGGCGCGGGCCGCCACGGCCCTCGCCGCCGCGACGGGCCGCTAGCCCTGCCGCCTCGCCGGCCCGCGGCACGGCGTCGAGGCCGCGGCCGCGAGCGAGAACGGCGGTCTGCTAGCTTCGGCCCGGGATGGAGCCGAACGAGGCACTCGCGGAGCTGGCCGAGCTCTCCTCGCAGATCGAGGAGGCGGCGATCCTCGGCGGCACCGGCTTCGTGCTCGCGAGCACGGGCACGCCCGAGCGTGGAGAGGAGCTCGCGCGGCTGGCCGCCGAGCTGCTGGCCGCCGCGGAGGACGTGCGCGCCGGCGGCCCCGAGGTGACACGGGTCGAGGTCGCGCTCGCGCAGGGAAGCGTGTTCGTCGTCCGCGAGGGCGGCCGCAGCGCCGTTGCCACGACGGTCGCCGAGCCGACCGCGGGACTGGCGCTCTACGACCTGCGAACGGCGCTGCGGCGGCTCGACGAGGGTGCGTCGCCCCCGCCCGGATCGGATGCGGCCGGTGCGTAGGCTCCTCGGCCTCGCTGCGATCGCCGCCGGCGCATGGTGGCTCTTCGGCCGCCGCGGGCGCGGCGGCGGCGAGCGCGTCGCCGTCGGCTACGCCGACGGCTCGGCCGTCACGCTCGAGGAGGGCGCGCCGCAGCGGGAGCGGATGCTCGAGATCGCCCGCGCGGCGCTCGCCCGGTGACGGTCGACGCGCTCGGCGGGCTCCTCGTCGAGCACGCGCTCCTCGAGGGCGACTTCGTGCTCCGCTCGGGCAGGCGCTCGAGCTGGTACCTCGACAAGTACCGCTTCGAGACGTCACCCGACCTGCTGCGGCAGCTCGGCGACCGTCTCGCGGAGGCTGCGCGCGAGGTCGAGCCCGGTGCCGTCCGGCTCGCCGGGCCGGCGCTCGGCGCGGTTGCGCTGGCCGCTTCGGCATCCATGGCGTCCGGCCTGCCCTTCATCATCGTGCGCGGTGAGACCAAGGAATACGGCACGGCGAACCGGATCGAGGGCCCGTTCGAGCGGGGCGACCTCGTGTGCCTCGTGGAGGACGTCGTCACGTCCGGTGGCGCACTCGCCGCGTCGGTGTCGGCCCTACGCGATGCCGGTCTCATCGTCCGCAACGCGCTGTGCGTCGTGGACCGCGAAGAGGGCGGGAGCGACGCCCTCGCGCGGCTCGGCGTGCGGCTGCGGGCCCTCTACCGTGCGAGCGATCTCCTCGCCGCACGTAAAGGTGCCGCAAAACCGCATGGTTGAGCCGAATCCGCCGGAGTGTTAGTGTCCCCGGCGGTCCCGACAACGACCGTCTACGCAGGAGGAGAGGCAGTGACCAAGCAGGAGTTCGTGGATGCAGTCGCCCATAAGACCGGCATGACGAAGCGCGATGCCGGCACGGCCGTGGACGCATTCCTCGACGTCGTCGAGGGCGCGCTCAAGGCCGGCGAAACGGTGACCTTCACCGGGTTCGGCAAGTTCCACACCACCCGCCGCAAGGAGCGCGAGGGCGTCAACCCCCGCAACCCGAGCCAGAAGGTGCATATCCCGGCCGCCAACGTGCCGAAGTTCTCGGCCGGCAGCCAGCTCAAGAAGGCCGTCAACTAGGGCCGCCGCACCTCCTCCGAGGAATTGAAAGGGCCCGCGAGGGCCCTTTCCTTCGCTCGTTGACACGAACGGACGTTCGCGTAGGATCGGGCGATGCAGCTCCGCTTCGACGCCGCCGACACGCTCGTCGACCTGATCGCGGCGCGGGGCGGCCCGGTTCCCGCTGTCGAGGCGGCGCGCGCGCTGTTCGCGCTCGCGTCGGCGCCGGCGGCGATCGCCCGCTCGCTGCTGGACGAGATCGTCGTCGGAGACGCGCGCCTCGCCTGGCACGGGGCGGCCGTCGGCGCAGCGCTGCCGGCGAGCTCCGATGTCCCGCTCGAGCGGGCGTCGTTCGTCGTCTTCGACCTCGAGACGACGGGGCTGTCGGCGGCCACGTGCCGCATCGTCGAGATCGGCGCCCAGCGCGTCGTCGCCCTCGAGGCGGGCGCCACGTTCGAGACGCTCGTCGACCCGGGCGCGTCGCTGCCGCCCGCGATCAGCGCGCTCACGGGGATCGGGGCGGCCGAGCTTCGCGGCGCGCCGGGCCCCGACCTCGCGCTGCGCCGCTTCCTCGCGTTCGCCGGCGACGCGGTGCTCGTCGCGCACAACGCGCGCTTCGACATGGCCTTCCTCGACCGCGCCGTGGAGCGCCTGACCGGCCGCCGCGTCGCCGCCCCCGTCGTCGACACCGTCTGGCTCGCGCGACGCCTGCTCGGCGCGCGCACGCGGCGGTTCGGCCTCGGCGCGCTCGCCCGCTTCTTCGGGACGAGCGTCGAGCCGTGTCACCGGGCGCTCGCCGACGCCTGCGCGACCGCCGAGATCCTGCTCGCGCTCGTCGGGCTCGCGCAGGAGCGCGGCGCCCGCACCGTCGCCGACCTCGTCGAGCTGTCCGCGCCTCGCGCCCGGCGCCTGCACTCCAGGCGGGCGCTCGTCGCGGCGGCGCCGACCACCCCCGGTGTGTACGTGTTTCGCGACAAGCACGGCCAGGCGCTGTACGTCGGGCGCGCACGGAACCTGCGGGCGCGCCTGCGCTCGTACTTCTCGGGCGACCGGCAGCGCCCGGCCGTGGAAGCCGCCCTCGGCGCGGTCGAGCGCATCGACTGGCACGAGCACGGCAGCGAGCTCGAGGCGGCGCTGGAGGAGCTGCGGCTCCTGCGCGCGCTGCGCCCGCCGGCGAACGCGCGCAGCACGCGTCCCGACCGGCACGTGTACCTGCGCCGGCGCGGCGGCGGCTGGGTCTGCGGCGGCGAGCGGACGGCGTACGGGCCGATCGCGAGCCGGAGCCTCGCGCGGCGCGCGGCGCGGGCGCTCGCGGGCTTCGCGGGCGACGACCTCGGCGCCGCCCTGCCGCCGCTGCGGGCCCGCCTTCTCCGCCTCGCACGGGAGCAGCGCTACGAGGACGCCGCCCGCCTGCGCGATCGCATCGATGCGCTCGAGCAGGTCGCTTGCGCGGTCGCGGAGCTCGAGCGGCTGCGCGGGCTGCGCATCTGCATCCTCGCGCCCGCGCGCGAGCCGGGCCTCGTGCGCGCGTTCTTCGTCGCGGCCGGCCGTGTCGTCGACAGCCGGGCGCTGCCGCCGGGCGGGGGCGCCGCGCTCGAGATCGCCGCCGGCCTGGCCGCGGCGGACGCGGCCGTCCCGTCGCTCGCGCCGGAGGACGCCGACGAGCTCCTCCTCGTCGCTGCGACGCTGCGCAGGCGGCCGCCGGAGCTGCGTGTGGTGCCCCTCGACGCGGCGTCGATACGGTCGGCCGTGCAGGGGGTAGCCTTCGCTGCGTGACCGTCCCCCCCGACGATGCGGCCGCCCCCGTCGTCGCGTTCTCCGATCGCGTCGCCGACGCCGTCGAGCGCAAGCGCACGCAGCTCGTGGTCGGCCTCGACCCGCGCATCGATCTGCTGCCGATGGAGCTGCGCGGAGAGGCGGTGCTGGGCCGGCCGTCGGCCGCGGCTGCGCTGGAGCGGTTCTGCAAGGGCATCGTCGACGCGGTCGCCCCGTACGCGGTCGCCGTGAAGCCGCAGGCGGCGTTCTTCGAGGCGCTCGGCGCGGACGGATGGGCGGCGCTCGAGGCGGTGTGCGCCTACGCCTCGGGAGCGGGCCTGCTCGTCATCGCCGACGGCAAGCGCGGCGACATCGGGTCGACGGCGCGCGCCTACGCGGCGGCGTTCCTCGAGCCGCGCGGCAGCGAGCCGCGGCTCGCCGACGCCCTCACCGTCAATCCGTATCTCGGCAGCGACTCGATGGACCCGTTTCTCGCCGCCTGCCGCCGCCACGGCGCCGGCGTGTTCGTGCTCGTGCGCACGTCGAACAGGGGCGGGCGCGACATCCAGGACGCGATCCTCTCCGACGGCACGCCGGTGTGGCGCCACGTCGCAGGGCTCGTGCGCGAGTGGGGAGAGGACATGCTCGGCGAGCGGGGCATGTCGAGCGTCGGCGCGGTCGTCGGTGCGACGGTGCCCCGGGCGATCGGCGAGGCGCGCCGCGCGATGCCGCAGGCGATCATCCTGCTTCCCGGCGTCGGGGCGCAGGGGGCGACGCCGGCCGACGTCGCCCGCGCCTTCACGAGCGGCCCGGCGAGCGCCCTCGTGAATGCGTCGCGCTCGGTCATCTACGCCTACCGCGAGAGCGACGACGACTGGCGCGCCGCCGCCGGGGCCGAGGCGGCCCGCCTCGCCGCCGAGATCTGGGCGGCGGCGGGCTGGTAGCCGTGACGAGCCGGGCGACGGTGGCACGGGTGGCGGCGCCGGCGGCCTTCCTGCTCGCCGTCACGGTGGCGGTCCTGCTCGTGCGCTCCGGGCTGCGGGCCGGCGAGCGGCCGGCCGGATCGAGCGGCGCCGTCGTCGCGCCCGCGGGCGGGCAGACCGTGAGCGTGCGCGCCGGTGACACGCTCGAGCGGATCGCGGCGCGCCACGGCACCTCCGTGGCCGAGCTGCTGCGCCTCAACCCCGGCATCGACCCGATCGGCCTGCGGGCCGGCCGGCGGATCCGGGTCAAGTAGATTGCCGGACGCAATGCGCAGGGCATTCCTCGTCGCCCTCGTCGCCGCGGCCGCGCTCGGCGCGCCCGCCGCCGCCGCGCCCCCCGCGGTGCAGGCGCAGGCGTACTTCGTCCGCGGCAGCGACGGAGCCACGCTGGCCGCGCGCGCTCCCGACGCGCGCCGTCCGCTCGCGAGCATCACGAAGCTGATGACGGTGCTCGTGGCGCTCGAGCGCGTGCGGCTCGACGAGGTCGTGACCGTCTCCCCGCGGGCGGCGCGCATCGGCGAGTCGACGATCTCCCTGCGCCCGGGCGAGCGCATCAGCGTCCGCGACCTCGCCATCGCCGCGCTCGTGCCGAGTGCCAACGACGCCGCCACCGCGCTCGCCGCCTATGCCGGCGGCGGCTCGATCCCGCGTTTCGTGATGTTGATGAACCGGAAGGCACGGCAGCTCGGGCTGCGCAACACGCACTTCGCCAACCCGCACGGTCTCGACCAGAAGGGTCACTACTCGAGCGCCCGCGACACGGTGGCGCTGCTCGACGCCGCGCTGCGCAACCCGTTCATCCGCACATGGTCGACGCGGACGCGGGCCACCATCGCCGGCGGACGCACCGTCGAGTCGACCGACGGCCTGCTCGGGCGGCTCCCGCTCGTCGCTGCGAAGACCGGCCACACGAGCGGCGCCGGCTGGTCTCAGGTGGCGGCGGTGCAGCAGGGCGACGTGCGCATCACCGCGGCCGTGCTCGGGTCGCCCGGCGAGGACGAGCGCGACGCCGACCTCGAGGCGCTGCTGCGCTGGGGGCTCGCGCAGTACAGGGGCGTGCGCGCGGTCGACCGCGCGCGCACCTACGCGCTCGCGGCGACCGGCTACGGCCTGCCGCCGGTGCGCGTCGTCGCCGCGCGTACGATCGTGCGCACCATCCGCGTCGGACAGCCGCTCGTCGAGCGCGTCGTCGCGCCGACCGCGCTCGCGCTCCCCGTCGCCGCCGGCGCTCCCGTCGGCGAGGTGCGGGTGTACGACGGGCGTCGCCTCGTCGCCCGTGCGCCCCTCGTCGCGGAGCGCGCCGCCGCGGCACCCACCCTTTCGGGCAAGGTTCGCTGGTATGCCCGACGCACCGTCCACCATCTCCTCAGGCTCGTCTCGTAGGGAAGGGGTCGTTCCGTGATCGTCACCGTCACTCTCAACGCCGCGCTCGACCGCTCGCTCACCGTTCCGATCTTCAAGCTCGGGCACCGGCACCGGGCGAGCTCCGTGCTCGTCCTGGCCGGCGGCAAGGGCATCAACGTGGCGCGCGCGTTGAAGCGGCTCGACGTTCCCGTCGTCGCCACGGGGCTCGCCGGCGGCCGCAACGGCACGCGCATCGTCGAGGAGTTGACCGCGGAGGCGATCCTCAACGACTTCGTCCGCATCCGCGAGGAGTCGCGCACGTCGACGGCCGTCGTCGACCCGACGTCGGGCACGTACACGGAGATCAACGAGTGGGGGCCGAAGGTGTCGCCGGGGGAGCTCGAGATGCTGCTCGAGAAGCTGCGCTATCTCGCGCGCGGCGCCTCGATGGTCGTGTTTGCCGGTTCGCTGCCGCGCGGCGTCGACGAGGACTTCTACGCCGACGCGGTGCGTGAGCTGTCGCGTCTCGGCGTGCGCGTCGTCCTCGACGCCGAGGGCGAGCCGCTGCGGCGCGGGATCGAGGCGGAGCCCTGGCTCGTGTCGCCGAACCAGCACGAGGCCGAGCAGCTCGTCGGCCAGGAGCTCGAGGACGACGAGGATTTCGTGATGGCGCTCGACGCGATCGCCGAGATGGGTGCGCGCAACGTCCACATCACGATGGAGGCCGGCTGCTTCGCGCTCGTGCGCGAGGACCGGCAGGTGCGGCGCTACCACGCGATCGCGCCGCAGCTCGAGCCCGTCTCGGTGCTCGGAGCGGGCGATGCGCTGCTCGCCCGCTGGCTCGCGGCGCAGCGCGAGGAGCGGCCGGCGGACGAGGCGCTGCGACTTGCGGTCGGCGCCGGCTCGGCGTCGGTGCTCGAGGTGGGGGCGGGCCGCTTCGACCCCAGGGAGGCCGCACGCCTCGCCGCGCTCGTCGAGGTGCACGAGCTCGCCGCCGTCGCGCCGTAGCGGCAGGGCCGGCGGTTCCCGTCGCCCGCGGTTGGTAGAGTCGGGCGACTCTTGGAGTTCGAGCTGGATCGCGAAGGGAAGTTCGGGAAGGAAGGCCTGACCTTCGACGACGTGCTGCTCGTCCCTGCAGAGTCGGCCGTCCTCCCGAACGACGTTGCCACGCTCACGCGGCTGACGCGCACGATCACGCTCGAGATCCCGATCGTCTCCGCGGCGATGGACACCGTCACCGAGGCGCGCCTCGCGATCGCGCTCGCGCGCGAGGGCGGCATCGGGATCGTGCACCGCAACCTCTCGATCGCCGACCAGGCCGCGGAGGTCGACAAGGTGAAGCGCTCCGAGGCCGGCATGATCGTCGAGCCGGTCACGCTCGGCCCCGACGACCTCGTCGCGGACGCGCTCGAGCTGATGGCGCGCTACCGCGTGTCGGGCGTCCCTATCACCGATCCCGACGGCATCCTCGTCGGCATCCTCACCAACCGCGACCTCCGCTTCGGCGCCCGGCCGGGGCAGCGAACGCGCGAGCTGATGACGAGCGAGCACCTCGTCACCGCACCCGTCGGCACGACGCTCGAGGAGGCGGCGCAGATCCTCGGCCGCCACAAGATCGAGAAGCTTCCGATCGTCGATGCCCGGGGAACGCTGAAGGGCCTGATCACGGTCAAGGACATCCAGAAGCGCGAGCGCTACCCGCTTGCGACCAAGGACGAGCGCGGGCGTCTGCGCGTCGGCGCCGCGGTCGGCGTCGGCACGGACGCGCTCGAGCGCGCCGCCGCGCTCGTCGCGGCCGAGGCGGACGTGCTCGTCGTCGACACCGCGCACGGGCACTCGCGAGGCGTGATCGACGTCGTGCGCCGCATCAAGCAGATGTCCGACGTCGAGGTGATCGCCGGCAACATCGCCACCGCCGAGGCGGCGGAGGCGCTGATCGACGCCGGCGTCGACGGCATCAAGGTCGGCATCGGACCCGGGTGCCTGGCCGCCGGGACGAGGGTGCTGATGGCCGACGCGACCTATCGCAGCATCGAGCACATCAGGCCCGGCGACCGCGTCGTCAACATGAACGGCGACCCGGTCACCGTCGTCCATGCCTGGTGCACCGGCGTGCGGGAGGTCGTCGGTGTCAGGCACGGCGCCTCTCCCCTCGAGACGCTCGTCACGCCCGACCACGCCTACCGTGTCGCCGATCTCACCACCGTCGCCTCACGCTCCCCGGCAGCGGCGGGACATGTGCGCATGCTCGAGCGGCCGACACGCCACGGCGAGTCCACGGTGCGCTGGCAGGAGATCGGCGGGATCGAGCGCGACCTGCTCCTCCTTCCACGCCACATCGCCTTCGAGCTGCCCGACCACCTCGAGATCGATCTGCCGGAGGACGCCGTGCGACGGGAGACGCCGGAGCGCTCCGTCACGCGCGTCGGCGACTCGTACGCGCTCGGGTTCGTGCTCGGCACGTTCCTCGGGGGCGGCCGTGCCTTCCTCGACGAGAACGGCCGCTCGCCGGCCGGGAGCGTCTCGTGGTGCTTCGGCCCTGCGGAGCGCGAGGCGGCGGATGCCCTCGTCGGCGCCGTGCGCGAGGTGACCGGGGTCGCGCCGGCGCTCGTCGAGAGCGGCACGACGATCACGATCCACCTCTGCTCCCGCCCGTGGGCATGGCTGCTCGCGGCATGCGGCACGCGCGACGAGAGGCACCTGCCGCACGAGTACCTGTGCGGCAACCCGTCGTATCTGAAGGGTCTGCACGACGGTCTCGTCGCGGGCGGCGGCTTCGTCGCCGCCGACGGGGGCACGTGCTTCAGGAGCACGTCGCTGCCCCTCGTCGAGCTCTTCAACGTCCTCACGTTCCTCCTACACGGACGCTTCCCCGACTCGCGTCGGGAAGAGCCGAACGCGGGAGGTCTCGTCGGGACGAGCGCCGGCCGCTGTCGCGCGCCGTTCGTCTCTCGCCTCGACGGCGCGCACGAGAAACGGCCCGCCGGGCGCTACCAGCTCGTGAAGCCGCTCGGCGTGCGCGACACCGGCCTCGCGATCCCCGTCTACGACATCGAGGTCGACTGCCCCACGCACAGCTTCGTCGCGAACAACGCGATCGTGCACAACTCGATCTGCACGACGCGGGTCGTCGCCGGCGTGGGTGTACCGCAGGTCACCGCCGTGTACGACTGCGCCGAAGTCGCGATCCGGCACGGCGTCCCGGTGATCGCGGACGGCGGCATCACCTCGTCGGGTGACGTGGCGAAGGCGATCGCCGCCGGCGCGGACACGGTCATGCTCGGCTCGATGCTCGCGGGTACCGACGAGTCGCCCGGCGACGTCATCCTCGTGCAGGGCGAGCGCTTCAAGGAGTACCGCGGCATGGGCTCGCTCGGTGCGATGAAGGCCCGCTCGTTCTCGAAGGACCGCTACTTCCAGGGCGACGTCGAGGACGTCGACAAGCTCGTGCCGGAGGGGATCGAGGGCCGCGTGCCCTACAAGGGCCCGCTGGCGCCGATCGTCTACCAGCTCGTCGGCGGCCTGCGCCAGGCGATGGGCTACTGCGGGGCGCCCACCATCGAGGCGATGAAGACCGCGAGCCGTTTCGTGCGCATCACGGGTGCCGGCCTGCGCGAGAGCCACCCGCACGACGTCACGATCAGCAAGGACGCCCCGAACTACCGCCGTGGCTGAGCGCGCCGAGGTGATCCCGCCGCCGGCTCCCGAGCGGGGGCCCGAGGAGCGCCCGGTGCTCGTGATCGACTTCGGCGGCCAGTACAGCCAGCTGATCGCGCGCCGGGTGCGCGAGGCGCGCGTCTACTCCGAGCTCGTCAGCCACCGCATCGGCCCCGACGAGATTCGCGCGCGCAACCCGCTCGCGCTCGTGCTGTCGGGCGGGCCCGCGTCGGTGTACGCCGAGGGAGCGCCGCAGATGGACGCGCGCAACCTCGAGCTCGGCATCCCCACGCTCGGCATCTGCTACGGCATGCAGCTGATGGCACGGCAGCTCGGCGGCACGGTCGAGTCGAACGACGTCTCCGAGTACGGAAAGGCGGAAGCGGCGCTCGGCGAGTCGCCGCTGTTCCACGACCTGCCGCCCGAGCAGACCGTGTGGATGAGCCACCGCGATTCGGTCACGGCCGCGCCGCCGGGCGCGCGCGTCACCGCCTCGTCGCCGTCCACGCCCATCGCCGCCTTCGAGGACGCCGGGCGTGGGCTCTACGGCGTGCAGTTCCACCCGGAGGTGGTGCACACGCCGCACGGGCAGGACATGCTCGAGAACTTCCTCTACGACGTCGCCGGCGCACCGCCCGTGTGGACGCCCGCGGCCGTGATCGAGGAGCAGGTCGAGCGCATCCGCGCCCAGGTGGGGAAGGAGAAGGTCATCTGCGGGCTGTCGGGCGGCGTCGACTCCGCCGTTGCGGCGCTGCTCGTGCACAAGGCGGTCGGCGACCAGCTCACCTGCGTCTTCGTCGACCACGGCCTCCTGCGCCACAACGAGGCGGAGCAGGTGGTCGAGACGTTCGGCGGCCATTTCCGCGTCCCACTCGTGCACGTGCGGGCGCAGGAGCGCTTCCTCACCCGGCTCTCCGGCGTCACCGACCCGGAGGCCAAGCGGATGATCGTGGGCGAGGAGTTCATCCGCGTGTTCGAGGAGGAGGCGGCCGGCCTCGGCGATGTGCGCTTCCTCGTGCAGGGGACGCTGTACTCGGACGTGATCGAGTCCGGAGGCGGGGAGGGCGGTGTCGCCGCGAAGATCAAGTCCCACCACAACGTGGGCGGCCTGCCCGACGACATGGAGATGGAGCTCGTCGAGCCGCTGCGGCTGCTGTTCAAGGACGAGGTGCGGCGGGTGGGCGAGGAGCTCGGCCTGCCGCAGCGCATGGTGTGGCGGCAGCCGTTCCCCGGCCCCGGACTCGCGATCCGCATCGTCGGGGACGTCACCCTGGAGCGGCTCGAGATCCTGCGCGCGGCCGACGCGATCCTCCAGGAGGAGATCCGGCGCGCCGGCCTCTACCGCGACCTCTGGCAGAGCTTCGCCGTGCTGCCGGCGATCAGGTCGGTGGGCGTGCAGGGTGACGAGCGCACCTACGCGTACCCCATCGTGATCCGCGCCGTCACCTCCGAGGACGCGATGACGGCGGACTGGGCGCGCATCCCGTACGACGTGCTGGAGACGATCTCGAGCCGGATCATCAACGAGGTGCAGGGCGTCAACCGCGTCGCCCTCGACCTCTCGTCGAAGCCGCCCGCGACGATCGAATGGGAGTGAGGGCGCTCGAATCGCGAGCGGCGGCCGTGCCTGCGTGGCCGATCGCTTGCGCGTGCGGGGGCGGCGGCCGATCGTCTAGCGTTCCGCCGGGTGCCCTTCCGGGCAGCCGACGACCTGCCGGCGACAAGGGAGCGAATCGTGAGTGCGATGTGGGACGACGAACAGCTCGTCGATCTGGACGACGACGAGCTGTTCGTCGATGACGACGAGGACGGCGGCGGCCTCTGGGACGAGCCCGAGGACGTCGACGACGACCTGTAGGGCGTCGAACGGGCCTTCCACGGGGCGCCCGCGCCGAGCGGGCGCCGGGCCGCCGGCTATGCGCGCGGGATCTCGACCACCCCCGCCGGGTCGATGTCGACGCGGACGCGCTCGCCCGGCGCGGGGTGGTCGACGCCCGTCGCCGCCGCCTCGATCGCGCGCCCGTCGTCGAGCTGCGCGCGCAGCCGTACGAGCGGGCCGTCTCGCTCCACCGCGGAGACGACCGCTCCTCCCGCCGGGTCGGCGACGAGCCGCACGGCCTCCGGCCGGGTGACGCGGACGACGGAGCCGTCCTCCTCGACGTTCGCGAGCCCGAGGAAGCGGGCGACCCACGCGTCGGCGGGCTGCGACCACAGCGTGTCCGGCTGCGCGACCTGGACGACACGGCCCGCGCGCATCACGGCCACCCGGTGTCCGACGGCAAACGCCTCGCCGGCGTCGTGCGTCACGTAGACGACCGTGAGGCCGAGCGCGGAGAACACGGCGCGCAGCTCCTCGAGCAGCCGGTCGTGCAGCGGGCGGTCGAGGGCGCCGAGCGGCTCGTCGAGCAGCAGCACGCGCGGGGCGGGGGCGAGTGCCCGCGCGAGCGCGACGCGCTTGCGCTCGCCGCCCGAGAGCGTCGCCACCCGGCGCCGCTCGAGCCCGGCGAGCCCGACGAGGTCGAGCAGCTCGGCGACGCGGCGCGCCGCGGCGGCGTCGCTCGCGCCGGCCATGCGGAGGCCGAACGCGATGTTCCCCGCGACGTCGCGGTGCGGGAAGAGGGCGTCGTCCTGGAACATCAGCCCGACGCCGCGGCGGTGCGCGGGCACGCTCGTGACGTCCTGCCCGTCGATGTGCACGGTGCCGCCGTCGAGCCGCTGGAGGCCGGCCACGGCGCGCAGCAGCGTCGACTTCCCGCAGCCGCTCGGCCCGAGCACCGCCGTCGTCTCGCCGCGCCCGACCTCGAGATCGACGTCGTCGACGGCGGCGCGCCCGGCGAAGACGACCCGCGCGCCTGCGATGCGGAGCATCTAGATCGCCCCTCGGCGCCCGGCCGCGGCCCGCTCCGCAGCGAGCGCGGCGGCCACCGCGACGGCGGCCAGGAGCACCGCGAGCGCCGCCGCGAGCTGCTGGTTCTCGGCGCCCGGACGCCCGAGGAAGCGGAAGATCGCCACCGGCAGCGTCGGCCGGTCGGCGCGCGCGAGGAACACCGTCGCCCCGAACTCACCGAGGGCGATCGCGAAGGCGAAGCCCGCGGCGGTCGCGATCGCCCGCGCCGCGAGCGGCAGGTCGATCTCCCGCCGGGCGCGGGCGGGCGTGGCGCCGAGCACCGCCGCGGCCTCGCGCAAGCGCGGGTCGATCGCGCGCAGCGCGGGAGTGACGATGCGGATCACGAACGGCATCGCGACGAGCGACTGCGCCACGGGCACGAGCCACCACTGCGAGCGGAAGTCGAGCGGCGGGCTGTCGAACGCGATGAGGAAGCCGAAGCCGAGCATCACCGCCGACGCCCCGAGGGGGAGCAGCACGAGGGCGTCCGCCGCGCCGGGCCGGGCGTCCGCGAGCGCGGCGGCGGCGAGCGTCCCCGCGGCCACCGCGATCGCCGCCGCCGCCGCCGCGAACAGGACGGAGTTCACCGCCGCATGCCAGGGCGTGACGAGCAGCGCCGGCGTCTCGCGCAGGAGCCCTTCGTAGCCTCCGAGCGAGCGCTGCACGAGCACGGCGAAGGGCAGCCCGAGGGCGACGGCGGCGCCGCCCAGCACCGCCGCGACCGCGATGCGCTCGCGGCCGGCGGGCCGCCGCAGCGCGTCCGCGCCGGCCGCCGCCGCGCCGACGCCGGCCACCCGCGATTCGAGCCTGCTCGCGACCACGAGGACGGCGGCGACGGCGGCGAGCTGGAGCAGCGACAGCGCCGCCGCCGCGCGCAGGTCGAAGGCGCGGGCGGCCTGGTTGTAGATCTCCGTCTCGAGCGTCGCCCGCCCGGGGCCGCCGAGGATCAGCACGACCCCGAACGACGTGAAGCAGAAGAGGAACGTGAGCGCCGCGGACGCCGACACGGCGGGCGCGAGCAGCGGCAGCGTCACCTCTCGCAGCCGCCGCAGCGGCCCCGCGCCGAGCGTGGCGGCGACGTCCCACTCCGTCCGGTCGAGCCCTGCCCAGGCGCCGCCGACGATTCGCGTGACGACGGCGATGTTGAAGGTGGCGTGTGCCGCCAGGATGGCCCAGATGCCGTGCTCGAGGCCCGCGGGCAGGAGCGCCAGGAAGGCGGTGGCGACGACGACGGTGGGGAGGACGAACGGCACCAGCACGAGCGCGCGCACGAGGCCGCGCCCGCGGAACGAGAACCGCCCGACGACCCAGGCGAGCGGCAGGCCGAATGCCAGCGTGACGGCCGTCGACGCCGCCGCCTGCCACGTCGTGAACCAGAGCAGCAGGGCGGTCTCCGGCGAGAGCAGCACGTCGGAGGGGAACGAGAGGCCGCCGGAGTCGACGAGGCCGCGGCGCACGATCGCGGCGAGCGGCAGCACGAAGAACACCGCCGCGAACAGCGCCGGGACGGCCGCTGCGGCGGTGCGCCTCAGCGCAGCACGATGCGCGTCCACTCGTCGATCCAGGCGTCCCGACGGCTGCCGATCGTCGCGGGCGGGAGCTCGAGCGGGTGGGCGGGGGAGACGGCGAACCGCGTGAATGCCGGCGGCAGCGGCGTCCCCTTCCGCACGGGCAGGACGAACATGCTCCCGGGCACGTCGGCCTGGAAGCGCTCCGACAGCATGAAGTCGATGAGCTTCCGCGCGCCCGCCTCGTTGCGGGCGCCGCGGAGGACGCCGGCGAGCTCGACCTGGCGGAAGCAGCTGTCCTCGACGACCGCCGTGGGCGCCTGCGCGAGCGGCTTGCCGGCGAAGATGACCTCGGCCGCGGGGCTGGTCGCGTACGAGACGACGATCGGGCGTGTGCCCTTGCTTCCGGAGGCACCCGAGAACTGGGCCGTGTAGGCCTCCTCCCAGCCGTCGACGACGAGGACGCCGCCCGCGCGCAGGCGGCGCCAGTAGTCCTGCCAGCCGTTCGCGCCGTAGCGGGCGACGGTGGCGAGCAGGAAGGCGAGCCCCGGGGTCGATGTGGCCGGATTCTCGACGACGAGGAGCTTGCGGTAGCGCGGCGCGACGAGGTCGCCGAGCGAGCGCGGCGGCGCGACGCCGTGGCGCCGGAACCAGCCACGGTCGACGTTGAGGCAGACGTCGCCGTGGTCGACCGGCGTCACGCGATGCTCCGGGTCGAGCCGGTACGCCGCCGGCACCTGCTCGAGCCCGGCGGCCTCGTAGGGGCTGAACAGGTTCGCGTCGAGCGCGCGCGAGAGCAGGTTGTTGTCGATGCCGAAGAGCACGTCTCCCTGCGGATTGCCCTTCGTCAGCAGCGCCCGGTTCACGGCCTCGCCGGCGTCGCCGCCCTGCAGGATCGTCAGCTTCAGGCCCGACTCGCGCTCGAACGCCGCCTTCACCTGCTTCGAGATGGCGAACGAGTCGTGCGTGACGAGCACGACCTCCTTCGGCGCGCCGTTGCCGCCTCCGCATCCGGCGACCAGCGCGGCGACGGCGGCGAGCACGACGAGCAGGCCGAGCCGGTGTGCGTGACGACGCTTCATGAGCGGTCCTCCTCGTGTGTGCCGGGGCGGACTGCGAGCAGCAGCCCGTGCTCGACCGAGATGCGCGCCTCGTCGCCGGCGAAGGTGTTGGAGACGCCGCGGGACGTGCCGGCGGCCAGGGTCTCGTCCGCGAGCCCGTACGTGAGCCCGTCGGTGCTGACGCCTTCCGCGGCGCCGCCGAGCGGCAGCAGGGACACGATCTCCCCCCGCTCGCCGCTGATCGTGCGCGCGTCGCGAACGACGTGCACCAGCGCGGTCCCGAGAACGGCGTCGATCTCGACGCCCGCGTAGCGCTCGTGGCCGAGCAGGAGCATGCCGGCCGCCAGGTGGTCGAGCCGGCCGCCGCCGTCGCCGACGACCACGACCCGCGTGGCGCCGCTCGCGAGCGCCGCGTCGAGCGCGAGCTCGAGGTCGGTCGCGTCCTTCTCGACGGGGTGGCGCTCGATGCGCGCGCCGGCGGCCTCGACGGCCGCGAGCCCCGCCGCGGTCGCCGAGTCGAAGTCGCCGACCGCGAGGTCGACGTGCAGGCCGAGCGCAACGGCCCGGTCGACGCCGCCGTCGGCGGCGATCACCGCCGCCGCGGGGGGCAGCGTGCGGGGCAGGGGGAGAGCGGCGGAGTCTCCGCCGCTGACAACGATCACGATGCGTTCGCGCATGCGTTCCTCCGCTGGCATTACCCAGATCAGGTTGTGCGGGTCGGCGGCGCGCTCTGTCCACCCTCTCAGCCCGGTTGCCCCGAGCTCCCCGAATCGCACCCGGCATCCTAGCGCGGAACACTGCGCCGTGTGCGCGGGCGCTCCGTCAGGGGTCGGCCGGCGTGGCCGGCCCGGCCGGGGCTCGCGGCGTCCCGCTTACTTCCCGTCGACGGAGGGCACGCTCGCGCATGCGGGGACGCCGTTCTCAGAGGTGCGATCGCAACCGTTCAACGAACAACCTGATCGCTTCGGCGCCCCCGTGAGGCGCGTCGGGGAGCTCGTCGACGCTCAGCCAATTGGTTCCGGCGGGGACTCCCGGGTAGCGTGGATACAGATGTTCGTGAAAGTGGGGCACACCGAGTCCGATGACGGCGACGTGGACGCGTTCGACGCCTTCTTCGCGCAGGGCGGCGGCAAGCACACGCGAGGCCCGCGCCACCGATTCAGCTTCGCTCTCGGTTAGATCACCGAGATGGTCGACATGTCGGCGCGTCACGATCATCAGGTGACCGAGATAGGGCTCTGGGTTCTCCTCGATCGGGGGTATGTGGAAGGACGTGACGTTGGCGTCCTCCCACACAAGACCGCCCGGTATCTCGACTCGGCCCGCAAGCTCCTCGCAGATCAAGCACTCGGCCACGACCAGAGCCTCAGCGCCCGTCGGGGGACATTCCGCATATCGGCCCAGGCGGTGGTGCTCTGACCGTGCCATCGCCGCGGGGCGAACAGAGGTTCGGCTTCCGGCAGGAAGGACGACATTGCCGTCGTCGTCCAGGCCGAAGCCCGGGTTGTGCGCGATCTCCCAGGCGTGACCGTCAAGATCGTGGAAGGCACCAGCGTAACCCCCGTAGAAGGTCTCCGCGGGCTCGCGCGTGATCTCGGCGCCGTTCCTGCGAGCCTGCTCGATGACCTCGTGCACTTCCCCCCGCGACCGGACGTTGTGAGCCAACGCGATGCCGCTCCAACGTGCGCCGTCGTCGGGGAGCCCGATGTCATCCGCAAGCCTGTCCCTCGCCCAGAGGACGAGAATCACGCCGTTCGCCTGGAAGAAGACCGTTTCCTGCACATCGAGAGCAGGCGACCACCCCAGCGCCTCGTAGAACGCCTTCGCTCGCCCGTAGTTCGACACACCGAGCGTGACCAGGTTTACACGCTGCTCCATGGTGCGAGGCTACCTGGGAACAGCTGGTCGTTCGGGGGACATTCCCGCGCACCGGCGCAGGCCGAGGTCGTTCCCCGAGAGCGCTTCTTCGCCGATCCGCCGGCGCCGGGCGCTTGCGATCGAGCAGTGTCTGATGTAGTTGTCGCATTCCGCTGCGACCCGACGCGAGGAGGATCGTGTGACTGATCCAACGACGACCGACCCCGACAAGTACGAGGTCATCTTCGAGAATGACCGCGTGAGAGTCCTGGAATACCGTGATGAGCCCGGTCAGAAAACGAGCCCGCACGACCACCCGGACAGCCTCATGTACACGCTGAGCAGCTTTCGGCGACGGCTGATCGGGGGCAGCGGTGAGCGTCGTGACGTCGCTCTCGAGCGGGGCGAGGTCCGCTGGCTCGACGCCCAGACCCACAGCGGCGAGAACATCGGCTCAACGCCGACGCACGTGCTCTTCGTCGAGTTGAAGGAGTCGCGCGAGCCCGCATCCGGCGGAACGCTCGGCCCGTCGTAACCCGCACTCCGTGCCCCGAGCTTCGGGTGGCATTCCCGCACGCTCGCCCGTGCGACGTGTGGGGCTCTCGGCGCGGTCGCGCGCCGCAGGCCGGGCAGCACGGCTCGAGATCGCGGCCGGCGGGTCTTCTTCGTCGCCCCCTGCCCGGAGGGCGCGCCGCTCGCATCCCGGGATCGGCATCGTGCGATCGCGAGCTGTCGTACGATGCGACCGTGCCCAGCAGCGATGAGACGTTCGCCGACGTGCTCGCGGCGAACGAGACGTACGCGCACGACTTCCGGCTCGCGGGGCTGCAGGCGCGCGCGGCCAGGGGCCTGGCGGTCATCACGTGCATCGACTCGCGCATCGAGCCGCTGGCGATGCTCGGTCTCGGTCCCGGCGACGCGAAGATCCTGCGCAATGCCGGTGCCCGCGTCACCGACGACGTCCTGCGCACGCTCGTGCTCGCGTCATACCTGCTCGGGGTCGACCGCGCGATGGTCATCGCACACACGCGATGCCGGATGGCGGCAGGGAGCGAAGACGACGTGCACACGGCGGTGGCCGAAGCCGGGGGCCCCGACACCCGGAGCCTTTCCTTCCTCGTGGCGAGCGATCAGGAGGCGACCGTCCGCGCCGACGTGCAGCGGGTGCGGTCGTGGCCGTACCTCACGCGCCTCCGGGTGGGCGGGTTCCTGTACGACGTCGACAGCGGGCGCATCACCCGGCTCTGCTGATCGCCGCGCCCCGTGACGGCCGCCCGAGCCGGTGAGGCGGGCGGTGCCTGCGGTCGCTACGCCTCCTGTCGCTGCAGCGCCGCCTGGCCCTCGGCGAGCTCTTCGGGCGGGAGATCCATGTTGTGCATGACGGCGATCGACCAGCCGCCGCGCTCGCGCGTGAGGACGAGGTTGATGAGCCCGCGGCGCAGCGGCCACTCGTGGCCGCGGGGATCGCGTGCGCCCGTCATCTCCCAGCGCATGTCGACGGCGGCGACGTCGGGCCGCAGGAAGCGCACCCGCGTTGCGGTCGCGCTCAGACAGCTGTCCTTGAACATCGTCCGGAAGACCGGCGCGTGGAAGCGCTCGATCGCATCGCGTCCCTTCGCCTCCATCCCGAACACGTTCGTGAAGTCGGCATCGTCCGCGAAGCAGGCCGCGAAGGCTGTGGCGTCGTGGCTGTTCCACGCCTCGACCAGCGACTCGAGAAGCGCCTGAACGGCTCGTTCCTCTGCCAAAGATCCCCCTCTCCTGTATCTGGTATGGAAACCATACGATATGGGCGCCGAACTATGATGTCAAGCATGGCCGGGGCCTACACGCAGTCGCTGCTCCTCTACGCGTACCAGGGGTCGGCACGCGAGCTGACGGAGGCGCTGCGCGAGCGCGGGCATCCCGCGATCCGTCCGAAGCACGGCGCCGTCTTCGCGAACGTCGAACGGGAGGGGACGCGGGCGACGACGCTCGCCGAGCGGGCCGGCATCGGCAAGGCCGCCATGGGCGAGCTGATCGACGAGCTGCAGGCGCTCGGCTACGTCGAGCGCCGCCCCGACCCGAGCGACCGGCGCGCGAAGCTCGTCGTGCCGACTGCGCGGGCGCTCGAGGTGAGCGCGATCGTGCACGAGGTCAACCGCTCGCTGGAGCGGCGCTACCGCCGCGCGCTCGGCCGCGAGGCGTATGCGTCGCTCCGATCGTCGCTGCGGCTGCTCGCGGGGCGGGACGAGCGGCAGCCGCGCATCTGACGGCGCTGCTTCCCGCGCTGGCGGATAGCTGCGTCTCGTCGGACGTCGCGCCTCTCGACAATGGTTCCCGTGGGGCGGTAGGATCGCCGCCGCCGGGCGGCGCGCGCTCCCCGCTGATCGCCATGGTGGGTGATCCAACGCTCCGCCGGGCGGCAGCCGCTCTCGCGTCGTACCGGCTAGCGGAGCTCGACCCCCGGGTCGCGATGGTCGTGTTCGCCCATGCGCCGGGCGGAGCCACCACGACCGGCGTCGTGTCTCCACTCGGCCGGCTCCGGTGGTCGCCCACCTCGAAGGGCGCGCTGCATCGGTATCTCGAGCGCCTACGTCGCTACGGAGTGGTCGAGGGCCGGGGCCGTTCGCTCCGCGTCTGCCGCTAGCGCGATCTGAAGTGCGGATTCCCGTTGGGATGACCGAGCCACAGCATGTCGCGCCGGGCCGTCATGAGGGCTCGTCCGAGCCGTCATTTCGGTATCGAACATCGCGTCAAAACAGTCCACTATCGTCCGTCATAATGGTACAGTTGCGATGTGGACTCTCCCGAGCCAGACACCCGCGCATACACACGCCGTGTCGTCGACGACGAGCTCGACGCGCTCTTCGGTAGTCTCGCCGCGGTCTCAATCGAAGGCGCGAAGGCGGTTGGTAAGACGGCGACTGCGCTCCAACGCGCCCGGACGGTCTACCGTCTCGACGACGACGACCAGCGCAGCTTGATCGAGGCGGATCGGACGCGCCTCCTCGAAGGCGAACGGCCCATTCTGATCGACGAGTGGCAGCGGCTGCCGGCAGCGTGGGACATCGTTCGGCGGGAGGTCGACAAACCGCGGACGCCGGCGGGCTCGTTCCTGCTGACCGGGTCAGCGGCAGCCGCGTCCGACGCGAACATCCACTCCGGTGCGGCTCGAATCGTGTCGATCCAGATGCGCCCGCTGACGCTCGCAGAACGAGGGGTCGAGACACCAAGCGTCAGCCTCGCCGACCTTCTCCGGGGCGTCCAACCGGCGATCGTCGGGGAAACGTCGGTCAAGCTCGCCGACTACGTGGACGAGATCCTCGCGTCAGGGTTCCCCGGTTTACGCGGCCTTGCCGGACGCGCGCTGCGCGCGCAGCTCGACGGGTACATCGACCGCATCGTCGAGCGCGAGTTCCCGCAGCTCGGGATCACGGTGCGCAGCCCGACAGCGCTGCGCCGGTGGCTTGCCGCGTATGCGGCTGCGTCGTCGACAACAGCGTCATACGAGACGATCCGCGATGCCGCCACGGGCGGGCAGGGAGAGAAACCTTCGAAGATGACAGTGGGGCCGTACCGAGATGTGCTCGAGCGACTGTGGGTTGTCGACCCGGTCCCGGCATGGGCGCCGACACGGAACCACCTCCGACGGCTCTCATCCCCACCCAAGCACCAGCTCGTCGATCCTGCCCTCGCAGCTCGACTTCTCGGCGTAGGGACGGGTGCGCTGTTGCAGACCGAGAAAGCGCCGGTCGAGCCCGCGGTTCCCCGCGACGGAACGCTCCTCGGCGCCCTCTTCGAATCGCTCGTGACGAACGACGTTCGCGTGTACGGCCAAGCAGCCGAAGCCCGTGTCGGGCACCTGCGGACGGCAAGCGGCGAGCACGAGGTCGATCTCGTCGTCGAGCGGGACGACGGGCGCATCATCGCGATCGAGGTGAAGCTCACCGCAACTGTCGACGACAAGGATCTACGCCACCTGAAGTGGCTGAAGCGCCGACTCGGAGACGACGTCCTCGACATGGTGGTGATCACAACAGGTTCCTACGCCTACCGTCGCCCCGACGGAATCGCGGTCGTGCCGGCCGCGCTGCTCGGCGCTTAGAACTGGAGGGGCAGTCCCGCCGGCCTCGAGAACCCGGCGCCGAGGAAGAAGAGCTTCTGCGGAACGTAGGCCTCCTGGTTCATGCGGTGGCCCTGAGTGAGGAGGCCCCTTTCGGGGCCTCCTCACTGCATTTCGTGTCGTAACCCACTACTCGTGTGTCATGTCGCGTTTTGCGTCACGACCACGCCGCGGAACAGCTACGAGCAACCCGTGTTCGTGCCGCAGTCGCGGCACGTGTAGCACGACCCGGTCCGCACCATGCGCCCGCCGCAGCGGGAGCACTCCACGGCATCCTCCCAGCTGTTGAACAGCGCCGTCTGGCCGGCGGGCGGAGCCTCGTGGGACGGGGCCGCCGCCTCGCCGGCCGCGTAGGCCGCGGCGAGGCGGGCCTTCACCTCGGGCGTCAGGATCCCGGCTTCCTCCTGCTGCTCGGCGGTGAGGAACTTCTTCCCCATCCAGCGGAAGATGTAGTCGACGAGCGACTTCGCGACGCGGACATCCGGGTCGTTCGTCATCCCCGACGGCTCGAAGCGCATGTGGCTGAACTTCGAGACGTACACCTCGAGCGGCACCCCGTACTGGAGGCCGAGCGAGACGGAGATCATGAACGAGTTCATGAGGCCGGCGAGCGTCGTGCCCTCCTTCGCGATGTCCACGAAGATGTCGCCCGGCGTGCCGTCGTCGAACAGGCCGACGTGGATGTAGCCCTCGTACTCGCCGACGCGGAACTTGCGCCCCACCTCGGTGCGGTCGTCCGGCAGGCGCCGGCGCCTCGGTGCGGCGACGACGCCGCCGAGCGCGGCGATCTGTGCGGCGACGCCCGCCTCCGACCTGTCCTTCGAGCCGGACAGCGGCTGCGCGACCTTGCAGTTGTCGCGGTAGATCGCGATCGCCTTGACGCCGAGCTGCCACGCCTCGATCAGGAGCTGCGACACCTCGTCCACCGTCGTCTGCTCCGGCAGGTTGACCGTGTTGTGGTTGACGATGCCGTTCGCGACGAACGCGTGCGTCTCCGGCACCGAGACGTCGAACACCTCGCGCTCCCCTCCGTCGCGGACATCCGCGACGGGGCTGAAGTGGAGGTTGCGCTCGAGCACCGTCTCCACCCAGTCGTCGAGCTCGACGCCCGGAAGCGTCGCCACGCGTTCCAGGGACTCCCGGCTCACCCACCCTGTCCGTGGGTCGCGCAGGTGGTTGAACTCCTTCGACGTGCCGGTTCCCTTGCCGTACCGACCGGAGCGCCCCGCCGGAATGAGCCCGTAGAGGCGACGGCCGTCGAGGCCGGGGACGACATCCGCGGTGCTCTGCGCGGGCGACGAGGCGACGAGCTCCCTCGCACGGGCAGCCTTGTGTGGCTCGGGGAAGCTCAGCATCGACACGAACCGCTGCGCGTACCTTCCGGTGACGTACACCTCGTCGAACGATCGGTCGTACTCCGCGTTGTGCTTCGTGATCCGGCTGTGAACGATCCCGAGATTGGTCAGCACCGCCTGGAGGTCATCGAGCAGCCCGTTCGACGCGACGCAGATCGCCCATTTCGGCAGGCTCGAGGTGATGTACGAGTCGAGGCTGAGCCCTTCCAGGAACGCGAGCACCATCGGCCGCGGCGACCGCAGCACGGCATCCGGAATGCGCTTCGCCCGCGACCTGTCGCCGCACCCGAGGTAGTCGAAAAACTCGACGAGCGTCTTCGAGCTGAGCTCGACCGACGGGCACCTGCCCGCATGGCGAGCAACGCGTGCATCGATCTCGAACAGCTCGCGCGCGGACGCCACGAGCCGGTCGATCACGCCCTCGTCCGTGTTGGCGATACGCACCGTGTGGACGCTTCGACTGATGTGCCCTTCGGCCACGTACGCGCCGAGGAAGAACGCAAGCTCCTCGGACATCTCGGTCGGGATGTCGATCCTCTTCTGGCTGCCGTACGGCTTGGACGGGGCGAAGCTCTTGAAGCGCGCGGGAGTCTGCGACCAGAGGTCGTCGCCGTACTGTGTGGCGACCTGGTCGCCCGGCTCCAGCTCGTCGAGGCGCTTCCAGTCGAGCCCACCTTCGGGTAGAGCGATGAGCACGCGGTGGTTCGGCGTGCCGACGACACGGTGGCCTGAGCGCAGCGAGATCTCGACCGTGCCACGCGTGCCTCCGTAGTAGAAGGCGTCGGTCTCCCTGGTTCCGTCGAGCGACGCGAGCCGCAGCCGCATCTCGCGGAAGCTGTCCTCCCGCTCTCCCGCGTGAAGGCTGCCGATGCGGACGAGGCCGTCCTCGCTGGTGACGAGGGTCTCGCCGACGACGCACTTCGAGATCGCGCCGGAGATGAACGGCTGCACCGCCCCCATCATCTTCACGTGACCCATGTAGTGGATCGCGCGATCGCCGATCGCGCAGTCGAACACCGGGTAGTGCTCGCTCTTCACGTACGGCGCGCCGACGATCGTGTTGCGCTCGTCGATGAACGCGACGATCTCCTCGACCTCGCCCGGCGCGTAGCCGAGCTCGGTGAGCGCCATCGGCACCGTCTTGTTGACGATCGTGATCTCGCCGCCGCCGACGAGCTTCTTCGACTTCACGAGCGAGAAGTCCGGCTCCACACCGGTCGTGTCGCAGTCCATCATGAAGCTGATCGTCCCGGTCGGCGCCAGCACCGTCGCCTGCGCGTTGCGGAAGCCGGCCACCTCGCCGATGTCGAGCGCGTCGTCCCAGGCCTTGCGGGCCGCCGTGATCAACTCGGCCGGCACCGAGTCGGTGTGCTGGATGTTCCCGACCGCGGCGCGGTGCTTCGAGATCACGCCGAGCATCGCGGCGGCGTTCTCCGCGTAGCCGGCGTGCGCGCCCATCCGCCTGGCCACCTCGGCCGACTTGCGGTAGGCGCGGCCGGTCATCAGCGCCGTGATCGCCGCCGCGTAGGCACGGCCCTCGTCCGAGTCGTACGGGAGGCCGCGGGCCATCAGCAGCGCGCCCAGGTTCGCGTAGCCGAGGCCGAGCTGGCGGAACCTGACCGCGTTGCGACCGATCTCCGGCGTCGGGTACGACGAGTAGCCGACGATGATCTCCTGCGCGAGGAACATCACGTCGACCGCGTGCTCGAACATCGGCACGTCGAACTCGCCGTCCTCCTTGCGGAACTTCATCAGGTTCAGCGACGAGAGGTTGCAGGCCGAGTCGTCGATGTGCATGTACTCGCTGCACGGGTTCGAGGCGTTGATGCGGCCCGAGTTCGGGCTCGTGTGCCAGGCGTTGATCGTCGTGTCGTACTGCACGCCCGGGTCGGCGCACTGCCACGCCGCCTCGGCGATGTCGCGCAGCAGCGCGCGTGCGTCGACGGTCTCGACGACGGAGCCGTCGGTGCGGGCGGTGAGGTTCCACTCCCTGCCCTCGACGACCGCCTGCATGAACGCGTCCGTCACGCGCACCGAGTTGTTCGCGTTCTGGTACTGGATCGAGGCCCAGTCGGGCGAGTCGAGCGACATGTCGTAGCCCGCCTGCTCGAGCACGCGCGCCTTGCGCTCCTCCTTCGCCTTGCACCAGATGAACTCGTCGACGTCCGGATGGTCGATGTCGAGCACCACCATCTTGGCGGCGCGGCGCGTCTTGCCGCCCGACTTGATCGTGCCCGCCGACGCGTCCGCGCCACGCATGAACGAGACCGGGCCGGAGGCGTAGCCGCCCTTCGACAGCTGCTCCTTCGACGAGCGCAGCCGCGACAGGTTGACGCCCGACCCGGAACCGCCGCGGAAGATGATGCCCTCGCGGCGGATCCAGTCGAGAATCGACTCCATCGAGTCCTCGATCGAGAGGATGAAGCAGGCGGAGCACTGCGGCTTCTCCTCGAAGCCGACGTTGAACCACACCGGCGAGTTGAACGACGCGATCTGGTTGACGAGGATCGCCTTCAGCTCCGCCTCGAACGTTTCCGCCTCCTCGTCGCCGGCGAAGTAGCCGCCGCTCCGCCCCCACCTGCCGATCGTGTCGACGATGCGGCCGATCATCTGCTTCACCGAGCGCTCCCGCTCCGGCGAGCTCATGCGGCCGCGGAAGTACTTCTGCGCGACGATGTTCGTGGCCGTCTGCGACCAGAAGCGCGGGAATTCCACGTCCTTCTGCTCGAACGCCGGGCCGTCCTTGCCGGGGATCAGCGCGTGGCGCAACTCCCACTCGACCTCGTCGAACGGGTCGCGGCCGGGGATCGTGAAGAACCGCTGCGGTGCGACACGCGCCTCCTCGTCGACGACCGTGTTGACGTACTCCTCCAGGGTGTCAGGCACCTTGGTCGCTCCCTTGGCGGTGGCCATGCTGTTCCTCCCGAGCCGTCCGTGAGATCAGAATCCTCCCCCTCCGGCGCGGCGGGCGCGCCTGGGAGGGATCGGGGATGCTAGGAGGTCGGTCGGACGACACCCGATCCGCGCTTGTTTTCCGCAATTTGCAGGAAAAGTCGCGCCTCCAGCCCGTCCCCGCAGTGTACCGCGGCGGAGCGTCAGAGGGCGGCCGGCGGCGCGCCGTCGTCCCCGTCGCCGCCGTTGCGCCGGCGGGTCAGGTAGCCGGCCGAGCCGGCGGCGAGCAGCAGCACGGCGAGGCCGCCGAGCACGATGAGCGGGATCGGCACCGCGGACGGGCCGCTCGTGTCCGGGATCGTGCCGGGGGCGGCGGTCGTGTCGGTCGGCGTCGAGTCCGTCGCGGTCCTGCCGGTCGGCGTCTTGCCGGTCGACGTCTTGCCGGTGCCCGGCCTGACCACGGGCCCCTTGCCACCGGGATCGGGCTTCCCCTGCTTGGCGAACGCCCATGCGCGGCCGATCTCCTCCGGCGCGTTCGAGTAGTCGATGAGATCGGTCGCCAGGCTGTCGATCGCCTCGCGGTAGCAGTGGAGCGGGTAGATCGTGTTCACCCGTCCGTCGTTGTACCAGTCGGCCACGACCTGCTCGGCGCAGCTGGGCTTCTTCTTCGCCTCCGCGCTTCCGGCCGCCACCGCGGCGAGCACGACGAGCGCCACCGCAGCGGCGAGCATGCGGGCGGAGGCGCTGGTGTGGAGGCGGCGGATCACAGCAGGGGCGAGGCGGACGGACACGTCGGCCGAGGCGAGTATCGAGGCTGCGCTTGAGTCAACAGTGAGTGCAGGGTAAACGATTTGTAAGACGTCCCCGCCCCGGAGGCGGGTCGCAAGCGGCCTCGCGCGCGGGCGGCGGCGCCCGGAAGGGCGGACACGACCGTGGTAGCGTGGCCCGCCATGGACGCGGCCCCGGAAGGCGCCGTCGAGCGCGGGAGCGGCCGCAGCGGGTGGGCCGGGCGTCTCGTGCTCGCCGTCGCCGCGGCATTGCTCGCCTGGGCGGTGCTCGCCGGCGGCGGCTCGGGGAGCGATGCGCTGCCGTGGCTCGGCAGCGCCGCCGTGCTCGCCGCGGCGGCGGCGCTCGCGGCGGTTGCTCAAGGCGTGCTGCCGGCGCCGCGCCTGCCGCCCGCCGGGACTGCCGCCGTCGCCGCCGCCTGCGCCCTCGTCGCCTGGAGCGGTGCCTCGATCGCATGGTCGATCGCGGGCGACCGCTCCTGGGAGGCGCTCGACAAGGGTCTCGTCTACGGGGCCTTCGCGGTGCTCGGGCTGGTGCTCTCGGGCCTCGGCGCGCGAAGCATCCGCGGTGTGGCGGCGGTGCTCGCCGCAGTGATCGGCGCGGCTCTCGTCTGGTCGCTGCTCGGCAAGGCCGTGCCGGCGCTCGGCCCCGACGACGCCGGGCGGGTTGCGCGCCTCCACGGCCCGGTCGCATACTGGAACGCGCTCGCGCTGCTCGCCGGAGCGGCGATCGCGCTCGGCCTCTGGCTCGCCGCGGCCGTCCGTGGCCGCCTCGGCCGCCCTGCCGGGATGCTGCTCGTGTACCTCGCCGCGATCGCCCTCCTCCTCACCCAGTCGCGGGCCGGTCTCGTCGGCGCCGTCGCCGTCACCGGGCTCTGGCTCGCGCTCTCCGCGGAGCGTGTCGAGGGCGCGCTCCTCGCGCTGCTGGCGGCCGCTCCCGGCCTCGCCGTCGGCGCCTGGGCGTTCACGCGGCCCGCGCTCGTCGAGGACGGAGCCGCGCGCGCGCAGCGCGTGTCCGACGGCGCGCTGCTGGCAGCGCTCGTGCTCGCGGGCGCGGTCATCGTGCTCGCCCTCGGCCTCCGCGCTCCGGTGGAGCGGCTGGTCGCAGCGCGCCGCGCCGCGGTCGTGCGCGCGCTCGCCGGCGGGGCCGCCGTGATCGCCGCCGCCGGCGCGATCGGCCTCGTCGCCGCGGTCGGCAACCCCTTCACGTGGGCCGTCGACCAGATCGGCGCCCAGGGCGAGGTGCCCAACGACCCGAGCCGCTTCGGCGACCTGAGCACGAACGATCGCCTCACCTGGTGGGGAGAGGCATGGCAGGTGTTCCGGGCGCACCCCGCGAGAGGCACGGGCGCCTACACCTTCGAGCTTGCGCGCAGGCGCTACCGCGACGACGCGCGCAACGTCAGCGAGCCCCACAGCGTGCCGCTGCAGATGCTCTCCGATACCGGCGTGCCCGGTCTCGCGCTGCTCGTCCTGCTCGCCGCGGCGCTCGCGGTGGGCCTGCGCTCGACGCTCGCGCGGCTGCACGGCGGCGAGCGAGCGGCCGCCGCCGCGCTCGTCGCGCTCCCGGCCGCCTACGGCGTGCACGCTCTCGTCGACTACGACCTCGACTTCGTCGCGGTCAGCGCTCCGACGGCGCTCGTCGCCGCGGCGCTGCTCGGCGCCGGCCTTCCCGCCCGGCGCCTGCGGGCGAACATGCTCGCGGGCGCCGGCGTGCTCGCGGCGGGCCTCGCCGCCGTCTACGCGCTCGTCGCGCCCGCCCTCGCCGCACGCAACGTCGACACGGCCTACCGTGACGCCGAAGCCGGGCGGCTTGCCGCGGCCGCGGCGGCTGCGCGCCGCGCCCAAGGACTGAACCCGCTGTCGCCCGAGCCGCTGTGGGCGCGTGCCGACGTCGCCGACGCCGCCGGCGACGATGCCGCCGCCGAGCGCTTCTACGAGCAGGCCGCGCGGCTCCAGCCGGAGAACCCGGCGACCTGGTATCGGCTCGGTCTCTACCGGCAGCTCGCGCGCGGCGACCAGTGCGGCGCCTACCAGGCGCTCAACGCCGGCTACACGCTCGACCCGAAGAGCACCCTGTGGGCGGCCGGAGGGCCCCTGGACGTCGCCCGCGCCGCGGTCGACGATCCGAAGCATCCGGCCTGCGGGCGCGGCTGACCCTGCTGTCCGTCAGGCGCCGACGACGACCACGACGTGCGCGCCGTTCAGCTGCGCCGGGCGCACTCCGTCGAGCGGACCGACGATGCGGATGCCGAGGTCGCGCGCAAGGCGCCGCCCCTCGCCCTCGAAGCCGCGCCGGTACATGACGAGGCTGCGCGTGAAGCCGCCGCGCGGCGCATTGGCGACGCCGCCGATGCGGTAGCCGCGCCGGGAGGCGCGTGCGGCCGCTGCGGCGGCCGCACCCTGGCGGCCGTTGCCGTTGAGGACGAGCACCGACACCCGGCTTCGCGGGAGGTGCGCCGCGGCCGCGGCGAGGGCGGCGGTGCGCCAGGGTCGGACGAGGGCGTCGTCGTGATGGAGGGACACGTCCACGGCGATGAGGGTTTCGCCCGCCGCGGCCATGCTCCTTCCCGCCGGCTACGACGCGCGGATGTGCTCCCACGTGCGCGCGATCCCGTCCGCGACGGCCGTCGCGGCCGTGAACCCGAGCACGCGCTGCGCGAGCGACGGGTCGAGCACGCTGCGGCCGAGCTCGCCGGGGCGCGCCGTCTCGTGTACCGGGGCGAGGTCGGATCCCGCCACGCGCCGGCACGCCTCGTACAGATCGGTGACGGAGGTCTCGACCCCGGTGCCGACGTTGAAGACGCCGCCGTCCGCTGTGAGCGCCGCCAGCACCGCGCCGACGACGTCGCCGACGTAGACGTAGTCGCGCGTCTGGCGCCCGTCGCCGAAGATCCGGCAGACCTCGCCGTCGCGCAGCCGCCCCAGGAAGATGGCGACGACGCCCGCCTCGCCGTGGGGGTCCTGCCGCGGGCCGTAGACGTTCCCGAGGCGGAGCGACACGTGACGGGCCCCGTAGAGCCGGCCGTACATGGCCAGGTACTCCTCCCCCGCGAGCTTGGCGGTGCCGTACGGGGACAGCGGCAGCCGCGGGTCGTCCTCGCGGGCCGGGCGCTCGCACTCGCCGTAGATGGCGCCTCCCGTGGAGGCGAACACGACGCGGGCGCCGGTCGAGCGCGCCGCTTCGAGCACGTTCACCGTGCCGAGCACGTTGACGGCGGCATCGCGTGCGGGCTCTGCCACCGAGACGCGCACGTCCGCCTGCGCGGCCAGGTGGATCAGCGCCTGCGGGGCGGTCTCGGCGGCGATCGCGTCGAGGGGCTCGCGCACGTCGTGCACGTGCAGCGTCGCCTGCGCGGGGACGTTCTCGCGCCTGCCGTTGGAGAGGTCGTCGACGACGTGCACCTCGTCGCCGCGCGCGACGAGCGCCTCGACGACGTGCGAGCCGATGAACCCGGCCCCTCCGCTGACGACGACGCGCATGCTCGTATCCTAGGCGGGACATGTTCATCAGCCTCGAAGGTCTCGACGGGTCGGGCAAGACGACGCAGGCGCGGCTGCTCGGTCGGCGGCTCGAGGCCGAGGGCCACGAGGTCGTGGTCACGCGCGAGCCGGGCGGCACGGCTCTCGGGGAGGAGATCCGCGCGCTGCTCCTGCACGGCGGCCACGTGGCGCCGTGGGCGGAGGCGGCGCTGTACGCGGCGTCGCGGGCGCAGCACGTGGACGAGGTGATCCGGCCTGCGCTCGAGCGCGGCGCCGTCGTCGTGTGCGACCGCTACGTCGACTCGTCGGTCGCCTACCAGGGCATCGCGCGCGGGCTCGGCCTCGAGCGCGTGCTCGAGCTCAACCTCGCCGCGGTCGACGGGCTCCTGCCCGACCGCACCTTCCTGCTGCAGGTCGGCGTCGGCGACGCGGCTGCGCGCATGGGCGGCGAGCTCGACCGCATCGAGCGCGAGGGCGACGAGTTCAGGGCGCGCGTCGCGGAGGCCTACGGCACGCTTGCGGCGCGCTTCCCCGAGCGCTACGTCGTGGTCGACGGCACGCGCGCTCCCGACGAGGTGGCCGAGGAGATCCGTGGAGCGCTTCGCGGCGGTTCCTGAGCAGCCGGAGGCCAAGCGCCTGCTCGTCTCGGCCCTCGATGCCGGCGCCGCGCACGCCTACCTCTTCCACGGCCCGTCCGGGGTCGGAAAGGCGACCGCCGCCACCGCGTTCGCCGGCGCCCTGCTCGGCGACGCGCGCCGTGTCGAGCAGCGCACCCATCCCGACCTGAGGGTGGTGGAGCCGCTGGGGGAGATGATCCGCATCGACGAGATCCGCGCGCTGCACCACGACCTGCACATGCGGCCGTTCGAGGCCGACCGGCGCGTCTACCTGCTGCTCGACGCGCACCTGCTCAACGGCGAGGCGGCCGACGCGCTGTTGAAGGACCTGGAGGAGCCGCCGGCGTACGCGACGATCGTGCTCGTCGCCGACGAGCTCGGGCCGATTCCCGAGACGATTCGCTCGCGCTGCCAGCTCGTCCCGTTCCGCCGCCTGTCGGAGTCTGCGGTGCGCGCCTGGCTCGCCGAGCACGCGGCGGGCCTGGGGGAGGCGGAGGCGACGGCGCTCGCGCGCGTCGCGGCGGGCCGGCTCGACCGGGCGCGCCGGCTGCTGGATCCGGCGGCGGCGGAGCGCCGGGCGGCGCTGATCGCGTGCGCACGGGCCGCCTACGCCGCCGAGAGCTTCGACGCCGGGGAAGCGGCGGCGACGATGCTTGCCGCGATGGGAAGCGCCGGCGCGGCCGCGAAGGCGTGCGAGGAGGCCGCGATCGACGGGCTCGACCTCAGCGCGCGCGAGGCGGAGCAGCGCGTCAAGCGCGCCCAGCGCGGCGCCGAGCGGGAGGAGCTGCTCGCGCAGCTCGACGAGCTCGCCGCCTGGTACCGCGACCTCGTCGTCGTCGCGGCGGGGGCCGAAGCGGCGGCGGCCAACGCCGACCGCCTCGACGACCTGCGCGCCGACGCGTCCGGCCGCGCCGCCCGCGGCGCCGAGCTCGCCGCCGAGGCCGTCCGGGGGCTGTGGCGGACGGTGGAGGAGTTCAACGTCAGCGCGCCGCTCGCGCTCGAGGCGCTGTTCGTGCGGCTGCGCCGCGTCTTCGCCTGAGCATCGGGTCGCGGGGAGCCTGCGACGCCGCCGCCGAAGTCCCTACAATGCGCGGCGCGCCGACGTAGCTCAGCTGGTAGAGCACTTCACTCGTAATGAAGGGGTCCGCGGTTCGAATCCGCGCGTCGGCTTCCAGGATTGATGCGGGATCCGGGGGTTCCGCAGTAACCTCCTCCCCCAGTTCCGCGTACATCTCGCGTACATCGAACTCGGCGCGCGCCGCCTCGATCGCTTCGAGGGCACTGACGCGCACGTTCGGATCGAACTCCTCGAACACGTGCGCGTAGGTCTTGAGCGTAACCTCCGGCGCATTGCCCATCTGCGCGGCCACCTCGACCACCGTCCCGCTTTCGTAGATCAGCAGGGACGCGAAGGAGTGCCGCAGATCGTAGGGCGGCCCGGTCACGCCGACCAGCTCGGCTACGGGCTCGTAGACGCGCGTTCGCCAGTTGCGCCAGTCGTAGTCGCTCCACAACGTTCCGCGCGGCGTCGGGAAGACGAGCGCGCGCTCGCCAGCGTCGCCTGACGCCTGTCGCCACTGCCGTAGGTCGGAGGCGAGGGGAGGGAGGAGCCGGACAGTCCGGAGCTTTCCGGTCTTGGTGCTCTTGATGCCTGAGCCGGCCGCGGCCCGTTCGACGCGGACTGTCCGCTTGCCGATGTCCCCCTATTGCAGCGCTCGGGCCTCCTCCGGCCGCAGCCCCGCATATGCGAGGACGGAGACGAGCGTTGCGTCGAGAAGCCGTCCCTGGACGAGCAGCTGTCCGCGGAGCGCTTCCACGGTCGCGGGCGGGAGCGGCCGCACGTACCGAGCGCGCTTCGGGGTAGGCACCTTGATCGCGTCGACGGGATTTCGCTCCACGTGATCCCACTTGACCGCGCACGTGAACATGCCGGACAGGATGACGAGCGCCTTGTGCACGACCGAAGGGCCGGCGCCCGCCGTGATCAGATCGGCCTTGAACTGGTCGACAATGCCGGGAGTGATGTCGCGCAGCCGGTAGCCACCGAGCCGCCGTCGGATGTGCTTCTCCCACGTCGGCCCGTAGCTGTCGCGGGTGTTCTTGGCGAGGTTCGGGACGACGTGTCGCCGCCACCACGTCTCTACGAACTCGGACAGAAGCTCTTTGCCGCGGTCAATGTCGAGCGGCCGCCCGAGCTCCCGCGACCGGCGCACGTCGCCCTCGAATCGTTGCGCGTCCGCTTTGCTCGTGAACGACTTCGAGCGGTTGCGGCCGTTCTCGCGCCAGCGCACTTCCTACTTGCCCGTGTCCTCCCGGCGTTTCACGCCGCTTCCTCAATCGCGCGTAGGGCGGCGAGGGAGCCGCGACCTGCCGGCGCCGCGATTGGGCGCGGATTCGACCGTTGACGGGTCGGCTTCACGCGCGCCCCGCTGATCCAGAGCCAGAAGTCCTCTTCAGTGATGCGGTAGTGAGCGCCGATTCGTGAGGCCACGAGATCACCGGATCGAATGGCGCGGTAAACGGTCTTCGCAGAAACCTGCGCTCGCCGAGCCACGTCAGCCGGCGAGAGCAGAGCCGCACCTTGAGCCGATGTCGTCATGTCGGAAGAGTAGGACGATCGTCCTACGTTGTCAAGCTAACCGCTCGACCCGAGCCACTTCTCGATATCAGCGATCGGCCTACCAACTTTCACGGCGTAGTCGCGGATATCGACGATCGGGATGTAGACCCACCGCGGCGTGTACTTGTCGGCGTTCTCATCGCTCCGAAACGCCCGCAGCTCGCCTCTCTTACAGAGCGTGTAGATGGTCTTCCGTGACAGCCCGAGGAGATGCGCCGCACCGCCCGGCGAGATCACATGACCCTCGAACTCCGCGAAGAGCCTCGCGAGCTTCTCGTCGCCCGACTCCCGTGCAGCCTCAGCCATCGTCAGACCATTGTCGCACACCCATCCGATACTCCGCCACGCTCCGCCTCACGAAGTCCCCGTCAGCCTCCTTCGCGTACTGCGACTCGTCGATGACCGCCCCGTACTCATCAACGATCCGCACGCCGGCATCCCGCAGCTGGCGCTCGAACGGTCGCAGCTGCGCTCGCGGAACGCAGACCTTCACGCGCTCGCCTGTCATGAGGTGGAAGAAGAACCCGCTCCTCCCAACGCGACGTTCAGCCGACAGGATCTCTCCCCACGCCAGCGCCATCCCACCGCGACGCGGACACCGCGCACGCAGCCCCAATCCGAGGTTCCTTTCGAACGACACCCGGAATCGCATGCCACCGACGCTAACCGGTGTCCAGGCTGTTACCGGCGTGGTCTACGTGATCTAGCCGAGCGGCGTGTCGGTGAGATCGCTGACGATGCGCTCAGGACTCGATAGGCAGAGCATGACCCCGTACGACGGTTTTCCCGGCTCGCCTCCAATCAGAAAGGCAGGGCACGACGCCGTCTCACAGCCATGCCGACGCAGGGCCGCAAACATCGGTTGGTACTCCGCCGCGTCATCGCGACTGAGGTAGCCAACGAGTCCGACTCCATCGGCCCACACGGAGATTGCGTTGAGGTCGTACTCGTTCGCCTTCTCATGAATGAGCGCGGCGCGGAACCATCGCCCGTCTCGCTTCTCTTCCGCAATCTTCCGTGCGCGCCCGCTCAGGTCGTCGAGGAAGGTAGCGCTGCCGACCGTACGACCAGCCAAGCGCTTGAGAACGTCCTGCCGGTGGCTCTCGCCGACCACCTCGACCAAGCCGCCCGCGTGCACCGTCATTGCTGCCGCCCTGCGGGACGAGGGACGGCCCAGCAGCCTTCCGAATAGACCCATCGGGCGCATTGTAATTCCCCGTGTCGCCCGCAGCAAGGCCGCGTTGCCACGGTGCTATACGTAGTCAAGTCTTCTCAGCAGAGAACGCCGCACAGCATCGCGAGCCTGTCCTGTGCGATCCGGTAGTAAGCCCAGTTGCCCCGCTGCTCGCGCTCGATCAGCCCTGCCTCACGAAGAACTCTCAGGTGGTGGCTGACCGTCGGCTGGCTCAGTCCGAGCGGTTCGGTCAGGTTGCATTGACACGCCTCGCCGCCCGGTTGCGCCTGGATGAGGCTGAGTAGCCGGAGGCGGGTCGGGTCGGCAATGACCTTGAGCGCAGCGGCGAGACGCTCGGCCTCGCCCGCGTCGATCACCTCTTGCAGGATGGGCGTACAAGAGGCGGCGACCTCGATCGTGGCGATCGTCTTCACCCATCCATATTGACAGACATCTATGTCGGTGTGCAGACTCTATATCGATGAGCGTCGATACTGCTCCCGAGGTTCTATTCGTCTGTATCCACAACGCGGGCCGCAGCCAAATGGCCGCCGGTCTCGTCAGGCTTCGATCCGGCGGTCGCGTCCACGTGCGCTCGGCGGGCAGCGCTCCCGCGAGTGAGATCAACCCCGCAGTCGTCGAGGCGATGGCTGAGGTTGGTGTTGATCTGAGCGAGGAGCGGCCGAAGGCGCTCACCGACCAGGCCGTACGCGCCTCCGACGTCGTGATCACGATGGGTTGCGGCGACGCCTGTCCGATCTTCCCTGGCAAGCGGTATGAGGACTGGGTCCTTGATGATCCCGCCGGTCAGAGCCTCGCTTCCGTCCGGGCCATCCGCGACGAAATCGACGCCCGCGTCCGACAGCTTGTGGCAGATCTCCTTGGCTAGGCCGGGACTTGCACGCCGCGCGCTCACCGAGGCCGTCGCCACGTTTGTGCTCGTCTTCGCGGGCTGCGGCGCAGTCGTCGCCAACAGCGAGCGCGACCAGGCGCTCGGCACCGTCGGAATCGCCGCCGTCTTCGGTCTCGTCATCCTGGCGATGATCTACGCCACCGGCCACCTCTCCGGCGCCCACATCAACCCGGCCGTGACGATCGCCTTCACCGCGACCCGCCACTTCCCACTCCGGGACGCCGCGGCCTACATTCCCGCTCAGCTGGCCGGAGCCGTCGCCGGTGCGGTCGTGCTTCGCTCGGTCTGGAACGGAACCCCGGCCGACCTCGGCGCGACCGTCCCGACCGTCGATGCGGGCGCAGGGCTCACCTACGAGCTCCTCCTCACGGCCGTTCTCATGTTCGTGATCGTCGCAGTCGCCACCGACACCCGCGCCGTCGGAGCCGCCGCCGCGATCGCCGTCGGAGCCACGGTAGGACTCGACGCGCTCTTCGGAGGCCCCGTCACCGGTGCCTCGATGAATCCCGCCCGCTCATTCGGCCCCGCTCTCGTCGCCGACCAGTGGCACGACTTCTGGATCTACGTCGTGGGGCCGACCACCGGCGCGCTCCTCGGAGCGCTCACCTACCAAGTCATCCGCAGCCGAGCCGAACCCGTACCCGGCCCGGAAGACACCTGAAAGGAGGCCACATGCAGCTCGATTGTTGCGACGAGTGCGGCGGCGACGACTGCTGCTAGCCCACGCCCACGACTGCGGGGGCCGACGCGGCAGGCCGCGTCCGGCACCCCGCAGTCACGGCCCGCGCGCTGGCCACGGCCCCGCGAGCAGCACGATCTGCGCAAGCTCTGAGCCGGACCAGGTCGGCGGACCGATCAGCCCCATCCGCACCGCCCACAGCTGCCTACACCGGCGAAGGTTCCGCATCGTGATCCCCGTTGGTCTCGTCAGTGAGGGGGAGACCCAGATCAAGGCATGCGGCAGGTGAGGATTCCGTACGTTCTCCTGAAGCGTTGCCTTCGTCCCCTTGCCGCGAACGAAGTAGTTCGAGAGGTACGCCGCCGCCCGATCCCCCGGCATGATCTGCATGCTCTTGCCCTCCTTCTCCCCGACGAACCCGAAGCCGTGACGGGGCGCGAGCCGCGCAAGATGCCCGAGATAAGCACCGAGCGACCGCTACATCGTCCGGCGAGTACAGATGAAACACCGGGTGAACGTGACCAGGGCCGCGCGCCTGCGGCTCCCAGGCGCGAGTAGCCAACGGGAGACAGCGACCACGCTCCCGCTTGCACGCGTTCCGCGCGGCGTTGTGCAGGCGCTTCCACCGCTTCGAGACATCACGCGACCACTGCGCCAGCGCATCGCCATCCACCCTGCACCCGACCCGAGCACCGTGCTTGTGTGGCCCCAGGTGCGCGCACTTCGCCTCGTCCCACGGAAGCTCGGTAGCGCCGGGAGGCGTAATGGCCGATAGCACCACTGGGACACCGGGAGCCTTCAACGCCTCGAATAGAACTCGCCGCCAATCGCGCGCCCAGACGACCCCGCATATAGAGCACGTCCGCTTCTTGCACGACAGCCCCTGCCAGCCCCGCCGACAACGAATACGCTCGACCGCCGCGGTCGGCGGGATAGGATCAGCCCGGCTCAACGCCTGCACCACCAGGCCCACGCCGAGGAACACCCGACGGCCCGCGTTGCGAACGCGGGTCGTCGTCTTCGTTGTCTAAGTCGGCTTCATCGTCGTCAGTCCCCGCGTACTCTCCGCGTGCATCAGCCTGTCCTCCACCGTCCTCCGGCGTCTCAACCCTGATCCACCGCATGGTTGAGTCGGCTCCGTCCGATGCCGGGTTTTCTGCGTCAGGGGGCATGGGCATCGATGATCAATTCGCCAAGGAGATTGCGACCGATGTCTGGAACGACATCTACCTGAGGAGACCGGCTGGCAGCATCTATGTGAGCCCCGACTGCCGTGACGGCGGAGCCCTCGATCTCGTGCCGGGCAACACGTCCTGGCCGACCGGGTACTGAGGTTTTACTAGCTCAAGGAGAACAGTCGTTGCTCACGGCCACGGCGGACCGCGGCGGGCTGCGACGCAGGCGTGGACGGCGTAGTGGGCGCAGGCGTGGACGGCGGCCGTCCGCGTACACGAGCTGCCCGTCAGCACGCTTGTAGAGTGGCCGTCCATCGGGTGTGTTCTGTCCTGATGACGACGAGGTGGCGCATGGCGCGCTGAGCGGCGCCGGAGTGCAGCCGCCGTAACTCGGCGCGACCAGTTGGTCGTGCGCTCCGTCGGCGGCAGATTCGCTTGACAGGAAGGGGCAGAGGGAATAGAAGGTGTCAACTAGTCTTCTAGAACACTCTAACTCGACCGGTGACCATGGATACGTTCGAGCGCCGCACACCGCATTACCTCCTCATCTACCGCGAGGTGAAGGAGAAGATCGCGAGCGGAGAATTCGCCGCAGGCGAGCGGCTTCCGACCCAGCGGAAGCTCAGCGAGCAGTTCGGGGTCACGGTGATGACCGTCCGCCAGGCGCTCCAGCTCCTCGAGCAGGAGGAGCTCGTCCTCGTGCGCCACGGGCTTGGCACGTTCGTCGCGCCGACGCGGATCCGCTACGCGATGGGCAACTTGCGCAGCCTCGCCCAGGAGGTGACCGCACAGGGGCTCGAGCTGAGGACTCGTGTGCTCAGCCGGAAGCTCGTCCGTCCTCACCCGCGCGTCGCCGATCTCCTCCGCCTCGCCGGCGGAGAGCGTGTCTACGCGATCGAGCGCCTCCGCTTCGTCGGGCCCGAGCCGATCGTCTACCAGTACTCGCAGTTGCAGCCGTGGCTCGCGGACGCGCTCGACGGCGCCGATCTGAGCGACGTCTCGCTCTACGATCATCTCCACGAGCAGCTCGGGCTCGAGATCACCCGGGCACAGGAGTGGATTCGCGCAATCGACCTCTCCCCGCACGAGGCGGACCTGCTCCACGAGGAGTCAGGCACGGCAGCGCTCCTGAGCGAGAGGCTTACACTCTCGGTGGACGACGAGCCGATCCTCTTCGACCGCGCCTACCTGCCCGGCGACCGCGTCTCGCTCGCGACCGAGCGCCACGTCTCTGACGTCACCGTCGGCTACCAGGTGCGACTGAGCGAGGAGGTGGCATGAGCTAGCTCCAGCGGTCTCTGCGTTCGTTCACGTCCCTGGCGTCCTACAGATCCGAGGTTCTCGATGAAGCTGAGCAGCAAGCGCGTAGTGGTAATCGCGGCGCTCGCCGTCGCGATCGCCGTGTCGTTCACCGCCGCGATGGTCTCCGGAGCGAAGGCGGGTCGCACCGCCGAGCGGACGTACACGGTCTGTATCGACATCCCGTTCCATCCGATCTTCGACTACGTCATGGCGAAGAAGGACACGTACTTCGCCGGGAAGCCCTACAGGGTCAACTTCAAGGTGCTCGACGCGACGACGCAGCTCCCGGCCTTCGGCGCCGGCCAGTGCAACGTCATCACGACGCCGCCTTCGTTCATCCCGCGCGTGACCGAGCGCTACCACATCCAGGTAGCGGAGTTCTTCCCGCTGGCCCGCTGGGTGATCGGGCCGCAGATCCTCGTCAAGGTGAACTCGCCCTACCGGACCCTCGCCGACCTCAAGGGCAAGAAGGTGGCTATCTCGCCGCTTGCGACCCGGTTCGGCTCCGAGGAGGCGGCGATCCTCGCCGCCACCGGGAAGAACATCCGCACGTACTTCAAGCTCAAGCAGACCGACGCGGCGGCGCAGGAGCTGACGCTCGGCCGTGCGGACGCCGCCTTCATCGAGGCGCCGACGACGTACCCGCTCCTCCAGACCAAGAAGTTCAAGGCGATCTACAGCGTCCACGATGCGTTCCTGAAGGCGTTCGGGGATCCCGCCGTCGTCAACGGTGGTTACATCGCGCGGACGACGTTCATCAAGCAGGCGCCCACGTCCCGGTTTGTCAAGGACCTGATCGCGGCGACGAGCGACGCCTGGAACCGGTACCAGCGCAACTCGAAGGAGGTGAACCAGGTCGCCTCCAAGGTCAGCGGGATTCCGGCGGCGCAGCTCGAGGTCGTCGGCGACGTGCTCTACCTGAAGAAGATGCCGGCCAATCTGCGCAAGATCTCGCAGCGTGATGTGAGGACGTGGGCGAAGCTCTTCCCGCTCCTCGAGCGGTCCGGCTTCATCAAGAAGGCGCCGGCGAACCCCGCGGCGCTCTTCGTCGTCACGAAGTAGGAGGAGCGACCCGGCGATGACCACGATCGACGACCCGCGTGTGGACACGGATGCCGCCGCGGGCGTCGCGCGCGCGGGCTCCGGCGGCGAGCAGGGCCGCCGGAGCCCGCGGGTCACGCCTCGGGTGCTCCTCCGCGGCCTGCTCTTCCTGCTCGCGCTCGCGGGCCTGTACATCGCGTGGCTGCTCGGCTCCCACCGCTTCGAGGCCTACATCCTTCCGGGCCCCGGGCCGGTGTGGGACTCCTTCACGAGCATGTGGAGTCGCGGCGTCTGGACGGAGCAGGTCGGGTCGACCCTCGGCCACATGTTCCTCGCCTACGGGATCACGATCGTGATCGGGCTCCCGCTCGGAATCCTGATCGGCCGCTTCTGGGTCGTCGAGGATCTGAGCCGCGCGCTCCTCATCTTCCTCCAGACCGTGCCGACGGTTGTCCTGATTGCGCTCGCCCTGATCTTCGTCGGCACGAGCGCGACCGGCGTGGTCTCCGTCACGGTCGCGAGCTGCCTCGCCTACTTCACCCTCAACGTGATCCAGGGCACGAAGTCAATCGACGGGGATCTGGTCGAGATGGCCCGCACTTACGGCGCGAGCGAGCTGACGATCATGCGCACGATCATCCTGCCCTCCGTCGTGCCGTTCTTCCTCGCCGGCGGGCGGATCACGCTCGGCGTCGCCTGGCAGGTGACGCTGTTCGGCGAGTACCTGATGGGGACACCGGGCGTCGGCTTCCAGATCAACGCCGCGATCAAGCTGCTCGACACGGCCTCCGTCTACGCCTGGGGGCTCTCCATCGTGGCCCTGACGATCGGATTCGAATACGGCGTCTTCCGCCCGGTCGAGGCATTCCTGACGCGGCACATGCGGAGGCGCGGATGACCGGCGACCGGCCGCTGCTCGAGATCGACGGCGTCCTCAAGCGGTTCGCGGGCGACACGGACCCCGTCCTCGACTCTGTCTCCCTCGCCGTCGCCAAGGGCGAACTCGTCGCGCTGATCGGCCCGTCCGGCTGCGGGAAATCGACCGTGCTGAACATGCTCGCCGGCCTTGTCGAGCCGACCGAGGGGCAGCTGAGGCTGAATGACGGGAAGGCCCGGATCTCCTACATCTTCCAGCGGCCGCGCCTGATCCCCTGGCGGAACGTCCTCCGCAACGTCGAGTTCAGCCTCGAGCAGACGCGCCTCTCCGCGTCCGAACGCCGCCGGGCCGCCGCGGAGGCGATCGCCCGCGTCAACCTCGAGGGTCACGAGCGCAAGTACCCGCACCAGCTCTCGGGCGGGATGCAGCAGCGCGTGGCGCTCGCGCGCGGGCTCGCAGTCGAGCCGAGCGTGCTCCTGCTCGACGAGCCGTTCGGCGCCCTCGACGCCCTGACGCGCTCCTACATGCAGGAGGAACTGCTCGGAATCGTCCGCGGGAGCGGGACGACGGCGCTCCTCGTGACCCACGACATCGACGAGGCGCTCCTCCTCGCGGATCGCGTCCTTGTCATGTCGTCGCGCCCGGGAAGGATCAAGCACGAGCTGCGCGTGCCGTTCGGGCCGGAGCGCTCGATGGACGCCTTGCTCCACAACCCCGAGTACGGCCGCATCCGCTCTGAGCTGAGACACCTCCTGCGGCCCGAGGTCTCCGAGGCTCTCGTTGGCTGATCCCACGCCGGCGCTCGAGCCCGTGGCACTTGCACCCGGCCGCCTTGCCGCCGCCTTCCGACCGGGCCGGCCTGCCCTCATCTGCTACCTGCCGATCGGGGACCCCGAAGGGGGCGAGGATCTCCCCGAGCTCTACGCCGAGTGCGGAGTCGACGTCCTCGAGATTGGCGTGCCCGGCGGAGATCCCTATCTCGACGGACCCACGATCAGGGATTCGTTCCGCAGGGCCCGCAACGCCGGGGTCAACCTCCGAAGGGCGAGCGAGCTCATCTCGGCGCACCGGGTCGAGCTTCCCCGGATCGGGATGATCTGGATGACGTACCCGCCCGATGATCCGACGGGCCTCGTGGACGCGGTGGCGGCGAGCGGCGTCGACGGATTCCTCACCCCGCACGCCGCCCGGACGTACCGGGGGCTCGGACGCCAGCTCGAGGAGCGGGGCGTCCACTTCATCCACTTCCTCGAGCACGACCCGCGGCTCAAGGACGTGCACCTGGCGGTCGAGTCAAGCAGCGGCTACGTCATGCTCCAGGCCAATCCGGGGCCGACGGGGATCCACCCGCTCGTCCTGCCGGACAACAGCGTCGTGATCGAGATGCTCCGCCGGATCGGCTTGCGCACGCCCGTCGCGCTCGGCGTCGGGATCGGGACGCCGGAGCAGGCTCGTGCGGCGGTGGAGATGGGTGCGGACGGCGTGGTCGTCGGCTCGCTGACTGTTGAGATGATGTTGAGGGGGCGAACGGCGCTGCGCGAGCTCCTGTGCTCACTCAGGGAGGCGATCGATGGGCGGTGAGCTCGTCGTCGGAGTCGATCTCGGCACGACGGCGCTGAAGGGAGGGCTCTTCGACCTCGAGGGCAACCTCCTCGGGGTAGCCGAGGCGGGCTATCCCATCCTCCGGCCACACCCGGATCGGGCCGAGCACGACCCGGCGGCGTGGCTGACCGCGCTCGAGGACGTTCTGGCGGCGCTCGCGGAGAGCGCGGATGGAAAGCGGGCCGCCGCGCTCGGGATTTGCAGCCAGGTGAACACCCATGTCTTCGTCGACCAGCGCGGGGAGCCGCTGCGGCCGGCGATCCTCTGGCAGGACCAGCGATGCGCGGAGATCGCGGACGAGCTCAACGACCGTCTCGCCGCGACCGCTCCTGCGACGGCGGGGCGGTTCGTCTTGGCGCCTTCCTTTGCCGTCCCCCGCGCCGAATGGCTGCGCCGAGAGGAGCCGGACATCTGGGAGCGCACGCGCTCCGTGCTCTCCCCGAAGGACTTCGTCACGATGCACCTCTGCCGGCTCGATACCCCGAGGAGCGACTCGGTCGGATCGTTCGATCTCGTCGACGACGCGGGCGCGTACGATCCCGATCTCCTCGCCCTCGTCGAGGGACTCGGGGAGAGATTGCCCATCCTCGAGCGCTTCGACGCCCCGATCGGGACGGTCGAGTGCCGCGACCTGCCGCTCGTTACAGGTGCGACAGTCGTCGCCGGGACGATGGACGCGTGGGGGAACCTCTACGGCTCCGGCGTCGTCGAGCACGGCCAGTCGATGGAGGTCGCCGGCACGTCCGAGATCCTTGGCGTCCTCTCGCGCGAGCGGCATCCGACGCCGGGCGTCGTCAGCTTTTTCGCCGTCGACGGACACCACCTGCACGCGGGGCCGACCCAGGCGGGAGGTGCGGCCCTCGCCTGGTTCGCGCGGGTCGTCGGCAGGCCGATCGAGGACGTGCTCGCAGCGGCCGCGACGATCGGCGCCGGATCGGACGAGTCGATCTTTCTCCCGCATCTCCTCGGCGAGCGTGCGCCGCTCTGGGACAGCGAGGTGCGCGGCGGCTTCGTTGGGCTGGGAAGCGACCACTCGCTCGCGCACCTCTCCCGCGCCGTGTTGGAGGGTGTCGCCTATTCGGCCAGGCACCTGTTCGGGGAGCTGGAGAAGGCGGCAGGCGTCGAGCCCGCCGAGCTGCGGGCGAGCGGAGGCGGCTCGCAGAGCGACCTGTGGTGCCAGATCAAAGCAGACGTCCTCTCCCGACCGATCGCCCGCGTGCGCGTGCGTCACAGCGGCTGTCTCGGCGCCGCGCTGCTCGCGGCCGCCGGGGCCGGACTCGTCGACGGGCTGGCCGAGGCCGCGACGCGCGCTGTCCGGGTCGAGCGGGTGTTCGAGCCCGGTGCCGACCGCGACCACTACGACGAGCTCTACGCCGTCTACCGGGAGCTCTACGCCGCCCTGCGGCCTGCGCATGCCGCGCTCGCGGGACTTCGTCGAGAGACGCCCATCGTGCTGTCGAGTTGAGGAGGTAGGTGATACCACGGGGACTGAGGGACGGGACGGCGATCGTCACAGGCGGCGCCACGTTGATCGGCCAGGTGGTCGTCCGGGCCTTCCACGAGGCGGGCGCGAGCGCCGTGGTCGCGGACATCGACGCCGCGGGCGGCGACTCGCTCGCGCGCGAGCTCGGAGCCCGCGTCTTCTTCTCCGCGACCGACATCCGGGACGACGGGCAGATCGAACGGTGCGTCGCCGACACCGTCGAGCGCTTCGGCGGCGTCGACGTCCTCGTCAACCTCGCCTGCTCGTACGTTGACGAGGGCGCCGCGTCGGGGCGGCAGGACTGGCTCGAATTGCTCGACGTCAACGTCGTCGGCACGGCGATGATGACGAAGGCGGTGCGCCCGCACATGGCCGCGAAGAGGCGAGGCGCGATCGTCAACCTCACGTCGATCTCGGCGAAGGTCGCGCAGGCCGGCCGCTGGCTCTACCCCGTCAGCAAGGCGGCCCTCGTCCAGCTGACCCGGAACATGGCGATGGATCTCGCGTCCGACGGGACGCCGCGTCAACTCGGTCTCACCGGGGTGGACGTCGTCCAAGGTGATGGTCGAGATCTCGGGAGACGGCCGCGCCAAGACCGACCGCGTCGCCGCACCCTTCCATCTCCTCGGCCGCGTCGGCGACCCCGAGGAAGTGGCTCACGTCGTCCTCTTCCTCTGCAGTGACGACGCCTCGGTCGTCACGTGGGCGGACTACGCCGCCGACGGCGGCTATTCGGCCAGGGGCCCGGAGCAGGCCGAGCCCGTCGTTCCCAAACTCATGGAGTAGGTGATCGCGATGTCGAAGTTCCTGATTGTCGGAGCCGGCCAGGCCGGCCTCCAGCTTGCTCTCGGGCTCCTCCAGGACGGCCATGACGTGACCGTCGTCTCGAACCGCACGCCGGACGACATTCGCTCCGGCCGGGTGATGTCGAGCCAGTGCATGTTCGACACCGCGCTCCAGCACGAGCGCGACCTCGGTCTCGACTTCTGGGCCGAGGAGTGCCCGGACATCGAAGGGATCTCGCTCGCGGCGCCCGCGCCGGGCGGCGGGAAGAAGATCGACTGGGCCGCGCGGCTCGAGCGTCCCGCGCAATCGGTCGACCAGCGCGTGAAGATGCCGGCGTGGATGGAGGAGCTCGAGCGCCGGGGCGGAAAGCTCGTCCTCCACGACGCCGCCGTCCCGGATCTCGAGGAGTACGCGCGCGACCACGACCTCGTGCTCATCGCGGCAGGCAAGGGAGAAGTCGCGCAGCTCTTCGCGCGGGATGCCTCGCGGTCGCCCTACGCCGCCCCCCAGCGGGCGCTGGCCCTGACGTACGTGACCGGGATGACTCCGCGGCCGGAGTTCTCCGCGGTCGCCTTCAACCTGATCCCGACGGTCGGCGAGTACTTCGTCTTTCTGGCGCTGACGACCACCGGCAAGTGCGAGATCATGGTGTTCGAGGGAATTCCCGGCGGGCCCATGGACTGCTGGGGCGACGTCACCGCCCCTGCCGAGCACCTGGAGAAGAGCAGGTGGATCCTCGAGACCTTCCTCCCGTGGGAGGCCGAGCGCTGCCGGGAGATCGAGCTCACGGACGAGTACGGCGTCCTCGTTGGCCGCTTCCCGCCGACAGTCAGGAAGCCGGTGGGCGAGTTGCCCTCCGGTGCGCTCGTGCTCGGTCTGGCGGACGCGGTCGTCCTCAACGACCCGGTCACGGGCCAGGGCTCGAACAATGCAAGCAAGGCGGCCGCCTCCTACCTTGCCAGCATCCGCGAGCACGGCGACGCGCCCTTCGACCGCAGCTTCATGGAGCGGACGTTCGAGCGCTACTGGGGCGAGGCGCAGTACGTGACCGGCTGGACAAACGCCCTGCTTGGGCCGCCGCCGCAGCACATCCTCGACCTGCTCCTCGCCGCGAATGACCACCAGGAGATCGCCGACCGCTTCGTCAACGGCTTCAACGATCCGCGTGACTACTTCGACTGGTTCATGGAGCCGGACAAGGTTGGCCGCTACCTGGCCGCTGTGGCCACGTAAGCCGTGCAGCGCGTCGCCATCGTCGGAGCGGGGCAGTCCGGGCTCCAGCTCGGCCTCGGCCTCCTCGGCTCCGGCTACGAGGTGACGCTCATGTCGAACCGATAAGCCGAGGTGATTGCGACGGGGCCTGTGCTCTCGAGCCAGTGCATGTTCGAGACCGCTCTCGAGACCGAGCGAGCGCTCGACCTCGACGGGTGGGCCGGCACGTGCCCGCACGTCGAAGGGATCTCATTCGCCGTGCCGGCGCCGGACCGCGGCAAGGCGATCGACTGGTCGGCACGCCTTGACTGGCCCGCCCAGTCGGTCGACCAGCGGCTCAAGGTTCCGGCCTGGATGGAGGAGTTCAGCAGCCGGGGCGGCGAGGTCGAGGTTCGCGAGGTCCATCTCGAGCGGCTCGAACGGTATGCGGGGAGTCATGACCTCGTCGTCGTTGCGACGGGACAGGGCGCGCTCGCGAATCTCTTCGGGCGAGACGCCGAGAAGTCGCCGTACGACACGCCGCAGCGGGTGCTGGCGCTCACCTACGTGACGGGAATGGAGCCCCGGCCGGAGCACTCCGCGGTGTGCTCCAAGCTGGCGCCAGGGGTCGGCGAGTACTTCCTGTTCCCCGCCCTGACGACGAGCGGCCCGTGCGAGATCATGGTGTTCGAGGGAATTCCCGGCGGGCCGATGGACTGCTGGGCGGACGTCCGCTCGCCGTCAGAGCACCTCGCAAGGTCACTCGAGATCCTCGGGCGCTTCTTTCCCTGGGAGGCGGCGCGTTGTCGTGAGGTGGCGCTGACCGATCCGAACGGCGTGCTGACCGGCAGGCTGACGCCGACCGTGGGGCGCCCCGTGGGCCGGCTCCCGTCCGGCGCGGCCGTGCTCGGGATGGCGACGCCGTCATCCTCAATGACCCGATCACCGGCCAGAGCTCGAACAACGCAGCGAAGTGCGCGGAGATCAATCTCGCGACGCTCCTGGAGCAGGGCCGCGACTTCGACGAGCGGTTCATGCAACGCACCTTCGACCGCTACTGGCGCGGGTACGCGCAGTGGGTCGTGTCATGGACGGATGTGCTGCTCGCGCCGCCGCAGCCTCACGTCCTGCGGCTCTTCGAGGCGGTGCAGGAGATTCCGGGGCTCGCCGAGACGATCGTCAACGGCTTCGACGACCCGCGGATCTTCTATCCCTGGTGGTTCGACCCCGTCGAGGCCGACCGGGTGATCGCGGCGAAGCGCGAGCAGGAGACTGAGCGGCTCGACGCGCGTGGGCTCCGCCGCGCGATCGGGCAGTTCGCGACCGGCGTGACCGTGGTGACGACGCGGGACGAGGACGGCCGCCGCGCCGGCGTCACCGCGAACTCCTTCACCTCGCTCTCGCTCAACCCGCCGCTCGTCCTCTGGTGTCTCGACCGCGATGCCCTGAGCATGCCGGTGTTCCGGGCCGCGAGCCATTTCGCCGTCAACGTCCTCAGCGCAGGCCAGCACTATCTGTCGCGCCAGTTCGCGACCCGCGCCGACGACAAGTTCGCCGACGCGGACTGCGAGAGCGGGCCGGGCGACGTCCCGCTGCTCAGGGGGGCGCTCGCGCGGTTCGTCTGCCGCAACACCCGGCACGTCGAGGCGGGAGATCATGTCTTCGTGATCGGCGAGGTCGAGCGCTTCGAGAGCTTCCCCGGTGAGCCGCTCGTGTTCCACTCCGGGGCGTACCGCGTCGCCACGCGGCATCCGGAGCTCGATGCCCGCTGAGACCTCCCTGACCGGCCGGTTCGACGGCAAGGTCGTCCTCGTCGTTGGCGCGAGCGTAGGGATCGGTGCGGCCGCGGCCCGTCTCTTCTCGGAGCTCGGAGCGGCGGTTGTGCTGGCAAGCCGGAACATGGAGGCGACGAGGGCACTGGCCGACGAGCTCGTCGGTCTAGGGCGCCAGGCGGCCGCCGTCGAGGCGGACGTCGGCCACGACGGCGACGTCGAGCGGGCGGTCGCGGTGGCGGTGGAACGGTACGGCGGCCTCGACGCCGCGTTCAACAACGCCGGCATCCAGGGGCCCGCACGCCCGCTCGCAGAGCAGAGCGACGTGGACTTCGACCGCATCCTGAACGTCAACCTCAAGGGCATCTGGCGCTCGATGCGCGCCGAGCTCCCCGAGCTGATCGACCGCGGCGGCGCGATCGTCAACACCGCGTCCGTCGGGGGCCTCATCGTCGCTCCGGGGATCTCGCCGTACTGCGCGAGCAAGCACGGCGTCATCGGTCTCTCCCGGGGGCGGCGCTCGACTACGCGCCGAAGGTGCGCCTAAACGTCGTCGCGCCCGGAGCGATCGACACGGCGAGGTTCAACGACTGGATGACCGACCCTGCAGCGCGGGAGCACATGGTTAGCCTGCACCCCCTCGGTCGCGTGGGCGCCGCCGAAGAGGTTGCTACCATGGTCGCTTTCCTCTGTTCGGACGCCGCGTCGTACATGACGGGCGCGGTCGTTCCGGTGGACGGCGGCTACACGCTCGCCTGAGATCTGCAATCGCGGCGTGCCCCCGGGGGCGTCCTTATGGGCGAGCAGCGGAGATCCGAGAACTCGTCCGGACTCCCCAAGCCGGCCCGCCCGGAGGGGGAGACGCGGGCGGGTGGGCGCACGGCTTTGCCGTCGGTGCTGCTACGCGGCCTGCGAAGGACCCTCCTCCTCGCGTCTCGTGAGCTCGGCGAGCCGCGCGGCCAGACGAGCGTCACGAACTTCTCTCAGGCGTCGACGCTCGGCCGTCAAGGAGGCCTCAATCGGGCCTATGTCTGCCCGCACGTTGTCGAGAACCGACGCAAGTGACTTGGTCGCCATGGGGGCAAGGATCTCGGCGGTACGCACGGTAAGCTCGACTTCTTTCAGGAACGGCGGAATCGCGCTGAGCAAAGAAGTCACGAGGTCAGCACCCTGCTTGGCCTCTCCATTGCGCCTAAACACGTGCTTCGCGCGGAACAACAATGCCTCGTGGTGGGCGACCCGGTTCCTCATGCGCAGGAGCTTCGCCATGACCTTCGCGAGCTCCTCGGCAGAATCAAGAGGGGCGGAGTAGTTGGATGCAACCAGCTTCCACATGTCTACGCCTGAGTCGGCCAGTAGCGCCTTCGGGCATCTGTGTACCCAGAAACCAAGCATGAGATGTGCAATGACATCATCCCGTGAGACAACGTCGCGGCCGAGCTGCCGGCGCGCCATGCGAGCCGCCTCCGCGATCGGATCGTCCTGAGTGCCGTCGTCCCGGATCCCGCTGAGGGCAAGATGACCGGAAACCTCGAGAGCTACGAAGCCGTCTTCTCGTCTACCTGAAGCAACGAGCCAGTCCTCGCCCGCCGGGTGGTTGTCGCACACAGTTCGATCAACGGCGTTACGGAACGCGATCTCAATCAGTGAGAAGGGAAGCCACAACCTCCCGGCGATGACGCTGTTGAGCAGCTGAAGCGCTACTGCGTCACCAAGTCCAGCATCCTGAAGAACGCGGTAGCCTCGAAGACGGGCCGTGCTGAAGATGTGATCGGGCATGGGGGGTTTACTTTGACCCAGGCGGTGCTATATTGCGAGGGAACCTAGCGGCCCAGAGGGCTGGCAGGTATCCAGTGATTGCGGGACGGCCCTGAGAGGGGCCGTCGCGCGTTTCCGGACACTTTTCGACTCCGAAGTCCTCTCTAGACCCAGCGAGTTACTACGGCCTTGGCAGGGTGGGTAGGATCTCGGCGTCGCGCGCGGTTCAGCGCGGAGTTCGTATACGAGCCGACGTCGAGATCCCACGCACCCTCCAAAAGTACCTGTTTTCAGGCATTTTCTGCGCGCCGTCCCTACGCGGGCGAAGCCGTGCGACCACGGCCGACCCTCGCGTACCCCGCGATGGACTCGCCTTCCCACCCCGGCGATCCCTCGTGATGAAGGGGTCCGCGGTTCGAATCCCCGCGTGACCGGCTCTGCTGATCGGGCTGCCGGGCTGCTACTGCGCTCGCGGGTTTCCGCGAACACACCACGAGGCAGGGAAAAGAAGAGCGGGCTGACGGCCAGGGGCCCTCACCCGCACTCGTAGTGTAGCCGGCGGGCGGTGAAGATCAAGCAGAGCCTGCGATCCGGCTTCGATGCTGGTCGTCTTCACGTTGATGCCTCTACGATCGATTCCAGGGAGGAACGACGGTACGCCGTATGCCTCGCGCACGTAGCGTGCGAGTTCCGCTTTCGGAGACCTCGTCCCGGCAAGGCCAAGCGCCTGCCTGAACTCGAACCGACGGCGGCGGTCAGCATGTCCACGAGTTGGAGCGGCACCGCCGCACGGGAGTCGAGCCGGCACACGCTCGTCACCGCGAGTCTCCCGAGCCGGGAGTTGACGGACTCTCGAACATCCGTCTCGAAGCACACGTGGTCAGGGGTCGAGTACTCGTCGGCGAGAACGCACACGAGCTCGTCGGGCTGGATGCTTCCGATCAGCAACTGAGCCGCGAGTCGCTCGTAGGCGGCCCACGGACTGCCGAAGCGGCTGACAGGGTCTGCCATCTGCCGGTCAGCGACGAAGCACGAGAATCTGACGCCCGGTGCACCGCGCACGATGTCGATCACTTCTTTGTAGAACGGCACCGATTCTCGCGTCGCGTCGACACCAGTGGATCTCGTCGTACCAATGCCGCCGATCCCTCAGCTTCTGTACCGGCCGAAGAAGATCCGCCGGTTCGACAACCTTGAGACAGCCGACCGCGAAGATCCGATCGCTCGCGATCGCACCGGTCTCATCGAGGAAAGCAACAGCGGTCGGATGATCAGCCGGGAGCACCTGGGGCACGGCCACTATCATAGGCAACGCTCGACACCGATCCAGCCGCGAGTACCGCGCAGCTGCATCCCCGGGTCACAGCGGGTTCACGCGTTCGTTCCGGCTACTCGAGATGGCCATTTACAGGGATTCCGCCTCGCAAATCCCGTGGCTCGTAATGAAGGGGTCCGCGGTTCGAATCCGCGCGTCGGCTTCGACGCGACGGCCCTCGTGCACAGGGCCCCGTAGGGTCGAGCGCTGCTCCGGCCGGGCACGCGCAGTGCCGGCTCCCTCCGTCTCGCCGCTGCCCTTGCAGGGCGACGGTCGGAACGGCAACCGGGGCGAGGAGCGAGACGCAGGCGAGCGCGAGAGCATGCTCATCTGTCCCGGCGCGGCGATCGAGGTCGGATGTGAGCGCGCCTGTGCATCGGCGCCGGCGAGCGCTGCGCCGTGGCCTTACCGGGAACCGGGGCCCGGTCGTCGATACGGCCGGCTCCGCGAGGCCGTCTCGATGAGAGGACGCCGCCGGCAAGGCGCTGCTATCCGAGGATCGCCTTGTGCAGCTCCCGCGCGGCGTGGCTCGGTGTCGCCCCCAGCTGCTCGCGCAGGGTGGTGCGCAGCCGGTCGTACAGGGCGAGCGCTTCGCCGCGGTTGCCGTCTGCGTCGAGCGCGCGCATGAGCAGGCGGTAGCCGCTCTCGCGCAGGGGCGCCAGCTCGGTCAGGGCGCGGCCCGCGCGGATCGCGGAGTCGAGCTCCGGGCCGCCGAGTCCGATTCCGACCTCGGCGACGCATTCGAGCGCCCCGATGCGCACCGCTTCGAGCTGCCGGCGCCGTTCCTCGATCCAGGGGGCGTCGTCTCCGGCGAGGAAGGTGCGCGAGGCCGTGTGCAGCGCGACGCGCGCGGGTGCCCAGGCATCCGCCCAGGCGCCCCGGCGTGTGGCCGACTCGGCGCGATGGACCGCCTCGAAGGCGGCCTCGAGATCGACGAAGGCGTGCGCCGGGAGAACGATCTGCGGCTCTGGACGGCTCTCGATCGGGACGATCCGGCGCAGCTTCGAGAGCAGCGCGCTCAGCGCCGAGTCGGCCGCGGGCGGCACCTCCCCGGGCCAGAGTGCGTCCATCAACTCTGCCCGGCTGGTCGGGCGCAGGCGATTGACGACCAGGTAGGCGAACAGGTGCCGGCCCTGTCGTCCCGGAAGCCGGTCGTCGACGCGCTCGCCTCCCAGCCTCGCGACGAGCCTGCCGCACAGCTGGATCCTCGCCTCCAAGGTTCCGCCAAGGTATCCGCAAGCGTGCCGTCGCACAATCGCGGCATGGCGAAACTGTTGATCCACCGCACGAAAGGGCCGGAGGATCCGACGCGTGCGGCGCTCGGCTTCGAGCCGGACGGCCTCGCGGAGGCGGCCTCACCTGCGAAGCTCGTCGAGCTCACGTTCGAACACGACCGCGTCCTTACCTACTGAGAGGTGCAAGATGCCCAAGCTGGTCAACTGCGAGTGCGGCGAGATCATCCGCGGCGAGGACGACGACGAGCTGGTCGAGAACGTGACCGCGCACGTCGACCGCCACCACCCCGACCTCGTCGGCAAGCTCACCCGGGATGACGTCCTCGCGATGGCGGAGGAGACCTGACCGAAGGAACCCGGCGTTCGGCATCACGGGCGCCTCACGGGCTGCCCCGAGCGCCCCCTGGTCGGCGAGCGCGGCGACCGCCTGGCCCGGTAGCCACCCGCGGGCGGGTGAATGCCGTCGTCGACGGTCAGCAGCGCGACGCGAATGCCTCGCCCTCACCCCGAGCGCCGGGCCGGGATCGGGCTCGTCCGCCGGCTGCTGCTATCGTGATCTGCAGCGAGAGCGAGTTCGGTCTGCGCGTGTGCGCCTTCCCAATGCGTTCGTGAACAAGTGGTGGGAGGTGTATTTCCATGGCAGAAGGAACCGTGAAGTGGTTCAACGATGCGAAGGGGTTCGGTTTCATCGAGCCCGCCGAGGGGTCGAAGGACCTCTTCGTGCATCACAGCAACATTGCTGGTGACGGCTTCAAGTCGCTCCCGGAGGGGGCGAAGGTGTCGTTCGAGGCCCGCGAGGGCGCGAAGGGCCCGGAGGCGACCAACGTCACCGTGATCGCGTAGCAGGGCTGCTGGAAGCCCGTGGCCGCCTCGGCGGCCACGGGCGCCGCTCCCGCCTGTTGCTCGAGCAAACCCGATCCGACCGAGAGGAGCTGCGCCATCGCCGTCAAGGAAGAGAAGATCGAGATGGAGGGGGAGATCACCGAGTCCCTCCGCAACCGGATGTTCAGGCTCCGGCTCGACAACGGCCACGAGATGATCGGCTACACCGCCGGACGGATGAAGCGCTACAGGATCCGGATGCTCCCCGGCGATCGCGTGCGGGTCGAGCTCTCCCCGTACGACCTCGACCGCGGTCGCATCGTCTACCGGCTGCGGTAGCTCCGCATGGCCGACCGAGCCGAGGAGCTGCGCGCCGAGCTCGCAGGCCTGCTCGCTCGTCACGAGCCGACGCTCACCGGCGCCGAGCGTGCCGATCTCCTGCAACTGGAGCGGCGCAGCGGGTGGCGGCCGGGAAGCAGGCCGACGCGGCCCGAGCCCAAGATCAGCGCCTTCCTCGACCTGTTCGACCGGGCAGAGCAGGAGGAGCTCACGGACCGCACGCTGGCGAGCGGCTCCGTCGACGAGCTCCGACGGGCTTTCCGCGAACGTCTCTCGGCAGGCCTCTGACGGCGACGCCGCAGGCGTCCCGGCGATCTCCGCGGTGGTGTTCCGGGCCGGAGTGCTCCCGCGAGGGGAGAGCCCCGGCCCGGGGGTTTCGTGCCGCTTTCCTAGCTGCCGTCGACGAAGCCGCCGCCGAGGACGGCGAGGAACGAGGCGAGCGCGACGACGACGTACAGGAGGGTGCCCTTGTGCATCGGATGCGTCCTTTCCGCGTAGAGGCCGGAGTGCGGTGCCGCTCCCTGGGGTTTCTGTGTGCGAGGGCGGCCCGTGTCTGATCGTCGGCGCGCGCGGGGGATGCCTCGACCCCCTTTGTGGTGATATCGCGGCTGCCGGCTCGACGCGGCGGATCGCCGTCCGTGGGGCGCTCTAGAAGGGCGAGTCGCGCAGCGCCTCTGCTGCCTGCCGGTAGCGGCGGGCAGCGGCGCGGGTGTCGCCGCGGTAGCCGGCGAGGTCGCCGAGGGCGGCGGCGGCGGCGGCCTGATGGCTGACCGAGCCGATCCGCGCGAAGCTCGTCTGCGCCGCCGAGAAGAACGCTTCGGCCTCGTCGGGCCGATCCTGCTTCAGCAACGCGTGCCCGAGCGTGAGCTCCGCGATGCCGATCTCGTGGAGGTAGTCGACGCGGCCTGCGAGCAGGCGCAGTGCCTTGCGTGCGTCGCGCTCCGCCGCCGCGGCCTCGCCGCAGGCGAGGTGGACCTCGGCGAGCGAGCACAGCGCGTGGCCGGCGTCCGGGGCGAGGCCGGTCTCGACGGCGATCTCGAACGAGCGGTTCAGCAGCTCGACCGCCCTGGTGGAGTTCCCGAGCAGGTGGGCGATGCCGCCGAGGTTGTTGAGGAGACGGCCGACGTTCGCCCGGTCGCCGAGCTCGTCGAACAGCGCCATCGCCTGTTCGGCGTGCTGCCGCGCGAGCAGCCAGTTCCCCTGCCGCTCCGCGACGAGCGACGCCTGGAAGTACGCGTCGGCCGAGCGGCGCGGATCGCCGAGATCCTCGGCGAGCTCGAGCGCGCGCTCGGTGTCCTCGCGGGCCGCTTCCCAGTCGCGCTGGCGGCGGCGGCAACGCGAGCGCCAGTGGTGGATGTCCGAGCGCAGGCCGTCGCACGCGCGCCCGGAGCGCTCGGCCAGCGCGAGCGCGCGGGCGAACAGCTCGACCGCCCTCACCACGTCGGAGCGCTTGTAGGACAGCACACCGAGCAGGAACAGCAGGTCGGCGCGGTCCACCCCGGTGAACCCCGCGCCCTGCACGAGATCTCGTGCCCGCGCGAGCAGCGACTCCGCCGCGCCCAGGTCGCCCTTCTGCAGATGCGCCCACGCCTCGCCGCGCAGCGCGCGCAGAGAGAGCGCGGGCAGTCCCGCGCTCTCGACGAGGGCCGCCGCGTCGCGAAACTCCTCGATCGCCCGCTCGTAGCGGTGGCTCTCCGAGAGCGCCTCGGCGCGTGCGAGCGCGGACTCGGCCTGCCCGAGCTCGGCCCTGCTCACGCCCTGCTCGAGAAACTCCATGTCGGTCCCGAGCCGCCCGGCGAGCCACTCCAGCGTCTCCGCCGTCGGGCGCGTCTTGCCGCGCTCGACCTGGCTGATGTACTCCTTCGAGAAGCGGCCGGCGGCGAGCTGCGTCTGCGTCATCCGCGCCGCCACGCGCAACGCGCGAACACGCTCGCCCACCGGCGCAGGCGCCGCCGCCACGGCGGCGATGCCGGGGGCCGCTCCGCCGTCCTCTCGTCCACCGTCGCTGGTAGCCATCAACGGGAAGTATGGAGGCAGCGACGTCCGCGGGCGAGCGCGGCACCTGCGAGCGATCGTCCACGACGACCTCGCAGCCCGCGTGCACGGGCTCGGCGAACGCCGCCCGATGACCATCCCCGTCGTCGTGGAGATCTGACATCGGTATCGTGCTCTTCCGTCACGTGAGCGTCGAGGAGGAGCGCAGGATGCCGAGCGCAGGCCGGGCAGGGCACCATCGCAGCGGCGTCGGCGGTCCCCGCACGCCGACGGACGGCAGCATCGCGGCCCGCGGAGGGAGCGCCCGGCGCCCGCTCTCCGCCACGCGGCAGTGAGGCTCGCGCGGGCGCCCGCGTCCGGCGACGATCCGCTGGCCGCGTATCTCCGGCGCCGCGTGGACGCGGGGGAGCTGCCCGTCGGGGAGATCGTGGAGGTCGAGGGAGCGCAGTACCAGGTGCTCGGGCTCGACCCGGTCGGAGCCGACACACGCTGCGTCTACGTGCGCGAGCTCCCCGGTCGCGGTGAGATCGTGGTCGAGATCCGGTCGGACGGCCCATGAGCGAGCGAGCCGGTTCGTCCAGGATCAGGCGTCGAGCAGCTTGCGGATGCCGCGCACGGCCTGGCCGATGCGGTGCTCGTTCTCGACGAGCGCGAAGCGCACGAACGCGTCGCCGTCAGCGCCGAAGCCGATGCCGGGCGAGACGGCCACGCTCGCCTCGCGCGCCAGCTTCTCCGCGAACGCGAGCGAGCCGAGCGGGCGGAAGCGCTCGGGGATCGGCGCCCACACGAACATCGTCCCCTTCGGCCGCGGGAACGACCAGCCCGCCCGCTCGAGCCCGTCGCAGAGCGCGTCGCGGCGCGACTGGTAGATCGCCGCCACTTCCCGCGGGTAGCCGGGCAGCTCGTTCATCGCCACGATCGCCGCGATCTGGATCGGCTGGAAGGTGCCGTAGTCGAGCCACGACTTGAGCCGGGCCAGCGCCGCGACGACGTCGCGGTTGCCGACGACGAAGCCGACCCGCCAGCCCGCCATCGAGAACGACTTCGTCAGGGTGTACAGCTCCACCGCCACCTCGCGGGCGCCCGGCACCTGCAGGATCGAGGGCGGCGCGTAGCCGTCGAAGGCGAGGTCGGCGTAGGCGAAGTCGTGCACCACGAGCAGCTCGTGCTCGCGCGCGAAGTCGACGACGCGCTGCATGAACGCGAGGTCGACGGTGGCGGTCGTCGGGTTGTGCGGGAAGGAGAGGATGACGACGCGGGGCTTCGGCTGCGCCCGCTCCCACGCCTCCTCCAGGTTCGCGAACAGATCCTCGTCGGCGCCCATCGGCACGCGTGTCACCGAGGCGCCCGCGAGGATCGGCGCGTGGATGTGGATCGGGTAGCTGGGGCTCGGTACGAGAGCCGAGTCACCCGGCTCGAGCAGCACCCACATCAGGTGCGAGAGCCCTTCCTTGGCACCGATCGTGTTCAGCACCTCGGTCTCGGGGTCGAGCTCGACCGCGAAGGTGCGCCGGTAGAGGTTCGCGCACGCGAGCCGCAGGTTCGGGATCCCCTTCGAGGCCGAATAGCGGTGGTTGCGCGGATTGTGAGCCGCCTCCGCGAGCTTCTCGACGGCGAGGACGGGCGAGGGGAGGTCGGGGTTGCCGAAGCCGAGATCGACGACGTCGTCGCCGGCGCGGCGCAGCTCGAGCGTGAGGTCGCGGATGACCGCGAACACGTAGGGGGGAAGGCTGTCGACCCGGCGGAACTCCACTACGCGACGAGTCTCGCAGACGCGGCCGCGTCGAGGCTCACTCCCACCGACACGACGTCGCCGACGACCACGAGCGCCGGCGAGGCGAGTCCCTCCGCGAGACCCGCCACATCGGCGAGCGTGCCGGTCACCGTCTCCTGGTCGGGCAGCGTGCCGCGCGAGACGACCGCGGTGGGCGTCGAGCCCGGCAGCCCCGCGGCGACGAGGCCCGCGCACAGCCGCGGCAGCCGCTCCAGGCCCATGAAGAGGACGAGCGTGCCGCCGGCCGCGGCGAGCGCCCCGTACTCGGGCTCGCCGCCGCCCGCGCCGTGGCCGCTCGCGATCGTGACCCGGTCGGCGACACCGCGATGGGTCACCGGGATCAGCGCCGCGGCCGGCACGGCCGCGATCGACGAGACCCCCGGGACGACGTCGAACGGGACGCCCGCCTCGGCGAGCGCGAGCGCCTCCTCGCCGCCGCGGCCGAACACGAACGGGTCGCCGCCCTTCAGCCGCACGACGTCGAAGCCGGCCGAGCCGTAGGCGACGAGCAGCCGGTTGATCTCCTCCTGCCCCATGCCGGCGCGCGAGACGACGAGGGCCTCCTCCGGCGCCTCGGCGACGAGCTCCTGCGCGACGAGCTCGTCGACGACGAGCACGTCGCACGAGCGGACGAGCTCGAGCCCGCGGGCGGTGATCAGGCCGGGATCGCCCGGGCCGGCGCCGACGAGGTGCACGCTCACCCGAGCGCCTCGGCCACGAGGCCGGCGAAGTACGCCTTGCGTTCCTCGTAGGTGGCGAAGTGCGACTGCGCGAACGGCCGCAACGCGCGCAGCCGCCGCGCGAGGTCGGCGTGCTCGGGCCGCACGACCGCGGCGATCTCGTCGCGCAGGCGCTGGGCGAGCGCGGGGGAGGCGCCGCCGGTCGAGACGGCGACCGCGATCGGGTCGTGCCGGTGCACGGCGGGGAGGATGAACGAGCACAGCTCGGGCACGTCGACGACGTTGCACAGCTGCGCGCGCGCCTCCGCGTCGCGGAACACGCGGCGGTTCACCGAGGTCGTCGAGGTGGCGGCGACGACGAGGAAGCGCCCGTCCAGATCCTCGCTGCGGTACCCGCGCCGCACGAGCGTCACGGCGAGCCGCGTGAGCTCGGGCACGACCTGCGGAGCGACGACGGTGACGTCGGCGCCGGACGCGAGCAGCCCTTCGACCTTCTCGAGCGCCACCCGGCCGCCCCCGACGACGAGCACGCTGCGCCCGGTCAGGTCGAGGCACGCCATGTAGTAGCGCGGGCCGTCCACGTCAAACCTCCACCGACGCGAGCCGCGCGCCCTGGCGGTCGAGGCGGACGGACAGCGACGCCTCGTCGGTCGTCAACGAGAGGGTGAACGATCCCGGGCCGATCGCCGTCAGCGTCGCGCTCTCGAGCGCGCGGCCGCGCAGGGACGCGAGCGCGTCGGTCACCTCCCTCGCGCTCTCGGCCAGGGCCGCGCCCCGCGGCAGCTTGCGGTACAGGCGCAGCGCCGCCTGCTCGCCGGGCGGCCCGTAGACGGCGCGGATGCGGCCCGCCTGCAGGCCGAGCTCGACGATGCGCTCGAGCGAGGTCGCGTGGCTCTCGTCGAGCACGCCCTGCTCGAGCGCGAGCTCGAGCGACGAGAGCTCGCTGCGCGTCTGCGGGCGCGCGGCGGCGTCGAGCACCGCCCGCGTCTCGGCGAGCGCCACCTCGCGCTCGGCCTCCGACAGGCGGATGCCCTCCCCGGCTCCGTGCTCACTCATGCCTGTCCTCCCCGACGATCGCGTGCAGCTCGTGCTCGAAGCCGCCGGTCTCGATCGCGCAGTGCATGCCGCATTCCTTCGGCGCGCCGGTCTCCCACCACCAGCGCCCCGCCCGCACCGGCTCGCCTGCTGCGACCGGCCGCGTGCACGGCAGGCAGCCGATCGACGTATAGCCCTGGGCGTAGAGGGCGTGCGTGGGCACGTCGTACCGGCGCAGGTAGTCCCAGACGTCCTCCTCCGACCACTCGGCGAGCGGGTTCAGCTTCACGATCGCGCCGTGGTCGTGGTCGATCTCCACCTTGCGGATGTCGGAGCGCGACGCCCACTGGTCGCGCCGCAGGCCGGTCACCCACGCGTCGAGCCCCGCGAGCACGCGCGTGAGCGGCTGCACCTTGCGAACGTTGCAGCACAGGAGCCGGTGCTCGACGGAGCGGTAGAAGAGGTTGGGCCCGTGGCGGTCGACGAGCCGTTGCACCTGCGCGGCGTCGGGGGAGAGCAGCTCGAGCCGCAGGCCCTCGTAGCGGTCGCGCAGCTGCTCGACGAGGTCGTGCGTCTCCTGCGGCAGGCGACCCGTGTCGATCGAGAACACACGGACGGCAGGATCGATCCGGTACGCCATGTCGATCAGCGCCACGTCGCCTTCCTGGAACGCGGTCGAGAGCGCGAGCCCTCCTCCGAAGCGCTCGATCGCCCACTCGAGCACCTCCCAGGGCTCCTGCCCCTCGAACTCGACCGACAGCTCGCCGGCCTCCAGCTCGTCGATGAGATCGACGCTCATGCTGCCTCCTCTTCTTCCCGGCGCGATCGGGCCGGCTCCCGGCCGATGAGGACGCCGAGCTCGTCGTCCGTGTGGCGGTCGCAGAACGACCGGAAGCTCTCCCCGCCGTCGCGGCCGCCGAGCCAGCCCGCGACCAGGCCCTCGACTGCCGCGTCGAGCTCCTCGCTGGGTACGCGGCGGAAGACGGGCCGGCCGATCGCAGCCTGCGGCCCGAGCGCGCCGCGCAGCAGCACGTCGTAGGCCTGGCGGCGCTTGCCCTCGGCGTCGCGCACCGTCGTGCCCTGGAAGCCGATGTCGCCGACCCAGTGCTGCCCGCAGGCGTGCGGGCAGCCGTCGAGATGGAGGCGCAGGCCGGCGACGTCGTCGCCGAAGCGCCCCTCGAGGTGCTCGATGAGGCGGCCGAGGCGGCTCTTCGTCTCGGTCACGGCGAAGTTGCAGTGCGGTTCGCCCGTGCAGCCGATCGAGCTGCCGCGCAGGCGGTTCGCATCGACAGGGAAGCCGATCTCGGCGAGCCCGGAGACGACGTCGTCGAGCGCGCCGTCGGACACGCCCGTGAGTACGAGGTTCTGCTGGCGCGTGACCCGGACGTCGCCCTCCCCGGCGAGACGGGCCGCGGCGATCATCTGGTCGCCCGAGATCAGGCCCAGGTGCACGGGCGCCCCGACGGAGCTTGTCCCCGGCTCGTGCTGGGGCTCGACGCCCATGTGGTCGGACGGCTCGCGCTCGAGCGCGGGCAGCGTGAAGTCGGGCAGCGCGTAGCCGAGGCGCCGCTCGACCTCCGCGCGCATCCCGTCGGCGCCCCGGTCGTCGACCATGAACTTCATCCGCGCCTTCACCCGCGAGATGCGGTAGCGCAGATCCTCCTTCCACGCGTCGAGGAGGGCCCGCAGCACGGGCAGCGCCTCGTCGGGACGCACCCACACGCCCAGCTCGCGCGCGAGGCGCGGCACGGAGGAGAGGCCGCCGCCGACGAGCACCGCGAATCCCGGCGCGCCGTCGCGCAACGCGCCGACGAGCGAGATGCAGTTGATCTCCGGCGCGTTGCAACGGTGCGCGCACGCGGCCACCGTGATCTTGTGCTTGCGCGGCAGGTCGGAGTAGTCGGGGTTGCCGTAGAAGAACGACGTGATCTCGGCCGTGAGCTCCGTCACGTCGAAGAGCTCGTCGCGGGCGAGGCCGGCGACGGGGCAGCCGGTCACGTTGCGCACCGCGTCGCCGCAGGCGCCGACCGTGGTCAGCCCGACGTCGCGCAGACGCGCGAACACCAGGGGGAGGGAGGCGAGCTCGAGGTAGTGGAGCTGGATCGTCTGGCGGGTCGTCAGCTCTCCCGCGCCGCGGCCGTGCTCGTTCGAGAGCTCGCCGACGGCGTGCAGCTGCTGCGGCGTGATGCGCCCGGCCGGCAGCTTGATGCGCAGCATGAACGTTCCGACCTTCGGCTTGTCGTGGTAGAGGCCCCACCACTTCAGCCGCACGATGTCCTCCTCGGCGATGTCGGCGTAGCCGGTCGCGATCAGCGCCGGCAGCTCGTCGAGCATCACGAGCGGGCTCTTCTCGCGCTTGAGCCGCTCCTGCGGGTTGCGCCTGAGCACGAGCTCGAGGGTGGGTTCCTCCATCACCGTCCGGGCGCCCTGCGCCATGCCGACCTCCTCGTCCCCGGAAACGACGAGGGCCCCGTGTCCCGGAGCCCTGGACGGCGCCTGCGGCGCCTGCGCCTCGCCATCTTCCCGTCTGCCGCCCCGGGTCGGACGGCTCGCGGCTGGAGTTCGCACCTGACGGACGGTCGTCCCGGTTGCGGCGGTGTCGTCGGGCCAGGTCCCTCTACCGCTCGCGATGGCTAACGCTTCTGAATGTATAGCAACGATACTTCCGAAATACAAGTAACGTCAGCGGACGGCCACGGCGGCGCCCAGGAAACCCGCGACGAGCTCGTGGTAGCGCGGCACCTCGAGCAGGAACGAGTCGTGACCCCACGGCGAGGACACCTCCTCGAGCTGCACGGTGCAGCCGGCCCGTTCGAGCACGCGTGCGATCTCGGCGGAGTGCGCCGTCGGGAAGCGCCAGTCCGAGTCGAACGAGACGACGAGGAAGCGCGTGCCCGAGTCGCGGAGCCGCTCGACGGCGCCCTCCTCGTCCGCGAACGGGTCGAAGTAGTCCATCGCGCGTGAGAGGTAGAGGTACGAGTTCGCGTCGAAGCGCTCGAGGAAGCTCCGCCCCTGGTGCTCGAGGTAGCTCTCGACCTGGAAGTCGACGCCGAAGGTGGGTGCTTCGCGCAGGCGCCCGCGCCCGAACTTGAGCTCCAGGCCCCGCTCGGACACGTACGTGATGTGCGCGAGCATGCGCGCCACGGAGAGCCCGACGTCGGGATTGCGCCCGCTGTCGTAGTAGTCGCCGCCGCAGAAGTGCTCGTCGCCGAGGATCGACGCCCGGGCGACCGCCGAGAGGGCGATGTTCTGGGCCGTGAGCCGCGACGACGCGCACACGAGCACGGCGTGCTCGATCTCGCCCGGGCGGTCGAGCGCCCACTGCAGCACCTGCATGCCGCCGAGCGAGCCCCCGACCGCGCCGTAGAGGCGCCGGATGCCGAGGTGCGCGAGCAGGCGCCGGTGCACGGCCACGAGGTCGGAGACCGAGAAGTGGGGGAAGCGGAGGCCGTACGGTCGCCCCGTCGTCCGATCGGGCGACGACGGGCCGGTCGTGCCGCGGCAACCGCCGAGCAGGTTCGGGCAGATCACGAACAGCCGCTCGCTGTCGATCGGCTTGCCCGGACCGATGAGCGTGTCCCACCAGCCGGTCCGCGCCGGGTCGCCGTGGTGGCCGGCGGCGTGCGCGTCGCCGGTGAGCGCGTGGCAGACGAAGACGGCGTTCGATCCGTCCGGCGCCGGCGTGCCGTACGTCTCGTAGGCGACCTCGACCGGGGCGAGCGTCGCCCCGGAGGAAAGCACGAGCGGGTCGTCCTCCGTGAAGAGGACGACCCGCCGCGTCTCGACGTATCCGAACGAGCCGGGCACGTCGCGTCTCAGGCGGCCGCGGGCACGGCCGCCCTCGCGAGCGCCTGGTCGAGGTCCTCGACGATGTCGTCGATGTGCTCGATCCCCACCGAGAGCCGCACGGTGTCCTGGGTCACCCCCGACGCTTCGAGCTCCGCCTCGTTCAGCTGCGAGTGCGTCGTCGTCGCGTTGTGGATCGCGAGCGACTTCGCGTCGCCGATGTTCGCGAGGTGGCTGAACAGGCCGAGGCTCTCGATGAACGCCTCGCCCGCTTCGCGCCCGCCCGCGATGCCGAACGTGACGAGGCCGCCGTAGCCGCCGGCGAGAATGCGGTCGGCGACCGGCTTGTACGGGCTCGAGTCGAGGCCCGGGTAGCTCACCCACGTGACGGCGTCGTGCTGCGCGAGATGGCGGGCAACGGCGAGCGCGTTCGACGAGTGGCGCTCGATGCGCAGCGGCAGCGTCTCGAGTCCCTGCAGGAGCAGGAACGCGTTGAACGGCGACAGCGCCGCTCCCGTGTTTCGCAGCAGGACGGTGCGCACGCGGCCGATGTACGCCGCCGGCCCGAGCACATCCGCCCAGACGACGCCGTGGTAGGACGGATCCGGCTGCGTCAGGCCGGGGTAGCGCTCCGCGTGGGCCGTCCAGTCGAAGTTGCCGGAGTCGACGACGACGCCGCCGATCGTCGTCCCGTGCCCGCCGATGTACTTCGTCGCCGAGTGCACGGCGACGTCGGCGCCGTGCTCGAACACGCGGCAGAGGATCGGCGTCGGCACCGTGTTGTCGACGACGAGCGGCAGGCCCAGCGCGTGGGCGGCGTCGGCCCAGGCGCGGATGTCGACGACGTTCAGCTTCGGGTTGCCGATCGTCTCCGCGAACACGAGCTTCGTGTTCTCGTCGACGAGCGCCGCCAGCGCCGCGGGATCGTCCGCGTCGACCCAGCGCACCTCGATGCCGTATTGGGGCAGCGTGTGCGCGAACAGGTTGTAGGTGCCGCCGTACAGCGTCGAGACGGAGACGATGTTGTCGCCCGCGCGGGCGACGTTGAGCACGGCGTAGGTCACCGCGGCCTGCCCGGATGCGGTCGCGACGGCCGCGACGCCGCCCTCGAGGGCGGCGATGCGCTGCTCGAACACGTCCCAGGTCGGATTCATGATCCGCGTGTAGATGTTGCCCGGCACCTTCAGCGCGAACAGGTCGGCTGCGTGCCGGGTGTCCTCGAACACGTACGAGGTCGTCTGGTAGATCGGCACCGCGCGCGACCCGGTCGTCGGGTCGGGCACCTGCCCTCCGTGCAGTGCGATCGTCTCGGGCCTGTGGTCGCTCATGAAGCGCTCCTCTCCGCCTGCCGGCGATGGTGGTGTCCCGGGAACGGCGAAGGCCCCTGACGTCGAGTCCCGGGCCTCCAGTGCTCCCGCCGGCGGCGGGTGCTGCGCCTTCCATCTTCCCGCTCACCGCCCGGGACGGCCGGCTCGCGGCTGGAGTTCGCACCTGACGGACGGTCGTCCCGGTTGCGGCGGTGTCGTCGGGCCAGATCCCTGAACCGCTCGTGATGGTCAACGCTTCACTTTGGAAAGTAACACACGAGGGCGGCCCGCGTGGCGGTTCCTCGGGGCGCGGGCCGCTCCGTGCGGCGCCCCCGCTTGGTATCCTTTCTCTCGTATGAGTGGATTCGGCCTCTATCTCGCGTTCCTGATCCCGCCGCTTCTGATCGGCTTCCTCGTGCAGGGGTGGCTGAAGAAGACGGTGGCGGCGCAGATGCAGGTGCGGGTCGCGAACGGGATGACCGGCGCGGAGGTCGCGCGCATGATCCTCGACCGCAACGGCCTCCACGGCGTTCCGGTGCAGGCGGCGCCCGGCGGTCCGCTCTCCGACCACTACGACCCGCGCAAGCGCACGGTCAACCTCTCCCAGGGCGTGTACGACGGGAACGCCGTCGCATCCGCGGCCATCGCCGCGCACGAGGTCGGGCACGCGATCCAGCACGAGAAGGCGTACGCGCCGTTCAGGCTGCGCAGTGCGATGTTCCCGGCCGTGTCCTTCGCATCGAGCGCGTGGATCATGCTGCTGATCGGCGGAGCATTGCTCGGCCTGTTCGGTCTCGTCAAGATCGCGATCGTCCTCTACGCGGTCGTCGTGCTGTTCCAGCTCGTGACGCTGCCCGTCGAGTTCGACGCGTCGCGTCGCGCCAAGCAGCAGCTGCACGGCCTCGGCCTCGTCTCCTCGGGCGAGTCGAAGGGTGTCTCCAACGTGCTCACGGCCGCAGCGATGACCTACGTCGCCGGCGCGCTCGCCGCGCTCTCGCAGCTCGCCTACTACGCTCTCGCCTTCCTCGGCAACCGGAACTAGCGACCCGCCGAGATTCGCCTCGCTGCGGTAGACGCTCTCGACGCCGCTCTGCGCGGGAGACCCGCCCCGCACGGGCTTCGCGTTGAGCGGCGGCCACGTCGCGTGGCCGCTCGTGTACGCCGGTAGCCCGCCGGCCGAGCTGCTCGCGGAAGCCACGATGACGCCGATCGCGCCGGAGATTGCCGGCAACGACACGAGCGCTGCGACGGCGCGGTGCATGCGACGCGCATAGTGTGCGGCAGACGCCGCCGCACGTGCGCATCCGGCTCGGGTTGCGGCGCCGAAGGCCGGATGTGCAGACTGCAAGGGACTGGGAACGAGGATGTCTGGGGAGGCGGTATGAGCTCGGAGCTTGCAGGCCCGCTCGAGCGCGGGGCACAACCTGACCGGATCCGACGCCGTTCGGCACGCATCCTCGCCGTTGAGTTGCTCGGCCCGCTGACCGTCCTCGGCGGCATCGTCTGGGCCGTCCTGCAGCCGTACCGCATCGTGTTCCTCGACCGTGCGGGAAAGGGGTTCTACGACTACCTCGTGCAGCCGCCGCTGCTCGTGATCTCCGTGGGCCTGCTGTTCGCGCTCGCGGTCGCGCCGGGGCTCGCGGAGGACATGCGGGGAGACGGTGACCCCGAGGGCTGAGATCGTCCACTGGGCCTTCGGCGCGGGGTTCCTGCTCCTCGGGCTGATCCTGCTCGCCGAGGTGATCGTCGGCACCGACGTGTTCCGCAAGCGGCCCTGGCGTGCCTACCTGTGGCCGGCGCTCGCCTTCGTGCTCGGGGTCATGCTGTGGCCGGTCGTCGGCTTCTTCACCAGCTCGACCCTGCACGTGCTCGCCCACGCGGCGTGGGCGCAGGCGGCGATGGTGGCGGGCGCCGTGCAGCTCGCGGTCGTGCGCGGCAAGCTCGCAAGCCCAGCCTGGGCGCTCGTCACGGCGACGGCGATGGTGATCTCCGGCACCTCCTTCATCCTGCACGAGCAGAACACCTGGCTGTTCTCGAGGGCCGCGTTCCTGCACCACGCGCTCGGCTGGACGCTGATCGCCGCGGCGCTGTTCCCCGTCGGCGAGGCGTTGCGGCCGCAGCGGCCGATCTGGCGCGGCGGCTTCGCGCTCACCTGGATCGTCGTCGCGGTGATGCTGTTCGCCGACCGCGACGTCGCGCCCATCTTCGGGCATCTCTCCAACCTCGCGGGCGGCCCGGGCAGATGAGGCGCCCGTCCGCGCTCGCCGCGCTCGCCGCGCTGGCCGTCCTCGCGGCGCCTGCGTCGGCATCCGCGCACGCGACGTTGAAGAGCTCCGTCCCCGGCGTCCAGGCGCGCGTCGATCGTGCGCCGGCAGCGGTGGCGCTCACCTTCAACGAGTCCGTCACGATCACGCCGCGCGCGATCGAGGTGTTCGCCGCGGACGGGAGGCAGCTCGCGGGCACTTCGACCCTGTTCGACCGCGGCAAGCTCGTGCGCATCGCGCTGCGGCCGCTTGCGCGCGGGACGTACACCGTGCGTTGGCGGGCAACCGGCTCCGACGGCCACACGACGGCGGGCGTCTTCAACTTCGGCGTCGGCGTCGAACCGCCGCCACCCTCGCAGGCCGTCGGCGCCGTCGGGCCATCCTGGCGAGACGATGCGGCCCGCTGGGGGTACCTCGGCGCGCTCTCACTGCTCGTAGGACTGCTCGGCTTCAGGCTGCTCGTCCTGCGCGAACCCCTTCCTGCGGCGCTCGCCAACCGGCTGTCGCTGCTGAGCGTGATCGGCGCGTTCGCCGCCGTCGACATCGGTATCGCCGCCTTCGTCATCCGCGCCAGCAACGCGCTGCAGCTCCCGTTCGTCGACCTCCTCTTCGGCGACCTGTCCCCGTTTGCGACGAAGACCCGGTTCGGCCTCGCCTTCGTCGTCACGACGATGGGGTTCGGCGCCGTTGCCGCGCTCGTGCTCCTCTTCTGGATCTTCGACTGGAGCCGGCTGCTGTGGCCCGCGTTCGTCGCCGGCGCGCTGTTCGCGTCGGGCGTGTCGCTGTCGGGCCATCAGGCGACCGAGCCGAACGCGACGTGGCTGACGCAGTTCGCAGACTGGCTCCACCTGCTTGCGGCGACGCTCTGGATCGGCGGCCTCGTCGGGCTCATCGCGTGCGTGTGGCCGCTTGCACCGGAGCTACGGGCCCGGGCCTTCCTCCGCTTCTCGCGGCTTGCCACCGTGCTCGTCGCCGTGCTCGTGCTGGCAGGGACGTACCTCGCGGTGATCCGGCTGCCGCAGCTGTCGGATCTCTGGTCGACCTCGTACGGGCTCGTGCTGCTGCTCAAGCTCGCGATCGTCCTCGTGGCGCTCGGCTGGGGCGCCGCCCACCACTTCCTCGTGCGCCCGCGGCTCGAGCACGGTGAGCCGGCGCCGGGTGGGCTGCGCCGCAGTCTCGCGGGCGAGAGCACGGTGGCGCTGCTGGTGCTCCTCGTGGCTGCGGTGCTCGCCAACCAGCAGCCGCCGCCGAGTGGGCCGCCTGCCCCCGTCTTGAGTGCCAGTACGCTGCCGCGGTGACCTTGGTCTCGATCTCGGGAGGCGCCGGCTTCCTCGGCCTGCACCTCGCCCGGCGCGTGCTCGCCGACGGCGCGGACGTCCGCACCCTCGACGTCGCGCCGCTCGATGATCCCGGGCTCGAGCGCGCCGTCCGCGAAGGGCGCATGGAGGAGGTGTGCGGCGACGTGCGAGACGAGCGCGACGCGAGAGCGCTCGTGCGCGGCGCCGACGTTGTCGTGCACGCGGCCGCGGCGCTGCCGATCCAGTCCTCACGGGAGGCGATTCGCTCCGTCAACGTCGACGGCGCCGCGACCGTGCTGGGGGCGGCCCTCGAAGCGCGTGTGCGCCGCGTCGTGCTCATCTCGTCCACCGCCGTGTACGGCGTGCCGGAGCGGCACCCGATCGTCGAGGACGACCCGCTGGTCGGCGTCGGCTGGTACGGCGCGTCGAAGATCGAGGCCGAGGCGCTGTGCGCCGCCTTCGGCCGGCGGGGGCTCGACACGGTGATCGTGCGGCCGAAGACGTTCGTCGGCCCCGAGCGGCTCGGCGTGTTCGAGATCCTGTTCGACTGGATCCGCGAAGGGCGCCGCATCCCCGTTCTCGGCGACGGCGCCAACCGCTACCAGCTGCTCGCCGTCGAGGATCTCGTCGAGGCGGTCGTGCGCAGCTTCGACGCACCGGTCGCCGGTGAGGCGCTGAACATCGGGGCGGGACACTTCGGCACGGTGCGCGACGACCTGCAGGCGCTGATCGACCACGCCGGCTCGGGATCGCGGCTGTGGCCGCTGCCCGTCAGACCCGCCGAGGTGGTGCTGCGCGCGCTCGAGCTCGCGCGCCTGTCGCCGCTCGCCGAGTGGCACTACCGCACCGCGCACAGGGACTCGTTCGTCTCGATCGAGAAGGCCCGAGATCGGCTCGACTGGGAGCCGCGGCTCTCGAACGCCGAGACGCTGTGCGCCACCTACGACTGGTATCTCGAGCACCGTACGGAGATGCGCCGGGCCGGGACCACGCACCGGGTGCCGTGGAACCAGCAGGCGCTCGGCCTGCTGAAGCGCGTCAGCTGACACGCTCCTAGGCCGTCGCGAAGACGGCGACGCCGTAGCGCGCGAACACCGGATCGGCCGTGACGACGACCAGCTCCTCGAGCTGGGCCTGTGCGACGAGGATCCGGTCGAACGGGTCGCGATGGACAGGCGGCAGCGTGCCCGCCGCCCAGCCGTGCTCGACGGTGACCGCGAGGGGCCGCACGTCGAACTTCTCCAGGCGAGCGGCGAGGCTGCCCGTGAAGCGCAGCTTGCCGAGGCGCGCCATCGTCGAGATCTCCCACGCGCTCGCCGCACTCACGTGAACCTCGTTCGCCACGTCGTCGATCGCGTCGACGGCGGCGCGGGAGAGCCGTCGCGAGCCCTCGAGCCACCAGAGCAGCGCGTTCGTGTCGAGCAGCAGCCTCACCGCTCATCGTCGACTGCGTCGGGGGTCTCCGGGTCGCTCGCACCCCAGAACAGCTGCGCGATCATCTCGTTCGTCTCGTCGCTGTCCCAGTCGTCCGCGAGCCAGATCTTCCCGCGCATCGATCCGTAGCCGCGCCGCCGTCCGCTGGGCCGCTCGAGCGGAAGGAGCCGCGCCCGGGGCTCGCCGGCCTTAGCGATCACGATCTCCTCCCCTGCGGCCGCGCGCTCGACGAGCCGGGAGAGATGCGTCTTCGCTTCGTGGATGTTGACTTGTTCGGGCATGGCCATAATGGACTAGACTAAGTCTAGTCTGACCGGACTCTATCATATTCCCGCGCGCCGCGTGTCGTGCGTCGCCGTTACGGCACGAGCACGAGGGCGCCGCGGACGTCGCCGGAGCGGAGTCGTGCGAGCGCCTCGTTCGCCCGCTCGAGCGGAACGGCCTCGACCTCCGTCCGCACCGGAACGAGAGGGGCGAGCCGGAGGAAGCCCTCCCCGTCGGCGCGCGTCAGGTTCGCGACCGAGCGGAGGACGCGCTCCCCCCACAGCAACGCGTACGGGAAGGACGGGATGTCGCTCATGTGGATGCCCGCGCAGACGACGACACCTCCCTTGCGGACATGGCCGAGCGCGACCGGCACGAGGTCGCCTGCCGGGGCGAAGATGATCGCGGCGTCGAGCTCGTCCGGCGGCCCCGTGTCCGTGCCGCCCGCCCAGGCGGCTCCCAGCGAGCGGGCGAGCTCCTGCGCCGGCGCATCGCCCGGGCGGGTGAGCGCGAACACCGTCTGGCCGCGGCCGGCGGCGACCTGGCAGACGATGTGCGCCGCCGCGCCGAAGCCGTAGAGCCCGACGGCGCGCGCGTCCGCGGCCATCCCGAGGGCGCGGTAGCCGATCAGGCCGGCGCACAGGAGCGGCGCAGCCTGCAGGTCGGAATAGTCATCCGGAACCGGGAAGCAATAGCGCTCGTCCGCCGTCACGAGCTCCGCGTATCCCCCGTCGAGGTCGTAGCCGGTGAAGCGCGCCCGCTCGCACAGGTTCTCCCGGTCGCTGTCGCAGTAGGGGCAGGCACCGCACGTCCAGCCGAGCCAGGGGACGCCGACGCGTGTGCCCGGCGCGAAGCGCCCCGCGCTCGCGATCACCTCGCCGACGATCTCGTGTCCCGGCACGAGCGGCAGCCTGGACGGCGGGAGCTCGCCGTCGACGATGTGCAGGTCCGTGCGGCAGACGGCGCAGGCGCGCACGCGCAACAGCGCCTGGCCGGGGCCGGGAACGGGGTCGGGCAGCTCCCTGGAGCGGAGCGGGCTGCCGGGCGACTGCAGCACCATCGCCCTCATCACCCGCCCCCTCGCTCGTTCCCTAAGCTTCCCGGCATGCGCGACCTCCTCGAGTACCGCTCTGCGTTCCCGATCCTGGAGCACACGACCTACCTGATCAACCACTCGCTTGCGGCGATGCCCGGCAAGGCGGAGGAGCGCCTCGCCGAGTACGCGCGCATGTGGAAGGAGCGCGGCATCCGGGCGTGGGGCGAGGGCTGGTGGACGATGCCCATGACGGTCGGAGACCAGATCGGGCGCATCATCGGCGCCGCTCCCGGCTCGACCGTGATGCACCAGAACGTCGCGATCGCCGAGGCGATCGTGCTCTCCTGCTTCTTTCCGATCGACCCGGCCCGCAACCGCGTCGTCTACGAGCGGGCCAACTTCCCGTCGGTGCGCTACCTCTACCAGGCGCAGCCGGACATCGAGGTCGTCGTCTGCCAGGACGACGCGGCGATCGTCGACGCGATCGACGAGCGCACGCTGCTCGTCCCCATCAGCCATGTGCTGTTCAAGACCGGCGAGATCCAGGACGTGGAGCCGATCATCCGGCGCGCTCACGAGGTGGGGGCGCACGTGATCCTCGACAGCTACCAGTCGGCCGGCATCATCCCCTTCGACGTCACCGCGCTGAACGTCGATTTCGCGGTCGGCGGCTCGGTGAAGTGGCTGTGCGGCGGGCCCGGGAACGGCTGGCTCTACGTGCGCCCCGACCTTGCCGAGCGGCTGGAGCCCACCTTCACCGGCTGGCAGGCGCACGAGCGCCCGTTCGGGTTCGAGGAGGAGATGGACTATGCCCCGGGGGCGGCGCGCTTCCTCACCGGCACGCCCAACGTGCCCGCGCTGTACGCGGCCACCGCCGGGTACGACCTCATCGAGGAGGTCGGCGTCGACCGCATCAGGGAGAACTCGCTGCGACAGACGCAACTGCTGATCGACCTCGCCGACGCGTCGGGCTTCGAGGTGCGAAGCCCACGCGAGCCGTCGCGGCGCGGCGGCACCGTCACGGTGCACGTGCCGGAGTTTCCCGCCGTCCACAAAGAGCTCGCGGAGCGGCAGATCCTCTGCGACTTCCGGCCGGACGCGGGCATCCGCCTCGGACCCCATTTCTTCAGCAGCGACGACGAGCTGCGCTTCACGATCGAGCAGATCGGGGACATCGTCGCAAGCGGCGCCTACGAGCGCCACCTGGGGGCCGTCGCCCGCCACTGAGCGCGGCTTCCTGCCGTCGCCCTACCGCGCCGTCCGCCTCGCTCTCGGATCCCCCGTCCTAGCGATCGCCGGATGCCGTCGTCGTTCGTAGGGTACGACGGACGTCCCACCAACGCGGCGGAGGAGAACAGCATGAGACGAATCAGCAGGGCCAAGCTCACGGTCGTCGCGTTCGGGTTCGCCGGCGCCGCCCTCACGGTGGCCGCCCAGGCGTCCGACGGTGCCAAGGTGCGCCTCTGTCACGGGACGGCCTCGGCGAGCAACCCGTACGTGCTCATCGACGTGAGCGAGAGCGCTCTCGCAGGCCACTTCGACGGAACGGCACCCGGGCACGGCCGGAAGAACAACCCCGACTTCGTGCTCGCGGCCGACAGAGCCGACTGCTCGGGCGGTCCGGGCGGCGGCGGGTTCTGAGGATCTATCGGCATCGCGCCACGGGACGCCCTGCGCCGTCGTCGAGCGCCGAGCCGGCACCCTCCCGCTCCTGACCCGCCCGCCCGCCTGATCTCGAACAGGCAGGCGGCCGTCATGTCCCTGCCGCCGTCGGTGAGGCGATGGTGGTCCCGGAGACGGCCGACGTCGTGCCGGCAGGAGCTCGCGAGGGCGTTCGCCGCGAAACGGCGGACATGTCCGCCTTCACGGTTGCGCAGGCGGTAGTCGCCCGCGCCGCCGTACCCTTCCCCGGGTGGCGGGCCGCAGATGACACCTGTGTCGAGGGCGCTCGCCGGATTCATGCTCGGCGCGGCAGGGATGTTCGCGACGATGTACTCGACGCAGGCGATCCTGCCCGAGCTGTCGCGCGACTTCGGCGTGAGCCCGTCGCGGGCCGGGCTGTCGGTCTCCGTTGTCGTCGGCGCGGTCGCCCTCGGCGGCTGGGTGTGGGGGCCGGTCTCCGACCGGATCGGCCGCACGCGCACGATCCGGCTCGCAAGCCTGCTGCTCGTGCCGCCGACGATCGGGGTTGCGCTCGCACCCGGGTTCGACGCGCTGCTCGCGTTCCGCGCGCTCCAGGGGCTCTGCATGCCGGGGCTGCTCGCGGTGGGAGCCCCGTACGTCGTCGAGGCCTTCGTACCGCGAATCGGCTCCCGGGCGATGGGGTACTACGTGTCCGCGCTCGTCGCGGGCGGGCTGCTCGGGCGTCTGGGCGTGGCACTCGCCGGCTCGCTCGTCGGCTGGCGGGCGGCGATCGGCTTCCTCGTCGTCCTCCCGCTCGCCGCGGCGGCGGCGATGCGTGGCTCGCTGCCCGAGCCGCCGCCGCCCGCGCGCGGCCACGGCGCGCTCCGCCACCTGCTCAACGGCCGCCTGCTCGCCGTCGCCGTTGCAGGCGGGTCGCTGTTCTTCGCGTTCGTCGGCACCTTCACCTATGTCGTCTACCGGCTCGAGCAGCCGCCCTTCTCGTACTCGGCGGCGGCGGCGAGCCTCGTCTTCGTGCTCTGGCTGCTGGGGCTGACGGGCCCGCTGGCCGGCCGGGCCGCGGACAGGGTCGGCTGGCGCCGGCTCACCGCGCTCGCGCTGGCGGCGTCCGCCATGGGGCTGCTGCTGACGCTCTCCGACCGGCTGCCGCTCGTCGTTCCCGGGCTCGCGCTCGTGGCGGCGGCGATGTTCGCCGGCTACACGGCGACCCAGCTCGGCGTCGGCGACGCCGCCCTCGCCGACCGCGGCTCCGCGAGCGCGCTCTACTTCAGCACCTACTACGGCGCCGGCGCCCTCGGTGCATACCTCCCCGGCGTTGCGTGGGAGAGATGGGGTTGGACGGGGGTCGCGTCCGTCGGCCTGGGATCACTGGCGCTCGCAGCGGCGGCGCTCGCCGCAGCCGGCGAGCGCCGCCCCCACATCAGTGCACGATCAGGACGTCGCAGTGCGCATGTCGTGCGACGGCGCCGCTGACGCTCAGGCCGAGCAGGCGCTGCACGATTCCCGGCTCGCGCGTGCCGACGACGATCAGATCGGCGCCGCGCCCCTCCGCGAGCTCGACGATCGTGTCCGCAGGCTCCCCGAGCGCCGACACGAAGTCGGCGTCGAGCCCGTGCCCCTCGAGGATCTTGCGGGCCTGGGCGAGCTCCTCCGCGTGCAGCTCGGGAGAGTCGACCGGGTCGATGGGACCCATGCCGCGGCCGACCGGCGCCGCGAGCGGCGCCACGCTCGTGACGATCACCTTCGATCCGAACGCCTGCGCGATCGCGGCGGCGCGCTCGAGCGCGCGCTTGGCCGGCTCGGTGTCGTCGTACCCGACAACGATGGTCTTCATGCCTGCCTCCTTCTCTCGGGTGTCGACCGTAGTACAGCGCGTGCCGGCGCGACGCGCAACGGGGGAAAACCGCGGTCCGGCACGGGTTCCCCACGGGTCGCGCGCGAGCTCGGAGCGGCCTACGATGCACCCGTGAAGCGCGCCGCAGCCGACATGGACACGGTGCTCACGCGCATCATCTCGACGGTCGCTTCCAGCATCGAGCTCGACGAGGTGCTGCGCGCGGTCGTGCGGCTGCTCTCCGACGCGAGCGCCGTGCACGCGTGCTTCGTCTACCTCCTCGACGACGGCGGCGAGCAACTCGTGCTGCGGGCCGCGGGAGAGCCGTACGAGCATCTGATCGGGCGCATCGTGCTGGAGCGCGGCAAGGGTCTCGCCTGGTGGGCGGCCCAGCACAACGAGCCGGCGTTCATCCCCGACAACCTGCTCGACGACCCTCGCGTCGAATACGTTCCCGAGCTCGAGGAGGAGCGGTTCCAGTCGCTCCTCAGCGTTCCCATCGCCGCACGCGACGGCACCGTGATCGGCGTCATCAGCGCCCACACCGAGGCGCCGCGCGAGTTCACGCAGGGCGAGGTCGAGTTCCTCGTCACGAGCGCGTCGCTCGTCGCAGGAGCGATCGAGAACGCGCGGCTGTACGAGGAGATGCGCACGCGCGTCCGTGAGCTGGAGGCGATCGCGGATCTCGCCGAGGCGATCGCCGGCGCACGGTCGCTCGACGAGCTCGTGCCCGAGGTCGCCTCCCGCGCCGTCGACCTGCTGGCGGCATCCGCCTGCCACGTGTACCTGCTCGAGCCCGGGGGCGAGGATCTGACGCTCCACGCCTCCGCGCCCGCGCGGGCGCCCGCGCGGGCGACGCTCAGACTGGCCGAGCTCGGCTCGGAGCTCGCGCGCGGCGGCCGGGCGTCGCAGGTCGCGGTCCCTCTCGTCGCCGGCGACGAGCTGCTCGGCCTGCTCGTCGCCGAGGCCAGCGCCGCCGCCGATCTCGCGCGTGCGGTCGCGAGCCAGACGGCGGTCGGGATCAAGAAGATCCAGCTCATCGAGCGCCTGACGGAGAAGAACCTGATCAAGGACTTCTTCGAGGATCTCGCCGCCGGAAGGGTGGGCGCAGACGTCGAGGGCCGCGCGGCCCGGCTCGGCTGCGACTTCGACCTGCCCTACATCGTGCTCGCCGCCGATCCCGCCGACGAGGCCCTCGAGCCCGCCCTGGCGGCCCTTCTGCCGGGCTCGCTGTTCGACCGGCGCGGCACGACCCTCCGCGGGCTCCTGCGTGTCCCGGCCGCAGGGCCGGAGCGGGTCGCCGCGAGCGTCCGGCGCGTGCACGCCGCCCAGACGGCTCCCGTGGCGATCGGGCTGTCGAGCCCGTGCACGGGCATCGGCACGTTCCGCGAGGGGTTCGAGGAGGCGCGCCAGGCGCTGCTCGGCAGCACCGTGCTCAAGCGCGAGGCGTCCGTGCTCGGCTTCGACGACCTCGGCGCCTACAAGTACATCCTCCGGATCGCGCTCGAGGGCGGCATCCGCGACGCGACGATCGAGGCGGTCTCCCGGCTCGCGGACTACGACCGGCAGCGAAGCGCCTCGCTGCTGCGGACGCTCGAGGAGTTCCTGCACCGGCGCGGCAACATCAGCGCCACCTCGGAAGCGCTCTACGTCCATCCGAACACGCTGCGACAGCGCCTGCGCCGGATCGGCGAGCTCTCGGGCATCGACCTGCGCCGCGACGACTGGCTGATGGTCGAGATCGCCGTCAAGCTCGTACGGCTGCAGCTCGCGCTGGGTGCTTCCGACACACCTCCCTCGTAGAGGGTGGAGGTTCGCTCTATGTCCCCCCGGCCGCGGGAGTGATAGGAACCGCTCACCGAACGAGGAGGAGGACGAATGGCAAGCGACGCGGCCCGGCTCGAGCAGATCCGCTCGACGATCGCGGACAGGGAGATCGAGTTCATCTTCGCGCAGTTCGTGGACATGTACGGCCGGCCGAGCGCCAAGCTCGTGCCGGCGGCGCAGCTCGACTCCCTCGTCGAGGACGGCGCCGGCTTCGCCGGCTTCGCTGCCGGCGAGATCGGGCAGTTGCCGAGCGACCCGGACATCGCCGCGATCCCCGACCTCGACAGCTTCACGCCCGTCCCCTGGCAGCCGAACCTCGCGCGCTTCGCCTGCGACGTGACCGTCGAGGGCGAGGCCTGGCCGTACTGCCCGCGCACGGTTCTCCGCAACGTGCTCGCGCAGGCCGCGGAGCAGGGCTACGAGTTCAAGATCGGGATCGAGCTCGAGTACTTCCTCGTGCAGCTCAACGCGGACGGCACGATCGAGATCGCCGACAAGCGCGACACGCTCGAGAAGCCCTGCTACGACATGGCCGGCCTCACCCGCCAGTACGAGTTCCTCACGCGCGTGTCGAGGTACTGCAACGAGCTCGGCTGGGGCAACTACGCGAACGACCACGAGGACGCGAATGGCCAGTTCGAGCAGAACTTCGAGTACGCCGACGCCCTCGTCACCTGCGACCGCGCGATCTTCTTCCGCTACATGGTGCACACGCTCGCCGAGCAGCACGGCGTCGTGGCGACGTTCATGCCGAAGCCGTTCACGACTCTCACCGGCAACGGCGCCCACTTCCACATGTCGCTGTGGAAGGACGGCGTCAACGTCTTCCTCGACGAGGGCGACTCGCGCGGGCTCGGCCTGTCGGAGTGCGCCTACAACTTCATCGGCGGGCTCAAGGCGCACGCGCGCGCCTACAGCGCGCTGACGGCGCCGACGGTGAACTCGTACAAGCGGCTGAAGCTCGGCTCGACCGCGAGCGGTGCCACCTGGTCGCCCGTGTGGATCTCGTACGGCTACAACAACCGCACGCAGATGCTGCGCATCCCCGCGCCCGGGCGCATCGAGGACCGCACCGTCGACGGATCGTGCAACCCGTACCTGGCGGCGGCAGCGGTGCTCGCATCCGGCCTCGACGGCATCGCCAACAAGCTCGACGCGGGCGAGCCCAACGCGGAGAACCTCTACAGCTTCCCGTACGAGGAGCTCGTCGGCCGCGGCCTGCGCTCGCTCCCTGCGACGCTGCACGAGGCGGTGGAGGAGCTCGAGCGGGACGACGTCCTGCGCGCGGCGCTCGGCCGCACGCGCGAGAACGAGGAGTACGTCGACTACTACCTCCGCGTCAAGCGCGACGAATGGTTCCGCTACCACGAGCAGGTGACCCCCTGGGAGATCCGGGAGTACCTCACCCGCTTCTGACGCGTATGGAAGATAGCTCCATATGCGTTCGAGAAGATTGTGGGAAACGGCGCTGTTTCCAGCGCATAGTGTGAAGGCGCCGGGACGCGGCAGTAGATCTTTCGTCCATAGAAGGAGCGGGGATGTGCGGGATCGTCGGACTGTTCGCCAAATCGCCTGAGCTCGAGCAGCGTCTCGGCGTGCACCTCGCGGCGATGCTCGCGCAGATGTCCAACCGCGGCCCGGACAGCGCGGGCGTCGCCGTCTACCACGACCCGGCGCCACCCGGCTCGAGCAAGCTGACCCTCTACTCGGCCGATCCCGCACAGCAGTGGGGAGATCTCTGCGCCGAGCTCGCCGGCACCTTCGGCGCCGCGCACGAGAAGAGCGTGCGCGCCAGCCATGCCGTCGTCCTCGTCGACGCCGACGCCGGGGAGGCCGAGTCCTGGGTGCGGAGTCACCATCCCGAGCTTCGGGTCATGAGCGCCGGCACCGTGATCGAGATCTACAAGGAGGTGGGGCGACCCGAGGTCTTCGCCGAGCAGTTCCGCCTCACGGATCTGCAGGGCACGCACGCTCTCGGCCACACCCGTATGGCGACGGAGAGCCGCGTGACGACGGAGGGCTCGCATCCGTTCTCGACCGGCCTCGACCTCTGCCTCGTCCACAACGGCTCCCTCTCGAACCACAACACCCTGCGGCGCAAGCTGCAGCGCGAGGGCATCGAGTTCCAGACCGAGAACGACACCGAGGTCGCGGCCGGCTACCTCGCATGGCGGCTGCGCGAGGGCGCGTCGCTGGAGCAGGCGCTCGAGGGCTGCCTCGACGATCTCGACGGCTTCTACACGTTCGCGGTCGGGACTGCCGACGGATTCGCCGTGCTGCGCGACCCGATCGCGTGCAAGCCGGCCGTCCTCGCGGAGACCGACGACTGGGTCGCGATGGCGTCCGAGTACCACGCGATCGCCGTGCTGCCCGGCGCCGACGAGGCCCGCATGTGGGAGCCGGAGCCCGGCGTCGTGTACGTGTGGGAGAAGGCGGTCGTCTGATGGTCGCCGACGCCGCGCTCGCCACCGAGGTCGTCGACCTCGCCGTCACGCCCCTGCGCGAGCTGAACCAGCGCCTCCACGACGTGGGGCGGACGGGCGCCGGGCCGGCACGCTGGCGCATCGTCAATCCCCGCGGCGCGCACGCGGTCGCCTGCGGGCTCGATGCGGAGCTCGAGGTCGAGATCGACGGGCACGTCGGCTACTACTGCGCCGGCATGAACCAGCACGCGAGCGTGCGGGTGAAGGGCAATGCCGGCACCGGTCTCGCGGAGAACATGATGTCGGGCACGGTCGTCGTCGAGGGCGGCGCGAGCCAGTCCGCGGGCGCCTCCGCGCACGGCGGCCTGCTCGTCGTCCACGGCGATGCCGCCGCGCGCTGCGGGATCTCGATGAAGGGCGTCGACATCGTCGTGCGGGGCTCGGTCGGCCACCTGAGCGCGTTCATGGCGCAGACGGGCCGTCTGGTCGTCTGCGGCGACGCGGGCGACTCGCTCGGCGACTCGATCTACGAGGCGCGCCTCTACGTACGCGGAGAGGTGGCGGGGCTCGGCGCCGACTGCATCGAGAAGGAGATGCGCGCGGAGCACGTCGAAGAGGTGCGGGAGCTGCTCGCCCGGGCGGGGATCGACGACGCCGCCGCGGAGGAGTTCCGGCGCTACGGGTCGGCGAGGCAGCTCTACACGTTCAAGGTCGACAACGCGGGGGCCTACTGATGGCGGCGACCCTTCCGGGCGAGAGCTCTCGCGGCGGGGAGTGGCAGCCGGGCCTGCGCGAGTCGGCGCTGTTCGACCGCAACGTGATCGCCGAGATCCAGCGGGCCGCACGGGAGGGCATCTACGACATCCGCGGGTTCGGCGCCAAGCGCCGTCTGCCGCACTTCGACGACCTGCTCTTCCTCGGCGCGAGCGTCTCGCGCTACCCGCTCGAGGGCTACCGCGAGCGCTGTGACACGAACGTCACGCTCGGCACGCGCTTCGCGTCGAAGCCGCTCGAGCTGAAGATCCCGATCACGATCGCCGGCATGAGCTTCGGCGCCCTCTCCGCCCCCGCCAAGGAGGCGCTCGGACGGGCCGCCACCGAGGTCGGCACCTCGACGACGACCGGCGACGGCGGCATGACGCCCGAGGAGCGCGGCCACTCGAAGCTGCTCGTCTACCAGCTGCTGCCGTCCCGTTACGGCATGAACCCCGACGACCTGCGCAAGGCCGACGCGATCGAGGTCGTCGTCGGCCAGGGGGCGAAGCCCGGCGGCGGCGGCATGCTGCTCGGCCACAAGATCTCCGACCGGGTCGCGGCGATGCGCGACCTGCCGAAGGGGATCGACCAGCGCAGCGCCTGCCGGCACCCGGACTGGACGGGCCCCGACGATCTCGAGATCAAGATCGGCGAGCTGCGCGAGATCACCGACTGGGAGAAGCCGATCTTCGTCAAGGTCGGCGCCACGCGGACGTACTACGACGTGCAGCTCGCGGTGAAGGCGGGCGCCGACGTGATCGTCGTCGACGGCATGCAGGGCGGCACCGCCGCCACCCAGGACGTGTTCATCGAGCACGTCGGGATTCCGACGCTGTGCGCGCTCCCCCTTGCCGTGCAGGCGCTGCAGGAGCTCGGCCTCCACCGCGAGGTGCAGCTGGTCGTCTCGGGCGGCATTCGCAGCGGGGCGGACGTCGCGAAGGCGCTCGCGCTCGGTGCCGACGCCGTCTCCATCGGCACGGCGGCGCTGATCGCGATGGGCGACAACAGCCCCGACTACGAGACCGAATACCGCAAGATCGGCACCTCGGCCGGGTTCTACGACGACTGGCAGGCGGGCCGTGACCCGGCCGGCATCTCGACCCAGGACGACGAGCTCGCATCCCGCTTCGACCCCGTGCTCGGGGGCCGCAAGGTCGCGAACTACCTGCGCGTCCTGACGCTCGAGACGCAGACGCTCGCGCGCGCCTGCGGCAAGTCGCACGTGCACAACCTCGAGCCCGAGGACCTCGTCGCGCTCACGATCGAGGCGTCGCTGATGGCGCGCGTGCCCCTCGCCGGCATGCAGCTGCCGCTCATCGACGAGCTCGCGGTCAGGGTCGCGCCCCGCGTTGCGGGCGAGCGAGACCGTCCGGCCGCCCGCCGGTAGCGGCGGGCCGCCGACCCGAGCCGCTCGGCGCCGCTCGTCTCGAGGATCTCGACCGAGGCCGGTTCCGGCCCGTCTACACGACCGACGTCGACGAGCACGGCAACACCGTGGGACTGTTGTCGGCCCTAGTGGACGATCAGGACGTCACAGCGGGCCCTGCGCTGCACGTTCTCGCTCACGGAGTGGCCGAGAAGCCGCTCGACCATGCTCGGCTCGCGCGTGCCGACGACGATCAGATCCGCCCCATTCGCCTCGGCGACCTCGACGATCGCCTCCGCCGGGTCGCCGACCGCCTCCACGAGCTCTGCCTCGACGCCCATCTTCTCGAGGAGGGAGCCCGCGTTCCGCAGGTCGGAGCCGTCGTCGCGACTCTCGCCGCCGATCAGCACGGGAACGACGCTCGTCACCACGAGTCGCGCACCGTAGCGGCGTGCCATCTCACCAGCACGCTCGATCGCACGGTCGGAGGGGTCGGACTCGTTGTAGCCGACGACGATCGTCTTCATCAGGTCTCCTTTCGGGGTCACACCGAACTATCGAGGACGCCGCGGCGCTGGTGATCGGGGAAACCCCCGGTTCGTGCGCGCGGCTCTCTACTGACTCTGTGCGAGCGGCACGTCGTGGTCGCTGTCGCCCAGGCCGAGCGACCGGCGGAGCTCGGAGCCCCAGTTCGGGTGCCGCCCGATGCAGGTCGGGCAGACGCGCAGCGCGGCACCCTGGAGCCCGGGATGGTCGATCACGGCGCCGGGTGGGAGCACGAGTCGCCCCCACGCAGCGCCCGAAAGCAGGCCGTCGGCCTGCTTTCGGTTGCAGAGAGCGCAGTGAAGGTAGAGCCGGGCCAATGACTCGTGCTCAACCCCAAGGGCCGATGAAGGGGCCACCGCGGTCGGTCAACAGGATCGCGACGACGACGACGACGCACAGGAGCGAGAGGCCGATCATGAACGGCGCGACCCGGCTGTCCTCCTTCTGCTGCGGGGGGAAGTCGATCTGCTTGCCTGCCAACGGATGATCCTCCTCTCTACGCCGCGCTCGGCGGGGTGGGCTCGACTGGGCCGAGAGCGCCCGAAGCGCGAAGCGCGGCGGCCTGATGCTCGAGCTTGCCGTTCTCCATGGTCACGAATCCGATCACGGCTGCGACCATGAGGATGATTCCGAGCACGGTGAGGATGTAGGTGCCGGTCGAGTTGGCGCCGCCCCAGGTCCAGAACTCGGCGATGTCCTCGCTCCACTTGTCGTAGGGGAAGCTGTTGAACATCGGGCCTCCTTATGCTCCGACCTTGACGGTCTGTTTGCGCGTAGCCGAGTGGTAGGCGTCGAGCAGGATCGGCGCTGCCTCGACCTCGTCGCCGTCGGGCGTCACGATCACCTCCGGCACGCGCTCGAACTCCGGGTAGAAGTCCTGCTGGAACTCGGCCAGGTCGAGGCCCTCGAGCTCGACCTCCGGCGGCACGCGCAGCAGGTTCAGCTTCTTCAGCACCCAGCTGAGGACGTACCCGGGCAGGAAGGCGAGCGGCAGGAAGGCCATCATCCCCATCAGCTGGCCGCCGAACGAGACGGGGATGTTGTTGATCCCCGTGGGGTATCCGCCCGCGAAGATGCCGACGAGGAAGACGCCGTAGAAGCCGCAAAACCCGTGCACGGCGACCGCGCCGACGGCATCGTCGAGCCGGAGCTTCTTCTCGATCCAGGTGCCGACCCACACCGCCAGCATGCCACCGGAGGCCGCGAGGAGGTAGGCGAGCGACGGATGATAGACGTCGGCGCCGGCGGAGACGGCGATCACGCCCGCAAGGCCGCCCGACAGCGTCCAGAACGGATCGCCCTTGCTCGCGAACCAGGCGCCGGTGAACCCTCCGGCGAACCCGATCGTGATCACCATTGCGATCGCCCCGAGCGTCGTCGGCGAGAGATAGATGTTGAGCCAGCCCGGGAAGACGGTGGACTGGATCACGAGACACGCTGCGTAGAAGCCGTAGAAGCCCGTGAAGATCAACATCAGCCCGAGCAGCGTCATGTGCGTGTTGTGCGGTCTGAAGCTCCTTGCTCTACCCGCGACGTCGTACTTGCCGATCCGTGGGCCGAGGTTGAGCAGGACACCGAGCGTGAAGGCGCCGGCCACGCCGTGCACGACGAGAGACGCGATCGCGTCGTGGAAGCCGAAGCGCGTCACGAGCCAGCCGCCGGAGCTCCATCCCCACGCCGCGTCCATGATCCACACGAACGACCCGAGCACGATCGTCAGCATCAGATAGGCGGAGAGGCGGACACGCTCGATGAGCGCTCCCGACATGATCGAGCCGGTTGTCCACGAGAAGAGGAGGAAGGCGAGGAAGAAGACGAGGCTGACGTGATCCTGGAGATTCGGCCCCAGGCCTGCGCTCCACGGCGCGGTCAGGCCGCAGAATCCCGGCAGAGCGTCCGGGCTTGCGTGCCCGCTCTTCGGCCAGCCTTCCTGGAAGCAGCCGTACACGTACCAGCCGAAGTAGTAGAACGTCGGTGTGACCACGGCGATCGTGAGGATGTTCTTCATCGCCGTCGACATGACGTTCTTGCGCCGTGCGATGCCTGCCTCGTATGCCATGAAGCCGGCGTGGATCAGCCACATGACAACGACCGTGAAGAAGTAGAACTGCTCGGTCAGGATCTGCGAGTCGAGCTTGATCTGCCTTTCGAGATCCTGAATTGTCGTCTCCGCGAGCAACGACATCAGCGACGAACCCATGCGCCCTCCCTCAGGCCGCTTCGGCTAACGAGAGCCGAGCCTACGAAACGCCGTGTCGGGCATCTATGGGGAGCCGGGCTATCGTTGACGGGCAGCATGTGGAGGTTTGTTACATAGCCGTGGAGGGCTACGGCTCGAGCACCGCGCCGGTTCGCCCGTCGACCCGCACGACGCGGTACCGGGTCGGATTGCCGTCCGCGTCGACGTCGTAGAGCGAGACTGCCCACACCGCGCGCGGAGGGATACCCTGCTGGACGAGGCGGATCTGCATCCGATCCGGGGTGAACGAGACCGCGGCCCGGGCGATCTTCTCGGCCTGTTGCTGCGAGACGGTGCGATCGGACGACGCGCAACCTCGTGCGACGAGGAGCGCGGCGAGCAGTACGATGCCGACCGCAGCGAGCCGGAACGCCCAGCTGTCGCGGAGATCGCGCCGGGCGCTATCCACGCGCCTGGCGTCTGCGGACGACGACATAGCCACGCAAGAGCAGATAGCCGACGAAATGTGTCATGAGCACGAGCAGGAGCCACCAGAACCACCACACGTAATGCGGCCGTAGCTCGCGCAGCTCGATCACCGTGAGATAGAGCGCGACGGCGAGCGTGAGCACGAGCACCCACGGTGCGTAGCCGAGCAACAGGAAGACGAGCACGAGCGCATCCTCGGGCAGCGGGCGTCGGCGCGCAAGGGGCCGGGCGTGCAGAACCCACCCTCGTGTCCGCCCGGGAGATCGCGGCGGCGCCGGCCTCGATCTCTTCGGGTCAGCTCCAGGGATAAGGCGAGTTCGAGACGGGGTGCAGGTCGCCCGTCGCGAAGCGCTCGAAGCGGAACGGGTACAGCAGGCTCGAGTGCTCGCCCTGCAGTACCTTCGCCACCTCGCGCCCGACGCCGATCATCTTGTAGCCGTGGTTCGAGTCGAGGATCGCGTAGACGTTCGGCTTCAGGTAGTCGAACACCGGGAAGTTGTCGGCGCTGAACGAGCCGACGCCGCCCGAGCGCGCCTGCTTGTAGAGCGGCCGGCAGCCCTCGAAGCGCGCCATCGCGTGGGAGAGCGCGGCGCACCACATGTCGGGGAAGCCCGGGTCGACGTCCGTGGTGGAGGGGTACGGGTCGAGCTGCACGTCGCCGTCGACCGTGAGCGGCGAGGCGCCGCCCTGCACGCCGTGGCGGTCGCGCTTGAAGTAGATGCCCCAGAGCTCGTCGGTGACCAGCTTCCCGTCGTCGCCGGTCAGGGGCGCGTCGGTGTCGAGGTGGATCACGGGCGGGGCGCCGCCGTCGGCCGTCGCGAACATGAGCGGGTCGACCGTGATCTCGCCCTCCTGCAGGTTCCAGTACGTCCACATGCGCACGTCGTGCCGCACGTCGCCCGCGGGCGTGCGCACGTCGATCGTGTCGGGCAGCCCGAGCATGCGCCAGAAGTGCTGGGCCCACGGGCCGGGCGCGATCACGAGCTGCTCGCCGATCGCGATGCGGCCGTGGTCGGTCTCGACCGCGGTGGCGACGTCGCCGGCGCCGAGCTCGATCCCCGTCACCTCGACGCCGGAGAGCACGGACACGCCCGCGCCGGTGCACTTGTCGACGAGCCCCTGCACCGACTCCTGGTTGAACGCGAAGCCACCCTGGTGCTCGTGCAGGCAGACGGTGACGCCGCGGGCGCGCCAGTCGGGGAACAGCTTCCGCATGTGCGCCGTGACCGCGCTCTCGCCCACGATCAGCTCCGAGCGGTAGCCGATGCGCTCCTGGCGCTCGAACACGGCGACGAGGTCGCTCTCCTGCGCCTTCGGCCCGAGCGCGATGTAGCCGACCGGGTTGTAGTGGTAGGCGGCCGCGTCCGACTCCCACACCTCGACGCAGGCCTGCATGAGCTCGCTCATCGCCGGCTGGAAGTAGTTGTTGCGCACGACGCCGCAGGCGATGCCGGACGCGCCGGCGCCCGGGCGGGCCTTGTCGAGCACTACGATGTCCGCGCCCGACCCGGCACCGCGCGCCTCGAGCTCCCCGGCGAGGTGGTAGGCGGTCGAGAGACCGTGGATGCCGGCGCCGACGACGACATACTGAGACGAAACGGGGATCATGAGTAATTGCCTCCCGGGCAACAGTGTGTCAAAATAAGACCCTATAACCGTACCATGGCCCGCACCGGATCTCCAGCCACCCGTCACGTCGCCGCCGTCGAGCGGGCGGTCGCCGTGCTCGACGCGCTGGTCGGCGGCGAGCTGGGGACGAACGAGGTGGCACGGCGCACGGGCCTCAACGCGAGCACCGCCTCGCGCCAGCTCGCGACCCTGGTGGCGGCGGGTCTCGTCGCGCACGTGGAGGAGACGGGGCGCTACAGGCTCGGTCCGCGGCTCGTCGAGCTCGGCAACGCCGCCCTCGCCGGGCTCGACGTGCGCGATCTCGCGCGCCCGCACCTGCGGGCGCTGTCGCACGCGACCGGGGAGACCGCCACCCTGTCCGTGCCCGGAGATCCCGACGCGATCACCGTCGACTTCGTGCAGAGCCCGTCGTCGGTGCAGAGCGTCGCGCGGCTCGGTCGCCCGAGCGTCGCGCACGCGACGGCAACCGGCAAGGTCGCGCTCGCCTTCGGCGAGGTGGAGCTGCCGCCGGGAAGGCTGCGGCCCTACACCGCGCGCACCATCACCGACCGTGCGGCGCTCGCGCGCGAGATCGCCGTCGTGCGGGAGCGCGGCTACGCCGTCGCGCTGAGAGAGCGGGAGGACGACCTCAACGCCGTCGCCGCCCCGGTCTGCGACAGCCGCGGCGACCTCGTCGCCGTCATCGGCGTGCAGGGGCCGGCGTCCCGCTTCACCCCCGCTGCCATCGACGCCTCGCTCCCCGTGCTGCGCGAGCGCGCCGCCGCGGTGTCGGGCGCGATCGGCGGCGACGGCGCAGAACCGTGATCACGAGGCGAGGAGCGCGATCCCGGCGGCGACGAGCGCCGCGCCGGCGAGGCGCGAGCGCGTGACGCGCTCGCGCAGGAGGGGAGCGGCGAGCGCGGTCGCGAGCACGACGCTCGTCTCGCGCACGGCCGCGACGGAGGCGGCCGAGGCGCGCTCGAGCGCGGCGAGCACGAGAGCGTAGGCGGCGAACGTGGCGAGACCGGCGAGGACGGCGGGGAAACCGAGCTCGGCGCGGACGCGCGCCCGTCCCTTGACGAGCAGCACCGTGCCGGCGTAGCCGATCGTCGCCGGGATCATGCTCAGCTCGAGGTAGGTGATCGGCGCGGCGTAGCGGATGCCGTGCTTGTCGAGCAGGGTGTAGGCGGCGATGCAGGCCGCGATTCCGAGCGCGAAGGCGAGACCCCCGGAGCGGGAGGGCCGGCGCAGGCCGCGCACGAGGAGGACACCGGCGGCGACGAGGAAGACCCCGGCCACCTGGGCGGCGGAGGTCGCCTGAGCGAGCGCGGTGCCGCCGACGACGAGCACGAGCACCGGCGCGAGGCCGCGTGCGAGCGGGTAGACGAACGACAGCTCGGCCTTGCGGTAGGCGGTCGCGAGGAGCGCGAAGTAGATGAGCTGGAGGACGGAGGTGACGGCGATGAACGGCCACACGCGCGCGTCCAGACGCCACGTCGCAGCCGTCACCGGCGCGAACGCGACGACCGCCGTGACGAGCGCGATCGCCGTCGCGCTCTCGGGGTCGCGCGCGCGCGCGAGCAGCAGGTTCCAGAAGGCGTGCAGGAACGCGGCGGCGAGCGCGAGCAGGAGAGCGGGGAGCGGCACCACCGGGCAGGTTAGGCTATTCCCCTGGATGGCGGCCGCGGCCTTGATCTTCGACTTCAACGGCACCCTCTCGCACGACGAGCCGGTGCTGTGCGCGATCTACGGGGAGATGTTCGCACGGCACGGGAGGCCGCTCGCCCCCGCCGACTACTACGGGCAGCTCGCGGGCCTGAGCGAGGAGGCGATCATCAGCGGCTGGCTCGGCGTGCGCGGGTCGGAGCTCGAGGCGCTGATGGTGGAGCGAGTCGACCGCTACCGCGCGAGGGCGGGCAACGGCCACACGGTGAGCGAGGAGGTGCGCGCCGCCGTCCGCCACGCCGCCGCCCGTGTGCCCGTCGCGATCGTGTCCGGCGCCTTCCGAGCCGAGATCGAGCCCGTCATCGAGGCGGCGGGGATCGCATCGCTGTTCTCGGCCGTCGTGACGGCCGACGACGTCACGGACGGCAAGCCGCACCCCGCCGGCTACCTGCGTGCGCTCGAGCTGCTCGGCGGCGAGCTCGAGCCGGCCCAGGTCGTCGCCTTCGAGGACACCGAGGCGGGCGTCGCCTCGGCGAAGGCGGCGGGGCTGCGCTGCATCGCGGTCGGCGGCACGCTGCCCGCGGAGCGGCTCGCCCGCGCCGACGAGATCGTGCCGGGCATCGACGTCTCCGTCGTGCGCCGACTCGTCGGATGATCGTGATCGCCCATCGGGGCGCGTCGTATGACGAGCGCGAGAACACGCCGGCCGCCTTCGAGCGTGCGATAGCGGTCGGCGCCGAGTACGTCGAGTTCGACGTGCAGGCGTCCCGCGACGGCGGGCTCGTCGTCTTCCACGACCTCGAGCTCGACCGTCTGACGCCGGCGACAGGCCCGCTGCGCGACCGTCCGCTTGCGGAGCTGCGCGAGCTCGGCATCCCGACGCTCGAGGAGGTGCTCGCGCTCACGTCCGGGAGGATCGGCGTCATGGCCGAGCTGAAGAGCCCCCGTCTCTATCGCCGCCACGACATCGTCGCCCGCACGGTCGAGCTGCTCGATGCGGACGCGGTCGTCGTCTCGTTCGAGCAGGCCGCCATCCTGGAGACGAGGCGGCTGCGCCCCGAGCTGCGCACCGTGCAGCACGTGGGGTTCGGCGTCTCGATCCGCGCGGCTGCGCGCTACGCCTGGGCCGCCGGCTTCGACGACCGCCGTGCCAGCGCGCGCGGGCTCGCACGTGCCCGCGCCCACGGCCTGCAGGCGCTCGTCTACACGGTCAACGAGCCGGAGCGGGCGCGCGCGCTCGCGGCTCTCGGCGCCGACGGGATCTTCAGCGACCGCCCCGATCTCGTGCGGCGCGGCCTCGCCTCCTTCGGCGAGCGCGGTGGCGCCGACCTGGCGTAGGCTTCCTATCTCGTGCTGGTTGCCGCTGTCTATCCGACGCTCTCGAACGGCGAGCTGTTGCTGCGCCTCGTGGAGGCGGGCGGGCTGTCGCTCGCGATCGGCCTGGAGCGGGAGATCCGCGATCGCGCGGCGGGGCTGCGCACGCACCTGTTCGTCGGCCTCGGATCCGCCCTGTTCACGCTCATCAGCGCCTACGGCTTCCACGACCTCATCGCCGCCGGACCCGCCGTCGTGCGCACCGACCCGACCCGGATCGCGGCCCAGATCGTCACCGGCATCGGCTTCCTCGGGGCGGGGGCGATCATCCGCAGCGGCATGTCGGTGCGCGGGCTGACGAGCGCCGCGACGCTCTGGGTCGTCGCCGCGATCGGAATGGCCTGTGCGGCGGGGATGTTCGTCGCCGCCGGCGTCACCACCATCGTCGTCCTCGTCGGCCTCGGGCCGCTGCGCGTGGTCGGACGCTCGCTCGTCACCAACATCCGGCACGATCACTGCGTGCTACGGGTCAGCCTCGTCGAAGGCGCCTCCGCCTGGCCGGTGCTCGGCATCGTCCAGGAGGTCGGCGCCTCGGTACGGCGTGTCGAGTTGCGCGACGACGAGGAGGAGGGACGCTGGCTGACCGTCGAGTGCGAGCTGCCCGGCGGGCTGCGGGCCTCGCAGGTCGCCGACCTGGTCGCCTCCGACGAGAGCGTCTCCTCCGTCGACTGGTGAGGCCCGGGACGGGCCCTAGGCCACCTGGACGGACGGCTCCGGCCGGACGTCGCTCTCCGCGAGGCTGAGCAGCCGCGCCGCGTCCGCCGGGAAGCCGGCGACGACCCGCGTGCCCACGCTCAGCGGCTCCGCCTGCGCGCTCGAGAGGTCGGCGGTGAGGCTGCGTGCGCCGTCGTCCTCGACGCGCACCCGGGTGACCGAGCCGAGGAAGGTGCGTGCGACCACCTCGCCGACGATCGTGCCGTCGCCCCTCGTGCCGTCGCCCACCGGCACGATGTCGACCGTCTCGGGGCGGACGAGGCACAGCACCTTCTCGCCGCGCGGCAGGTCGCGGGCCGCGTCGACGCGGAAGCGCGCTCCGGCATAGTCGATCGTGCCGCCGTCGCCGACCGTCGCCACGAGGCGGTTCATCGTGCCGATGAACTCGGCCACGAACGGTGTCGCAGGCGACCCGTACATCTCGGCCGGCGACCCGATCTGCTCGATCTTGCCGCCGTACATGACGGCGACGCGGTCGGAGATCGAGAGCGCCTCCTCCTGGTCGTGCGTGACGTAGATCGTCGTGATCCCGAGCTCGAGCTGGATGCGGCGGATCTCCTCGCGCAGCTGCACGCGCACCTTGGCGTCAAGCGCCGACAGGGGCTCGTCGAGGAGGAGCACGCTCGGCTCGATCGCGAGCGCGCGCGCGAGGGCGACCCGCTGCTGCATGCCGCCGGAGAGCTGATGGGGGTAGCGCTTGCCGGCGTGGCCGAGCCCGATCAGCTCCAGCAGCTCGGCCGCCCGCGCGCGCCGTTGCGCACGCGACTGCTTGCGAATCCTGAGTCCGAACTCGACGTTGCGCTCCGCGGTCATGTTCGGGAACAGGCTGTAGGCCTGGAAGACCATCCCGATGTCGCGGCGGTTGGGCGGCACGCCGGTCACGTCCTTGCCGTCGATCAGCACCCGGCCGGAGGTCGGGCGGTCGAAGCCCGCGATCAGCCGGAGCGCGGTCGTCTTGCCGCAGCCGGACGGGCCGAGCAGAGAGAGGAACTCACCGCTCGGGACGTTCAGGTCGATACCGGCGAGGGCGACGACCTCGCCGAACCGCCGGTGGAGCCCATGCAGTTCGACGCTTGCCATCGCTATCTCGTACCTCCGTTCTGGGCCTGGCGGCCGCGGCCGACGAACAGGAGGGCGAGCATCGCCGCCCATGTGATGCCGAAGGCGAGGAGGGTCACCGCCGCCGCGGGGTAGGCCTTGTTCTGGTTGATGTATTGGATGTAGACCGGGAACGTCTTGAACTGGGCGAGGCTCGCGATCGTGAACTCGCCCATCACGATCGCGAGCGTCAGGAAGGCAGCGGCGAGCGCCGCTCCCTTGATGTTCGGGAGAATCACCTGCAGCAGCGTCGTCCGCCAGTTCGCGCCGAGGCTCTGCGACGCCTCGGTGAGGGTGTGCACGTCGATCGACCGGAAGCCGGTGTCGAGCGAGAAGTACATGTACGGGAAGGAGAGGATGACGTAGGCGCCGACGAGGAAGCCGTACGGCTCGGCATAGAACCACGACGGCGTGCCCCGGTAGAAGTCCAGCAAGCCGACGACGAGGATGATCGGCGCCACCACGAACGGGACGAGCGCGAGGAAGCCGATCACGGGACGCAGGCGCGGCAGCTTCAGATGCACCCAGTAGATCGTGGGGACGAGCAGCGCGAGCGCGATCGCGATCGTCTCGAGCGCGACGACGGCCGACAGCTTGATCGTGCGCCAGAACTCCGGGTCGTGGAGGATCGTGCCGTAGTTGGCGAGCGTGCAGCACAGACCCGTCTGGTCGTTCTTCAGGCTGAACAGCAGCGTCGCGACGAGCGGAAGCAGGAAGTAGGCGGCCCCGATCGCGAGCCAGACGACCGCAGACGGCGCGATGAAGCGGCGCGGCGTCATCGCACCCACCTCGAGCTGATGCGCTGGAGCGGGACGTAGATCAGCATCATCACTCCGAGCACCGCGAACATCCCGAACGCGAGCGCCTGCCCGAGGTGCGGGTCGTCCAGCACGTCGCCGCTCAGGAAGAAGCCGATGACGATCGGAACGAGGCTGACGCCGCCGCCGGTGAGCCCGTACGCGGTGGCGTACGCGGCGAACGCGTTGCCGAAGAGCAGCACGATCGCGCCGAGCAGCGACGGGAAGAGGATGGGGAAGCCGACGTAGCGCCAGAACTCGAACGCGTTTGCGCCGAGGCTCGCGGATGCCTCCCGCCACTCGCGTCGCAGCCCGTCGACGGCGGGCGAGATCACGAGGATCATGAGCGGGATCTGGAAGTACAGGTAGACGATCTCGATACCCGTCTTGGAGAACAGCGAGAAGCCGTGCTCGTACGGGTTGAGGCCGAGCCGCTCGGTCATGAACTGGGTCACCACCCCGATCGTCCCGAGCGTGGCGATGAACGCAAAGGCGAGCGGGATGCCCGCGAAGTTCGCCGCGACGCCGGAGAACGTCGTCAGGGCGGTGCGGATCCACCGTGGCGAGCCGTCGCGGATGGCGGCATACGCGATCAGGAGGCCGACGATGCCGCCGAGGAAGGCGGTCACGAGGCTCACCTCGATGCTGTTGCGAAAGGCGGTGCGGTACGGCTCGTCGAAGAGGGCCGCCACGTTGTCGAACGTGAACCCGCCGTCCTTGCCGCTCTGGAACGCGCCCGTGAGCACGTTGCCCGCAGGCAGGAGCAGGAAGAAGAGGGCGTACGCGAAGAACGGCAGCACGCCGATCCAGGCAAGCGAACGCCGCCCCCGGCCGGGTAGGCCCGGCCGGGGGGAGGCGTCGTTTCCGGTGCCCGCGTCCAGCGTGCTACGCGCCGACTTTGCCGGGCCAGTCGGTCTTGATGGTGCTCCGCGCGTCGGCGATCTGCTTGCGGTTCGCGAACCGCACCTTCGCGTATGCGGCCGGATCGGGAAGCGCATCGATGAGCGCCTTCGGGACGACCTTCCGCGCCACCATGTCGTTGAAGAGCGCCGGGTGCGAGAACCCCTTGAGCCAGATCAGCTGGCCCTGGTCGGAGTACAGGAACTCCTGCCACAGCCGGGCGGCCCACGGGTGCGGCGCCGTCGCGTTGATCGCCTGGCAGTAGTACGCCCCGTACACCCCGTCCGACGGGATCACGGTCTTGATCTTCGCCGCCGGGAAGTTCTTCCCGTAGGCGAGGTTCAGGTAGTCCCAGTCGATCGTGATCGGCGTCTGGCCGGACGCGATCGTCTGGGGTGTCGCCTGCACGGGAATGAAGTTGCCGACGCTCTTCAGCCGTGCGAAGAAGTCGATTCCCGGGCCGATGTTGTTGAGGGAGCCGCCGTTGGCGAGCGACGCCGAGAACACGCCCGCGACGGCGGAGCCCGACGAGAGGGGGCTGCCGTTCAGGGCGACCTTGTTCTTGTACTCGGGCTTGAGCAGGTCCTTCCAGCTCTTCGGCACGTTCGGCACGACGGCCGTGTTGACGCCCATCGAGACGACGCCCCAGTAGTCGCCGACCCAGAAGCCGCGCCCGTCCTTCATGGCCCGAGGCACCTTCCGGAAGTTCGTCGTGTAGTACTTGGCGTACAGGCCCTCGTTGGCGCCGTCGATCGCGAACGACGGGCCCACGTCGAGCACGTCCGGGGCCCGCGGGTCGCCCTTCAGCGAGCGCACGGCCTGATTCTCCTGGGCCGACGACGCGTCGGGATCCGCGCTCGTGATCGGGATGCCGAACTTCTTCGAGAAGGTCGAGATCATCTCGCCGTAGTTCGCCCAGTCGGGGGGGAGGGCGATCACGTTCAGGCGACCTTCCTTCTTGGCTTCCGCGACGAACTCCTTCAGCGAAAGCGTGCGACCCAGCAGCGGCGGCTCCTTCAACGCCTGCTTGCGGGCTGCGAGCGCCGCGGCCGGGGACGACAGGATCGTCAGGCCGGCGCCGGCGACGAGGCCGCGCTTGAGGAGGCTTCGGCGACCGATGCGCTCCTCCTCGAGCCTCCGCAGGAACTCGTACTCTTGCTCCTGGAACTCTTCCATTGACCCTCCCGTTCGTGTGCGAGTGAGGCTCGATCGTGCACGCAGAGCCCGAGAACTTCAAGTGCGCCCACCAGTAAAACACGAAACGTCTACCCTTTGGAAGGTGCAACCGCGGCGGAGGCCCGACGCATGACTCCCTGGCAGGCCTCCGGGCCCTGGCTGCGCTGCGCGCTGCACGCCCACACGACGAACTCCGACGGCGAGCTCGCGCCGCGGATGCTCGTCAAGCACTACGAGCGCGCCGGCTACGACGTGCTCGCGATCACCGACCACTGGCACCGCACCGAGGCGCCGTCGGGCCGCGTGCTCGTGATCCCCGGTGCCGAGCTCAACTGCCTGCTGCCGGCCGGGCGCGACGGCCATGTGCTGGCGCTCGGGGTCGACGCCGACCCCGGAGAGCTCGGCGAGCGGCTCGATCTCGCCGGCACCGCCGGGTGGATCGTCGCGCACGGCGGCGTCGCCTACCTGGCGCATCCGTACTGGACGGGGGCGACGCCCGGGACGCTCGAGCTACCCGCCGAGGTGTCGGGGATCGAGGTCTACAACGCGGGCTGCGAGCTCGAGATCGGGCGCGGCCTCTCTGCCGTGCACTGGGACGAGCTGCTCGCGGCGGGCCACGCGTGCCACGCGATCGCGGCCGACGACACCCATCATCCCGGGTTCGACTCCGATCTCGCGTGGACGTGGGTGCGCGCCGAGCGCAGCGCGGAGGCCGTCCTCGAGGCGCTCCGCTCGGGCTGCTTCTACGCCAGCACCGGGCCGCTCCTGACGGACGTCCGCGTCGGCGACGGTGCCGTCGAGGTGGAGTGCAGCCCGTGCCGGTCGGTGACGCTGCTCACCGGCGTCTCGAGCGGCGCCGCCGTGCACGCCGGCCGGCTCGGCTACAGCTACGCGGCCGAGATCGTCGACCGCACGCACGACGGGCTCATCACCGCCGCCAGGCTCGTCCTGCCGGAGACGGCGCCCTACGCGAGGGTCGAGGTCGTCGACGCCGCCGGCAAGACGGCGTGGAGCAACCGCGTCGCATGATCGCCGCTCGCGTCGCTGCGACACGGCCTCGCGCCGCCCCGTAGGCTTTCCCCGTCAATCCTGAACGAGAGAGGGACGAGTGACGACAGTCGAGGAGCCGCGCAGCGAGCGCGCGTCGTTCATCCGGGCAGACGGCAAGGAGAAGGTGACGGGAGCGGGCCGCTACACCGCCGACCTGAGCCTGAAGGGCGAGCTCCACGCGGCGTTCCGCTACGCGGACCACACGCACGCCCGCATCCTCCGCATCGACGCGACCGCGGCCCGGGCGCTCCCGGGCGTGCTCGCGGTGATCACGCACGAGGACGTGCCCGACGTGCTGTACGGCGGCATGGTGCAGGATCGCAGGCTGTTCGCCCGCGACACCGTGCGCTTCGAGGGCGACATCGTCGCCGCTGTCGCGGCGCTGACGCCCGAGATCGCCAGGCAGGCCGCGGCGCTCGTCGAGGTCGACTACGAGCCGCTTCCGGTCGTGACGGACTTCGACGCGGCGATGGCCGACGGCGCCATCCTCGTGCATCCCGACTGGGAGGCGTACGAGGGCGACGAGGCGCTCGGCCGCAACGGCAACACGCTCGGCTACTCGACGATCGTCAAGGGCGACGCGGACGCCGCCATGGCCGGCGCCGACGTCGTCGTCCGCGGGCGCTACGTCACCGATCCGGTGCAGGGTGTGCCGATCGAGCCGCGCGCCGTGATCGCCGAGTGGCACGGCGACCGCGTCACCGTGTGGTCGTCGACCCAGGTGCCGTACGCTGCACGCGCCGGCGTCGCGCGGACGCTGCAGATCCCCGAGTCGCACGTGCGCGTGATCGTGCCGCTGCTCGGCGGCGGCTTCGGCGCCAAGTGCGACTTCCACTTCGAGGGCCACGTGGCGGCGCTCGCGCGGGCCGCCGGACGCCCTGTGAAGCTCGTCTTCTCGCGGCACGAGGAGTTCTTCGCGGTCGGGCACCGGCGCGAGGGGATGGTGATCGAGCTGGAGACCGGAGCACGCCGCGACGGCACGCTCGTCGCCCGCCGGGCACGGCTCGTCCTCGACAAGGGCGCCTACTGCGGCGAGGGCGGCTTCTTCGCGCAGCTCGCCGCCATGCACGCCTGCGGGCCGTACGAGATCGAGAACATCTCCGTCGCCTCCTACCTGAACTACTCGAACAACCAGCCCTCGTCGTCGATCCGCGCTCCGACCGCGCCGCAGGTCGTGTGGGCGCTCGAGCAGCACATGGACGAGCTCGCCGAGGCGCTCGGGCTCGACCCCGTCGAGCTGCGCCGGCGCACGCTGATCGAGGACGGCTCCGAGGGGCCGACGCGGCAGAAGCTCGAGCGGATCGCGATGAAGGAGACGCTCGAGCGGGCGGTCGAGATGATCGGCTACGGGCAGGAGCTGCCGGAGGACGAGGCGATCGGCGTCGCCTGCGGCTGGTGGCCGTGCTTCGCCGCGAACGCCGGCGCCTACGTCCAGCTCAACCACGACGGCACCGGCACGATCGTCACGGGCGCGCAGGAGAACGGCACGGGCGCGGTGATGGCGATGGCGGCCTTCGTCGCCGAGGAGCTCGGCATGCGCCCCGGCGACTTCACGATCCACTATCAGGACACCGACGCGGCGCCGTGGGACATGGGCTCGTGCGGCTCGCAGACGACGTTCAACAGCGCCCGCGCGGTGCTGGCCGCGACCGCCGAGGTGCGCGAGCAGCTGCTCGACGCCGCCGCCGAGCAGCTCGAGGCGGCGCGCGGCGATCTCGAGCTCGCAGCCGGCGTCGTGCGGGTGAAGGGCTCGCCCGACAAGGCGGTCGCGATCGCCGACCTGGCGAGCAGCGGCACGTTCCACGGCAAGGGCTCGGGCGATCTGCCCGAGGCGCCGCCCGTGCAGGCGGAGGGGTGTGTCGGCCGGCTCGGGCTCGAGTCGTTCCTCGCGCCGCAGCTGATGACCCACGCCGTGCGCGTCAAGGTCGACCGCGAGACGGGCGTCGTGCGCGTGCTGCAGGTGGCGGCGGCACACGACTCCGGCCGCATCCTCAACCGGATGGGCGCCGACGGCCAGGTCTACGGCGGCGTCGTGATGGGCATCGGGCAGGCCCTGTCGGAGGGCACGGTGCTCGACGGCGAGGGCCGGCACCGCAACGCGCACCTGCTCGACTACAAGCTCGTCACCGCCGCGGATGCGCCGCGCATCGACATCGCATGGATCGAGACGGACACGCCGAACGCGGGCCCGCGCGGGTCGAAGGGCGTCGGCGAGCCGCCGTGCGTGCCGACGGCGGGCGCGGTGGCGAACGCCGTGGCCAGGGTGATCGGGAAGCACCTCGACCGGCTGCCGATGACGCCCGAGCGTGTGTGGGAGGCCGGGGCGTGAGCGTCCGCTCCTTCACCACCGCCGCAACCCTCGACGATGCGCTCGCGGCGATGGCGGCGGGTGCGCGCCCGGTCGCGGGCGGCACCGATCTCGTCGTCGGCGCCCGGCAGGGCAAGGCGCCGCTGCCGGAGAGCATCGTCGCGATCCACCGGCTGGCGGAGCTCCACGGCATCGAGGAGGCGGGGGCGGGGCTGCGGCTCGGCGCGCTCGTGCGCCACGCGGAGATCGTCTCCAGCGGTCTCGTACGGGAGCGCTTCAGCGCGCTCGCGGACGCGTCCGCGATCGTCGGCTCCCACGCGACGCGCGCCCAGGGAACGATCGGCGGCAACCTCATGAACGCCTCGCCCGCCATGGAGACGGGCGGACCGCTGATGTGCTTCGGCGCCACCGCCACCCTGCGCTCGGCGGCGGGCGAGCGCATCGTGCCCGTCGAGCAGCTGTTCGCCGGCCCCGGTCGCACGATCGCAGAGGCCGGCGAGCTGCTCGTCGCCGTCGCCGTGCCGGCGCAGCCGGCCGGAACGGGCAGCTGCTACGTGCGGCTCGAGTACCGCCGCCAGATGGAGATCGCGGTCGTCGGCGCCACCGCGGTGGTCGCGCTCGACGGCGGCCGGGTGACGCACGCGCGCATCGCGATCACGGCGCTCGCGCCGACGATCCGGCGTGTTCCCGACGCCGAGGCGGCGCTCGCCGGCTCCGACGGCGGCCGCGCCGCGGCCGAAGCGGCCGCGCAGGCGGCCGCGCAGGCCGCCTCTCCCATCTCCGACGTCCGCGCCTCGGAGCGCTACCGGCGCGCGATGGCCGCGGTGATCACGCGCCGCGCGATCCTCGCCGCCGTCGCCCGCGCGCGCGGCGAGCACGTGCCCGTACCCGCCAGTCCTACGCTGCACGGAGGTCTCTCGTGAAGGTCGCTGCCACGCTCACGGTCAACGGCGTCGCGTATCCGCTCGATCTCGACCCGGCTACGAGCCTGCTGCACGCCGTGCGCGACGCGATCGGGCTGACTGGGTCGAAGGAGGGCTGCGACGACTCCGAGTGCGGCGCCTGCATGATGCTCCTGGACGGCAGGCCGGTGAACGCGTGCTCGTACCTCGCTCTGCAGGCGGAGGGCAGCGAGGTCACCACCGTCGAGGGCCTCGCGGCGGGCGAGACGCTCGCGCCGCTGCAGGAGGCCTTCCTCGAGCAGGGCGGCGTCCAGTGCGGCTTCTGCACGCCGGGGATGCTCGTGTCGGCGACGGCGCTGCTCGCGGCGAATCCGCATCCGAGCGAGGACGAGGTGCGTGTGGGGCTGGCGGGAAACCTGTGCCGCTGCACCGGCTACGACGGGATCGTCAGGGCCGTGCTGAGCGTCGCAGGGTCGTAACCCGTCACGGTGGATCGCACCGCGCGGAACGCTCGACTGACCGAGTGAGGGCGCGTCACTCGCGATAATGAGTCTTGATGAGTGCGATACACTCATGCTGTGAGTAAGCGACTCCAGATACTCCTCGACGAGCGCGAGCTGCGCGACATCCGGCGTGCCGCGAACCGCGCCGGGCAGACCGTCTCCGAATGGGCGCGGCAGGCGATGCGTGCGCATGCCCGCGCTGGTGGCTCGAACGCCGACCCTGCTCGCAAGCTCGCGGTCATCCAATCCGCGGCGGCGCACGCCTTTCCGACGGCGGAGATCGACGAGATGCTCGCACAGATCGAAGCGGGCTACGCCGAGACGAAGCCTGCGTGATCTTCGTCGACTCGAACATCCCGATGTACCTGGTCGGAGCGGAGCACCCCAACAAGGCTCGAGCGCAGCTCGTCCTGCAGACGGCGGTGGCAGAGGGTGAACGGCTGGTGACCGACGTCGAGGTTCTCCAGGAGATCCTTCACCGCTACGCGGCGATCGGCCGACTCGACGCGATTCAGCCCGCGTTCGACGCCCTCCTCGGTGTCGTCGACGAGGTGTTCGCGATCGAGCAGGCCGACGTCGACCAGGCGAAGAACGTCCTCCTCGGCGCGATGTCGTTCAGCGCCCGTGACGCGCTGCACATCGCGGTGCTCGAGCGGCGCGGCGTCAGGCAGGTGATGAGCTTCGACTCGCACTTCGACCGCCGCTCCGGCCTCACGCGGGTCTCATGAGCGATCGCGCGGCGCGGGCCGATCGACTCTCGCCCGCCGCGGAGGGACAGCTCGGGATCTCCGCGCGGTGTATGGGGACGGTGACATACCGCCTTCCGATCGTGCCCTCGAAGCGGTCGCCGGCTGGGAGGATGTGCCGGTAGCGGGCGTCCGTGCGATCCTCACGGACTCGCGTGTCGATAGTACGGGGCGTCCGAGGGCGGCAGCGGCGTGTTGCCGAGGATCAGGTCGGCGGCCTTCTCCGCCACCATCATCGTCGGCGCATAGATGTTCCCGTTCGTCACGAACGGGAACACGGAGGCGTCCACGACGCGCAGGCCGTCGACGCCGTGCACGCGCATCGAGGCCGGGTCGACGACCGCCTGCGCGTCCGTCCCCATACGGCACGTGCACGACGGGTGCAGCGCCGTCTCGCCGTCGCGCGCGACCCAGTCGAGGATCTCCTCGTCCGTCTCCACCGACGGCCCCGGCGAGGTCTCCCCCGCGTTGAACGGCTCGAAGGCGGGCTGGGTGAGGATGGTGCGCGCGCAGCGCACCGCCTCGACCCACTCGCGCCGGTCCTGCTCTGTCGAGAGGTAGTTGAAGCGCAGCGCCGGGTGCACGCGCGGGTCGCTCGAGGTGATCTTGACCGAGCCGCGCGCGTCCGAGTACATCGGGCCGACGTGCACCTGGTAGCCGTGGCCGCCCTCCGGCTGGGTGCCGTCGTAGCGGATCGCGAGCGGCAGGAAGTGGAACATCAGGTTGGGGTAGGCGACCTCGTCGTTGGAGCGGACGAAGCCGCCGGCCTCGAAGTGGTTCGTCGCGCCGGGCCCCCGGCGCAGGAACAGCCATTGGAACCCGATCCAGGGCCGGTTGCGGAACTTCAGCGCCGGCTGCATCGAGACGGGCCGCTTCGAGGCGTACTGCACGTACACCTCCAGGTGGTCCTGCAGGTTCTCGCCCACGCCGGGCAGGTCGTGCACGGCGCGGATGCCGAGCCGCTCGAGCTCTGCCGCGTTGCCGATGCCCGACAGCTGCAGCAGCTGCGGCGAGTTGATCGCGCCGCCACAGAGGATCACCTCGCGCGCGCGGACGACCTCGGCTCCGCGCCGTCCCACGACTTCGACCCCCGTCGCCCTCGTGCCGTCGCACACCACGCGCGACACGAAGGTGCGGCAGCGCACCTCCAGGTTCGGCCGCGCCATCACCGGATGGAGGTACGCGCGTGCCGCGCTGAGCCGGCGCCCGCGGTGGATGTTGCGGTCGAACTTCGCGAAGCCCTCCTGCCGGTAGCCGTTGACGTCGTCGGTGAGCGGGTAGCCGGCCTGCTGCACGGCGTCGAAGAACGCCTGGAAGAGCGGGCTCGTCGCCGGGCCGCGCTCGAGCACGAGCGGCCCCTGGCCGCCGCGCCACTCGTTGCTGCCGGCGAGGCAGGTCTCCATACGCTTGAAGTAGGGAAGGCAGTGCGCGTAGTCCCAGCGCTCGAGCCCCGGCACCGTCGCCCAGCGCTCGTAGTCGAGCGGGTTGCCGCGCTGGAAGATCATCCCGTTGATGCTCGACGAGCCGCCGAGCACCTTGCCGCGCGCGTGGTAGATACGCCGCCCGTGCATGTGCGGCTCCGGCTCGGACTCGTACTTCCAGTCGTAGAAGCGGTTGCCGATCGGGAACGCGAGGCCGGCGGGCATGTGGATGAAGACGTCCCACAGCGAGTCCGGCCGGCCCGCCTCGAGCACGAGCACGCGCGTCGAGGGGTCGGCGCTGAGCCGGTTGGCGAGCGCGCACCCGGCGGAGCCGCCGCCGACGATGACGAAGTCCCAGACCTTCTCGCTCATGAGGTCAGCCTACGCACGGGCGAGCCGCCGGCGCCGCCAGCGCTCGGTGTCGGCGACGTCGTTGAACGTGAAGATGTGGAAGCCCGCGATCTTCCGCTCGGGGTCGCGCAGGGCCGGCTCGAGGCCGCGGATGAGCGGGTCGGGGCTGAAGCCCCCGGGCTTGAGGAAGCGGCCGACGAAGCCGGCGTTCTTGCGCAGGAAGCGCGCAGACTCGCCGATCCCGATCCGCGCCGAGACGCGGACGAGCTTGGCCCGCGGCACCACGCCGGGCAGACCGACGAGGATCGGCAGGCGCGTGCCGCGAGCCCACACGGCGTCGACCCAGCGCACCGTCAGCGACGGGTCGAAGCAGATCTGGCTCGCGATGTAGGTGGCGAAGCGGGACTTCTCGAACATGGCGGCGATCGTCGTCTCGTCGTCGATCGTCGGGTGGCTCTCGGGATAGCCGGTGATGCCGATGTCGGCGAACGGATGGCCCAGCTCGTCGAGCGCCGCGAGCAGCGCCGCCGCGCCGGCGAACTCCCCGGCCGGCCGCTCGGCGTCGCCGGCGACGACGAACACGTCGCGCACGCCCATCGCGTCCATCCGCTGCACGACCTCCGCGAGGTGGGAGCGGTCGCGCACGAGCCGGGCCGACAGGTGCGGGACGACCGCATACCCCTGCGCCGCGAAGCGCTCCGCATGGTCGAGCGTGACGTCGAGTCCCTTCGTCGGCGAGGCGGTGACGGTGAGCGTGACGTCGCGCGGCACGTGCTCGAGCACCTGCTCCTCGACGCCCGCGAGCGGGATCACCTCGTAGCGCGAGGCGCGCAGGAGCTCCGCGAGACGGGCCGCGGACGAGGTCTCGGGGGAGGCGAGCCCGGCCATCAGACGTTCGAGTCCGGGAAGGAGGCTTTCCTGCGCTCGATCCACTCGCGCAGCTCCTCGTCGATGGCGTCGTCGATCGGCGGCGGCTCGTACTCGGCCAGCATCCGCTTCCAGATCGGGTTCGCGCGCCGTGCCGACTCGATCCCGCCCTCCAGGCTCCACTGCTCGAAGCTCGAGTTGTCGGCGACCGGCGAGCGGTAGAACGCCGTCTCGAAGTTGGCGAGCGTGTGCGGATGGCCGAGGAAGTGGGTGCCGGGCTCGTTCGTGAGCAGGGCGTCGATCGCCTGTCCGTTCTCCGACAGGTCGACTCCGCGCGCGAATGCGTGCCACATGCCGAGCTGGTCGTGGTCGAGCACGAACTTCTCGTAGCCCATCGTCAGACCGCCCTCGAGCCAGCCGGCGGCGTGGAGCACGAAGTTGACGCCGCCGAGCACGGTCGGCTGCATCGTGTTCGTCGACTCGTACGCGGCCTGCGCGTCGGCGAGCTTCGACGCCGTCAGTGCGCCGCCGGAGCGGAAGGGGACGCCGAGGCGGCGTGCGAGCGCGGCCATCGCGTAGAGCACGAGCGCGGGCTCGGGCGTGCCGAACGTCGGCGCTCCCGACTGCATCGACAGCGACGAGGCGAACGAGCCGAGCACGACGGGGGCGCCCGGGCGCACGAGCTGGACGTACGTCATGCCCGACAGCGCCTCGGCGAGCGTCTGCGTGACCGTCCCCGCCACCGTCGCCGGGCTCATCGCGCCGGCGAGGATGAACGGCGTCATCAGCACCGCCTGGTTCGCCCGCGCGTACGCGCGCGCCGCGCCGAGCATCGTCGAGTCCCACACCATCGGCGAGTTGGCGTTGATCAGGCTGAGGATGACCGTGTGCTCCTCCATGAAGTCGGCGCCGAAGACGATGCGCGCCATCTCGACGGTGTCCTCGGCACGCTCCGGGTGCGTGACCGAGCCCATGAACGGCTTGTCCGAGTAGCGCAGGTGCGCGTACACCATGTCGTAGTGCCGCTTGTTGACCGGCAGGTCGACGGGCTCGCACACCGTGCCGCCCGAGTGGTGCAGGTACGGCGAGACGTAGGCGAGCTTGACGAAGTTGCGGAAGTCCTCGATCGTGCCGTAGCGGCGCCCGTTGTCGAGGTCGCTGACGAACGGCGAGCCGTAGGCGGGCGCGAAGACGGTGTTCATGCCGCCGATCTCGACGTTGTTGGCGGGATTGCGGGCAACCTGCGTGAACGTGCGCGGCGCGGTCGCCTGCACGATCTGGCGGCACATGCCGCGCGGGAAGCGCACACGCTCTCCGTCGACGTCCGCGCCCGCGTCGCGCAGCAGCGCGAGCGCTTCCGGGGAGTCGCGGAACTCGATACCCACCTGCTCCAGGAGCGTGTCGGCGTTGTGCTCGATCAGCTCCAGCCCCTCGGCGGAGAGCACCTCGAACGGCGCCATCGTGCGTGTCAGGAACGGCACACGGTCGACGGCGGTGCTCGCACGCAGCGCCTGGCGCCCTGCGCGGCCCCCGCTGCGGCGCCCGGATCTCGTCTCGCTCATCTCGCTCTCCTCTCGTGCGGGGCCCGCCTGCTCACGCCGTGCCCCTCGATGTCGTGGGGCGACCGCGCCGGCGTGAGCGCCCGTCGCGGTCGGAAGTCTGTGCGCCGCTCCGCGGCGGCAGCGCCACGACCGAGGACAGCCGCTCGTACGGGTCGCTGTCGTGCGGGATCGCCATCGCGCCGACGAAGTGCTCCTGGAAGCGCGGTTCCACGGCGGTCTCGACCTTCTCGACGCGGCGTACGGCGTCCTCGATCTCGGCGCGCGCCTTGCGGTCGAGCAGGGCGATCCGCGCTCCGGTGCCGGCGGCGTTGCCCGCCGAGGTGACGTGCGCCGGGTCGCAGTCGGGGACGAGCCCGAGGACGAGCGCACGCACCGGGTCGATGTGGGCGCCGAAGGCGCCCGCAAGCCGGATGCGGTCGACCTGCTCGATGCCGTAGCGGTCCATCAGCAGCCGGCAGCCGGCGTACAGCGCTCCCTTGGCGAGCTGGATCTGGCGCACGTCGTTCTGCGTGATCGTCAACTCCGGCTCGCCCGCCCAGAGCACGTACGAGAACGTGCGCTCGTTCGCGACGAGCCTCGGCGTGCGCTCGGCGAGCCTCCCGTCGATCGTGCCGTCGGTCGTGAGGATGCCCGCGAGGTGGAGCTCGGCGATCGCCTCGATGATCCCGGAGCCGCACACGCCGGTGACCCGCGCGCCGGCGAAGCCGGGCTCGTCCGACCAGGCGTCGCAGCCGATCACCCTCACGCGCGGCTCGAGCGTGTCGGGGTCGATGCGCACGCGCTCGATCGCGCCCGGTGCGGCCCGCTGCCCGCAGCTGATCTGCGCGCCTTCGAAGGCCGGGCCCGTGGGGCTCGAGGCCGCGAGCAGCCGGCGGCGGTTGCCGAGCACGATCTCCGCGTTCGTCCCGACGTCCACGATCAGGGTGACCTCGTCTGCGAGGTGCGGTCCCTCCGAGAGGATGACGCCGGCCGTGTCCGCCCCGACATGCCCGGCGATACAGGGCAGCACGTAGGCGCGCGCGCCCGCGTTCACCGGCAGGCCGAGGTCGGTCGCGCGCATGCGCAGCGCCTCGTCGACGGCGAGCGCGAACGGGGCGCCGCCGAGCTCGGTCGGGTCGATGCCGAGCAGGAGGTGGTGCATGATCGGGTTGCCGACGAGCGTGATCTCGAGCACGTCGTCGCGGTCGACAGCGGCGTCGCGGGCGAGCTCGGCGGTCAGCTTGGCGAGGCAGCCGCGCACGACCTTCGTCAGCTCCTTCTCGGAGCCGGGGTTCATCATCACGTAGGAGACGCGGCTCATCAGATCCTCGCCGAAGCGAATCTGCGGGTTCATCTCGCCCGCAGAGGAGAGCACGTCGCCCGTGCGCAGGTCGCACAGGTGCCCGGCGACCGTCGTCGAGCCGATGTCGAAGGCAATGCCGAAGGCGGCGTCGTGGAAGCCGGGCCAGATCGCCGTCACCGCGCCGCCGTCGTGCACGGCGACCGTCACGCTCCAGGCGCCCGAACTTCGTGGCTCTGGGCCACGTGCGCGGAGGGCGCGCTGGAGCGCCCTGACCACATGGGGGTCGAAGGCGAGCCGCGTCAGGCCCCATTCCCGCTCGAGCGCCTCGCGCAGGCGGGTGAGGTCGCTCGTCCCCACGGCGAGGTCCGGCTCGGCGACCTCCACGTAGTAGAGGCGCACGACCGGGTCGATCTCGATCGGATGGGCGTCGGCCTCCTTGCGCACGACCTGGCGGTAGACCTGGCTCTCGGGCGGCACGTCGATGACCACGTCGCCGGCGATGCGGGCGGTGCAGCCGAGCCGCCGGCCGCCCGCCAGCGGCCGCTCGCGGGCGTAGGAGCGCTCGACCTCGCCGACGGGGCTGAGATGCGTCGCATCCGAGGTGATCCCGTGCTTGGCGTGCTCGCCCTCGCTCACCTCCACCTGGCAGCGCCCGCAGATACCGCGGCCGCCGCAGACGGAGTCGATGTCCACCCCGAGCCTGCGCGCGGCCTCGAGCACCGTCGTGCCGTCGGCGAAGCTGCCGCGCCGGCCGGACGGGGTGAACACCACCAGGCGCTCGGTCACGCGGCGGCAGCCTTCCGCCGGCCCTCGCGGCCGCCGCGGCGGCCGCCCTGGGGCCCGTCCGGCGTGTCGCCGTGCCGGGCGATCCAGGCGGCGCAATGCTCGTCGTTGCCCATCAGCACGTCCGCTGCCCAGACGGCCTTGCGCATCTCCTCGTGCAGCGGGCTCGTGATCGCCGAGGTCATGCCGGACGCGATCGCCATCGGCAGGAACGCCGCGTTGAGGCCGGGCCGGTTGGGGAGGCCGAAGCTGATGTTCGAGGCGCCGCAGGTCGTGTTGACGCCGAGCTCCTCGCGCAGCCGCCGCACGAGCCGGAAGACCTGGCGGCCGGCGCTTCCGACGGCGCCGATCGGCATCACGAGCGGGTCGACGACGACGTCCTGCCTGGGGATGCCGTGGTCGTGCGCGCGTGAGACGATCTTGCGCGCGACCTCGAAGCGCACGTCCGGATCCTCGGAGATGCCGGTCTCGTCGTTCGAGATCGCGACGACCGCGGCGCCGTGACGGGCGACGAGCGGCAGCACGCGCTCCATCTGCTCGTCCTCGCCGGTGACGGAGTTGACGAGCGCCTTGCCCTCGTAGACGGAGAGGCCGGACTCGAGCGCCGCCACCACCGACGAGTCGATGCAGAGCGGCACGTCGGTGACCGACTGCACGAGCTGGATGGTCTGCGCGAGGATGGCGGGCTCGTCGGCGAGCGGGATGCCGGCGTTCACGTCGAGCATCTGCGCGCCCGCCTCCACCTGCGCTATCGCGTCGGCGACGACCGTGTCGAAGTTGCCGGCCGCCATCTCGGCTGCGAGCTGCTTGCGCCCGGTCGGGTTGATGCGCTCGCCGATGATCACGAACGGCCGCTCGAAGCCGATCACGACCTCCTTCGAGGCCGAGGTCAGAACCGTCTCGCTCACCCTGTCTCCTTTCCGCTCGCGCGGACGAGCCGCTCGAGGATGTCGTCGGTATAGGCGGCCTGCAGCCGCTCGGCCTCCTCGGCGACCGCGGCCTCGAGGTCGGGGCCGCAGGCCCGCTGCTCGCGCCGCCACTCCTCGAGGTAGGCGTCGGTGCCGCTCAGCCCCGCGCGCATCGCCGCCGCGTCGATCGCCTCCTGGAAGCGGGGGGGCAGCTGCACGGCCACGCGGACGCGCGCCTCCTTCGCGGTCACCTGCGCGGGGATGTCCCGCCACCAGATCACCGTCAGCTCAGGCAACCGGCGTCCCCGCGACGAAACGGGTCAGCGACGGTACGAGCTCGCCGTAGCCGGTGCGCCGTTGCTCGAACGCGAGCCCGAGGAACGCGGCGGCCGCCCGGGCGCGCTCGCCGAGCGCCGCGTCGTCTGTCTGCGCGAGGTAGACGAGCCGTCTGTAGTTCCCGAACATCAACGGCACGAGCTCGGGGTGCGCGTCGAGCTTGAGCCCGCGGACGACGAGCGCGTCGAAGTGCCGCGCGAGGAAGTCCGTCAGGTAGAAGGTCGCGGGCTCGTCCTCCTGCATCGCGTCCCAGGCGTCGTTGCCGGCGAGGAAGCCGTAGCAGTGGGCGCCCGGGAGCCGCTCGACGCCGTGCCGCTCGAGCACGCGGTCGAGCGCCCCCGCGGTGCCGCAGTCGGCGTAGGCGACGAACACGCGCTCGTAGCGGCCGGCGATCTCCGTGAGCTTCGCGTCGACGGCGCCGGCGATCTTCGCCGGCGTCGAGTGCAGCTTCGCGGGCAGGCAGCGGACGTCGACGTGCGTCCAGCCGTTGAGGCCGATCACGGCGAGCACCTCGCGCGCGATCGCTCCGCAGGCCAGGATGAGGACGTCCGGCCGCTCCGGCGCGGGGAAGACGACCTCCGACTCCACGGCGCCCGACGGCGGCGCGGAGCTCGCCGCGGCCGCGGCAGAGATGTCGTTCTCGCTCAACGGGCCGCCGCCGCGCGACGTGCGAGGACGAGGGCCTGTGCGGTCTCGGAGGCGACGGCGGCGTCGCGGCAGTAGGCGTCGGCGCCGATCGCCTTGCCGAACTCCTCGTTGAGGGGGGCGCCGCCGACGAGCACGATGTAGTCGTCGCGGATCCCCTTCTCCTTCATCGTGTCGATGACGACCTTCATGTACGGCATCGTCGTCGTGAGCAGCGCGGACATGCCGAGGATGTCGGGCTCGTGCTCCTCGAGCGCGGCGAGGTAGTTCTCGACCGGGTTGTTGATGCCGAGATCGATCACCTCGAAACCGGCGCCCTCGAGCATCATCGCGACGAGGTTCTTGCCGATGTCGTGGATGTCGCCCTTGACGGTGCCGATCACGATCTTCCCGATGCGCTCGACGCCGGTCTCGGCCAGGAGCGGCCGCAGGATCTCCATGCCGGCCTTCATCGCGTTGGCGGCGAGCAGCACCTCGGGCACGAACAGGATGCCGTCGCGGAAGTCGATGCCGACGATCCGCATGCCCTCGACGAGGGCGTCGTTGAGCACCCTGTCGGCCGACCAGCCGCGCTCGAGCAGCAGGTTCGTGCCGGTCACGATCTCCTCGGCGAGGCCGTCGTAGAGGTCGTCGTGCATCTGGCTCACGAGCTCGTCGTCGGGCAGGGACGCGAGATCGATCTCTTCGTCACTCATGCGGCACCTCTCTTCAGGTCGTCGTAGCCGAGGCGTGTGGACAGGACATCGGCCTCGCGGCGGCACAGCCGCCCGAGGTCGTCGAGCAGGTCGCCGTGCAGGCGCACGGTCGGGCCGGAGATGCTCAGCGCGGCGACCACGCCGCCGCGCGCGTCGCGCACGGGCGCTGCGACGGCCCAGAGCCCCGGCTCGAGCTCCTCCACCGCGGTCGCGTAGCCGCGGGCGCGGACCGTCTCGAGGTCGCGCTCGAGCGCCTGCGGCTCGATGATCGTGCGGGGCGCGAGCGGCTCGAGGGGCTCCCGCGGCAGCGGCAGCGTGCCGTAGGCGTAGAAGACCTTGCCGAGCGCCGACCCGTGCGGCGGCACGCTGCGGCCGACCCAGTTCGTGGAGCCGAGGATGTGGCGGCTGTCGCGCTGGTCGAGCTGCTCGACGGCGTGCGGCGTTGCGACGCCGAGATTGACGGTCTCGCCGCTTGCCGCCGCGAGGTGGTCGAGCGCGTCGGCGGCGAGCTCGACGAGGTCGGCCTCGCCGGTCTCGCGCCGTGCGAAGCGCTGCAGCACCGGCCCCGCGCGCAGGCTGCCGCGGGCGGCGTCGCGCTGCACGAGCCCCTGGCGCTCGAGCGCCCCGACGAGCCGGGAGGTGGTGCTCTTCGGCAGCCCGGTGCGCTCCGACAGCTCGCCCACGCTCGGCGGCTCGACGCTCTCCACCACGTGCACGAGGAGCTGGGCGGCGCGGTCGATGGACTGGGTTCCGGTCTGTGCGGTCATCGAATGAAGGCCCATACTGTGGAACACTAGTTCCACACTATGATTCTAGAGTCTCGCAGCGGCGCCGTCAACGGACAGGCACGCTGCCGCGGGCGCCCGTTGCGACGGGCGTTCCCGTCTCCACGCAGCGCGGGAACCGGGTCACGCTCTCGAGGACTCTGCCCGCTTCGTCGCCTTCGTGTCCGCCTGTGCCGTGGCGCCGAGCGGCTCGACGGTGTCGCCGAAGCGTGCGGAGAGCAGGAGGTGTCCGCCGAGGGCTCGCACGTACGACCGCGCGGTCGAGAGTCGGACGTCGCGGCGCCGCTCGAGCTTCGAGACCTCCGGCTGTGTCATCCCGAGCCGGGACGCGAGCTCCTGCTGCGTCAGCCCCTGCCGAAGACGGAGCGCACGCAGGGCCGAGCCGGTGTGCGGCGAGAGGCTCGTGCCGCGCCGCCGCTCGATCCACGACCTCCACAGGCTCGACGTGCCGGGCATCGGGTGGCGTTCCACGAGATGGATGACCCGTTCGGCGACCGGCCCCCACGGGTCGCGCGCGATCTCGTCGAGCACCGGCTTCCAGTCGGCGAGATCACCGCGCTCGAGAAGATCGTCGAGCGCCGCGAGCCCGAGCTCCGCGGTAGGCGTTGCGGGCTCGACATCGAGGTGCCGGTGGCGCATCACGCCGGCTCGTCCACGAGCGCGTCGAGCATCGCCCGCGCAAGCTCGTCGCACGCCGCGACCACCGTACCCCAATGACGCCATCGCGGCTCCAGCTTCCGGTACGTTCGGAGGTCGACGTCGGAGAGGTCGTACGGGGCCGGCTGCGCCAGTTGCTTCGCGAGCTGCGTCGCGATGCGGTGCCCGCCGGCGCCGATCTGGTCCTCGTAATACGCGTCGAGTCCGAGTGCGACCGAGGCTGCCGATTCCACCCCGAGCCGGTCGGCGAGCGCCACGAGATCGAGATAGTCGCGTGTCGCGTTGCGGCGCAGGACCAGCCACGCCTTGACCCGGGTCATCTCCTCGAGGGTCGGCACGCGCAGCCTCCCCGCCGGCGTCTCGACCTCCTCGACCTCGAGCGGTCGGCGCCTGACGAGTTGCCGCACACCCGTCTCGATGCCGTCGAGGCTGCCGAGGATCAGAACCGGCCGGTTCACCCGGGCGGTCGTCCACCCGTCTGCCTGTTCCAGGTGCGCGAGGACGTCGTCGAAGCGGGTTCGCAGGTCCGTGAGCACATGATCGTCGTCGAACGAGACGCGGTGGGAGGCGTGCATCGACGCCGCCGTGCCTCCGACGAGGACGGCGTCCGGGAGCAGCTCCTGCAACCGCGCGGCCGCCGCGAGCACCTGATGCCAGTCGCTCTCCGTCATGGTGTATAAGTATTATACCTCATAAGGTTTGAGTCGCAACGCGAACGGGCGGCCGTCTCTCGGGAGCATCGGGCGCGGCCTCTCGCGCCCGGGCGGGCGGCGCCGTCGAGCGGTGACGGCGGCGTCGCCTCGAGGCGCGGTCAGGGGCGTTCGAGCGACTCGGCGAGCAGCGTCGCCACGTCGGCGACCCGCATCTCGGCGCCGTTCTGGCGCACACCGTCGTCGAGCATGACGGTGCAGAACGGGCAGGCGACGGCGAGTGTGCCGGCGCCGGTCGCGACCGCCTCGCGCGCGCGCTCCTCGTTGATCTGGCCGCCGCGCTCCTCCATCCACATGTGCGCGCCGCCGGCGCCGCAGCAGAACGTGCGCTTGCCGCTGCGTGCCATCTCGAGCGGCTTGCCGATGCGCGACACGATCTCGCGCGGGGCGGAGACGACGTCGTTGTGGCGGGCCAGGTAGCACGAGTCGTGGTACGTGATCTCCTCGCTGCCTGCGACCGGCTGCAGCTTCCCCTCCTGCAGCAGCTCGGCGAGCAGCTCGGTGTGGTGGACGACCTCGTAGCTGCCGCCGAAGTCCGGGTACTCGTTGGCGAGCGTGTTGAAGCAGTGCGGGCAGCTCGCGACGATCTTCTTCACTCCGGCCTCGTTCATCGTCGCCACGTTCTGCTGGGCGAACGTCTGGAACGTGTACTCGTTGCCCATGCGGCGCGCTGGGTCGCCGGTGCAGCTCTCGCGCGGGCCGAGGATGGCGAAGTCGACGCCGGCGGCCTGCAGCAGCTTCGCCGTCGACCGGGCCGTCAGCCGCGCCCGCTCGTCGAACGAGGCGGCGCAGCCGACCCAGTAGAGCACCTCGGGCGGCGGCTCGCCCGGCTGCAGCACCCGCACGTCGAGGCCGTCCGCCCAGTCGGCCCGCTCGGCCTGCGGCTTGCCCCACGGGTTCGACGAGCGCTCGACGTCGCGCAGCATCGTGCCCGCCTCCGCCGGGAAGCGCGACTCGACCATGACGAGGTGCCGGCGCAGGTCGACGATGTGATCGACGTGCTCGATCGACACGGGGCACTCGTGGACGCAGGCGCCGCACGTGACGCAGTCCCAGACGACGTCGTCGGAGACGGCGTTCGGCACGAGCGCGGACGGCTCGAACGGCTCGCCGCCGTTGCGCGCGGCGAGCACCTTCGGGCCCTCCGCGAAGAGCTGGTCGCGCAGGCCCATGATGAGCAGCTTCGGAGAAAGCTCCTTGCCCGTCGCATAGGCGGGGCAGACGTCCTGGCAGCGCCCGCACTCGGTGCACGACATCGTGTCGACCATCTGCTTCCACGTCATGTCCGCGACCGTCGCCGAGCCGAAGCGCAGGTCGGCCTCGTCCTCGGCCTCGAAGTCCAGCGGTTCGAGCCGCCCTCGCGCGCGCGTGCGCCCGAAGAAGACGTTGACGGCGGCCGTCGCGATGTGCAGGTGCTTGGAGTGGGGCAGGTAGGCGAGGAAGCCGAGCACGAGCAGCACGTGCGCCCAGACGGAGACCCGCTCCAGCACGTCGGTCGCCGTCCCCCCTCCGAACAGGCCCGCGATCGTGTCGGAGACGGGCGCCCAGGCGTCGGGAGCCTCGTTCAGCCCGAGCGCGATGCGCGACGCGTGCCAGGCGAGCAGGGTCAGCACGATGCCGGCGATCCACGCCAGGATGAGGTCGGCCTCGCCGAGGTGGCTGCCCTCGAAGCGCCTGGGCCGCTGCACCTTGCGGATCCACACCGCGGCCAGGACGCCGGCCAGCACGAGCAACGAGAACAGGTCGACGAGGAACGCGAACCAGCCCTGGCGCGCGAGCCAGGGCAGCGTCCAACCCTCGTCGACGGCACCGAGCAGCGCCATCAGGATGGTGGGGAAGAGGACGAGGAAGCCCCAGAAGATGAGGGCGTGCACGAGGCCGGGCACGAGCCGCTGGAACAGCTTCCGCTGCCCGAGCACGACGACGGCCTCGTTGCGCAGGCGCAGCGGGACGTCGTCCGAGCGGTCGACGGGCTTGCCCATGCGCACGAGCCGGGCGAGCAGCAGCGCCCGGCGCGCGAACGCGCCGCCCGCCACGAGCAGCACCGCCGCGAGGGCGGCAGCGGAGAGCGCGGTGCCTATGCTCCCCTCGCCTTCCGGATCGCGGCCGAGATCGCCGGCAGCACCTCGTGCAGGTCGCCGACGACGGCGTAGTCGGCCACCGACATGATCGGAGCCTCCGCGTCGGTGTTGACGGCGAGGATCCGCTTCGCGCCCTTGCACCCCGCGATGTGCTGGGTTGCCCCGGAGACGCCGCAGGCGATGTAGATCTCCGGCGCGATCTTGTTGCCCGTCTGCCCGACCTGCTCGGTGTGCGGGCGCCAGCCCGCCATCGTGACGGCGCGCGAGCATCCGACCGCGCCGCCGAGCAGCCCCGCGAGATCCTCGATCGGCGCGAAGCCCTCGGCCGAGCCGACTCCCCTGCCGCCGCTGACGACGACCTTCGCGTCCGCGAGCGAGACACCGCCGGCGGCCGGCGCCAGGCGGTCGCGGACGCGCACGACGAGATCCGCGTCGGCGAGAGCCGGCGTGAACGGCTCGACCGCCCCGGGACTGCCGGGCTCCGCCCCGGCGACCGCGTGGGGAGCGACGGTGAGGAGCGCCCGGCCGGCATGGAGGAGCGCCTCCTCGAGCAGGCTGCCGCCCCAGCGGACGCGGGTGAGCGCGATCGGGTCGCCCGGCGTGACGGACGTGCAGTTCGCGGCGAGCGGCTCCCCGAGGCGCGCGGCCGCGCGCGCCATCGCATCGGTCGCGTGCTCGGAGCCGGGCGCCACGATCGCCGTCGCGCCGGTCCTGCCGGCCAGATCGCACACGATCGCCGCCCACGCATCGGGCGCGAACGCCTCCAGCGCCTCGTGCTCGGCCACATGGGCGACGTCGGCCGGCACGCCCGCGGCCGCCTCGCGTCCGCCCGGGCCGATCAGGAGCGCGTGCACCGGGCCGCCGAGGCCGCGGGCGAGCGCGAGCGCCTGCAGCGAGACCTCCGTGGCGACGCCCTCGGCGTGCTCGACCAGCACGAGGTTCACGAGACCACCCCGATCCGCTGCAGCAGCTCGACGACGGCGGGCGCGGCGTCCGCGCCGCGTCCGAGCAACTCGGCCTGCTTCGACTCGCCCTCCGGGACGACGAGCCGCGACAGCTCGAGCCGCGAGGCCGGCCTCTCCGGCGTCGAGACGTCGAGCGGCTTGCGGCCCGCCCGCATGCGGCCCGGCACGGAGGGGTAACGCGGCAGGTTGAGCCCCTCGAGCACGGTGACGACGGCAGGGAGCGGCAGCTCGTACACGTCGCGGCCTCCGCCGAGCTCCTGTTCGCAGCGCACGGAGGCTCCCTCGACGGCGACGCCCTTGATCCCCGTCACGCAGGGGCGGCCGAGCGCGCGGGCGACCCGGATGCCGACCTGGTAGCCGCCGGAGTCCGCCGACTCGTTGCCGAAGAAGATCAGGTCGAACGAGCCGGAGGCCGCCTCGTCGGCGCGGACGGCGTCGAGGATCGCGTCGGCGGTCGCCTCCGGATCCCACTCCTCCCCGCCGGTCCGGAGGTGCAGCCCGCGGTCGATCCCCATCGCCATCGCGTCGCGCAGCTGCTCCTCCGCATCGGGCGGGCCCAGCGTGAGCACGACCGACTCGCCGCCGTGCCGCTCGACGAGGCGCACGGCCTCCTCGACGCCGCACTCCTCGTGCGGGCTGATCGTGAAGCCGAGATGGCGCGTCTCGATCGCCTGCGCGTCGTCGCTGAGCACGATCCTGCCGCCCGTCATCGGAACCCGCTTCACGCACACGAGGACTCTCACGACCGGATTCTCGCGTTCTCGGGATCGAAGATGGGCGTCGGCCCGACCACGGCGACGGTGACGGGGTAGCGCTCGTTCATGTATTCGACGGCGAGCTCGGACGATCCCTCGACGGCGTGCTCGGGCGGGAGATAGGCGAGCAGGATGTACTTGCCGATCGACGGCCCGGCGCCCGCGCTCGTGACGTAGGAGCGCCGGCCCTTGCGGTCGCTGAGCGGCGTGCCGTCGCGGAGCGTGATCGGCTCGCGGCCGAGCGGGTAGCGCTTGACGCCGGCCGCCGAGGTGTGGTCGTCGACCGTGAGCGTGCAGAGGATCGCGGCCGGCTCCTCCTCGCGGTGGCGCAGGTGGGCTTCCTTGCCGACGAAGTCCTGCTCCTTCACCTTCGGCCGCTGCATGCCCGCCTCGACGACCGTGTACTCGCTCTCGAGCTCGGCGCCGTAGGCGCGATAGCACTTCTCGAGGCGCCCGGTGGTGCCGTAGACGCCGATCCCGCAGGCGGTGAGACCGTGCGGAGCGCCCGCTTCGAAGAGGACGTCCCAGAGCCGGCCGCCCTGCTCCATCGGCACGTACAGCTCCCAGCCGAGGTCGCCGACGTAGGAGATGCGCGAGGCGAGCACGAGCTGCGAGCCGATCTCGATCGTCCGGCAGCTGCCGAACGGGAAGCCCTCGTGGGTGACGTCGTCGGAGGTGACGCTCGAGAGGATGTCGCGGGCACGCGGCCCCCACAGGCCGATCGTCGTCCAGGCGCTCGTGACGTCGACGAGGCTCGCCGAGCCGTCCTCGGGCAGGAGGTCGACGAAGAGCTTGCGGTCGGCCATGCCGTGGGCGCCCCCCGTGACGATCCGGAACTCCCGCTCGCCGAGCCGCATGATCGTGAGGTCGGACCTGAAGCCGCCTCCCGGGCTCAGCACCGGTGTGTAGACGACCCGGCCGACCGGCACGTCCATCTGCGCGAGCACCGCGCGCTGCAGGGCGTCGAGGGCGCCCGCTCCCTTCACGTCGAAGACGGCGAAGGCGGAGAGGTCGAAGATGCCGGCGTGCTCCCGCATGGCGAGGTGCTCGGCGTTGATGATCGGCGACCACCAGCGGGCATCCCACTCCGCCTCGCGGGGCTCGACGCCGTAGCGCTCGACGAGCGGTGCGTTCGCCTCGTACCACTGCGGGCGCTCCCAGCCTGCCGCTTCGTAGAAGACCGCCCCCAGCGCCTCCTCCCGCGCGTGCATCGGCGAGCGGCGGATGCCGCGCTCGCTCGACCACTGCTCGGCCGGGTGCACGATCCCGTACGTCTTGGGGAACGCCTCGAACGTGCGCGCCTTCACGTGCGCTCGCGTCTTCTGGTGGTCGTGGAAGCGCGCGATGTCGGAGGAGTGCAGGTCGATGTGCGACTCGCCGTGCACCATCCACTCCGCCACCGACTTGCCGACGGCCGGGCCTTCCTTCACCCACACGGCGGCCGCCGACCAGAGGCCCTTCACCTCCGGGGTCTCGCCGAGGATCGGCATCCCGTCGGGCGTGAGCGAGATGAGCCCGTTGATCGCGTACTTCACCCCGACCGACTCGTCGCCCACGATCTCGGGCATCAGCTCGAGTGCGTGCTCCATCTGCGGCGCGAAGTCGGCCTGCGTGAACGGGAACTCGGTCGGAGACAGGGCCGCCGCCTCGATCGAGGGGATCTCCTCGGGGTCGTGCAGGATCGAGCGGTGCGCGTAGGAGCCGATCTCGAGGCCGACACCGTCCTGGCGCTCGTACATGAACACGTCCATGTCGCGCACGATCGGGAACTCGATCGCCTTCGTGCTCTTCTCGAAGCGCGGCACCGGGCCGACGTCGATCATCTGGTGCACCGCCGGCGTGAGGGGGATGTGGGCGCCGGCCATGCGCGCGAGCAGGGGGCTCCAGACGCCGCAGGCGATGACGACGACCTCCGCCTCGATCGTGCCGCGCGAGGTGTGGAGGCGCCGGATGCGCCCGCGCTCGACGTCCATGGCGCTCACGTCCGTGTTCGCGAACACCTGCAGGGCGCCCGCCGCGACGCCGCGCTCGCGCATGATCGTGCCGGCGCGCAGCGAGTCGACGACGGAGACGGTCGGGCAGTAGAAGCCACCGAGCAGGATCGTCTCGTCGATGAACGGCACGAGCTCCTTGATCTCGGCCGGGGTGACGAGCCGCGCCGAGTCGACGCCCCACGACTTCGCCGACGCCATCCGCCGCCGCAGCTCCTCCATGCGCTCCTCGGTCCGCGCCACCTCGATGCCGCCGCATTCGGTGTTGACGTCCATCTCCCGGTATTGACGCTGCGACTCCAGCGTGAGCTGCGTCATCTCCTTGGAGTGGTCGACCGGGAAGATGAAGTTGGACGCGTGGCCGGTGGAGCCGCCCGGGTTCGGCAGCGGGCCCTTGTCGATCAGCACCACGTCGGACCACCCGAGCCGGGTGAGGTGGTAGGCGAGACTGTTGCCGACGATGCCACAGCCGATCACGACGGCTCTCGCGCTGCTCGGGAAGGTGCTCATGACATGGGTCTCCTCATCGGTCGGTGGTTGTCGCGATCAGAGCACGGCGCGGATCGCCCGCTCGAAGCCTTCGATATGGCGGCGCATGACGTCCTCGGCGCGGCGCGGATCGCCGTCGCAGATCGCCTCGAGCAACTCGCGGTGCTCGGTCACGGCGTGCTCGAGCCGGGGCACGCGGTCGAGGGCGAGGAACCAGATGCGCAGGGTGAGGATGTAGTACTCGTTCAGCGTCGACTCGATGAACGGGTTGTGCGCGCAGCGGTACACGTGGCGGTGGATGCGCTGGTCGAGCTCGATCAGCGTGCGCTCGTCGTGCTCGTCCGCAGCGCCGGGCAGCTCGGCGAGGAACGCCCGCGCCGCCGTGCGCTCCTCCGCGGCGGCACGCTCGGCGGCGCAGCGCGCGGCGAAGCTCTCGAGCACGATGCGCGCCTCCGACAGCGCCGCCAGATCGCCCACGTCGACGGGCGCCACGACGATGCCGCGCCGCGGGTAGACCTCGACGAGCTTCTCCTGCGCGAGCGTCCGCAGCGCCTCCCGCACCGGCGTCCGCCCGAAGCCGAGCCGCTCCATCAGCTCGCGCTCGCTGACGGGGGCGCCCGGCGGCAGCTCGAGCGAGACGATCAGCTCGCGGATGCGATAGGCGGCGCGCTCGCTGAGCGACGCCGCCTCGTCGGCGTCGGGCTGGAACACGGAGGGGGGAGGGGCCGAAGTTGATATACGAGACGTATATCAAACGAAGGGGAGGCGCGCCGCTCGGAACGAGAAAGGAGAGCGGTGCGCCTCCCCGCGGAGGAGACGTTGCTCTGGCGGGCTACTTGCCGAGCCAGGCGTTGACCTTGGCCTGGTGGCCCTTGACCCAGATCTCCGCCGCCTTGTCCGGCTTCATCTTCTTGCCGGCGATGAGGTTGGCGACGGCGTTCTGGTCAGCCGACGTCCACTTGAACCGCTTGATCACGGCCAGCGCCGGCGAGCCGCTCTTCGCGAACTTGCCGCTCACCAGCTTGTCGAGCACGTAGGACGGGTACTCGCAGGCGAACTTCTTCGGATCGCCGCCCTTCTTCTCGTCGTCCAGGCAGCCCTTGAAGCGCTTCGGCAGCTGCACCCGCACGAGGTCGTACTGCGCGTTCAGGTACTGCGGGTCGTACCAGTAGAAGATCACGGGCTTCTTCTGCTTGTAGAGCTGGCTCCAGCGTGCCACCTGCGCGGGCTCGGCGCCGGCGACGACGTGCTTGAAGTCGAGCCCGAGGCCCTTGATCAGCATCCGGTCCTTCTGCACGTACGACGGGTCGCCGCCGAGGAACATCCCCTGCGAGCCCAACTCCGGCGACTTGAACACGCTCTCCTTGCCCTTCAGCCCCTTCCACGTCTTGAACTGCGGGTACTGCTTGAGCAGGTAGCGCGGGATGTACCAGCCGATGACGCCGACGATGCCGTTGCCGCCGACCTTCACCACCGACCCGTTCTTCGTGTACTGCGGGAACGAGGCCAGGTTCTGCCAGTCCTCGAGCACGACGTCGATCTTGCCGTCGGCCATGGCCTGGAAGTTCGGCTGGCCCTCGGTGATGTTCGTCACCTTCACCTTGCAGCCGAGGTTCTTCTCGAGCACGTACTTGACGACGTAGACGTTCGACGTCGACCCCGCCCACGCGTTCTCGTTGAGCACGACCGTGCCGCACGCCGTCGAGCGCGTGCCGCCGCCCATCGCGCTCGCCGACACGACGAGCGCCGCCAGCGCCACGATCGCGACCCCGGCCAGGCGCAGACGTCTCGCAGTGAGACGATCCCTCATTCGACCCTCCTTGTTTGTGTGTGTCACCCGGACGTTCAACCAACCTCCTCCCGCCGCGCGCGCCGCGTTCCCTGCGTCACGCGGTCGAGCGCGATACCGAGCGCGAGGATCGCGAGCGACGTGATCACGCCCTGCCCGAACTGCCCGCGCACGAGCCCCTGCGCCACCTCGTAGCCGAGGCCGCCGGAGCCGATGAGGCCGCCGATGACGACGACGGCGAGGACCATGATGATGCCCTGGTTGATGCCGAGCATGATTGCATCCCCCGCAAGCGGCACCTTCACCTTCGTCAGGATCTGGCGCCGCGTGGCGCCGAACGCTCCCGCCGCCTCGACCGCTTCGGGGGCCACGTCGCGCACGCCGCGCTCGACGAGACGGATCACGACGGGGAACGCGTACAGCACGCCGGCGACGATGCCGGGCACGATCGAGACGGGCATCAGGTAGATGAACGGGATGATGTAGACGAGCTGCGGCAGCGTCTGCAGCACGTCGTTCAGCGGCCGCAGGATCTTCGACGCCGTGGCGCTCTCCGCCGCCAGCACGCCGAGCGCGACGCCGATCGCAACGGCGATCACCGTCGCCACGAGCACCTGCGACAGCGTGTCCATCGCGAGCGGCCAGACGCCCATGACGCCGATCGCCGCGAGCATCAGGAACGTCGTCACGGCGGGGCGGAGGCCGCTGACGACGAGCGCGATCAGCGTCAGCCCGCCGACGGTGACGAACCAGGGCGCCCCGATGAGGAACCCCTGCAGCGGCAGCAGCGCCTTCGTGAGCACGAAGTTCCCGACCGGCTCGGTGACGGCGAAGACCGGCGAGGTCGGGTCCTGCACGTAGTCGAGCACCGACTGGATGCGCGCGAGCAGCCAGTCCTGCACCGTCGCCACCCTGCCGCCCGGTGTCTCGTCCGGGTAGACGCCCGAGACGCCCGCGAGCTTCGCCGCCAGCACCGCGCCGGCGACGGCGGCGGCGGCGGCGAGCGTCTGCAGGCGCAGCCGCCGGCGCGCCGCGTCGGTGAGGTGGCGCCTGGCGGGATCGGTGCGGTCGGCGATCGCCTCGGTGGCGCGGTCGAGCGTCATCGCCATGATCACGATCGCGAAGCCGCCCAGGATCGCGAGCGCGGGGTTCGAGTAGAGGCCGCTCGTGACGACGGCACCGAGGCCGCCGCCGCCGATGAGCCCGGCGATGACGACCATCGAGAGCGCGAAGAGGATCGTCTGGTTGACGCCGAGGAGCAGCATGCGCCGTGCAAGCGGCAACTGCACCTTCGCGAGCATCTGGCCGCGGGTCGACCCCATCGACGCGGCCGCCTCGACCGTGTTCACGGGCACGCCGCGGATACCGAGCGCGGTGATGCGGACCGCGGGCGGGATCGCGTAGATCATCGTCGACACGACCGCCGCGGCGGGGCCGACCGAGAACAGGATCACGACGGGCATCAGGTACGCGAACGCGGGAACGATCTGCATCGCGTCGAGCACCGGGCCGATCGCCCGCTGGAAGCGGTCGGAGCGGCCGGCGGCGATGCCGAGCGGGATGCCCACGAGCAGCGAGAGGCCGACGGACGCGAGCATGAGCGCGAGCGTCTCGATGCTCGCCTGCCAGAGCCCGAGCGCGGCATACGAGCCGAAGCCGCCGAGCACGATGAGCGCGGCGCGCAGGCCGCCGAAGCGGAGGACGACGAGCGTGCCGGTCGCGGCGGCTCCGGCCCACGTCAGCCACAGGATGCCGTCGGTGAGCCATGTCACGAGGTCGTCGACGAACGTCCGGAACCCGTCGAAGATCGTGAACACGGTGCTCTTGTGCGTGGCGGAGCGCTGGTCGAGCAGCCACGACTGGAATGCGTCGAGGTGTGCCGAGAGGCCGTTCCAGGCGAGGCTGTCCGGCCACGGGTAGTCGAGCCCGCGGGCCCGGTAGGCCAGCACCATCACTGCCGCGATCGCCGCGACCCGCACGAGCCGGCCGCGCCACCAGGGCCGGTGCGCGACGACCGCCGGCGCCGCCGGCGCGCCGGTCGCGACCGACATCAGGACCCCTCGCCCGCGATCGCCTTCAGCACGTCGACGCGGTCGACGACGCCGACGACCTCGTCGCCCTGCACGGCGACGACCGGCTTCTCGCTCGCCGCGAGCACCGGCACCGCGCTGCGCACCGTCGTGCCGACGTCGACCCGCGGGCCGTCGAGCGCCTCGCCCGGGTGGGGGTCGCGCATGATCCAGCGCAGCGTGAGCACGTGGCTGCGCGGCACGTCGCGGACGAAGTTCTCCACGTACTCGTCCGCGGGCGAGCCGACGAGCTCCTCGGGCGTGCCGAGCTGCACGATCGCGCCGTCGCGCATGATCGCGATGCGATCGCCGAGGCGGAGCGCCTCGGGCAGGTCGTGCGTGATGAACACCATCGTCTTCCCCGTCTCGACCTGCAGCCGGCACACCTCGTCCTGCATGTCGCGGCGGATGAGCGGGTCGAGCGCGCTGAACGGCTCGTCGTAGAGCATCACGGCGGGGTCGACGGCGAACGCGCGCGCCACTCCGACACGCTGCTGCATGCCACCGGAGAGCTGGTCGGGGAACGCGTTCTCGACGTCCTCGAGGCCGACGAGCCGGAGCATCTCCCGCGCGCGGGAGATGCGCTCGGCCTTGGGGACGCCCTGGATCTCGAGCCCGAAGGCGACGTTGTCGACCACGCGCCGGTGCGCGAGCAGGCCGAAGTGCTGGAACACCATCGAGACGTCGCGGCGCCGCAGCTCGCGCAGGCCGGCGGCGCTCGCACGGCTGACGTCGCGGTCGCCGATCCGGATCGCTCCCGCCGTCGGCTCGATGAGCCTGATCAGCGTGCGCACGAGGGTCGACTTTCCGGAGCCCGAGAGGCCCATGACGACGAACACCTCGCCCGGCCATACCTCGAACGAGACGTCGCGCACCGCCGCCACGCAGCCCGTCTTCGCGCGCAGCTCGGCGCGGGGAAGGTCGGCGTCCGCGCTGCCGACGATGCGGTCGGCGCCCGGTCCGAAGATCTTCCACACGCCGTCGGCGCGGATCAGCGGCTCGCCGCTGCGCCCCGCGCCGCCGCCCACCGGATCGGGTGCGACGTGGTCGGCGGTCACGGTCGGTGTGCTCATGCGCGCGGCTCCCTCGGGCAGCTCGTGGGTCGAAGACCGTCGATCATAAACCCGTGCCGCCGGCGCGTCGCCCGCCTGCCGCCGCGGCTGTGCGAGTCGGGAGCCGGACGAGGCAGGCGGTCCGCTCCCGCAGCGCCCGCAGCGCCCTGTGGTGGCGGCGCGTCCCCGGCACGGCTACTCGGGGCGCAGGTTCCAGCTCGGCATGCGCTCGCGCGCCCGTGCCGTCGCCCGCCGGCGCGCCATCGGCACGACGAGGAGCGCGTGCGCCATCACGAGCATGAAGAGCAGGAACGCGAACTGCACGCCGCTGAAGATCGTGAGCGGGACGAGCACGCCGGCGAGGAGGAGCGGCGGCCCGAGCACGAGCAGCCGGTAGCGGCGGACGCCGTGCAGCAGCGCCTCGTACTCGGCGCGCGGGATCTGCGCCGTGTCCCACGTCTTCCCGCACGCGCCGCAGCGCCAGCGCTCGCCGTAGGGGACGCTCTCCGCCGCGCCGCAGTCGCAGGTGATCGTGAGCGGCGGGGCGTGCACGAGGCGATCGTAGCGCGCGCGGGCCGTCCGACATCGGTTGCCCATACGGCAATTGCATTTCCCGGCACTTGGAATTCGCCGTGGCGAGTGTTACGTTCGCCCCCAGAGCGGCCCGAGACGGCCGTGGATCCGGGACTTCGGACGGAGGTTGCAAGGTGGCGACAGCTGCGGTCGAGGAACGTCAACTCCTCAAGACGCTTCGGTGGTATGACGGGTTCGTCATCGCGCTCGCGAACCCCGGCTTTCTGCTCGGCTCGCTCGGCTTCTCGGTCGGCGACCTCGGCGGGTGGGGCGCGGCGCTCCTGTGGGGCATCTCCGCCGTCGTCGCCGTGTTCATCAACACGATCTACTCCGAGCTTGCGACGATGTTCCCGGAGAAGTCCGGCGGGCTCGCGCTCTACGCCCACGAGGCGTGGCGCAAGTACACGACCCTGATCGGGCCGGTCGCCACCTTCGGGTACTGGATCGGCTGGTCGGTCGTGCTCTCCGTCAACGGCCTCTTCGTCGGGTCGATCATCCAGGGCGCCTGGTTCTCGGGCGAGCCGGGCGGCAGCTACCTCGGCGCGGACGGCTACTTCTCCGTGTTCGGGCTGACCCAGTTCGGCCTGCCGGCGGCGATCGCGATCGGGCTCATCCTCGCCGTGTGGCTGTTCAACGTCTACGGCGCCCGCGTCGGCGTCACGTTCGGCTACGTCGCGGGCGCGCTGCTCATGATCCCGCTGTTCGTGATGATGATCCTGCCGTTCGTCAACGGCAGCTTCGACGGTGCGAACCTCCAGAACAACCTCAACAACGGCGGCCTCGCCTGGGGCGGCCTCCAGCTCGCGCTCGTCTGGCTCTGGCTGATGTGCTGGTCGGCCTGGGGCGTCGACGTGTGCGCCACGTTCGCGCCCGAGTACAAGGACACGGTGCGCGACACCAAGCTGGCGCTCCGCTCGGCCGCCCTGTTCTCGATGTTCGTGTACATCCTGCTGCCGATCGCGTTCGTCGGCGGCGCCGGCGCGAAGACCGTCAGCGGCTACGACTACGTCGGCGGCATGCTCGCGATCTCGGGCACCTCGTCGGCGCTCCTCAAGGACGTCTTCGTCGTCTGCATCGTCGCGAGCTTCGTGATCACGATGAACTCGGCGACCGCGGACGGCGGGCGCGCCCTGTTCGGGATCTCCCGCGACGGCATGACGATCAGGGAGCTCGGCGTGCTCAACAGGCACAGCGTGCCGGGCAACGCGATGACCGTCGACATGGTCGTCAACATCCTGTTCGTGCTGCTCGTCGGCAACATCTTCGGCGTGCTCGCGGCGAGCAACCTCGGGTACGTGCTCGCGCACATGTTCGCGCTGTCCGGGTACGTGCTGCTGCGCCGTGACCGGCCCGACTGGCCGCGGCCGATCAAGCTCGGGGCGGTGTGGACGCCGATCGCCGGCATTCTCGCCGTCTGGTGCCTGATCCTGACGATCGTCGGGTTCGGCTGGTTCCAGAACGCGGCCGGCGGCTACGGGGGCACGAAGGAGAAGGTGATCGGCCTCGGCGTCCTCGTCGTCGGCCTGCTGCTGTTCTTCTTCCGCCGCATCGTGCAGGACAAGGAGGCACCGCACTGGCGCGAGGACGTGCCGCTCGTGCCGGATGCTGCGGGCGCCGGCAGCCGGGCCGGGTAGCTCGCGCGCGCATCGCCGCGACGGGGCCCCGTGGACGCGGGGCCCCGTCGCACGTCACAATCGGCGTATGAGCACCGATTCGCTGCCCGAGGAGTTCGGCATCGCCCTGCGCGGCGGCTTCGCCGTCGGCGCGCTCGAGGGCCTCGGCGACAGCGTCTTCGACGAGGTGCCGGAGCCCGAGGCGCTCGAGGTCGGGGAGGGGCTCGGGCTCGACCCGGCGGTTGAGTTCCGGCGCACGCTCGGCATGTTCGCCACCGGCGTCACCGTGATCACGACGCAGGTGGGGGGCGAGGCGCACGGGATGACGGTGAACGCGTTCATGTCGGTGTCGCTGCGGCCGCCGCTCGTGCTCATCTCCGTCGACCGGCGCGCGAGGATGAACGCGTTGCTGCGCGAGGGCGCGCGCTACGGCATCAGCGTGCTCGCCGCCGGCCAGACGTCGCTGTCCGACCACTTCGCCGGCCGGAGGCGCGACGACGCCCTCGAGCCGCTGTTCGAGATCGTGCGCGAGACGCCGCTCGTCGAGGGCGCGCTCGCGCACCTCGTCGCCCGCGTCGTGCGCTCGTACTGGGGCGGCGACCACTCGCTCTTCCTCGGCCGCGTCGAGTACATCCGCTACGGCGAAGGGCAGCCGCTGCTGTTCCACGGCGGGCGCTACGAGCGACTCGTGCGGGATCCGCGCGTGCTCGCGGCGCTGCCGCGGGAGCTGCTCGACCCGATCCTCGCCCGTGGGGTCGAGCGCGCCGTCGGGGACGGCGAGGCGATCTCGCGCAGCGGCGAGCCCGCCGACACGCTCTCGCTCGTGCTCGAGGGCACCGTGCTCGTCGAGCGGCCCGGACGCACCGTCCGGCTCGGTGCGGGAGAGCTGATCGGCGAGATCGAGGTGCTCGACGGCGGCCCCCGCATCGCAGACGTCACCGCCCAGGGGCCGGTGCGTCTGCAGCAGGTCTCTCGCGCGGATCTGCTCGCGGCGCTCGAGGCCGAGCCGGCGGCGGCGCGGGCGCTGATCGAGGTGCTGGCCGGCAGGTTCCGCGAGACGGTGTAGGAGCCTCCGCGGCGAGATCAGGCGCCGGGAAGCGCCTCGAGCCGGAAGCCGCCCGCCTGCTCGAGCGCGCTGATGCGCTCTTCCAGGGGCGGGTGGGTCTGGAAGAGGCCGGCGAGGAAGCCGCCGGCGCCGCGCACGAGGCGGGTGGGGCTCTCGATGAACAGGTGCGCCGTGGCGCGGTCGGCGTAGGCGATCTCCTGCGTGTCGAGCTGAAGGCGGCGCAGCGCGAGGGCCATCGCCTCCGGGTCGTTGAGGATCGCCGCGGCGCTCGCGTCGGCGAGGAACTCGCGGCGGCGGCTGAGCGCCATCTGCAGCATCACGGCGGCGAGCGGCGCGAGCAGCAGCGCCACGAGCGCCGCCACGATCTGGAGCGGGTTGCGGTCGCGGTTGCCGCGCCCGCCGCCGAAGAAGGCGAGGCGGAAGGCGAAGTCGCTGATCATCGCGACGACCCCGACGAGCACGGCCGCGAGGGTCATCAGTCGTACGTCGCGGTTGCGGATGTGGGAGATCTCGTGGGCGAGCACGGCCTCGAGCTCGCGGCTCGGCATCAGCCGCCGCAGGCCGGTCGTGACGCCGACGTACACCGACGACGGCCGCGAGCCCGCGGCGAAGGCGTTCGGCGCAGGGTCGTCGACGAGGTAGACGGGCGGCGTCGCCGGCAGCCCGGCCGCGATCGAGACGTTCTCGACGAGGCGGTAGAGCTCCCGGTCGTCGCTCTTCCGCAGCGGCACGGCGCGGGTGAGGGCGCCGATCATGCGCCCGGCGTTCCACCACGCGAACAGCCCGTAGGCGAGCCCGAACGCGAGCAGCCCGACCGCGCCGGCCTCGCCGACGTACACGGTCGAGGCCGCGGCGACGCCGGCGACGAGGAGGGCGAACATGCCGACGACGAGTGCGGTTCGCAGGCGGTTGGCGCGGATCTGCTGCTGGAGCGTCACGGACGGTTCGGCTACTGCTGGAAGCTCACGGGCACGGGCGCGCGCTCGTCCTGCTCGGCCGCGAAGAACTCGCGCGGGCGGAACCCGAGCGGCCGCGCGAGCAGGAGCGAGGGGAACGTCTGCGTCGCCGTGTTGAAGGCGAGCACCGTCGCGTTGTAGTAGCGGCGGGCGGCGGCGATCTTGTCCTCGGTGTCGGTCAGATCCGCCTGCAGCTGCAGGAAGTTCTGCGACGCCTTCAGGTCGGGGTACGCCTCTGCGACCGCGAACAGGCGGCCGAGCGCCTGGCCGAGCAGCGAGTCGGCCGCGCCCGCCGCGGCCGGTGACGAGGCCCCGGCGACGGCGGCCCGGGCGTTCGTGACCTCCTCGAACACGTCCCGCTCGTGCGCCGCGTACCCCTTCACCGACTCGACGAGGTTCGGGATGAGGTCGTTGCGCCGCTTCAGCTGCACGTCGATGTTCGACCAGCCCGTGTCCACCTCGTTGCGCAGCCGGACGAGGCGGTTGAAGAGGACGACGGCGACGACGAGCAGCGCGACGACGACGCCGATCGCCACGAGGGCGGCGGTCACGAGCGCGGCCTCGTCTTGTCCGGGTCGTAGAACGGGTACCGCACCACCGTCGCCGGGATGCGCTTCTGCTGGCCGTCGAGCTTGCCGACCTCCACCTCGGTGCCGATCTCGGCGTACTGGATCGCCATCCGGCAGAGCGCGATGTTCTTCTTCAGGATCGGCGAGCGCGTGCCGCTCGTGACGACGCCGACCTGCGAGCGGCCGACGTGCACGCAGTCGCCGTGGCCGGCCGTCTCGTTGCCCTGCAGCTCGAGACCGACGAGCGTGCGCTGCGGGTGCGCGCGCCGCTGCGCGAGCGCCTCCTTGCCGACGAAGTCCTCCTCCTTGCCGGGGGTCACCGTGAAGCCGATGCCCGCCTCGAACGGGTCGACCTGGTCGTCGAACTCGTAGCCGGCGAAGATCAGGCCGGCCTCGATGCGCAGCATGTCGAGCGCGTCGAGGCCGAGCGGCTGCAGCCCGTGCGGGGTGCCCGCCTCCATGACCGCGTCCCAGACGGCCGGCGCGTCCTGCGGGTGGCAGAAGAGCTCGTAGCCGAGCTCGCCCGAGTAGCCCGTGCGCGAGGCGATCAGCGGGATCCCCTGCGGCCCGTGCAGGCGCGCGACGGAGAAGCGGAACCACTTCAGCTCCGGGAACGGCGTCTGCGCCGGCGCCGTCCACACGACCCGCGAGAGGATCTCGCGCGAGGCCGGGCCCTGCACGGCCACGTTGTGCAGGTCGTCCGTCGACTCCTTCACCCACACGCGCAGCCCCAGGCGCTCCGCCTGCTCGCGCAGCCAGATGCCGTCGTACTCGCAGCCGCCGACGAAGCGGAAGTTGTCCGGCGCGAGGCGGAACACGGTGCCGTCGTCGAGCATGCCGCCGGTCTCGTTGCACATCGCCGTGTAGACCACCTGGCCGTCGGCGAGGCGGCGGATGTCGCGCGTCATCGTCGCCTGCAGCAGCGCCTCCGCGTCCGGCCCCAGGATCTCGAACTTGCGCAGCGGCGACAGGTCCATGATCGCCGCCCGCTCGCGGCAGGCCCAGTACTCGGCGACGGCGCCCAGGTTGTCGTATGCCGTCGGCAGCCAGTAGCCGTTGTACTCGGTCATGCGCCCGGTGCGGGCGGACGTGCGCGGGTGGAAGCCGGTCTCCCTCGTCAGCTTCGGCTCCGCGTCGGGCGTGACGCGATGTGCGATCGCGGCCGAGAAGCGCTCCTTGGCGGGATAGACGCGCACGTGCACCTCCGTCGGGTTCCAGGCGTTCGCGGGGTCGATGTCGGACGGGCAGGCGCTCGACAGGCACACGAGGTCGGTCATCGCCCGCAGCAGCACGTAGTCGCCGGGCCGCGACCACGGCTCGTCGACGACGTACAGGTTGTGCGCGTCGAAGGCCGTGTTGAAGAAGAAGTTGATCGCCGGCCAGCCGGTGCGCGGCTCGATCGTGTACGGCCCGAGCTGCGCGTTGAAGTTGTCGGAGCAGTTGACGTGGCCGAAGTAGCCCATGTCCTCGTAGTACTTGCGCGTGCAGGCGAGGCCGAACGTGTCGTGGCGGCCGACCGTGTCGCGGACGACCTCGACGAGCGGCTCGAGGTCGTGGTCGAAGAACTTCGAGCACAGCCCGGGGGAGGGGTACGCGTTCCCCATCAACGACCGCGTGGCGGTGGCGTCGAGGCCGCGCTCCTTGCCGTCCTGCAGCTTGGGCGCGCTGAAGGCGAGGAAGTCGGAGCACTGGCGGCCGCGCACGTCGATGACCTGGATGAACTCGCCCGCTCTCACCTCGTAGGCGAGGGCGGAGGCCCGGTCGACCTGGAAGTCGAGGCGCGGCTCGGCGAGCGGCTCCGGCAGCGCCGGCTCGAGCGGCCCGCGGGCCGGCTCGGCGCGGCGCACTTCGAGCTGCAGGTCCGAGGCCGGGATGCCGCCCTCGACGACGGGCTCGCCCTGCGGCGCCCCCACGACGACGATCACCTCGCGCTCGGCGCGGAAGACCTGCTCGGCGCCCGGCGGCGTGAAGCGGTCGAAGACCTCGACCGCGGCCGCCTCGCTCGGGTCGAAGCCCGTCCTCGCGAGCCGTGCCACGATCGTCTCTGCGCCGTCCCCGCCCCGCTCGACGAGCGAGCGCAGCACCGTCGCGCGTGCCGTCGGCGCCGTGCCGAGGCCGGCGAAGTCGTCGCGCCCGTCCGGCGCGAGCACGGTCAGCTCCGCGCGCTGGCCGCCGTCGAGGTCGCGCACCGTGATCCGGTCGTCCGGCCGGAGGGCGACGACGGTCGCCGCCCCCCGCCGGACGCGGTAGATCTCGCGCGCCGGGTCGCTGGGCAAGAGCCCCGGGACACGCAGACGTGGGCGCGATGCGACGGCCACCGGGATCAGGCCTGCGCCGGTTCCTTGGACTGCTGCGCCTCGGCCTCGGCGAGCAGCTGCTGGGCCAGCTCGCGCTTGGCCGCGGCGTCGAGCTTCTTCACCTCGTTCTCGACGACACGGCGGTTGTACGACTGGTTCCAGTAGTCGAGCGACTCGAACCCGAGCAGCACGGCCTTGCCCACGAACTGCCGCAGCACCTCGTTCGTCGGGCCCATCACCCAGCCGGCCTTGGCGTCGCGCAGGTAGCGCTCGAGCTCCATGTCGCGCTTGTAGCCGGAGCCGCCGCACGCGTGCAGCATCTTGTCGACGACGTGCGCGGTGTTCTTCGCCGCCTCGAACTTGATCTGCCACAGCCAGTGCAGGTAGTCGGCCCGCGCCGTCTCGCCCGGCTGCAGCGTCCGGCGGTTGTCGTCGGTCGCCCGGTCGCACGCCTGCGCGACCGAGTAGACGAAGAGCCGGCAGGCGTTGGTGTCCATCACGGCCTCGCCGACGTAGTCCTGGATCGTCGGGTAGTCCGCCACGCGCATGCCCACGTCGACGTGCTTCTTGCGGGTCGTGTGGCGCTTGGCGATGTCGACCGCGCCGAGCGCGATGCCGTTCCAGCACGACGAGGAGCCGATCAGGAACCACGGGTCGACCGCCTCGTCGTTGGAGGAGGCGCCGTCGCCGACCGGGCCGACGATCTGGTCGCCGGGGATCTCGACGTTCTCGACCTGGATCGGGCCCGACTGGTTGCCGCGCAGGCCGAGCGCGTCCCACAGGGCCGGCTGCGCCTGCACGTCCTCCTTGTCGACGACGAACACGGAGAGGTCGTCGTAGCCCTTGAAGTCCGGGCTCGTCGTCTGCACGACGTAGAAGTCCGCGAAGCCGCCCGACGTCGTCCACGACGCCTTCTTGTTGATCCTGTAGCCGCCGTTGAGGCGCTCCGCCCGCGACGACACCGGGTACCAGAAGTGCGAGCCGGTCTCCGGGTCGGAGTAGGAGAGCGTGCCGATCTTGCCGCTGTTGAGCGGACGGATGTACTTGTCGATCAGCTCCGGCGTCGGCCGCAGCATGATCGCCGCCACCGCGCCCATGTGCATCACGTAGCACATCGCCGTCGACGCGCAGCCGTAGCGCGCGATCGTCTCGGCCGTCATCGCGAACGCGACGTGGTTCTCGCCGAGGCCGCCGTACTCTTCCGGCACGCACAACCCGAGGAACCCGTGCTCCCCGAGCAGCTCGAGGTTCCGGCGCGGATAGAGGAGCTCATCGTCCGAGCGCTTCGCGTTCGCCCGCATCTCCTTCTCGCACAACTCGATCAGGGTGGCGCGAAGCTCCTTCTGGCGGTCGGTCAGGACCCAGTCGGGATCCCACTCGTGCCCGAGTCCCCAGAACGGCTCGGATCCCCAGACTTTCTCGGACATCAGTACCTCCAACGGCGGATCGGCCCGGTCGCCGGGGTCATCGTACGTGACCCTCCCGGCCGGACGAGGACAGGGTACGTGCTCACGTCCACGGATAGGGGCTCGCGGACACGGGATGCAGCGCGGACTGCTCGAAGCGGGAGAGGGAGAACGGCTCGAGCTCCGGCGCACGCTCGCCGAGAAGGTCGGCGGCGGCGAGCTTGCCGAGCGCGAGCATCTTGAAGCCGTGGTTCGAGTCGAGCACGGCGTACGCGTTGCCGCGCACGTAGTCGACGACGGGGTAGCTGTCGGGGGTGAAACAGGTGGGTGCGGAGAACGACGAGCTCGTCCACGCCCCCGGCGCGTCGAAGCGGCCGAGCGCGAAGCGCAGCGCCTCGTGCATCGCCTCGTCGAAGGACGGGTCGGTGGCGCCCTCGCTCGGGTGCGAGGGGCCGTACGGGTCGAGCGCGCAGTCGCCGTCGAGCGCCACGGGCAGGCCGCCGCAGGCGATGCCGCCGCCGATGCCGGGACGGAAGTAGATGCCCCACGGCACGGGCAGGAGCGGCTCGCCGGCCGGGGCGAGCGGTACGTCGGCGTCGAGATGGACGACGGGCGCCCGCGGGTCGAGCGCCGCGCCCGCGTGCGCGTAGTCGCCCTCCCGCACCTGCCAGTAGTGGAAGGCCGGCGCTGTCGAGCCGCCGCCGATCGACAGCTCCGCGGGCAGGCCGAGCAGCGCCCACAGGTCGCGGATCCACGGGCCGGGCGCGAGCACGACGGCTTCGCAGGCGATGGCGCCCGACGTCGTCTCGACGTGCTCGACCGTGTCGCCGTGGAGGTCGAAGCCGGTCACCTCGACGCCCTCGTGGATGCGCACGCCCGCCGAGCGCGCGATGCCGGCGAGCGCCGCGACCGTGGTGGCGGCGTCGGCCCAGCCGCTGCGTTGCTCGTGCAGCACGGCCGTGATGCCCTGCGCGCGCCAGTCGGGGAAGAGGCCGCGCATGTGTGCCGCCGCCGCGTCGGGGCCGCGGGAGAGGCGCGAGGGGTAGCCGATCGCAGCGTGCTGCTGCGCGATGCGCTCGAGGTCGGCCGCCTGCGCCTCCGGCACGGCGGCGACGTAGCCGACCTGGCGGAAGCCGAACAGCTCCGGGTCGAGCTCGAAGATCTCCACCGACTGGCGCACGATCTCGTTGATCGCCGGCGAGAGGTAGAAGTTCCGCACGATCCCGCCCGAGATGCCGGAGGCGCCGCCACCGACGCGGCCCTTGTCGAGCACGACGACGTCGGCGCCCGCCTCGGCGAGGTGGGCGGCGGTCGAGAGGCCGTGCACGCCGGCCCCGACGACGACGAATCGCGCGGACGTGGGGAGAGTCATCGTTCCTTCGATCTGGTCGACCTGGGATCTGGGTGGAGGGTTTCCGGCCGCGAAGCAGGCCGCTTCGGGGATCTGCCCGCCCGCGGGGCGGGACACGGCGGTCGGGATCTGCGAGCGCGGATCCCGCGCTAGCGGAGAGTCAGTGCAACGGCGCCTCCCAGCCTTCGAGCACGGGCGGCTTCCACTCGCTGCCGACCGTCCGCGACCCCGCGACCCAGGGCCCGAGCTCGGGCTGCGGGAACTTGCAGTGCGTCTCCTTCAGCCGGATGCCGTAGGAGTTGCCCGACTGCAGGTGCGTGATGAGCACCTTGCGCGCGATCTCGTTCTCCCGCCCTGCGGGGATCGGGAAGTAGATCTTCAGGAACGAGTTCGAGTAGCGGTCGAACACCGCCGGCGTGCCGTCCTCGGACAGCAGCTCCACGTCCTCGAGCCAGTTGATGTCGTCGCCCGGCGTCGCCGCGTCGAGATCGACGTCCTCGACGAGCGAGATGTCCTCCTGGTAGGGGAACCGGTGCCCGGAGAGGAACTCGGCGTCGATGCTCTTGATCTTCTCGGGCTCGGAATAGGCGAGGTGCTCACTCACCGCTCATCACCTCCGCGTGTGCCGGCAGGTAGTCGACGGGATACTCGAGGTGCTTCTCGAGCAGGCGCTCGATCTTGGCGAGCGTCTTCTCCTCGCTGACGCCGGGGATCCAGCTCGTGCCGGCGAGCGGCACCTTCGCCATCGCGGCCGCCTCGACCGTGAGAGCGCACAGGTCCTCGGGCTCCAGCGAGTGGATGTTCGTCTTGCCGCAGGCGCGGGCGAGCATCTGCACCTCGAGCGTCAGCGTGTGCAGGAAGTTGTAGACCCGCTCCGCCGCGTCCTCGACCCGCAGGCGCTTGCGCAGCTCGGGGTCCTGCGTCGCCACCCCGACCGGGCAGCGGCCCGTGTGGCAGTGGTAGCAGTGGCCGGCGGGGACGCCGATCGTGCCCTCGTAGTCGGTGACCCCCGGGATCTCCTTGTTGCAGTTGAGCGCCATCAGCGCCGAGTGGCCGATAGCGACCGCCTTCGCGCCGAGCGCGAGCGCCTTGGCAACGTCGCCGCCGTTGCGGATGCCGCCCGCGACGACGAGGTCGATCTCGTCCGCGAGCCCGACGTCCTCGAGCGCGCGCCGCGCCTCGGGGATCGCCGCCATCAGCGGGATGCCCGTCTCCTCCGTGGCGACGTGCGGGCCCGCGCCCGTGCCGCCCTCGGCGCCGTCCAGGTAGATGATGTCCGGCCCGCACTTCGCCGCCATGCGCACGTCGTCGTACACGCGCGAGGCGCCGAGCTTGAGCTGGATCGGGATCTGGTAGTCGGTCGCCTCGCGGATCTCCTGGATCTTCAGCGACAGGTCGTCCGGCCCGAGCCAGTCGGGATGCCGCGCCGGCGAGCGCTGGTCGATGCCGGCCGGCAGCGAGCGCATCTCGGCCACCTGCTCGGTCACCTTCTGGCCCATCAGGTGGCCGCCGAGGCCGACCTTGCAGCCCTGCCCGATGAAGAACTCGCAGGCGTCGGCGAGCATCAGGTGGTGCGGGTTGAACCCGTACCGGCTCTGGATGAGCTGGTAGTACCACTTCGTCGAGTAGTCGCGCTCCGGCGGGATCATCCCGCCCTCGCCCGAGCACGTCGCCGTGCCCGCCATCGACGCGCCCTTGGCGAGCGCCATCTTCGCCTCGAGCGAAAGCGCGCCGAAGCTCATGCCCGTGATGTAGACGGGGATGTCGAGCTCGATCGGCTTCTTCGCGAAGCGGGCGCCGAGCACGGTCTTCGTCTCGCACTTCTCGCGGTAGCCCTCGATCACGAAGCGCGTGAGCGTGCCGGGCATGAACATGAGCTCGTCCCAGTGCGGGATCGGCTTGAACATCGAGAAGCCGCGCATGCGGTAGCGGCCGAGCTCGGCCTTCATGTGGATGTCGTTCATCACCTCGGGGGTGAAGATGCGGCTGTGCCCGAGGATCGTCTTGTTCGTCGGTGCTGTCTCGTCGGCCATGGGGCTCCCTTAGAGGACGAGCTTGCGCTCGGACGGCTCGAGGTTGTCGTAGTTGTAGAGCTTCTTGCCGCAGACGAACTTCTGCAGCTGCGGGGGGCCGCCGAGCCCGTAGATGCGGAACTTCCGCTCCACGAACTCGGTGTCGGCGTCGGTCCACTCGCCGGGCACGCAGTCGATTCCGAGCGAGCGCACCTTGCCGCCCACGTAGATCGTCCCGTCGTACATCGAGTCGCCGAGCCCGTGCCCGACGTCTCCGCAGATGATCTGGCGGCCGCGTTGCATCATGAAGCCGTTCATCGACCCGGCCGAGCCGAGCACGATGATCGTGCCGCCCTTCTGGTCGATGCCGCTGCGCGCGCCGACACGGCCCTTGACGACGAGGTCGCCGCCGCGCATCGCCGCACCCGTGAGCGAGCCGGCGTTGCCGTCGATGACGACGACGCCCGACATCATGTTCTCGCAGGCCGACCAGCCGACGCGGCCCTTGACGTGCACCTCTGGCCCGTCGATGATCCCGCAGCCGAAGTACCCGAGGCTGCCGTCGAACGTGATCTTGCAGCGGCTGAGGATGCCGACGCCGAGCGAATGCTTCGCGCCCGGGTTGCGCACGGTCACGTCGGTGACGCCCTGCTCGTAGATGAGCCAGCGCAGCTCCAGGTTGATCTGCCGCGTGCTGAGGTCGTGCGCGTCGAACTCGGCCGACGTGCCGGAGATCTCCGACACCTTCGGGACGGCCGCGTCCGGCTCGGCGAGCCCGCGTGCGTCGTAGCTGATCGAGTGCTCGCCCGCTAGCGCTGCCATACCATGACCTCCCCTTCATACGGGTCGTACGTGTCGATCTCGCGGTCGATGACGGCGCGGATCGCGATCTCCTCGGAGGCGAGCGCCACCAGGTCGTCGGCTTCGTAGAGCACGAGCGGCTTGGCGGCCATCTCGTCCTTCGCCACGCCGAGCGCGTCCTTCGTCACGCAGATGTAGGTGAACACGCCGTCGAGCTCCTCGAGGCTATCCCGCATCGCGTCCTCCAGCGTGGCGCCCTCGCTCATCTTCTCCGCGAGGTACACGGCGATGATCTCCGAGTCGCACTCGGACTGGAAGCGGTGGCCCGAGCGCTCCAGGCGCCGCTTCCACTGGAAGTAGTTCGTGAGCTGGCCGTTGTGGACGACCGCGACGTCGGAGAACGGGTAGGCCCAGTACGGGTGCGCGCCCGAGATGTCGACGTCGGACTCGGTCGCCATGCGGACGTGTCCAATCGCGTGCGTGCCCGTGAACGTGGCGAGCTCGTACTCGGAGGCCACCTGCTCGGCGTCGCCGAGATCCTTGACGATCTCGAGCGAATGGCCGAGCGAGAGCACCTCGGCGTCCGGCACGTCCTCGACGAAGTCGGCGAGCTTCTTCAGGTCGCCGTCGTAGGCGAGCGTGACGCGGAACGCGTACTCGGTCTCCTCCTCGAGCTCGTGCACCTTCGCGCCGAGCGCGTGCAAGCGCCGCTCGACCTCGGCCCGGTGGCGGCGCAGCCTGTCCTCGTACTCGAAGTCGCGCGGCGTGTTCGCGTCGGCGAGCTTGTAGCGCATGATCACGAGGTTCGACGGCTGCCCGTAGAGGGCGTAGCCGGTCGAGTCGGGCCCGCGATGCTTCATCGACTGGAGCATCCGCGTCATCTCCGTGCCGATCGGATGCTCACCGTCCTTGTAGATGATTCCGGCGATTCCGCACATTCAGCTCATCCTTTGCAGATCAGGGCAGCACATCGAGGTACTCCTTGACGTCCCAGTCGGTGACGGTGGCGCAGTAGCGCTCCCACTCGTCGCGCTTGTAGTGCATGAACACGCGGTACATGTCGCCGGGCAGGGCCCTCTTGATCACCTCGTCGGCCTCGAGCGCGTCGAGCGCGTCTCCGAAGGTCATGGGGATCTTCTGCACCTGCTTGCCGGCCTCCATCGCAGCGTAGATGTTCCGCTCCTCCGGCTCGCCCGGATCGAGCTTGCGCTCGATCCCGTCCCACATCGCCATGATCAGCGCCGCCATCGACAGGTAGGGGTTCACGGCCGAGTCGACGGAGCGGTACTCGAAGCGGCCGGGGGCCGACACGCGCAGCGCCGTGGTGCGGTTCTGGAAGCCCCAGTCGGCGAACACGGGCGCCCAGAAGCCGGTGTCCCACAGGCGGCGGTAGGAGTTCACGGTCGACGCGGTGACGGCGGTGAGCGCGCCGAGATGCTCGAGGATGCCCCCGATCGCCCACAGGCCGATCTGGCTCGGCTTCTGCTGGTCGGCCGTCTCCGGCATGAACGCGTTCTCGTCACCGCGCCACAGCGAGATGTTGTGGTGGCAGCCGTTGGCCGAGACGCCCATGAACGGCTTGGGCATGAAGCACGGGAAGGCGCCGAGCTCGCGGCCCACCTGACGGCAGATCTGCCGGAACGTGGAGAGGTTGTCGGCGGTCCGCTCTGCCCGGTCGAAGTTGAAGTTGAGCTCGATCTGGCCCGGCGCGTCCTCGTGGTCGCCCTGGATCATGTCGAGGCCCATCGCCTGGCCGTACTCGATCACCTTGTGGATGATCGGCTGCAGCTCCGAGAACTGGTCGATGTGGTAGCAGTAGGGCTTGGTGACGCCGTCGACGTCGGGCGTCCCGTCCTCTTTCAGCTTCAGCCACATCATCTCCGGCTCCGCGCCGGCGCGGAGGTGCAGGCCGGTGGACGCCTCGAACTGCGCCTGGATGCGCTTCAGGTTGCCGCGGCAGTCCGAGGTGAGGAACGCGGCGGGGTCCTCGCGCTCCTCGCGGTTGCGAAAGCAGGCGCACCAGACGCGCGCGACCTTGCCGTCCCAGGGCAGCGGCATGAACGTCTCGGGCTCGGGCAGGCCGACGAGCTCGGCCGCCTCGGGGCCGTAGCCGATGTAGTCGCCGTGGCGGTCGGTGAAGAGGTTGGCGGTGGCGCCGTAGACGAGCTGGAAGCCCTTCCGCGCCATGCTCTCCCAGTGCGCGGCGGGCACCCCCTTGCCCATGATGCGGCCGGTGACCGAGGGGAACTGGTAGTAGATGTAGGTGATGCCCTCGGCGTCTATACGCCGCCGCACCTCGGCGATCATCTCATCGCGGCCCTCCGCTGCGACGAAGCGGTCGAGATCGGTTGCCACGCGCGCCTCCTCCTCGTTCGTGCCTGGTCGATGTCCCTGCGCTGCTGCCACCGTGTCTACGCGTCCGCCGGGGTCGATGTCAAGCCTGAATCGTCCTTAGCGCAACGCTATTGCCGAGAACGGGAGACTATCGCATCGGTGAGATCTCGTCCGGCGTGCTCTCGTCCATAGTGGCCGGGAGCCACGAAGCCGCTGCGCTCAGCGGATCGTGCCGGCCGGGATGCCGTCCCAGCCGAGTGCCTTCGAGATGCGGCCGGAGCACTGCAGCAGCAGCGGCAGCGCGCGCCGGGTCGCCGCCCGGTCGAAGCGGCTCGTCGGCCCCTGCAGCGCCACGATCGCGGCGAGGCCGCCGCCGGCGCCCCACACCGGCGCGGCGATCGCGCTCAGGCCGGGCTCGCGCTCCTCGATCGCCTCGGCGTAGCCCTGGGCGCGCACCCGCTCGATCTCGGCCGCGAGCGCGACGGGGTCGGTGATCGTCCGCGCCGTGAAGGCGGCGAGGCGGCCGCGCGGCAGCGGCACGTCGCCGAAGGCGAGCATCACCTTGCCGGCCGACGAGGCGTGGCCGACGCTGGGGCGGCCGAGGCGCGTGACGCCCTGCAGGTAGCGGTCGGTCGGCACGAAGTCGACCGTGATCGCGTCGCGGTCGCCCGGGATCGAGAGCGTGGCCGTCTCGCCGACCTGGTGCACGAGCTCCTCGAGGTGGGGGCGTGCGAGATCGCGCAGGTCGAGCCGGCCGAGCACGGCGTTCGCGAGCCGGAGCACGCGCACGCCGAGCCGGTAGCGCCCGGTCGCCGCGACGTGCTCAACGAGGCCGACGCGCGTGAGCGTGCCGAGCTGGCGCGAGACGGTGCTGGGGCTGATGCCGGTGCGGCGCGCGACGTCGGTCGTGCCGAGCTCGCCGCCGTCCGCCAGGGCGTCGAGGATCTCGACGGCGCGGACGGTCGCCTCGACATCGCGTGCTGATGGTTGACCGGTACGGGGCATCGCGCTAAAGTCTTTCCACTGATAGCACGCAATTTCGTTCTACGCAATAACAGCGCACCCGCGCCGTACCGACTTCCACCGTTCGATGTCGATGCTCGTCACCTGTCCCAACTGTGGCCCGCGCGAGGTGCAGGAGCTTCGCTGCGCCGGCGAGGTGACGAAGCGGCCCAAGCAGACCCCGACCGTGCGCGAGCTCAACACGTACATCTACTTCCGCGAGAACGTGTGGGGCACGCAGCGCGAGTGGTGGTTCTGCCGCACCTGCGAGGAATGGTTCCTCGCCGAGCGCGACACCTACGCGAATCGCGTCGACAGGACGTGGCACCCGGAGCCCGCTGCGTGACCCGGCTTCCGCCGCAGCCGCACGAGCGCATCGACCGGGGCGCGCCGGTCACGTTCACGTTCCACGGCAAGACGATCCAGGCGTTCGCCGGCGACACGATCGGCTCCGCGCTGTACGCGTCCGGCCGGCGCGTCTTCTCGCGCAGCTTCAAGTACCACCGGCCGCGCGGCCTCGCCTGCTGCTCGGGCCACTGCGCCAACTGCCAGATGACGGTCGACGGCGTCCCGAGCGTGCGCGTCTGCGTGACGCCCGTCAGGCCGGGCGCCGTCGTCAAGGGCCAGAACTACGTCGGCTCGCTCGATCGCGACCTGATGCAGCTGACCGACAAGCTCGGCGGTCCGTTCACGCCGCCCGGCTTCTACTACAAGACCTTCATCCGCCCGCGCCGGCTGTGGCCGCTGTACGAGAAGGTGCTGCGCGGCGCCGCCGGCCTCGGGCCGCTCGATCCGAACGGCGCTCGCAGCGAGCGCGTCGAGGTCGAGAACCGGCACGTCGACGTCGTCGTCGTCGGCGGCGGCCAGGCGGGCATCGCGGCGGCGATCGAGGCCGCCGCCCGCGGCGAGTCGGCCGTCGTCGTCGACGAGGGCCCCGACGTCGGCGGCGCCCTGCTCGCCGACCGCGACGGCATCGGCCAGGCGGCGTCGCTGAAGCAGCAGGCGCTCGACGCGGGCGTCGAACTGCTCGCGCCCGCGATCGCGATCGGCCTCTTCGAGCAGGGCCTCGTCCCCGTCAGCTACGGGAACATGCTGCTCAAGTTCCGCGCGCGCCGCGTCGTCGTCGCCGCGGGCGTCGTCGAGCAGCCGCTCGTCTTCCCGGGCAACGACCTGATCGGCGTCATGCTCCCCGACGCCGTCCGGCGGCTCGTCAACTACTGGTCGATCAAGCCGGCCGAGCGGGCCGTCGTGCTGACGGCGGACGACCGCGGCCTGCAGGCCGCCGCCGACCTCGAGGCGGCCGGGGTCGAGCTCGTCAAGGTCGTCGACTTCCGCGAGGCGAAGCCGGGCAGCGTGGAGGCGCAGGGCAAGAGGGGTCGTGTGCGCCAGGTCGCGATCGACGGGCGCTGGCTCGACGCCGACATGATCGTGATGTCGGGCAGCCCGCAGCCGAACGTCAAGCTCCTCGCCCAGGCGGGCGCGCGCGTCGAGTTCGACGAGCGGCGCGGCATCTTCGTCCCCACCGACCTGCCGGAGCACGTCGAGGCCGTCGGCGCCGCCGCCGGCGACGTGGGAGCCCCCGCCGTCCCCGACCCGGTGCTCGGCCACCGCGGCGAGAAGTGCTTCGTCTGCTTCTGCGAGGACCAGACGACGAAGGACCTCAAGTACGCGATCGCCGAGGGCTTCGACTCGATCGAGCTCTCCAAGCGCTACACGACCGTGACGATGGGGCCCTGCCAGGGGCGGCTCTGCCACGTCAACTCGATCCGCGTCTACGCGAAGACGACCGGGCTCGACGAGAACACGATCGGCACGACGACCGCGCGCCCCCCGTACACGCCCGTCTCGATGGGACTCGTCGCCGGCTATCCGCACGAGCCCGCCAGGCGCACCTCGCTGCACCATCGCCACAAGGATCTGGGTGCGAGGATGATGTGGACGGGCGCCTGGCGCCGGCCGCACTCCTACGGGCCCGACGCGGGCGAGGAGGCGCAGAACGTGCACCGCGGCGTCGGCCTGATCGACGTCTCCACGCTCGGGAAGATCCTCGTCAAGGGCCCCGAGGCCGGCGCGTTCCTCGACCGCGTCTACCCGAACCGCTTCTCCGACCTCGAGCCGGGGCGCATCCGCTACGGCGTGCTGACGACGGACTCGGGCCGGATCATGGACGACGGCACCGTGGCGCGTCTCGACGACGACACGTTCTACGTCACCACCACCTCGACCGGCGCCGACAGCGTGTACCAGTGGTTCACGTGGTGGAACGCGGTGTGGTTCATGGACGTGCAGCTCGTGCAGGTGACGGGCGCGCTCGCCGCGATCAACGTCGCCGGCCCGAACGCGCGCGCGCTCATGCAGCGCGTGAGCGACGCCGACATGTCCAACGAGGGCTTCGCCTACCTCGACGCCCGGCACCTGCGCGTGGCGGGCGTGCCCAGTCTCGGCCTCCGCATCGGCTTCGTCGGCGAGCTCGGCTACGAGCTGCACCTGCCGAGCCCGCACGCAGAGCACGTGTGGGACGCGCTGCTCGAGCAGGGGGCCGACCTCGGCGCGGCCCCGTTCGGCCTCGAGCCGCAGCGCATCCTCCGCCTCGAGAAGGGCCACGTGATCGTGAGCCAGGACACCGACTCCGAGTCGAACCTGCTCGAGGCGGCGATGCCGTGGATCGTCAAGGCCGACAAGCCGGACTTCGTCGGCAAGTGGGCGGTCGAGCAGGTCGCCGAGCGCGGCCTCCGCTGGATGCTCGTCGGCTTCGAGAGCCCCAGCGGGAAGATGCCGGTCGAGGGAGGGCAGGTGGTCGTCGACGGCAGGTCGTGCGGACGCGTCACGAGCGTGCGCAGGAGCCTCGAGCTGAACAAGGTGATCGGGCTCGCCGTCGTCCCCGTCGACCTCGCCGTCGAGGGAGGGCGCTTCGACGTGCAGATCGACGGTCGCCCCGTGCCGATGACCGTGCACATGGGCGCGTTCTTCGATCCCGAGGGAACGAGGTTGAAGGCGTGAGCACGCTCGAGTTCATGTCGGTCGCGGCGGCCGCGGACGCGGGCGGCTTCCATCCGCTGGCGAAGTCGTCGCTCGAGCGCCGCGCCCGCGAGGCGGGGGCGACCTTCGAGGAGCGCGACGGCTGGCTCGTGCCCGTGTCGCTCCCCGGCGAGCAGGAGCACCTGGCGCATGTCGGGGTCGCGGACCTGTCGCACCTCGCGAAGCTCGAGGTGCGCCCTGCCGGCGAGCCCGTGGAGGGCGAGGGCGTCGTCTGGTATCGCATCTCGCCGAAGCGCGCGCTCGTGCTCTGCGCGCCGGCGCTCGCCTCCTCGCTGCGAGAGCGGCTCGCCGACCGCCTCGTCCTCGACGTCACCGGGGCGCTCGCGATCATCGCGGTCGCGGGCCCCGAGGCAGACACCGTGCTGCGCCGGATCACGCACCTGCACACGTTCCCGTCGGGCGGCGAGGTCGCGCACGTCAACGCCCACGTCCTGCGGCGCGGCAGCGGCTACTGGCTCGTGTTCGCGCACGAGCTCGGCCACTACCTGTGGGAGGTCGTCGTCGACCGCGCCGGGGCGCTCGGCGGCGGTCCCGTCGGCGTCGACGCGCTCGGGCAGGACGGTCAGGCGTGAAGGACATCTTCTTCCGCAAGCAGGTGCTGAGGCGGCCCGGCCCGCTCAGGCGCCACTACGACGTCGTCATCGTCGGCGGCGGCTCGCACGGCCTCGCTACCGCCTACTACCTCGCCAAGAACCACGGCATCACCGACGTCTGCATCCTCGAGAAGAGCTACATCGGCTCCGGCGCCGCGGGCCGCAACACGACGATCATCCGCGCGAACTACCGCACCCCCGAGGGTGCCGCCTTCTACAAGCAGAGCGTCGAGCTGTACGAGCACCTCTCGCAGGACCTCGACTTCAACCTCATGTTCTCGCAGCACGGGCACTTCACGCTCGCGCACTCGGATCGCTCGCTCGTCGTGCAGAACGAGCGCGCCGAGGTGAACAAGCTGCTCGGCATCGACAGCCGCGTGATCGACAGGTACGAGGTGAAGAAGCTGTGCCCGCAGATCAACATCGGCGAGGACGTCACCTGGCCGATCCAGGGCGCCCTCTACCATCCGCCGGGCGGGATCATCCGCCACGACGCGGTCGTGTGGGGCTATGCGAAGCAGGTCGGCAGAGCCGGCATCGACATCCACCAGGGCGTCGAGGTGACCGGCTTCGACATCCGGGACGGCAGGGTGCACGGCGTCAAGACGAGCCAGGGCGACATCTCCTGCGGCACGGTGCTCTCCGCCACCGCCGGCTGGTCGAGCCCCGTCGCGAAGATGGCGAACCTGCCGCTGCCGATCGTGACGAGCATCCTGCAGGCGTTCGTGACCGAGCCGGTGAAGCCGTTCCTGGACAAGATCATCGTCTCGGCGCAGATGCACATCTACGTGTCGCAGACCGATCGCGGCGAGTTCCTCATCGGCGCCGAGGTGGAGCCGTACCCCACCTACTCGAACAAGGGCACGTTCCCCTTCATCGAGTACGCCACCCGGCACGTGCTCGAGCTGTTCCCGCAGCTCCACGCGACGAAGATCCTGCGGCACTGGACCGGCCTCTGCGACATGAGCCCCGACTACAGCCCGATCATGGGGGTGACCGAGATCGACGGCTTCCTCGTCGACTGCGGCTGGGGCACGTACGGCTTCAAGGCCGCGCCGATCACGGGCGTGACGCTGGCCGAGCTGATCGCGACCGGCAAGACGCCGGCGTTGATCGAGCCGTTCAAGCTGGAGCGCTTCTACACTGACACGATGGTTTCCGAGCTCGCCGCCGCCGCGGTGAGCCATTGACGACACGCCGAAAGGGTTGAATCAGATGCTCTCGAGCCTCGAGATCGCGCAGGCGGCGACGCTGCGCCCCATCACCGACATCGCCGCGGACGCGGGGATCGAGCCCGACGAGCTCGAGCAGTACGGCCGCTTCAAGGGCAAGGTCGACCTCTCCCTCATCGACCGGCTCTCGAGCCGGCCGGACGCGAAGCTGATCAACGTGACGGCGATCACGCCGACGCCCGCGGGCGAGGGCAAGACGACGACGTCGGTGTCGCTCACGCAGGGCCTCGGCGCGCTCGGCCACAAGCCGGTGCTGGCGCTGCGCGAGGCCTCGCTCGGGCCGGTCTTCGGTGTCAAGGGCGGCGCCGCCGGCGGCGGCTACGCGCAGGTGGTGCCGATGGAGGACCTCAACCTCCACTTCACCGGCGACCTGCACGCGATCACGGCGGCGAACAACCTGCTCAGCGCCATGATCGACGCCCACCTGCTGCACGGCAACAAGCTCGGCATCGACCCGATCACGATCTCGTGGCGCCGCTGCATGGACATGAACGACCGCTCCCTGCGCGACATCGTCACGGGCCTCGGCGGCAAGGTCAACGGCTACCCGCGCCAGACCGGCTTCGACATCACGGCGGGAAGCGAGATCATGGCACTCGTCGCCGTCGCCCGCGACCTCGCCGACCTGCGCAAGCGCCTCGGCGCGATCACGGTCGGCCAGACGTACGAGGGCGAGCCGGTCACCGCCGAGCAGCTCCAGGCGGCGGGCTCGATGACCGTTCTGCTCAAGGAGGCGATCAAGCCGAACCTCGTGCAGACCCTCGAGGGCCAGCCCGCGTTCATCCACTGCGGCCCCTTCGCGAACATCGCCCACGGCAACAACTCGCTCGTCGCCGACCGCGTCGCGCTCAAGCTCGGCGACTACGTGATCACCGAGTCGGGCTTCGCCTCGGACATGGGGATGGAGAAGTTCTTCGACATCACCTGCCGGGTCGGCGACCTGCGCCCGAGCGCGGTCGTGCTCGTCGCGACGGTGAAGGCGCTCAAGCACCACGGCGGGAACATCGACGGCGGCATGGCCGAGATCGAGGCGGGCGCCGCCAACATGGCGCGCCACATCGGCATCATCAACGGCTTCGGCCTGCAGGCCGTCGTCGGCGTCAACAAGTTCCCGACCGACACGCCCGAGGAGCTCGAGCTCGTACGCCGGCTGGCTGTCGAGCACGGCGCCTACGCCGCCGAGGTGAACACCGCGTTCGAGCACGGCGGCGAGGGCGCGATCGCGCTCTCCGAGGCCGTCGTCGCCGCCGCCGACGAGCCGAACGGGTTCACGTTCGCCTACCCCGCCGACGCGCCGATCGAGGAGAAGATCCGCTCGATCGTGCAGAAGGTCTACGGCGGCGACGACGTGCAGCTGCTGCCGGCGGCAAAGGAGAAGGCCGCCGCGTTCGAGAAGGCGGGCCTCGGCGAGCTGCCGATCTGCATGGCGAAGACGCACCTGTCGCTTTCGCACGACCCGACGCTGAAGAATGCGCCGACCGGCTTCACGGTCACGGTGCGCGACCTGCGGCCCTACACGGGCGCCGGCTGGATCGTGGCGCTGTGCGGCGACATGCAGACGATGCCGGGCCTCGGCGCGAAGCCCGCCGCGTTCGCGATCGACGTCGACGAGCACGGCAACACCGTGGGTCTGTTCTAAGCTTCCCGCATGAGCGACCTCGAAGGCCAGCAGCTGACGGCTGCCCAGCGCGCCGCGCTCGAGGCGGAGCTGGCCGACATGGAGGGGCCGCAGCGTGCCGCGGCCGTCGCGGCGATCGCGACGGCGCGGGAGTTCGGCGACCTCTCGGAGAACTTCGAGTACCACGCGGCGAAGAACGAGCAGGGTCTGCTCGAGGCGCGCATCCGCAAGCTGCGGCATCGGCTCCACAACGCCGTCACCGTCGAGCACACCTCCACCGACACGGTGGGCGTCGGCTCGATCGTCGAGATCGAGGACGAGCAGGGAGAGAAGATGGAGATCGAGATCTCGAGCGTCGGCGGTGTCTCGCCCGACTCCCCGCTCGGCCGCGCCCTGATGGGGGCAACCGTCGGCACCGCCGTCGACGTGCCGGCGCCGCGCGGTGCGTGGCAGGCCACGATCGTCTCCATCCGCTCGTCCTGACGGTGCCTGCCGCGATCGTCACCGGAGCCGGCACGGGCATCGGGCTCGCCGTCGCGCGCCGCCTTGCCGGGGCCGGCTACGGCCTCGTGCTCTCGGGGCGCCGGCCCGGGCCGCTGCAGGCGCTCGCGGCCGACCTCGGGGAGGGGGCGGTCGCCGTCCCCGGCGACGTCGGCGACCCGGAGCACGCCGGCGAGCTCGCCGCCGCCGCCCGCGAGGCGTTCGGCGGCCTCGACGCCGTCGTGCTCAACGCGGGCATCGGCGACTCCGCGCCGGCGGGCGCCGAGACGGTCGAGGGCTGGGAGCGAACGATCCGCACCAACCTGACGGGCGCCTTCCTCGTCGCGCGCGCCGCGCTGCCGCTGCTCGAGGAGCGGCGCGGCGCGATCGTCGCCGTCGCCTCGGTGAACGCCATGCGCGCGGGCCCCGGCTGGGCGTCCTACTGCACGTCGAAGGCCGGCCTCGTCATGCTGTGCAAGACGATCGCCAACGACTACGGGCCGCGTGGCATCCGCGCGAACGCGGTCTGCCCGGGCTGGGTGCGGACGCCGATGGGCGACGCGGACATGGACGGCCTCGCCGAGCGCCTGGGGCTCGACCGCGACGGCGCCTATGCGCTCGCGCACGCGCACGTGCCGTTGCGGCGGCCGGCCGAGCCGGACGAGGTGGCGGCCGTCGTCGCCTTCCTGCTGTCGCAGGAGGCGTCCTACGTCAGCGGCGTCGAGCTGCCGGTCGACGGCGGCGCCACCGTCGTCGACGTGTCCGGCACGGCCTGGGTGACCGCGTGATCGCGCCCGGGCGGCTCGCCGAGCTGCAGGCGCGCGAGGAGGCGCGGTTTCGCGCCGAGCATCCCCGCTCGTGCGAGCTCGCGGGGCGGGCACGCGAGCACCTGCTCGCCGGCGTGCCGATGCACTGGATGGCGAAGTGGCCCGGCGGGTTCCCGCTGTTCGTGCGCGAGGCGTCTGGCAGCCGCTTCGTCGACGTGGACGGTCGCGAGTACGTGGACTTCTGCCTCGGCGACACCGGCGGCATGTCCGGTCACGCCCCCGCGCCCACGCTGCGCGCGATCGACGAGCAGGCGCGGCGGGGCATCACGACGATGCTGCCGGGCGAGGACGCGCTGTGGGTCGGCGAGGAGCTCGCGCGCCGGTTTCGCCTGCCGAAGTGGCAGTTCGCGCTCACCGCCACCGACGCCAACCGGTTCTCGATCCGGCTCGCCCGCCACGTCAGCGGGCGGCCGTACGTGCTCGTCTTCAACTGGTGCTACCACGGCACCGTCGACGAGACGTTCGCCACGCTCGCCGGCGGCGTCGTCGGGCCGCGGCGCGGCAACCTCGGGCCGCCGGTGAACCCGGCCGAGACGACGCGCGTGGTGGAGTTCAACGACGTGGAGGCGCTCGAGCGCGAGCTCGCCCATGGCGACGTGGCGCTCGTGCTCACCGAGCCGGCGCTCACCAACATCGGCATCGTCCATCCCGAGCCCGGGTTCCACGACGCGTTGCGCGAGCTGACGCGGGCGAGCGGCACGCTGCTCGCGATCGACGAGACGCACACGATCTGCTGCGGGCCGGGCGGGTACACGGCCGCGCACGGGCTCGAGCCGGACATCCTCACGATCGGCAAGCCGATCGCCGGCGGCGTTCCCGCCGCCGCGTACGGCTTCTCGGCCGAGCTGGCCGAGCGGGTCGGCGCCGCGATCGAGCTGGAGGACGTCGACGTCGGCGGTGTCGGCGGCACGCTCGCCGGGAACGCGCTCTCGCTGGCGGCGATGCGCGCCACGCTCGGGGAGGTGCTGACGGAGGAGGCGTTCGCGCGCATGATCCCGCTCGCCGAGCGCTGGACGTCCGGCGTCGAGGCGGGCATCGCCGAGGCCGGGCTGCCGTGGCACGTGACGCGGCTCGGCTGCCGGGCGGAGTACCTGTTCGGGCCCGACCGTCCGCGCAGCGGCAGCGAGGCGCACGCCGCGGGCGACTTCGCGCTCGAGCGCTACATGCACCTCCATGCGCTCAACCGGGGGATCCTGTTGACGCCGTTCCACAACATGGCGCTGATGTCGCCCGCGACCACGGAGGCGGATGTCGACCTGCACACGGCGGTGTTCCACGACGCCGTGATCGAGCTCGCCGCCGGCTGACTCCTCTCCCGGCCGCTCACCTCGCCGCCGCTGCGCGCCGTATCGTCAGGGCATGGGGAGCAGAACCGTGCCCGGAGCCGCCGCGGCCGCGCTCGTCGTGGCGCTCGCCTTCCGCAGCGGCGGCTACTTCGCGTCGGAGTGGGGCCTCGTCGCGCTCGCGTTCGCGCTGGCGGCGATCACCGCACTCCTCGTCGCCGACGGCGTCGGGACCAGCCGGCTCGACGCGCTCGTCCTCGCGGGGCTCGCCGCGCTCGGGCTCTGGCAGCTGCTCACGATCCTGTGGTCGACGGGTGCGGGCGTGCCCGTGCTCGAGGCGGAGCGGACGCTCGTCTATCTCTGCGCCGCGGCGGCGCTGCTCCTCTGCCTCACTCCCGCCCGCGTGCCGTCGCTCCTCGCCGGCGTCGTCGCGGGCATCACCGCCGTCGCCGTCTACGCGCTCGGCACGCGCCTGCTCCCGGGGACGATGGGGGGCGCGTACGACCCCTCGTCCGGCTACCAGCTCGCAAAGCCGATCGGCTACTGGAATGCTCTCGGCCTCCTTCTCGCCATGGGCAGCGTGCTCGCAGCAGGCCTCGCCCTGCACGGGTCGCGCGCTCGACGCGCGATCGCAGCCGCCGCCCTCGTCCCGCTCGTGGCCGCCCTCTCCTTCACCTTCAGTCGCGGGTCGGCGGCGGCGCTCGCCGTGGCGCTCGCCGTGCTCGTCGCGCTCGAGGGAGACCGCCTGCGGGCGGCGGTCGTGCTGTCGGCGCTCCTCGCCGCGCCTGCCGCCGGGGTGCTCCTCGCGTCCCGCGCGCAGGCGCTGACCGCCCCGGGGGCAACCCTCCAGGCGGCGCAGGCGCAGGGCCACCGGCTCGCATGGCAGCTCTTCGCGCTCGCACTCCTCGGCGCGGCGCTCGCCGCTCTCGCCGAGCCTCGCCTCCACCTCTCGGCGCGGACGCGCCGCGCGGTCGGCGCCGCAGCTCTGGTCGCCGTCCTCGCCGCCTCTATCGGAGGTCTCGTGCGGGCCGGCGGCGCCCTCGCGGTCGCCGAGCGCGTCCGCGACTCCTTCGTCGCGCAACCGCCGCCGACGGAGCGCGGGCTCGAGCGGCGCCTGCTCTCCGTGTCGGGCAACGGCAGGGCCGACTACTGGCGTGTCGCGCTGCGGATGGTCGCACGCGACCCGCTGCTCGGAGACGGCGCGGGCTCGTTCGCCGCGCGCTGGGCGCAGGAGCGGCCCGTCGAGAACGAGGCGCGCGACGCGCACAACCTCTACCTGGAGACGCTCGCGGAGCTGGGCCCGGTCGGGCTCGCCCTGCTCGCCGTCGTGCTCGCAGCGCCGCTTGCCGCGCTCCGCAGCTCCCCCCGCACACCACCCGCCGCGGCGGCCGCGGCCGCGTACGTCGCGTTTCTCGTCCATGCCGCCGTCGACTGGGACTGGGAGGTGCCCGTGCTCGTCCTCGTCGCGCTTGCCTGCGGAGCGTCGCTGCTCGTGCTCGCTCCCCGCCCGTCGTTCCCGCTGACGGCGACGCGCAGGACGCTCGGCCTCGCCGTCGCGACGCTCGCGCTCGGCGCCGCGCTCGTCGCACACGTCGGCAACCAGGCGTCCGCCTCGGCGCTCGACGCGCTCGCGCGCGGCGACGCGGAGGCGGCCGCGACGGCGGCGCGCCGGGCACGAGCGTGGATGCCCTGGTCGCACGAGCCCCGGCAGCTGCTCGGCGAGGCGCAGATCGCGCGCAACGAGGATGCGGCCGCGGCGGGCAGCCTGCGCGCTGCCGCACGTCGCGACCCCGGCCAGTGGAGCGTCTGGTACGACCTCGCGCTTGCCGCGCGCGGCCCCGAACGGGTGAACGCGCTCACTCGCGCGAGGGAATTGAACCCGCTCAGCGTGGAGGTTTCCGGCCTCGCGGCCGACATCCGAACAGATCCCTAACGACTGCCACGCATGATGGCGGGGTCGCCCGGATGTCCGGGAGAGAACGCGTCAACGACGGTTGGAGGAACGACACGTGACGAACTCGAGGGGGAGCCACCGCCGCACGCGCATCGCATCGGCCGTCGCGGTCGCGGTCGTGGCCATCACCGCGTTTGCCTCACTCGGCGGCGCCGGGCTCGCGCAGAGCGCGATCGGGCTCACGCAGTACCAGTACGGCAAGAAGGCCACGATCTGCCACAAGGGCAAGAAGACGATCCGCGTCTCCGTGCGCGCCCTGCCCGCGCACAAGCGCCACGGTGACACGGAGGGCCCGTGCGTCGGCCGCGCCGGCAAGAAGCACGCAAAGCAGGAGAAGCGGGGCGAGCACAACGGCGCCAAGAAGCACGAGCAGGCCCGTGGAGCCTCCCAGGGCGCCGCCGTCGGCGGCCGCTCCGACGACCACGCCGGCAACGGCACGGGCAGCGGGAAGGGCAGCGGGAAGGGCAGCGGGAAGGGCAGCGGGAAGGGCAGCGGCACGTCGTAGCGCTCCTTCCACCCGGCAGGCGTCGAGGGCGTTCCGGCAGCGGGGCGCCCTCGGTCGTCTGCGGCAACGGTGCCGACAGGCGTCCGCAGTAGACTCGGCTGCGTGCCCGGCCCCGAGCAGCCCGACCGCGAGCAGGTGACGGCGGAGGACGCGATCCGGGTGCTGGATCACGGCTTCGTCCGCCTCGACGACGCGATGGCCGACGATCTGTCGGTCGCGAACGCGGCCCGCGTCAGCTTCGCGCGGCGCAAGGAGGAGATGGACGACGCCGACCGCGGCCTGATCGGCTTCCTCATGCGCGAGCGGCACGGGACGCCGTTCGAGCACAACGCCTTCCGCTTCCACGTCCGCTGCCCGATCTTCGTCGCCCGCGAGTGGTTTCGCCATCGTATCTCGAGCTTCAACGAGTTCAGCATGCGCTATGCGAAGGCGAGCGACGACTTCTACGTGCCGGCGCCCGAGGACGTGCGCACGCAGGTGGGAAAGCCCGGCGCGTACACGTTCGAGCCCGTCGACGCCGAACTCGCCGAGCGCACCCGTGCCGAGCTGCGGGCGGTCTACGACGCCGCCTACGCCGCCTACGAGCGGCTCGTCGAGGCGGGCGTCGCGCGCGAGCTCGCGCGGGCGGCGCTGCCGGTGGGCGCGTACACGGAGTTCTTCTGGACGGTGAACGCCCGCGCGTTGATGAACTTCATCTCGCTGAGGAACGCCGAGGCCGCCCAGCGCGAGATCAGGCTCTACGCGACGGCATGCGAGGCGCTGTTCGCGCGGCACATGCCGGTCACGCACGCGGCGTTCGTCGCCAACGAGCGCCGCGCGCCGTAGCCGGGCGCTACGTCGCCGACAGCACCGGTCGCCGCTCGCCGGAGCGCACGACGACCCAGCCGTCGAACTGCTTCAGCCTGTACGGCGCGTTGAGCGGAACCTCGGTCGTGCCGCCCGAGACGGTGAAGGCGCCGCACGGCTCGGCGAGCCGCCCGCCGCGGGTGAGCCAGAGCTCGTAGGTGCGGCCGCCCGGAAGCGCCGGCAGGCCCGACACCTCGAGCGTCATCGGCCAGTTGCCGGCCGGGTCGGCGGCGAACACGGCAATCGACGCCACGGCGCCGCCCGGCCCGGTCATCGTGACGACCCGCACGGGTTTCCTCGCCCCCTCGTGACCGCCGATCGCGTACCCGGCCCCGAACAGCGCCAGGGCGAGCGCCGCCGCCGCCACGAGCGCGGCGGAGCGGTGGCGGCGCGGCAACGGGATGATGCGCGCCGGCGGCTCCCGCGGCGCCTGTGCGAGCCACGGCGGCAGCTCCGGTGTCGCTCCCGCCGCGAGCAGCATGTCGTGCGCGCGCTGCAGGCGGGCGCGCTCGTCCTCGGGCAGCCCGTCGCCGACGAGCTCGCTCAGGTCGGGCACGCGGCTCACACCTCCCCTTCGAGCTCGTCCGCCAGCCGGGCGAGCGCCGCGCGGGTGCGCGTCTTCACCGTGCCGAGCGGGATCCGCAGGAACGAGGCGACCTCGCTCTGCGACAGGCCGGAGAAGTAGGCGAGCTCGATCAGCTGCCGCTCGTGCTCCGGCAGCGTCGCGAGGGCGCGGTGCACGCGCCACGCGATCCACGCCGCCTCCGCGCTCGCGCCGGGATCGGGGCCCTTGGAGGGGATCTCCGGCGGCTCCGCCACGGTCGGGTCGGGCCGGCGCCGCAGGCCGTCCACGATCGCGTTGCGCGCGACGGCGTACAGCCACGGGGCGCCGCCCCCGCGCGTGCGGTCGAAGCTGCCGGCCGAGCGCCACACGGCCGCGAACGCCTCCTGCGTGGCGTCTTCGGCGCGTCCGCGGTCGCCGAGGCGTCGCAGGGCGAGGCCGAGCACGGCGCGGGCATAGCGCCGGTAGAGCTCCTCGAACGCGTCGCGGTCGCGGCCTGCGACACGCTCGATCAGCGTCGCGTCGGTGGCGTCCGCGTCGCTCACCTGCCGCATGCTCGCCGCTCGCGCGCGCTGCGGCAAGCGGGCGGCGGAAGCGAGGCGCAGCACGACGTCCATCCACCGGTCCTACGCATCGGCGACGGAGGTGGTTTGCAGCAGCCGGCCGCCGTCGACGACGAGGCTCGCGCCCGTGACGAACGACGCGCCGGCGAGGAACACGACCGCCCCGGCCACGTCGTCCGCGGCGCCGACGCGGCCGAGCACCGTCTCCCGCGCCCGCCGCTCCTCCTGGCCGTGCTCGACGGCGACGGGGCCCGGCGCCACTCCGACCACCCGCACCTCGGGTGCCAGCGCCCGTGCGAGCACGCGCGTCAGCATCGCCTGCGCCGCCTTCGCCGCGCAGTGGGCGGCAAAGGACGGCCACGGCTGGTATGCGGCCACGTCCTCGATCATGACGACGACCCCGCGCGAGGAGCGCAGGTGCGGTGCCGCCGCCTGGGTGACGAAGAAGCTGCCCTTCGCGGTCGCGCCGAAGGCGTCGTCGAACTCGGCCTCGCTCACGCTCTCGAACGGGCGCGGCACGAACCCTCCCGCGGCCGCGTTGACGAGCAGGTCGAGCCCGCCCAACTCGGCGAGCGCGTGCTCCACGAGCGAGCGCGCGCCCGCCGCGGAGCGCAGGTCCCCCGCCGCCGATCCGGCGGCGACCACCTGCCAGCCCTCCGCGCGCAGCCGCGCGGCGATCGCCGCGCCGAGCTTGCCGGTGCCACCGCTGACGAGCGCGCGCATGGAGGTGCGGCGGGAAGGCCGTGGCGGAGGGGGCGAGGCCGGAGCCCCGCCCCCTCCGAAGCCCCTCAGCCGGCGCGCGCCGCCTCGAAGAGGGCGCCGACGGCGTTCCAGTCGACGACGTCCCAGATCTTCTCGAGGTACTCGGGCCGGCGGTTCTGGTAGCGGAGGTAGTACGCGTGCTCCCACACGTCGATGCCGAAGAGCGGCGTCTTCCCCTCCATGATCGGCGAGTCCTGGTTCGGCGTCGACATCACGGCGAGGCCGGTGCCGTCCCACACGAGCCACGACCAGCCGGAGCCGAAGCGCTTGATGCCGGCGTCGATCATCTGCTGCTTGAGGACGTCGAAGGCGCCGAACGTCGCCTGCACGGCCTCGCCGAGCGCTCCGCTCGGCTCGCCGCCGCCGTCGGGGCCGAGGGTCGACCAGAACAGCGAGTGATTCGCGTGGCCGCCGCCGTTGTTGCGCACGGCGGTGCGCTTGTCCTCGGGGAGGATGTCGAGATTGGCGAGCACCGCCTCGATCGGCCGGCCCATCCACTCGGTGCCGTCGAGTGCGGCGTTGAGGTTCGTCACGTAGGCGGCGTGATGCTTGCCGTGATGGATCTCCATCGTCTGCGCGTCGATGCTGCGCTCGAGGGCGTCGTACGCGTAGGGCAGGTCGGGCAGATCGTAGGCCATGTGCGTCTCTCCTTGGTTCGATTCGTGTGCTCCCCCCAAGGATATGCTCCCGCCCGTCCCGTCGAGTTGGAGGTTCCGTCCGCATGTCGAACGTCGTCGAGATCACTCCCCGCGAGCTGAAGCCCGCTCTGCTCGAGCTCGACGGGATCTCCCGCGCCTCGATCGAGGCGCACCACCGCCTCTACAAGGGCTACGTGAGCAAGCGCAACGAGATCCTCGGCCTGCTCGAGAGCGCCGACCGCGCGTCTGCGAACCAGGTCTACTCCGAGCTGCGGGCCCTGAAGGTCGACCTCGCGTTCGCGCTCGGGGGCATCAAGAACCACGAGGTCTACTTCGCGCACCTCGGCGGCGCCGGCGGCGAACCGACGGGGGCGATCGGCGCGCTCATCCGGCGTGACTTCGGCTCGGCCGAGGCGTGGCGCAGCGATCTCCGGGCGACGGGCATGGCCGCCCGCGGCTGGGCGTGGACGATCTACGACTGGGACGAGCAGCGGCTCTTCAACGCGATCGGCGACGCCCAGAACACGTACCCGATCTGGAACGCGACGCCGCTCGTGGCGCTGGACGTGTACGAGCACGCCTACTTCCTCGACTACCAGACCGACCGCGGCTCCTACATCGACGCGTTCTTCGCGAACCTCGACTGGGGCGTGATCAACGGCTGGATCGATCTCTACGGCATCCCCCGGGCGTAGGCTGCGGACGTGGTCACCGACGCGGTCATCGTCGTCGTCGGCTACCTCGTCGGGTCGATCCCGTTCGGGGTCGTCGTCGTGCGGCTCGCGCGCGGCGAGGACATCCGCGCTCACGGCAGCGGCAACATCGGCGCGTCGAACGTCTGGCGCACGTACGGGAGGTCGCTCGGCATTCCCGTTGCGCTGCTCGACGTCGTCAAGGGGCTCGTGCCGGCCCTCGTCGGGCTCGAGGTCGGCGGAGAATGGGTGGGCGTGCTCGCGGGCGCCGCCGCGATGGCGGGACACGCACGTCCCGTCTGGCTGCGCTTCGCCAAGGGCGGGAAGATGGTGGCGACCGCCGGCGGCGTCAGCTTCGCGCTCGCGCCCGTCGCGGCGGCGCTGTGCCTGCTCGTCTGGGTCGCGACGTTCGCCCTCTTCCGCTACGCATCGCTGGCGTCGCTCGTGACGGCGGTCGCGCTCCCCGCTCTTTCACTGCTCCTCGGCGAGCCGTGGCCCACGGTCGCGCTCGCGCTCGCGGCATGTGCCGGTGTCATCGTCCTGCACCGGGAGAACATCCGCCGGCTGCTCGACGGCAGCGAATCGCGGTTCTCGCGCAGCCGCAGGCCGACGGCGAGCGCGTGACGAGCGCCCGCCGCGCGCTGCTCCTCCCCGTCCTGGCGCTGGCCACGCTGTGGGCGCTCGCGGGCGCGCCGGGCGCGGCGGCGGCACCGTGGTGCGGCACGACGTCGACGGCGGATCGGCCCGCCACCGTCGCCGGCCACCAGATCCGCGTCGTCTACGCGACGGCCGCGAACGGCGCCGACCGCAGCGCCGAGTGGGCGCCGCGGATCAGCGCCGACGTCGACCAGATCGAGACGTGGTGGCAGTCGCAGGACAGCTCGCGCACGCCGCGCTTCGACCGGGCGTCCTTCCCGTGCGGGGCGCAGGCGGACATCCGCCTGCTCGTCCTGCCCGTCGAGGAGGCGGCGTTGCTCGACGGCGCCTCGACCTTCGACGCCGTCGAGGCGGCGGCGGCGACGCTCGGCGGCAGCCCCGACGACGTCAAGGTGCTCGTCTACCTCGACGTGCCGGCCGCCGACGCCAACCTGTGCGGTCAGGGGGGCGGGTCGTTCACGGGGGCCGGACTGGCGATCGTCTACGTGCGGGCGTGCGCCGGCGTCTCCGCGGCGCCCGTCGCCGCCCACGAGCTGCTGCATGCGTTCGGCGCCCTGCCCGCGTCCGGCCCGCCGCATGCGTGCCCCGGCGACGACGGGCATCCGTGCGACTCGAGCGGCGACATCCTCTACCCGTACGCGCAGCCCGCCGACCTGTCGGCGTTCGCGCTCGACGTGGGGCGGGACGACTACTACGCCCACGGCGGCACGTGGGTCGACATGCGGGACTCGAAGTGGCTGCGCCATCTCGACGCGCAGGTGCCCGTGGTGCTGGTGGTCCGCGGCGGCGGCTCGGTCGCGAGCGCCGTGCCGGGGATCGCCTGCGGCGCCTCGTGCACGACGAGCTGGGACGACGGCTCGGCGCTGGCGCTGACGGCGACCCCCGCTGCCGGGCAGCGGTTCGTCCGCTGGGGCGGGGTATGCACGGGCGGCGGGCCCTGCTTCGCGACCCTGTCCGGTGCGACGTCGGTGACGGCCCTGTTCGCGCCGCCCACCTACCGGCTCAGCGTCGCCGTCTCCGGCAGAGGTCGCGTGGTCGCCGCCCGCGTGTCGTGCCCCGCGCGCTGCGCCGCCCCGGAGCCGTCCTACGCCGCGCTCGAGGTGCGCGCGCTGGCAGCGGCCGGATGGCGGTTCGCGCGCTGGAGCGGGGCATGCGCGGGTCAGCGGCCCCGGTGCCGCGTGCCCATGTCCGCCGACACGGTCGCGCGGGCGCTGTTCGTCAGGCGGTGAGCCACGCCGCGAGCGTCGTCTGGCGCCCGCCGTCTCCACGCTCGAGCTCTCCGCGCAGCTCGCCGACCGTGCCCCAGCGCTCGGCGAGCACGTCGTGATCGTGGATCGTCTCCAGGTTCACCTGGCGCGACAGAACGAAGTCGCCGTCGTCGAGCCCGGGCACCCGGTCGAGCAGGCCCTTCAGCGCCACGCGCACGGAATCCTCGACGAACCGCGGCTGCAGGTGCGCGTGCTCGACGACGAACAGCTCGTCGGGCCTCTTCAGCAGCTCGAACACCGGGGCGCTCATCGACGCCTCGACGAGCTGGACGAGCGTCTCCGCGTCGACGTGCTGCTTCGTGCCGACGAGCAGCGTGCCCCGACCGCGCTGGTTGTGCGTCGCGATCGGCACGAGCTGCAGGATGCGCTCGATGTCGCCCGTGTCGAAGCCCGCCTCCTGCAGGCGCTCGGCTGCGCGCCCGGCGACGAGGCCCTGGGCGCAGGGGCATGCGTTGATGCCCGTCGCCTCGACCCCGACGACGTGGCGCGATCCCTGTGCGGTCGCGGCCGCGATCCCGATCAGCGAGACCATCTCCTGCGTCGGCAGCCCGGTCACCGGCGTCGTGCGGCGCATCGGCCAGCGGGCCGTGATGCGCACCTCGGCCCGCAGCGCGCCCTGGCGCTCGACGATGCGGCGGGCGATCAGCTCCGCCAGCTCCTCGACGATGCCCGCCTCGCCGAACACGGCCTCGTCGATCGCCTCGTCGAACAGCTCGGGGAAGCGCGACATGTGCACGCCCTTCTGCTCGCGCCCGAGGTCGACGGTGCACTCGACGTCGGCGGCCATCATCGTCTCCGCGTCGCCGCGGCGGATCTTGATCGCCTTGTGGACGCCCGTCACGCCCGCGCGCGAGAGGGCGAGCTCGACGGGTGGCGCCGACGCCTGCATGTCGTCGACGAGATGCGGGAGCTCCGCCATGCGGGGGAACGTAGCATCGACCCGCCGGGGCGCCGCGGCGTTCAGGCGATCGTCAGGCGCGGCCGCGCAGGATGCGGCCGTGGACACGAGCGGACCGATCCGTCCGGCGGCGGCAGGTCACGCGCCTGCGCTGGGCGCGCGGCCGGACTGACGCGGGGGCGACGTGCACACACTTCCCGCTCTCGTGTCCGGCGTGGCGCACACGCTCGCCGGCGCGTCGCTCGGCGCCCTCGCCGTCGCGCTCGTGCTCCATCTCGCCAAGATCACGGCCGAGGCCCGGTCGTGGCACGCCATCGTCAGCCACGCGTATCCCGATCGCGACGTGCGGTTCCGTACCACGCTCGGCGCGTTCGCGGGCGCCGTCGGCGCGAACGCGGTGCTGCCGGCGCGCGTGGGTGAAGCCCTGCGTCTCGGCATCGTGCGCAGGCGCGTGCCGGGCTCGAGCGTCGCCACGATCGCGTCGACGATCGTGCTCGAGACGGCGATCGAGCTCGTGTTCGGGCTCGCCGTGATCGCCGCCGTGCTCGGCGCGGGCCGCTCGCTCGGCCCGATCGCCGCTCCCACGGCGCTCGTCGCGGCGCACCCCGCCGTCCTGGCGGTGGCCGGCGCCGTCACCGTCCTGCTCGCCGGCGCCGCGTTCCTGGGGCGGCGCCGCCTCCGTCGCGCGGCGGCCGGCATGGCGCGCGGGATGTCGATCGTGCGCTCGCCGCGCCGCTTCTTCCGCGGCGTCGTCGTGTGGAAGCTCGTCGCATGGGGGCTGCGGCTCGCGGCCGTGTACTGGTTCCTGACGGCGTTCCACCTCGGTGCAGGGCTGTGGGCGGTGCTCCTCGTGGTCGCGGCTCAGAACCTCGCGGCGCTGCTGCCGCTGGCGCCGGGCGGCGCGGGCACGCAGCAGGCCGCACTCGCCTTCGCCCTCGCCGGAACGGCGAGCGTCGCGGCCGCCGTCGGGCTCGGCATCGGCATGCAGGCGTCGACGGCGCTCGTCGACCTCGCCGTCGGCACCGTCGCCGTCGCGCTCGTGTCGTCGCGGTCCGACGTCCGCGGCGCCCTGCGTCCGGCGGCGCGCCGCCGGCCGGCGCTCGCGCCCACCCCGTAGCGTCCTCGCGCGTTCAGGCGCCCGTCAGGCGCGGCGCCCTACGGTCGCAGCATGCACACCATTCGACGCACCCCGCTCGTCGCCGTGCTCGCCGCGGCCACCCTTCTCGCCGCCGCACCCGTCGCCGCCCACGCAGAAGCCGGGCCGCCCGGTGACATCCCCGACAACCAGGCGTACGTCACCTTCCGCGGCGCCGGCTACTCGCTCAAGGTGCCGGAGGGCTGGCGGCGGACGCAGAAGGCGTCTCAGGTGAGCTTCGCCGACAAGTACAACTCGATCGGCGTCACCGTCTCGAAGGAGGCCAGACGCCCCACCGTCGCCTCCGTCACGAGGGTCGATCTCGCGAAGCTGCGGGCGACGGTGAAGGGCTTCGCCCAGCCGAAGGTCACGAGCGTGAAGCGCCCGGCCGGGACGGCGATCCTCGTCACCTACCGCGCTCGTAGCCAGGCGAACGTCGTGACGGGGAAGACGGTGACCAACGACGTCGAGCGCTACACGTTCTGGCGGGCCGGGAAGCTCGCCGTGCTCTCGCTCCAGGCTCCCAGGGGGTCGGACAACGTCGACCCGTGGAAGATCGTCACCGACTCGTTCACGTGGACGCGATGACCGCGGCTCTCGACGCGCGAGATCTCTACCGCTTCTACCACGCGGGCGACGACGAGACGCTGGCGCTACGCGGTGTGTCGCTCCAGGTCGACGGTGGAGAAATCGTGGCGATCACGGGCCCGTCGGGCTCGGGCAAGTCGACGCTGCTCGCGTGCCTGGCCGGTCTCGACGAGCCCGACGGCGGCATGGTGCGTATCGCCGGGACGCCGCTCTCGCGGCGCCCGGAGCAGGAGCGCACGCGTCTCCGGGCCCGCTCGATCGGGATGCTGTTCCAGAGCGTCAACCTGATCCAGCACCTGACGGTGACCGCCAACGTCCTGCTGGCGCAGCGTCTCGCCGGCAAGCAGGACGCTCGCCGCGCCGAGGCGCTTCTCGAGAGCGTGGGGCTGTCGGCGCGTGCGCACGCGTATCCGCCGACGTTGAGCGGCGGCGAGAGCGCGCGCGCCGGTCTCGCGGTGGCTCTCGCCAACGACCCCCCCGTGCTGCTCGCCGACGAGCCCACGGGGGAGATCGACGGAGAGACCTCGCGGCAGGTGATAGGACTCCTGCAGCGGCGCGCCCGTGAGGGTGGCGCCGTCGTCGTCGTCACGCACAACGAGGCGGTCGCCGCCGCCGCAGGCCGCGTCGTGCGACTCGTCGACGGACGGGTGGCGGCATGACCGCGCTCGTCTCCTGCCGCGAGGTGTCCCGCACGTACGGCAGAGGCGACGCGGCGACGGTCGCGCTGCGCCCGACCGTCTGTGACGTCGAGCCCGGAGCGCGCATCGCCGTGACCGGCCCGTCCGGGTCGGGCAAGAGCACGCTCTTGCACCTGATGGCCGGCCTCGAAGACCCCTCCGGCGGAACCGTCTCGTGGCCTGGGATCGGGTCGCGCTCCGAGCTCCGTCCCGGCCCGCTCGCGATGATCTTCCAGGGCCCGAGCCTGTTGCCGCCGCTCAGCGTGATCGAGAACGTCGCGCTCCCGCGCCAGCTCGCCGGCGCGCCGAGCGACGAGGCGCTGGAGGAGGCGCGCGCCGCGCTGGCGCGGCTCGAGCTCTCCGAGCTCGCCGACAAGCTGCCGGAGGAGATCTCGGGCGGGCAGGCGCAGCGCGTGGCCGTGGCACGCGTGCTCGCGTCGCGGCCGCTGCTGATCCTGGCGGACGAGCCGACGAGCCAGCTCGACCGCGGCAACGGGGCGCACGTGATCGACGTGCTGCTCGAGGCCGCCGACGCCGCGGCCGCGGCGCTCGTGATCGCGACCCATGACCACACCATCGCCGACCGCTTCGCGACACGCTGGACCGTCGCCGACGGCGTCGTGATCACGGATCGGAGCTAGATCGTGCTGCCGCTGAGCTGGGTTCGCGGCCTTCTCGCGCGTCGCAAGGGGCGTCTCGTCGCCACCGCTGCCGGCGTCGCGGTGGCTGTCGCCCTGCTCGCCTCGATCGGGGCGTTCCTGTCGGGCACGAGCGCGGCGATGACCGAGCGCGCGATCTCCCGCGTCCCGCTCGACTGGCAGGTGGAAGGGCAGACCGGGGCCGACCCCGCGCAGCTCCTGCGCGGGGTGAAGAGCTTCCCGCCGGTGACGACGGCGCTGCCCGTCGGCTACGCCGCCGCGGCCGGCTACAGCGCCGTCTCGCACGGTGCCGCGACGAGCGCGGGCCCCGGCTTCGTGCTCGGAATCCCGAGCGCCTACCGTGCCGTCTACCCGGACGAGATCACGCAGCTGATCGGTGCCGAGCATGGTGTCCTCATCGCGCAGCAGCTTGCCGCGAACCTGGGCGTCGGGCTCGGAGACGCGGTCACGATCCAGCGGGCCGGGCTGCCGAGCGTGCGCGTGCGCGTCGACGGGGTGATCGACATGCCCGCGGCCGACGCCCTCTTCCAGACGGTCGGCGCGCCCCCCGGCGCCAGGCAGCCGCCGCCGCCCGACAACGTGCTGTTCCTGCCGCTCGAGCGCTGGCACGCGCTGTTCGACCCGCTCGCCGCCGTTCGCCCGGATCTCGTCCGCACCCAGATCCACGCGAACATCGACCATGCGGGGCTGCCGCGCGACCCCACGAGCGCGTACGTCCGCGTCGGCGGGCTCGGACGCAACCTCGAGACGCAGCTCCAGGGCACGGGCCTCGTCGGCAACAACCTCGCGGATGCGCTCTCGAAGGCGCGCTCGGACAGCCTCTACGCGCGCATCGTGTTCCTCTTCCTCGGCCTGCCGGGCGCGATCCTCGCGGGTCTCGTGACGGCGTCCGTCGCGGGTGCGGGCGCCGATCGCCGCCGCCGCGAGCAGGCGCTGCTGCGCACCCGGGGGGCAACCGCGCGCGACCTTCTTCGCCTCGCCCTCTCCGAGACCATGCTCGTCGCCCTCGTCGGCGGCGCGCTCGGGCTCGTCGGCGCCTTCGCGATCGGCAAGCTCGCGTTCGGGTCGAACGGCTTCGGTGCGACCACGCGCGACTCGATCGTGTGGAGCGTGGGAGCGATCCTGGCCGGGGTGCTCGTCTCGGCGGCGGCGATCGCGCTGCCGGCGTGGCGCGATGCGCGCTCCCTCACGGTCAGCGCCGCGCGCCGCGTCGTCGGCCGCGCCCGGTCGCCGCTGTGGGCGCGGCTCTGGATCGACGTGCTCGCGCTCGCCGGCTCCGCGTTCGTCTTCTGGCGCACGGGCAGCAACGGCTACAAGCTCGTGCTCGCGGTCGAGGGCACGCCGCAGGTCTCGGTCGACTACTACTCGTTCCTCGCCCCGATCCTCCTCTGGATCGGCATCGGGCTGCTCAGCTGGCGGCTCGCGGACCTGTTCCTGCGGCGGGGCGGCGGCCTGCTGCGGCGGCTCGTGAGCCCGCTGTCCGGGAGCCTCGCCCGTACGGTGGCGGCGACGATGACGCGCCAGCGCAGGCAACTCGCCGGCGCCCTCACGCTCGTCGCGCTGACGGTGGCGTTCGCCGCCTCGACCGCCGCGTTCAACGCCACCTACAAGCAGCAGGCCGAGGTCGACGCGCGGCTCAGCAAGGGCGCCGACGTCGTCGTCACCGAATCGCCGGGCGTCCGCGTCGGCCCTGCGGCGGCGGCGCGGTTCGCAGGCATCCCCGGTGTCAAGGTCGTCGAGCCGTTGCAACATCGCTTCGCCTACATCGGCGCCGACCTGCAGGATCTCTACGGCGTCAACCCGGCGACGATCGTCGGGAACGGGCGCTTGCAGGACTCGTTCTTCCGCGGCGGCACGGCGAAGGAGCTGTTCGCGCGGCTCGCCGCGAAGCCCGACGCGATCCTCGTCAGCCAGGAAGCCGCCACCGACTACCAGCTCAGGCCCGGCGACCGGGTCAACCTGCGCATCCAGGACGGGCGCACGAAGAAGTCGATCCCGGTGCCGTTCACCTACGCTGGCGTCGCGCTGGAGTTCCCGTCGGCGCCGAGCGACAGCTTCTTCGTCGCGAACGCGAGCTACGTCGCGAAGGCCACGGGCTCGAACGCCGTCGGAACCTTCCTCATCCAGACGGGCGACACGCCGCCCGACCAGGTTGCCAGGCGCGTCGCCGCGCAGGTCGGCACGAGCGCGCTCGTGAGCGACATCACGAGCAAGCGGCGCAAGATCGCCGGCAGCATCACGTCCGTGGAGCTCGCCGGGCTCACGCGCGTCGAGCTCGGCTTCGCGCTCGTGCTCGCCGCGGCGGCGACCGGGCTCCTGCTCTGGCTCGGGCTCGCCGAGCGCCGCCGCACGTTCGCGATCGCGCAGGCGCTCGGCGCGAGCCAGCGCCAGCTCGGCAGCTTCATCTGGAGCGAGACCGCCTACGTCACCCTCGGCGGGCTCATCCTCGGCGCGGCGGGTGCCGCCGCGCTCGCGGTCATGCTCGTGAAGGTGCTCACCGGCGTCTTCGACCCTCCGCCGACCGGCCTCGCCGTCCCGTGGGGCTACCTGATCGGCGTCGCCGCGGTCGCGCTCGCCGCCGTGGCGGCGGCCGGAGCGGCGGCGATCCGCTCCGTCCGCAGGCCCGCCGTCTCCGTCCTGCGCGACCTGTGACGGGAGGGCAGGCGCCGGCGATGCACCCGCTGGCGGCACCCGAGGCGTCGTCGCAGCGCGATACTGCCCGGGACGTGATCGACCCTCACGTGATCGTGCTCGAGGACGACGCCGAGCTCCGCGTGCTGTTGACGCGGGGCCTGCGCGAGGAAGGCTTCACCGTCACGGCCGTGGGAAGCGCCGCCGAGCTGCTCGCACGGCTCCCTCCCGAAGGGCTCTCCGCGCTGGTCGTCGACATCGGGCTCCCCGACGCGGACGGCCGGGATGTGGTGCAGGCGCTGCGCGCGCAGGGATCCGCGGCGCCGGTCATCTTCCTCACGGCCCGCGACGCGCTGCCCGACCGGCTCTCCGGATTCGCCGCCGGCGGCGACGACTACCTGACGAAGCCGTTCGCATTCGCGGAGCTCGTCGCACGGCTGCGCGCGCTGATGAGGAGAGGCGGCGCCGACCTCTCGCTCGAGGTCGGCGGGCTGCGGCTCGACCCCGGCACCCACGCGGTTTCCTGTGGCGGCGGGACGGCCGAGCTGACGCCGACGGAGTTCCGCATCCTCGCCCGCCTGGCCTCCACGCCGGGAGACGCGGTGCGACGCCGGCAGCTCGTCGAGGCTGCCTGGCCGCACGGGGCGATCGTCCACGACAACACCCTCGACGTGTACATCGCACGTCTGCGGCGCAAGCTGGCGGCGCTTCCCGCTGCGCCCGAGATCGCGACGGTGCACGGAGTCGGCTACTCGTTGCGATGAGGCCGCGGCTCCGCCTCGGTGTCCGAACGCGCCTGCTCCTCGCCGTGGTCGGCGCCGTCGCGCTCGCTCTCGCGATCGGCGTGGCGGCGTTCAACCTGCTGCTCGGCCAGCGCCTCTCGGACAGCGCGATCGCGCTCGCGAAGGCGCAGGCCGTGGCGGAGATCTCCTCGCTCAAGGTGGTCGACGGCAAGCTCGTCGTGCCCGAGGGGCCGGACGAAGGAGCGGCGCTCGGGAGCCCCGTGTGGGTGTTCGCCGGCACGACGGCGATCGAGACGCCGCGCATCGCCCACTCGATCACGGCCGCCGCTGCCTCGCTCGCCGGGGGGCCGGAGCGGGCGCTGCGCGTGAACGAGACGATGCGGCTGTACGCGCTTCCCGTCCTCCAGCAGGGAAAGCGGGTCGGCACGGTCGTCGCCGGCGTCCCGCTCCATCCCTACGACGAGACGGAGACGATCGCGCTCGTCGGCTCGGTGGCCCTGGCGGTCGCGCTGCTCGCCGCCGTGACCGTGCTGACGCGCTGGATCCTCGGCAGGGCGCTGCTCCCCGTCTCCCTGATGACGAAGGACGCGGCGGCATGGAGCGACCACGATCTCGACCGGCGCTTCGGCCTCGGTGAGCCGTACGACGAGCTCACGCGGCTCGCCTGCACGCTCGACGCGCTGCTCGAGCGTCTCGCGGCGAGCCTCCGGCACGAGCAGCGCTTCACGGCGGAGCTCTCCCACGAGCTGCGGACGCCGCTCGCGAAGATCGCCGCCGAGACGGAGCTGGCCCTGCGCCGGGAGCGCAGCGGCGACGACTACCGCGCCAGCCTCGAGGCGGTGCGCCGCAGCGCCGAGCAGATGACACGCACGGTCGAGGCGCTCGTGTCCGCAGCCCGGCAGGATGCCGGCCTGACGCGGACGACGAGCGATGCCCGCGACGGCGTCCGTGCCGCGGTCGCCTCCGTGCAGGACGGCGCCGACGCCGGCGGTGTCCGCATCACGCTCGCGCTCCCGGACGCTCCCGTCCGCGTCGCGATCGAGGACGGGTTGGTCGAGCGCATCATCCAGCCCCTGCTCGACAACGCCGTCCGCTACGGCCGCAGCTCCGTCTCGGTCGAGGTGCTGCGCAACGGCGCCACCGTGCTGGTCAGCGTCGTCGACGACGGGGACGGCGTCGGCGCGGACGAGCGCGAGCGCATCTTCGAGCCGGGCGTGCGCGGATCGGCGGCCGCAGCCGAGCCGGGCGGGGCCGGGCTCGGCCTGGCTCTCGCGCAGCGTCTCGCGCGCAGTGCCGGGGGCGAGATCAGCGCCGAGCACGACGGCGCCGGAGGCCGCTTCGTCGTGCGGCTGCCGGTCGCCTGACCTCTCCCCGGCGACAGCTCGCTACGGTGGCGACGACACGCCGGCGCCGGTGCGTCGCGAGAGGCGGCGCAGCGACCACGCGAGCAGGCACGGCACTGCCACGGGGAGCACCCACCAGGCCGGGATACCGCCCGCCGACAGCCCTGCGGTAACCGCCAGGGCGGCGGCGACGCCCAGCGCGAGCCCCGGATCGTCCCCGACGACGAACTCGACGATGGAGCGCAACAGGCGGCTCACGGGAGGGCCTCGGCCCGCGAGGCGCCGCCCGGCGCCCGCAACGCGCGCACCATCAGGGCCGACCAGCCGAGCGTCACGGCGATGAGCGCGATCAGGGCGATGTCGCCGCCCGGCCAGTCGGCGCCCGCTCCCTCCGCCGACCAGAAGACGCCGAAGGAGGTGAGCAAGATGCCGACGGTGAACTTGAGCGCGTTCTCCGGCACGCGGCTCAGCGGAGCCCTGAGAGCGAGCCCGGTCACGCCGACGACGACGAGCGCGACGGCCGCTCCGCCGGCGGCGAGCGCCGTCTTGCCCTGAGCGGTGCCGAGCGTCAGGACGATGAACGCCACCTCGAGCCCTTCGAGGAGCACCGACTTGAACGACAGCACCAGCGAGTACCAGTCGGTGGCCGCGGCGCGGCCCGCGGCGCGAGCACGTGCCGTCTCGGCGGCGAACACGGCGACCTCGTCGTGGAGGGCCTTGCGACCTGCGGCCCTGAGGATCGCCTTGCGCAGCCACTGCAGGCCGAACAGGAGGAGGAGAGAGCCCACGACGAGCCGCAGTGCGCCGATCGGGATCCCGGCCAGGGCGGGCCCCAGCGCCGCGACGATCACCGAGAGCAGGACGAGCGCGGCAGCCGAGCCCACGAGCGGCCAGCGCCAGCCCCTGGTCGTCCCGAGCGCGAGCACGATCGTCATCGCCTCGACCATCTCGACCGCGCTCGCGAGTGCTGCGCCGGCGACGAGGAAGAGGTCGCTCGTCATGTCTGGACACGACCGCCGGGCACCCGCCGAGCGTACCCGTCGGCGACCTGAACGGAACCTGAACACGTGTGCCGAGGGCGATACCTCCCGGTCGCACGGCGGCTACGGTGGAGGCGCAGGCCTGATGTCCCGCGTACCCGCGGCGAACGAGCCTCGAGACGACCGGGAGATCTCCGCATGGACTACCGCCTCTATCACGCCGTCAACGAGTTCGTCGCCGCGCACTCCTGGATCGGGCGCGTTGCCGCAAGCGTCGAGTCGTGGGCGATTCCGCTGTTTGCGATCGCGACGCTCGCCCTCTGGCTCGGCTCGCGGCCGGGCACCGCGCGGAAGTGGAAGCTGGCGTGCACCTCGGCCCTCGCCTCCGCAGGGCTTGCGCTCCTTTTCAACCAGCTCGTCGCGCAGGTCTGGTTCCGGGATCGACCGTTCGCCTCCCACCCCGACGCGGCCGTGTGGGGGAGCCGCTCGGGCGACCCCTCGTTCCCGAGCGACCATGCGAGCGCCGCGTTCGCGATCGCCGTCGCGGTGCTGCTGTTCGACCGCGCCGTCGGCTCGCTCTTCCTCGCGGCCGCGGTGGCCGTCTCGGTGGGGCGAGTCCTCACGGGCGTGCACTACCCGGCCGACGTGGTCGCGGCCGCGCTCGTCGGGACCGCATGCGCGGCCGTCGTCGTGCGCGCCGGGCGTCCTCTCGCGGTGCGGATCGTGAGCGTCGTCGAGCGCGTGACCGACCCGATCGTGCAGCCGCTATGGCTCGCTCTCGGCCGGGACGGCCGCGGAGACCGCGGCTAGTCACGGTCGCCCGGGCAGGAGAGCCGGCCGCGAGAGATCGGGAGGAGTCGACGCCGGGGTCGTAGCGGCGGCGCCGTCGACGGCGGGTGCCAGCGCCGCAAGCGCGCGCCCCAGCCATTCGCCCGCGCGGGCAGACCACAGGGCCTGGTCGTGCCCGCCGCCGTAGAGCCGGAACATGTGCGGCACGCGGGCGGCGCGCAACTCCGCGTCGAGGAGGACGTTGTCACGCCGGAAGCGCGAGTCCCGCCTCCCGACGTAGAAGCCGAGGAGCAGCGGTCGGCGAGCGGCGGAGCGGCGGAGCGTTCCGACGAGCGCGTGGGCGCTCGCGCGGGCGTTCGCGGCCGGCGATCCGAGGTCGAGGACGCTGGTGCCGTCCGGGTCGGTGGGTCGGTGGTAGCCGCTCCACGACTCGATCACCGAGAAGGTGTCCAGATGGTGGAGTCCGATCAGCATGGCGCCGTAGCCGCCGGCGGAGATGCCGACGAGCGCGCGTCCGCGCCGATTCGGGATCGTCCTGAAGTGGCGGTCGACGTAGGCGGGGATTTCGCGTGCGATCGCCGTCTCCCAGTTGCGTCCCTCGCCCCAGTCGATGTACTCGGGATCGGAGTCGCCGTCGCGGGCGGCCTGCGGGGCGACGACGATGGCACGCCCCCCGACCTGCTCCAGCGCCCTGCGGACGAACCCGATGTCGCGGAAGGCGGATGCGGAAGCGGGGAGCCCGTGCAGGAAGTAGATGACCGGATAGCGCCCGCCGCCGTCGTAGCCGGGAGGGAGGGAGACGGCGAACCGGAGCGTCATCCCGAGCGCATGCGAGCGAAGCGTCCGTTCCCTGATCGCCAGGTCGGCTTCGCGGCCGCGCGCGTCGCGCACCAGTGTCGCCGCGGCCGCGAGAGCCGCGGCGACCACGATGGCTGCGAGCACGGCGGCGCGGCCGGCGCGCCCCCGTGAGATCGCTTCGCGATCGCGGGCGAGGGCGCCTGGTCGACGCGGAGTGCGGGTCACGCCGGCGGTGACCCGAGCTCGCCCCGCAGCACCCCGAGCATGCTCTGCTGCGCTGCGCGGATCCCCGGGGCCGTCTCCCCGGGTGTCGAGCCGCCGCGCGCGAGCACGGCCGCGCCCGCGATCACCGCGGCGAAGGAGAGCAGACGGAGCGCACCGAGCAGTCCGGCGGGCAGCGGCTCGTGGTAGACGATCAGCCCGGCGAGGATGGGCAGCGCGTTCGTGAACAGCGTCGCCACGCCGGCCGTCGCGAGTGCCCCGCCGCGCTGGAAGCCGAGCTGGAGCGCGACGAAGGCGAGCCCGTGGCAGGCGAGCAGCGCCGGGACGAAGAGGAGCCACGGGCCTCCCGCGACGGCCGCCTTGGTGCCGACGTCGCCTGCCGCGTAGAGAACGCCGGCCGCGATGCCGAGGCCGGCGCCTGCGGCGAGCCGGCGGGTCGCCGGGCTCGCGGCGAGCGCCGCGGCGGCGAGCGAGAGCGCCATCCAGGCGGCGACGACGAGCCAGGAGCCGTGGCCGCCGCTCTTGCGCTCGCCCGCGAGCGAGACCCCGAGCAGCGCCAGCCCCGCCGTGGCGACGCCGACGCCGGCCCATTCACGGCGCGCGAGAGGCGTTGCGGTCGTCTTCCACACGAGCAGCGCGAGCAGGCCGATGCCGCCCGCCGACGCCGCCTGGACGAGCGAGAGCGGCGCCAGCGCGAGCGCGGCGACGTACAGCACCCAGCCGCCGATACCGGCGAGGAAGCCGGCCAGCCAGCGCAGGCTCGTGAAGAGCGAGCGCAGCGAGAGCAGCGGGCGGCGAAGCGAGAGCGGCGGCAGCCGCGCCGTCTCACCGTGCTGGGCGAGGTAGCCCCAGTTGAGCGCCGCGGCCGAGGCGAACGCGAGCACGAGCCCGGCGGCGAGCGTCGCCGTCATCTCCGCTGCCGTCCGCTGAGCGGCAGGTACGCCTCCGCCGCGAGCGCGGCGAGTCCGACGCGTGGCAGGTCGCGACGGTGCTCGTAGACGACGAAGCGCCGCTCCCAGCCCGGAAGGAACTTGCGGTTGAAGAGGAGCAGGTTGTCGAGCTGGAAGTGGCCCTTGAGCGCGAGCAGGGCGCGGCGCTGCACCTGCTGCACGCGCGACAGCTCGGCTTCGGGCGCGAGCAGCGCCGCAAACGGGGCGAAGTTGAGCGACACGCGCTCGAAGCCGTGCTCCCGCGCCCAGGCGATCGCCTCGCAGACGAGCCACTCGTTGAACCCGTTCGGCGTCGTCCGCAGCCGCGGCATCGACGAGAGCGACAGCGCGGAGCCCGCCCGCGACACCGCGAAGTGGAGGAAGCCCGCGGGCGTGCCGTCGGCGGCGCGCCCGATCACGAACACCGCCTCCTCGTCCTCGAGCCGGAAGAGCGCGTCGATCGCCATCACGAAGCCCTTCTCGGGCTGGTCGCCGCGCCAGGCGCGGGCGATCGCCTCCAGCTCGGCTCGCAGCGCGTCCCCGATCGCGCGCGGGCGCAAAACGTCGACCCGGTAGCCGGCCGCCTTCAGCCGGGTGACCGACTGGCGCACCTTCCGGATCTGCCGGCCCTCGAGCGAGAACGAGGCCGTGTCGACGACGGCCTCGTCCCCGTGGTAGAGGGACTGGAGGCCGTGGGCGCGGTAGAGATCGAGCCAGGTCTCGGAGGCGCCGAGTATGGCGATGCGCCAGTCGCGCGCGTGGGCGAAGGCGATGAAGCGGCTGACGAGACCGTCGAGCGCCGCCGCCGCGCCCACGGGGTCGCCCGCGACGATGGCGACGCCGCCAACGACCGTGTAGGCCAGGAACGCGCGCTCCTCGTCGTCGAAGAAGTACGACTTGTCGGCGCGCAGCGCGAACGGCGCGAGCGTGTCCGCCCCCCATTCGGCGACGAGGCGGCGGGCCAGCTCGCGCTCCCGCGCATCCTGGCGCAGGCGATAGCGCCACGGCGCAAGCCAGCCGAGCAGGACGATCGCCGCCGCCGTCAAGCCGAGGCCGAGGATGGAGAGCGGGAACCACTGGCCGAAGGTGCCGGACAGGTGCGCGGAGCCGCGCAGCCTGAGGCCGAGCAGCGCCGCGGTCGTCTCGCGCAGGGCAAAGCCGGCGGAGAACGGCTGGTCGGCGGTGAGCCGGTTCACCCACAGTGCCGCGGCGCCGTATCCGTAGATCAGGGCCGCGAACAGGAGTGTGCGGGCCACGATGCGGGTGTCCGCGCCGGGATCCCCGCGCACGTGGAAGTCCTGCCGGCGTGCGACGAGCGCGAGCGCGACGAGGGCGCTCGCCGCCGCGCCGTAGTGGGCGCCGTGCACGAGGTGCAGGATCGCCGAGCCGCCGAGGAGGAGCACTGCGAGCTGCCAGGCGCGGCGCTTGCGCCGCGCCAGCCCGCGCGCGATCACCAGCAGCCCGAGCCCGACCGGCGCCACGAGCAGGGCGCCGACCCCCGGCACGGGGAGGGGCGCCAGCTGCTCGACCAGCGACGACTCGTACTCCGGGAAGATCGCGACGAACATGTCGAACGCACCCGCGAGCGCGACGAGCGCAGCCAGCGTGAACGGCGCCAGCTCCCCCTCCCCGTCGCGCCCACCCCGGCGCCCGAGCAGCGCGCCGCCGAGACCCGCCAGGCCCGCCGGCAGGTAGACGGCCGGCAGGCGCGCCGCGGCGTGGAACGCGTCGAGCGCCGGCACCTGGCGGACGACGAGCAGCGACACGCCCGTCGTCAGGTACGCGAACGATCCGGCGCCGAGCGCGAGCAGGAGCGCCGCCGTCAGGCGCCTGGCGCGCACGAGCCGTGCGAGCAGCCCGAGCAGCAGCGCGGCCGCCGACCAGACCGCGACGAAGACGAGCAGCGGTACGGCCGAGCGCCGCGACAGCTCGTCGAGCGGGAGAGCGTCCGGCAGCGGCGGCCCCGGCACCGGTCCGCTCGGCTGGACCAGGTACAGCCAGCCCGAGGCGGCGGCGGCGACGACGAGCCCGGTGAGAACCGCGCCTGCGAGAGCCGCTCCGCGCGCGGCGCGCCTAGCCACGGGCAAGCCTCCTCGATGCTGCCAGGAAGGCGAGCGATGCGTTGCCGCGCCACAGCGACCAGTTGTGCCCGCCGGAGACGAGGAAGAAGCGGTGGGGGATGCGGGCGCGGGCGAGCGCGGAGGCGAACGCGGCGTTCTGCACGCGCAGCTTGTCGCGGCGACCCGAGTAGAACCACACGAAGGTGTGCGCGCGGCGCAGCGCGGCGGCGCGTCCCGGGAGCTCGAGCAGCGGGCTGTTGTGGGCGAGCCGCCGCGGGTCGGTGCCGAAGATCGAACGCGCCCTGTCGGCGAGCATGTAGCCGGACCAGCTCTCGAGCACGCGGAAGCGGCCGGGGTGGTGGAGGCCGATGTTGACGGCTCCGTAGCCTCCCTCGGAGAGACCGCCGAGCGCGCGTCCGCCGCCGCTTCGCACCGTCCGGTAGCGGGCGTCGATCGCGCGCACGAGGTCGCGGGCGACGAACGTCTCCCAGCCCTCGCCGGCTCTCACGCCGTTTGCCCATTCCTTGTCGGTGAACGTGCCGGTCGAGCCGAACGGCATCACGAGGATGAGCGGCCGGGCCTTCCTCTTCGCGAGCAGGATGTCCTCGACGACGCCGAGGCGCACGGTCTGCAGGAACGCGGCCGGGCGTCCGGGAAAGCCGTGCAGGAGGTAGAAGACCGGGTAGCGCGTGGCCGCATGCCGCGCGTAGCCCGGCGGCAGGTAGACGATCACCGTCTGCCGTCTGCCTCCGAGCGCGGGGCTCGCGACCGCGATCGTCTGCGTCGTTCCGGCCCGGTCGACGAAGGCGGGGTCCTTCGGCGGCGGATAGCCCCGGTACAGCCAGTAGTTGTCGAGGTAGCGCACGAGGCCGAGCAGCCCCGGTGCGACGAATGCGGCGGCGGCGACCGCGAGCAGCGCCGCGCGCAGAGCCCGCGGGCGCCGCTTCCGGGAGGGCGTGCGGTCGACCGCCTGCCCGCTCACCCGGCGGTCGCGGGACGGCGGCCGGGCGCGCGGACGGGCCGCGAGTGGACAGTTTCGCTTCTCACCGTCGTCGCAGCGTGACGTGGTCTGCCTGAATCGCTCCTGAACGGCCGCTGCCGTCTCCCGGCAGACGGTCGCGAAACGGCGTGCGGCCCCGGAACCGCCGGGGCCGCACGCCGTTGCTCGCGCTGTCCGGGCCCGCTACTCCTGCCCCTCGAACTGGTGGTCGGCGTTCGGGTTGCCGGGCTCGTCGGCGTGGCCGCCGGGACCGTCGTTGCCCGCGACCTCGCTGCCGGACTCGGCCTGCTCCGAGCCCGAGCTCTGCTCGCTGCCGGCCTGCTCGCTGCCGGCCTGCTCGGTCGCGTCGTCCTTGCCGCTCTGGTCCTGGATCGAGTCGGTGTCGGCGGCGCTCGCGCCGCCGTTCGACTCGGCGCTCGCCTGCGTCGTCGCCGGCGTGACCGGGTTCGGCGTTCCCTGGCCGGCGGATGCCAGCGCTGCTCCGCCGAGCGCGAGTGCGGCGAGCGCCGCGAATCCCGCGATGATCTTGGTGAGCTTGTTGCGCATCGTCATCTCCTTCGTGTCGGGGTCTGATCTGCGATGCGCCCTGAACGTAGAAGACGGTCGTGAGACGGAGATGAAACGCGTCCCCGCCGTCCGCGGCGTTCAGGTGCTTGTCAGATGCGCCCGAGTAGCGTCGTGTGCGATGCGGGATCGAACCTCGACCGAGCGAGCGGATGCGGCGGCCTGTGCAGGCGGGGCGCCGGCGGCCGTGCGGTGACCTCGCATCCCGTTGCCCGCCGGGCCGCGTCGCGGCGGCGCCGTTCCCTGCGCCGGCTCGCGCTGGCCGCAGCCCTCGGCGTCGTGTCCCTTCTCGTCGTGGGCCTCGCGATCGAAGGCCGATCTCGCACGCCGCGAGCTCCGTCTGCGGCCGGTTTCCCGCGTCGACCGGCTCCCGCGAGCGGCGCCGGTGCCGCGGTCGGCGCCTTGCGGGCGAGCGGCGGCGCCCTGGTCCTGCGGAGCGAGCCGCTCGCTGTCCTGGGCAGCCCTCTCCAGGATGCTGCCGGAGCGGCCGCGGGCGCCGTCCCGGTCGTCGCCGGCGGGCTCACCGCCGCGGACGCCTCGACCGACGCGGTGATCGCGATCGCCCGCTCCGGACCGCGCGTCGTGGGCCGGCTGCCCGGAGCCCGCCACGATGCGGCCGCCGTCGCGCTCGGCGGCCGCGTGTATCTCTTCGGCGGCGGCAACGGCGTCGCCCAGATCGACGAGATCGTCCGCGTCGCTCCCGGGCACCCGTCGTCGACGACCGTCGTGGGACGGCTTCCGGCCCCGAGCTCGGACAGCGCGGCGGCGGCGCTGGCGGGAACGGCATACGTCGTGGGCGGGTACACCGGGCGAGCGTGGCTGGACACGATCGTCGCCTGGCGACCGGGGCGCCCTGCGCGCGTCGTCGCGCACCTCCCGACCGCGCTGCGCTACGCGGCGGTGTCGGCCGCCGGCGGCCGGGTCGTCATCGCGGGCGGCTCCGTGCCCACGGGCGCCGCCAGCCGTGCCGTCTACACGTTCGATCCCGCGACCGGCAGGATCGCGAAGGCGGAGGCGCTCCCGGCCGCCACCACGCACGCGGCCGCTGCCTCGCTCGCAGGGCTCGCCTTCGTCATCGGAGGGCGGGGCAGCAGCGCCGGTACTGCCAGCGACCGCATCGTCTCCGTCGACGCCGTGAGCGGCAGGGTGCGCGGCGCAGGCCGCCTCCCGCGCGCGCTCTCCGACCTCACCGCCGTCTCCTTGCCCGGCCGCATCGTCGTCGCCGGGGGCAGGAGCGGCACAGGCGCCGTGACCGACGTGCTCGCGCTGTCGGTCGCCGCAGGCTCGCGGCCGGCCGGCGCGGCGGCGGGCCGCGCGGAGGGGGCCGCGGCCGGCGTCTACGCACACACGGGCCGATCGATGTTGAGTGCCGTGACGCGCCGGATGCCTGCCCGCATCTACGTCCCGAACAGCCTCGCCAACACGGTCGACGTGATCGACCCGCAGACGTTCCGCATCGTGCGCCATTTCGCGGTCGGCGCGCTACCGCAACACGTCACGCCCGCATGGGACATGAAGACGCTGTACGTCCTCGACGACGCCGGCAACAGCCTGACGCCGATCGACCCCCGCACCTCCCGTCCCGGCAAGCCCATCCCCGTCACCGATCCGTACAACATGTACTTCACGCCCGACGGGAGGTACGCGATCGTCGTCGCCGAGCGGAACGCGCGCCTCGACTTCCGCGACCCGCACACCTTCCGGCTTCGCCACTCCCTCGCCGTGCCGTGCAGGGGGGTCGACCACATGGACTTCTCGGCCGACGGCCGCTACCTGCTCGCGAGCTGCGAGTTCTCCGGCGAGATGGTCGAGGTCGACGTGCGGCGGCAGCGCGTCGTCGGCACGCTCGCGCTCGGCGACGGCAGCGGCAAGCCCCAGGACGTGAAGCTGTCGCCCGACGGCACGATCTTCTACGTCGCCGACGCGCGCGCCGGCGGCGTGTGGGAGGTGTCGGGCGCGCCGCTGCGGACGCTCGGATTCCTGCCGACCGGCCGGGGTGCCCACGGCCTCTACCCGAGCCGGGACGCGCGCTTCCTCTATGTCTCCAACCGGGACGCGGGCAGCGTCTCCGTCGTCGACTTCGCCTCGCGCAGGGTCGTCGCGACCTGGCGCATCAGCGGCGGCAGCCCGGACATGGGCGGCGTGTCCGCCGACGGGAGCGTCTTGTGGCTCTCGGGGCGCTACGACGGCGAGATCTACGCGATCGCCACCCGTACCGGTCGGCTGCTCCGGCGCATCAGGGTCGGAGCCGGGCCGCACGGCGTCTCCGTATGGCCCCAGCCCGGCCGCTTCTCGCTCGGGCACACCGGGATCACGCGATGACGCGTCCGCGCGCGTGGCGCCGGCGGCTGTCCGGGCCGGCCCTGACCCGCGTTCAGGCGACGGTCAGATCGGCGCACCTACGGTCGGCTGCATGAAGATCGCGATCGTCAGCGACTACTACTACCCGCAGCTCGGCGGGATCACCGAGCACGTCCACGGCCAGGCGACGGAGCTCACGCGGCGGGGACACGAGGTCACCGTGATCACGCCCCGCCTCGCCGTCACCCCGCGGACGGTCGACGGGGACGACCTGCCTGCGCGTGCATTCGAGGTGGTGAACGCCGGCACGGCGTTCCCGTTCTACGTCAACGGCTCGGAGACGCTCGTGACGCTGGGCGCGGGGCTGCCGTACGCGCTCGAGCGGCTGTTCCGGCAGCGGCCCTTCGACGTCCTGCACGTGCACAACCCGTTCGGGTGGATGCTGCCGCTGACCGCGATCAGAAGGTCGCGCGCCCCCGTCACCGTCGGCACCTTCCACAGCGTCGTCCCGGGCGGCTACCGCCTGCTGCGGGCGTCGAGCAGGCCGCTGCGCCGCGTGTTCCGCCGCCTCGACGCGAGCATCAGCGTCTCGGACGCCGTGATCGAATCGATGCAGCCGCACTTCCCCGAGATCGCCTTCACGACGATCCCGAACGGGATCGACACCGCCTTCTTCTCGCCGGACGCCGAGCCGATCGCCGCGCTCGCGCAGAAGCGGACGATCGTGTTCGTGGGCCGCTTCGACCCGCGCAACGGCGTCAAGCACATGATCGGCGCCTTCAGCGAGCTGCGTCGGGCGCGCGACGACGTGCAGCTCGTCGTCGTCGGCGACGGCCCGCTGCGCCCGCTCGTCGAGCGGATGGTGCCGGACGGGCTGCGTGGCGAGGTGATCTTCGCCGGACGCGTGAACCGCCTCCGGCCCCGGTATCTGGCGAGCGCCGAGATCCTCTGCACCCCGTGCAGCCTCGCCTCGTTCGGGATGGTCGTGCTCGAGGGGATGAGCGCGGGGCTCCCGGTCGTCGCGAGCCGCCTGCCCGGCTTCGAGCTCGTGATGCGCGACGGCGTCGACGGTGTCATGGTCGACCGCGCCGACGACGAGGCGGGATTCGCGGCGGCGCTCGGGATGCTGCTCGACGACCCGGCTCTCGCCGCCCGCATGGGGGCGGCCGGCCGCGCGCGTGCGCTCGCGTCCTTCTCCTGGCAGCTCGTCGCCGAGCGCCTCGAGGGCCTGTACGAGGGTCTCCTGGAAGGCGAGGCCGAGCGCGTGCCCGCGGCTCCCGTGCCGGTCGCGGCCTGACACGGTGGACAAGCGACAGACGTGGGCCGGGTGTGGCGCCGTCGCGGCCGGGATCGTCGCGGCCGGCGCGGCGCTCGACGCGGCCCGGGCTCGCCGCGGACGGGCGTCGCTCGCGGCGGCGGCGCTCGCAGGGGCCTACCTCGGCGGCACGTTCAGCGAGCGCTCGTCCCTCTTCGGCCGTGTTGCGCGGATGCGCCGCGACGCGGGCCTGTTCGCCCTCACCTTCGACGACGGCCCCGACCCGCGCTTCACGCCGCGCATCAGCCGCATCCTGGCCGACCGCGGGCACCGGGCGACGTTCTTCGTTCTCGGCCGCGCCGTCGAGCAGTACCCGGAGCTCGCCTGCGCCCTCCTCGACGACGGCCACGAGCTCGCAAGCCACGGAGACGACCATCGGCTTCTCGCATTCGCGCCGCCGCGCGAGGTGCGCCGCCAGCTGGCACGAACGGAGCACGCGGTCCGTGCCGCGACCGGGTCACCGCCGGCGCGGCTCTTCCGGGCCCCGCACGGGGTGCGCAGCCCGTGGCTCGTGCGCACCGTGCAGCGGCGGGGATACCAGGTCTGCGCCTGGGACGGCGCGGTCTTCGACACCTCGCGGCCGGGCTCGCAGGTCATCGCCGGCCGCGTCGTCGATCTCCTCGCTCCCGGCGCCGTCATCCTCCTCCACGACGGCGACGGGTCTGGCGGCGGCGCCTCGAGAGAGCAGACGGTCGCGGCGCTTCCCTCGATCCTCGATCGCGCCGAGCGGGCGGGACTGCGCTCGGTGTGCGTGAGCGAGCTCGCCGACCGCTGACGGGGTGCCGGCCGATGCCCGCGTTCACGGAAGAGCGCCCGCAGGGGGCTCCTCGCTCAGCTCGATGAGATGGAGGCGGACGAGCGCGAGGGGCAGCCTGGCGGTATCATGGAACTCCCTGCTGTGCGCCCACGCGCCGACGTACTGGGTCACGGGGGCGCGCGGACGTGCGCGCTCGATCGCGCGGAAGAGGCGCCCCGACTCGTCCTTCTGGCCCGTCACGATCCGATCGCGCGTGCTCCACCAGATCTGCAGCGGCACGCCCGAGCGCGCGATATCCGCCGCCCACGAGGAAGGGCTTCGTTCCGCGTAGGCGCGCGGCACGCTCCACGGCGTCCCCCCGATCTCCTCGCGCGCGAGCCGCTGCAGCCGGACGCCTCCGGGCAGCCGCGCGAAGGCGCGATAGCGCGCCGCCATGTCGGTGGCCGAGTCGAGCGCTACCGCTCCGGCGAGGAGCGTCGGGTGGCGGGCGACGAGCAGGAGGGTCTCCTGGCCCCCCATGCTGCTGCCCACCGCGTAGATCCGCTTGCGGTCGATGCGCAGCCACGGGAGCGCGCTCGAGAGGATGCTCGGCATGCGGGCGAGATCGTCGATCTGCCCCTTCCAGCCCCACGAGTAGAGGACGAGCCGGCGCCCCTGCCCCTCCGGGCTGACGAGCGCGAACGGGCCGAAGGCGGGCAGCGAGCGCCAGAAGCGCAGGTTGGCGACCGCGGAGACGCCGCGGCCGTGGGGTGAGATGACGAGCGGGATCGGCGGGTGCCTGCGTGGTCCGTACCAGCGTGGGAGCACGACGTACGCGGTGCGGCGCGCGCCGTCGTCGGCGACGTAGGGGATCGCGAGGCGGCGCACGAGGCCCGCCCTGTCTGCGAGGAGGTCCTCGTACGAGCGGCGGAACGTCGATAGGTGGCCCCGCTCGTCGATCGCGTGGAGCGGCGGCCGCCGAGGAGCCGCCGAGCCGCCGCCGCGATGAGCCGCGCCGACCGCCAGCGCGGCCGCGGCGGCAGCGGCGACCGTGGCTATGCCGACGAGCCACCGTTTGCTCATCGGGTGCCGCCTGCGGTCAATTCGCGACGACCACCCGTTGACGGCGCTCGCCGACGTTTCCCGCGAGGTCGGATGCGCGGACGACGACGACGTAGGCGCCGTTCGGGCCGCGACGCGTGTCCCAGAACTCCTGGCGGAAGCGCGACAGGGGCCGGAACCAGTAGCGGCCGCTGCAGTCGGGCGCAGGCGGTGGGCCGACGCATTCGCTCACCGAGGAGTACTCGCGTGTGCCGGGGGCGTAGTGGACGAGGTACGGCGCCTGCGGGAGCTGATCGGACTGGAAGCTGGTGCGGCGCACGACGACGCGGCCGCTCGCGGCGTTGCGGATCTCGATCGAGACGCGGTACGGATGATGGAGCGCGGCCCATGACGGATTCGCGGCGAGGAAGCCCAGGAACGACTGCGGATCGCCGATACGGGCGCGCACCTCGATGGATCCGTGCAGCCGCGAGGGCAGGAGCGCGGTCGACGAATCCGGCTGCGCGAGATCGACGGTCGGGTTCCACGGGGTCTGGGGCGGCGTCCGGAAGCGCAGCTCCTGCACGACGGGTGCCAACGTGTCGGCGAGCGGGACGAGCTTGCCGCCGCGATGGAGTGGGTTCACCCACACGCGTACGCCCCGGTAGATCTGCCACTCGGACACGTGCACGTGCCACTCGCCCGCGCACGTCCAGCCGATCTGCTGCCGTGCGCGAACGCGTTGCCCGACGTGGACGGTCGGCGATGTGTGCCAGTAGGCGAAGTGGCCGATGTCGAGGCGCCGGTTGCCACACGTTCGCTTCGGGTCGTTCACGGGCTCGCTGACGACGCCGGACTCGAGTGCGTACACGCGGTGAGAGAGACCGGGTGGCGCACCGGGATCGGGGTGCCTGTCGTCGACGTTGACGTCGACCCCGAAGTGGTATCCGCCGAGCCCGTCGTTGTCTGCCCCGCGTGGATCGAGGAACGAGCCGCGTATCGGATGCTGCGCTCGGGTGGGCCGCACGGGCCAGCCACGGCCCGTGTCGTTGTATCGGTACGCGAATCCCGGCGGCAGCGCGCCCGGCAGGGCTCCGTAGACCGGTCCGTTCGGCGTGGGTGCCGCGGCAGGCTCTGCGTGGAGTGGTGCAGAGGCGACCAGAGTCGCAGCCATGGCGGCGCCGGCAACCCACCGGCCACGCGGGCGGCCACTCATGAGCAAACCGCATTCTTCGGTATCGCGCCGTTCGGCGTGAAGGTCACCTTCGTGCCGACGGTTGCGCCCAGGACGAGGCGTGATCCGTAGCGCCAGAACGTGGCGCCGTGCCGGCTCCTTGTCACCCAGCCGTCGACCGGTCGCCCTGCTCTGCGGGCGACGGCCGCGAGCGGAGCGGCGTTCGCCGTTGCGTCGCACGTCGCTCCACGGAACTCTCTCCGCTCGCCGTCCGCCACGCTCCAGACGACGACGAGCTTGGTCCCGTCGCGAACGAGCCGTGCGAGGCCGTCGACGTTCGGGCTGCGCCGGGCCAGCGCCGCCGGCGTGCCACCGGTCTCGCGGTCGATCTCGCGCGCGGTCTCGTGGCCGGCAGGCAGGTGCGCCCGGCGTGCGGCGAGATCGAGATACGAGTCGACGACGACGACGAGGTCGGGGCGCAGCTCCGGGTGGCGTGCCGCGAGCACGGCGACGCCGTAGCCCGAGTAGGAGACGCCGGCGAAAACGAGCATCCCGCCGATCCTGCGGTGGACGGCGGCGACGCGGGCGGCGAGCTCGTCCAGGTAGGCGGCGTTCCCCCAGTCGAGCCACCGGAGGTGACGGAGCTTGCGCCCTCTGTACCCGTCTTTCGCGTAGCCGCCGCACACGAGAGCGAGCCGGGCGCGTCGCGCGAGCGGCCGAGCCTGCTCGCAGTACGGCCACCCGCCGCTCGTGACGAGGACGCCCCTGGGCGAGCGGACAGAAGAGATCGTCACGATCGCCGACCGTGGCACGGCCGCCCGGGCCACAGCGGCGAACCCTCCGAGCATCGTCAGCGCCAGCAGGAGTCCGACCGGGGCGCGCGCGACCCGGGACGTGCACGACCTCAGCATCGTCGTGATCTTGAAGGTGCCGGCGCCGACGCGCCTGAACACGACATGAACGGGCCTTCGCTGATACGACACCATGCGTGGCAATCGGCACCGGCGCGCTCGGCAACGCGACAGCACGCAGTGCGTCGGCTCGCCCGGCGCTCGTGCCGGCGCTCGGGACGGCGGTCCTCGCGCTCGTCGCTACCGCGATCGGGACGGCCGCCCCCGGGCCGGGGATGTCGCCGGGAGGCCGGGTCTTCCTCGCGGCGCTCGCTGCGGCCTTCGCCGCCTACGCCTGCGCCGCCCTGCTGCTCGAGAGCCGCCGCGCGCGGCTGTCGATCGTTCTCGCGCTCGGGGTCGCGATCCAGCTCGTGCCCCTCGCCGGGCCGCTGCTCCTCTCCGCGGACGTTCGCAGCTACGCCGCGTACGGGCGCATCGACGAGGCGCTCGGCGGCAATCCCTACGCGGACAGACCCGCTGCTTTCGCATCGGATCCGGTCGTGGCGGCCGTTGCGGGCGGGTGGCGAGAGACGCCTTCCGTCTACGGGCCCGTCTTCGCCGGGCTCGCACGTGCCGTTGCCCGTGTGGCCGGCGACGATCCCGCGGCCGCGGCACGTCTCTACCGCTTCATCGCCGCGGCGTCCGTGCTCGCGCTGATGGGTCTGGCGGCGGCCGTCTCCAGCCGTCCCGATCGCGCCGCCGCGTTCGTGGGCTGGAATCCGCTCCTCGCCGTCCACTTCGCCGGAGGGGGGCACAACGACGCCACGATGATGGTGCTCGTCCTCGCGGGGCTCGCCGTGACCAGCCGTGGACGCCCCCGGCTGGGAGCGCTCCTGTGGGCGGGCGCCGCGGCGATAAAGTGGATCCCGGCGCCTCTCTACGCTCTCTCGGCCCTGGCGGCGCGGCGGCGCGGAGAGCCGTCGGGGCTCGCCGCCTTCGCCGCGACGGCGGTCGTGCTGGCGTTCGCCGCCACGTGGCGCTACGGCCTCGACTGGGTTCGCGTGGTCGCTCCGCTTGCGCGGGCGGCGGAGGCGCAGACCCACTACAGCCTCGCGCGGCGGCTCCATCAGGTCGGCATCCCCTCGGCGCCGGCGGCCGTCCTCGTGGCGGCGGCCGCGGTCGCGGTCGCCGTCGCCCTCGTCCGCTCGGTGCTCGCGGGCCGGGCGAGTCTCGGCCTCGCGGCGTGTGTGGTCGTGGCGGCGAACCCGTGGCTCCTGCCGTGGTACGCGGTCTGGCCCGTCGCGCTCGGCGCGATCGAGTCGGACCGCGCGTCGCGCTTCGCCGCGCTGGCGATCGTCGCGTACCTGCTGCCCGCCCGCGTCGTGATCTGGGCCTGAACGCGGCATGAGCGGCGGTGGACGGATCGCCCACGAGCTGCCGGGATCTCTCATCCTGTTCTCATGGAGGATGGCGATGGTGAACGCATGAGAGCCCTGATCGTCGAAGACGACGTGAAAATGGCCGGATTGATCAGGCGCGGCCTGCTCGAGGAGGGATATGCGGCGGACGTGGCCGCGAGGGGTGAGGACGCGATCTGGATGGCGAGTGCCACCGAGTACGACGCGATCGTGCTCGACGTCATGCTGCCGGGCATCGACGGCTTCGAGGTCTGCCGCCGTCTCCGTCAGGCCGGCGTGTGGTCGCCCGTTCTGATGCTCACCGCACGGGACGCCGTCGAGGACAGGATCGCCGGCCTCGACACGGGCGCGGACGACTACCTCACGAAGCCGTTCGCGTTCGCCGAGTTGCTCGCCCGCCTGCGGGCGCTCGCGCGGAGAGGGCCCGTCGAGCAGCCGCCCGTGATCGAGGTCGGTGACCTCAGGCTCGATCCTCGATCGCACCAGGTATGGCGCGGGGAGAAGGAGATCGACCTGTCGCAGAAGGAGTTCGCGCTGCTCGAGATACTGATGCGCCGGCCCGGCCAGGTGGTGTCTCGCTTCGACCTGCTCGAGCACGCGTGGGACTACAGCTACGAGAACCGCTCGAACATCATCGACGTCTACGTCCGCTACCTGCGCGAGAAGATCGACCGGCCCTTCCGCGTGCGATCGATCGAGACGGTTCGCGGCGCGGGCTACCGGCTGCGCGCCGACGGCGGGCGCAGCGCCTGAGCATGAGAGCGCTGTCTCGCCTGCCGATCAGGCTGCGCCTCACGCTGGCGTTCGCCGTCGTGATGGCGATCGTCCTCACCGCGACCGGCCTCTTCGTCTACGTGCGCCTCCGCTCCGCGCTCGATCAGGCGCTCGACGCGAGCCTGCGATCGCGTGCCGACGATGTCGCCGCCCTCGTCCTGCAGTCGGACTCGGGCCTGCGTGAGGGCGACGTCGCCCCGCTGTCCGACCAGGGCGAGCGATTCGCGCAGGTCGTCGATCGACAGGGGCGCATCGTCGATGCGACGCGCAGGCTCGGAGGTACCCCGTTGCTGACCCCTGCCCAGCGCGCGCGCGCGCAGGCGCGACCGTCGCTCTTCGACATCGGCCCACGCGGACCTGTCGACAGCCCCTCGCGACTGCTGGCAACGCCGATCACGGCGCAGGATCGGCGCCTCGTCGTCATCGTGGGAGCCTCGTTGGAGGCGCGGGACGAGGCTCTCCGTGGGCTCGTGCGCCAGTTCGTGATCGGTGGGCCGGTCGCGCTCCTGCTGGCGTCGCTCGCCGGCTACGGGATCGCGGCCGCCGCGCTCGCTCCCGTCGAGTCGATGCGGTCGCGCGCGTCGCTCATCTCCGGCTCCGATCCGTCGGCGCGGCTGCCCGTGCCCGCCTCGGACGACGAGATCCGGCGTCTCGGAGAGACGCTGAACGCCATGCTCGAGCGCCTCGAGCAGACCATCCGGCGTGAGCGCACGTTCGTCGCCGACGCGAGCCACGAGCTGCGCACCCCGCTCGCGTCGCTGAAGACCGAGCTCGAGCTCGCCCTGCGGCGCACGCGCAGCGCCGACGAGATGCACGCGGCGCTGCACTCGGCGGCGGACGAGACGGACAGGCTGTGGCAGCTCGCAGAGGACATGCTGGTGCTGGCACGCTCGGATGACGGGCGCCTCCCGCTGCGCGTCCAGGCGGTGGACGCGGCCGACGTGCTCGAGGGCGTCGCGGCCCGGTTCGCGGACAGGGCCGCGCTCGCCGGGCGCACGGTCAGCGTCGACTCCCCTCGCCTCGCCGTCCGCGCCGACCCGTTGCGGCTCGAGCAGGCGCTCGGCAACCTGGTCGACAACGCGCTGCGCCACGGGCGCGGCACCGTGCGCCTGGCCGCGCGGCGCGTCGAGGATGCCGTCGAGCTGCACGTCGGCGACGACGGCCCCGGATTTCCGGCGGCCTATCTCCCGCGTGCGTTCGAGCGCTTCAGCCGGGCCAGCGAGGCGCGCGAGCGGGGCGGTGCCGGCCTCGGCCTCGCCATCGTGGAGGTCGTCGCGCGCGCGCACGGCGGAACCGCGCACGCGACCAACAACCCGCTCGGTGGCGCCGACGTCTGGATCGCGATTCCCGGCGACCGCGGCGTGACCGCGTGAACGACAGGTCCCGAAGACCCGAGGCGCCGCGTTCGGCGCGGACGGGCCTTGCCGACGCCGCTGTCGTGTGGGCCGTCATGCTCGCGGTCGGCGTCGAGGTGCTCGTGACGTACACGCGCATCCCCGTGCGCGAGCTCTACCACGTCCGCAGCGGCGGGATCGCGGCAGGCGCGGGGCGGACGCTCGCGTTCGTGGGCTTCCCCGTCGGGCTCGCCGCCGCTGCCATCCTCGCGATCGTCGCAGACCGGGCCGGCCGCAGGGCGACGGCGTTCGCCGCCGCCGCGGGCGCGGCGCTGGCCGTCGCGATCGTCTGGCCGGGCGCCCTCGACGAGAGCGGGCTCGACACGCCCCCGGCGAGGGCGCTCGCGGCGCTCGGAGTGGCGCTGACGCTCGGGCTGACGATCGTCGCCGCCGCGCGCGGAGGGCTCGGGCCGCTCGGGCGCGAGCCGGGAGACAGGGTGCGCCTGGCCGGCGCGGCGGCGCTCGTCGTCGTCGCCCTGCCGTGGCTGGCGGCCGATCTCGGCCTCGCGCTCGACCGCGTGCCGGTGCTCGGCTGGATCTTCCAGACCGATGTCCTCGCGCGGCAGCCGGGTCGGCCGGGCCTCCATCCGGCGGTGCACGACGGCCATCACCACGGCATGGACGGCGTCCTGCTGGCGCTTTCCGCCCTTCTGCTGTCGCGGGCCGTCCCGCACCTGCGGCACCGGCGGCTCAGGGCCTGCCTCGGCGTGTATCTCGCCTTCCTGCTCGTCTACGGGACCGCGAACGCCGTCCAGGACGCATGGCTCGAGCAGGTCGTGAAGCGCGGCTGGTCGACGACGGAGCTGCCGATGATGCTCGTGCCCTCGGCACGGCCCGCCTGGATCGTCATCGTCGTGCTCACCTCCGCCGTGGTCGCCGCAGGCTCGCGCCTGCCTGCGTCAGCGCCGTCCGCGGCACGGCTATCGTCTGCGGACTGCGTGCCGCCGCGTGGACGACGCTCCTCATCTCACCTGTGATCCGGATTTGACGCCGGTGGTGGACGCTCGCGGGCGCTCCTGGCCTCCGATGCTCGTCGCGGTCACGGTCGCGGCGGCAGCCCTCCTGCTGGCGCCGGCGGCGCGGTCGTCGCGTGTGGCCGTCGTCGTCGTGCCGCCCGCCGCCGTCTCGTCCCACGCGGCCGGCGGCGCGGTCGGGCTCCTCGTGCCGGCTGCGGGCGCAACAGTCACCCGTGCGGGTGCCGTGCGGTCGCTCGTCACGGGGCGCAGCTTCTCGTCGTTCGCGGGTGATACCGGCGAAGCGCCGCGTATCCGCCTGTCGTCAGCGCCGAGCGAGGTCACGATCTACGTCTCGCTCCCTCCGCCCGGACGGCACCACAACGTCGTTCGCTATCCGCTGGCGATCGTCGGGGGCGGTTACCGCGGCATCCTGGTCTCGCGCTCGACCCGTATCGACGGGCTCGTGTCGATCGCCGACATCGCGCCGACGGCGCTCGCCCTCGCGCGCGGCACTCCGCCGCCGATCGCATTCCGGATGTCGGGGACGGCTGCCGAGGTCGCCGCCCTCGACCGCCGCATGACGCGCGCGCACGATTCCCGCGGGCCGGCGACGGTGGCGCTGGCCATGGTGCTCGGTGCCCTGGCGGCGGCGGCGATCGTCACCCGCTCGCCTGCGATCTCGCGGGCGGCGCTCCTCGCGGCGCCGGCGGCGATCTCCGTCGCGCTCCTGCTCTCCTTCGCGGCTGTCCGGGCTCCGGCGGCGGTGGGGCTGCTCATCGCCGCGGGCGGCGGGGCGGCGGCGCTTGCAGGCGCCTGCTCGGAGCGTCTCTTCGCACCGCTGATCGCGCTCTTCCTCGCCGCCTTCCTCGCGCTGCTGGCGTCGGCGCCCGAGACGAACGCGCTCGCCGCGATCGGCCCGCATCCCGACGGCGGCGTGCGGTTCTACGGTGTCACGAACCAGGTCGAGACGCTCCTGCTGGCCCCCGCGCTCGCGGCTGCCGCGGTATCGCGACGATGGTTCGTCTGCATCGGCCTGCTCGGGCTCGTGACCGTCGGCTGGAGCCGTGCGGGCGCCGACGGCGGCGGCGTCCTCGTCCTTCTCGCGGCGCTGGCGGTGCCCGCGACGCGGCAGCGCCGAACGTCCGTGAGCGGCGCTCGCGTCGCCCTCGCGGCGGTCGCCGGAGGCGCCGCGGCGGCCGCCCTCGTCGCCGTCGATGCGCTGTCTGGTGGATCGAGCCACGTCACGCGTGCCCTCGCCGCCGGCCCATCGACGCTGCTGGACGACTTCTGGCGGCGCTTGCACGTGACGTGGGGCGGCGCTACGGCCTCCTGGCACGCGGCGCTCCTCTGCGCGCTCGGGATCGCGGCGCTCGCCGTGCTCGCCACCCGGTCTCCGCTCTCGGCGCCGGTGGCCGCCGTCGTCGCGGGTCTTGCCGTCTCGCTCGTCGTCAACGATTCGCCGGTCGACGAGCTCGTGTGGGGCGCGCTCGGCTGCGCCGCTCTCTGGGCCCATGAGAGATCGTGCCGCCCTACGTCGCGCAGCTGCGGACGGGACGTCCGGCGAGCGTCGCCAGCGCCGGTGCCGCGCCGAGCATGAAGCGCATCGTGACGGTGCCGGCGCGCGGCGCGTCGAGAACGGTCATCCCGTCGCTCCCGCGCTCGATGCAGCCGCGCGAGACACGCCAGTACGGCGACCAGCTCGTCGCGATGCGGTAGCGGCCGCGGCGGCCCACCGAAAAGGTCAGGCGCGTGTGGTCGAAGCGGAGAACGTGCGCGGCGCCGGGCCCGGTGACGAGCTCCCGCGGCGACGGGACGGCGTACACGGTGATGTGGGCGGAGCGGAAGACCGGGCGCAGGCCCGAGCGGCCGCCGGCAAGGAGCCGTGCCTCGCCCTTGGCGCTGTAGTCGAGCGGAGCGTCGGGCAGAACGACGTAGCGGACGGCCATCCGCCGCAGCCAGCCGACGTAGGAGCGGGGCCCGAGCTCGTCGTCGTAGAGCACGCTGTTGCGCGGGAAGTCCTCCTGCCGGAACCAGCCGCGGGTGATGGGGATGCCCGCCGCGGGGAGGTAGGCGGCTGCCCAGTGCCCGGCCGTGTCGACGACCTCGACGCGGTACGACGGATCGAGGTTCGTCTGGAGGAAGGCGACGGCAGGAGTCCAGTAGCGGGCATCCGCGGCGGGGTCGGAAGCTCCCTTGGCGTAGCTTGCCGCCAGCGGCGCGACGTTCCACGACAGCGCGAGCACGAAGGCGACGGCAGCGAGCGGGAAGGGACGCCAGCGGCGCAGAGACAGCGTGAGGATCGCAAGCGGGACGGCGGCAAATCGAAGGCGGGCGATGTTCTCGCCCAGGCTCGACGGGACGAGGAAGGCCGCGATCAGGACGGGCAGGTAGACCACGTAGATCCAGCGCAGGACGCGAGCCGCGGGCACGCGCCAGGTCAGAGCCATGCCGAGGAGGCAGAAGGCGCAGGCAGCGGCGAGCTCCTCGATCGAGAACGGGAAGCGACCGCCTCCCGGGAACACGCGCCAGAGGACGAGCTCGACGACCCCGATCGCGGAGACGGTGACGGCGGGAAGGACGAGGTCGTCGCGCTTGGGCGCCCGCGCGAGCGCGACGGCCGCGAGCAGCACGACGAGCAGGATGAACGCCACCGGGCTCGCGGCGAAGCAGAGGGCGGTGAGCAGGGCGAACCGCACCCGGGCGCGCGACTGCAGCGACCACAGGGCGAGCAGGGCGAGCGCGGCGCCGAGCGCGAAGGGGAACGCCCCCGACAGCACGACGCCCGCCCAGACCACTGCGAACGACCGGTTCGACCAGCGGGATGCAGGGCCCCATTCCCGTGCCGCGACGACCGTGAAGGCGAGAGCCGCCGTGGCGATGCTCGCCACCGCGAGGAGGCGGATCCCGAGCAGCGCGGCGGCGGGGTAGTAGAGAAGGCTGTAGGTGACGAAGCTGTAGCGCCCCTCGTACCAGAAGTTGTTCCAGAGCTCGAAGCCGTGCTTCTGGTAGAGCGCGGCCTGATACACGTGCGCGGCGACGTCGCTTCCGGGTGGCCCGAGCCAGGCGAGGGCCGCCGCCACCGCCGCGGCGAGCCCGGATGCGACGAGCGCTTCGCGCGCGAGCGGATGCGTGCTGGCTGGGGGTGCGAGGGATGTCATCGACGCTGCCGGCGACTGCTGCAGGCTCGTTGCTCGCGGGCCTGCCCAGGCGATGGTAGTGCGTCTTGCATCGCGCGGCACTAGCGCAGGAGCCGTGACAGCCGCCGGTCCTTCAGCTCCCTGCCTCCGGTCTGGCAGGTCGGACAGTAGGTGATCGTGTGCTCCTCGAAGTCGACCCGGCGCAGCGTGTCGTCGCCGCGCGGGCAGGCCTCGCCGAAGCGGCCGTGCACCCGGTAGACGTCGGCGTCGCCCTTGCCCGTCAGGCGCAGCGCGAGCGCGCGCTCGAGGTCGTCGTCGATCGCCGCTGCGAGCCGCGCCACCTCCTCGTGCGACAGGTCGACGGAGAGCTTGAAGGGGGAAAGCCGGGCCAGCCAGAGGATCTCGTTCGCGTGGGCGCGGCCGATCCCGGCGAGCGCGCGCTGGTCGCGCAGCAGCGGGTGCAGCTGCCGGCGCTCGCGCCGCAGCACGGCGCCGAGACGCCCGGCGCCGATGCCGAGCGCGTCCGGCCCGAGGTGCGCGAGCTCCGCCTCGAGCCCGGCGCCTGTGAGCAGCCACACCCCCGCCCGCTTCTTCTTACCCGCCTCGGTGAGCACGAGCTCGCCTCCGTCGGCGAAGCGCAGCCGGAAGGCCGGCGTCTTCGGCGTCTTCGCGCCGGGTGGGTGATAGCGCAGCCGCCCGGCGCTCATCAGGTGGACGCGGAGCCAGAGCGCTCCGTCCTCGCTCGGGAAGAGCAGATTCTTGCCGCGCCGCTGCGCCCCGCGCAGCCGCCGGCCTGCGAGCGCGGCGAGCGGAGGGTCGAATGTCTTCAGCGTCGCGACGTGTGCGGGCCCCGCCCTCTCGACGGGCGCGCGTGCGACGAGCGGGTCGAGCTCCCGCACCCACGCTTCCACTTCCGGCAGCTCCGGCATCGGACGTAGTCTCCCTGCGAATGGCCGACCCGATCAGCGTAGTGGCCACGCGCGGCGACGTCGTCGAGGCCCGCCATCGCGTGCACGCCGTGGCCGTCCGGAACGGGCAGGTCGTGGCGTCGGCGGGCGACCCGCACCTGCTGACGTTCCTGCGCTCGTCCGCGAAGCCGATCCAGGCGCTGCCGCTCGTCCGCGCCCGGCCCGACCTGGACGATGCCGAGATCGCTATCGCCTGCGCCTCGCACCTCGCGCGGCCCGAGCAGCTCGCGGCGGTGCGCCGCCTGCTCGCCGCCGCTCCCGCCGCGGAGGACGAGCTCGAGACCGGGCCCGAGCCGACGCCGATCGAGCACAACTGCTCTGGCAAGCACGCGGGCTTCCTCGCGCTCTGCCGCGCCCGCGACTGGCCGAGCGCGGGGTACCGCCTGCCCGCTCATCCGCTGCAGCGGGCGCTGCTGGAGGAGGTCGCCGCCGCGGCGCAGGTCGACCCGGCGTCGATCCCGACGGGCACCGACGGCTGCGGCGTCGTCACCTTCGCGTTGCCGCTCGACCGCTGCGCCCATCTGTTCTCGCGGCTTCCGCAGCTGGACGGGGGCGAGCGCGTGATACGCGCGATGCGGGCACACCCTGCGCTGCTGCGGGGCCCCGGCGCCGCCGACGCGATGGTGATCTCGTCCCTCGACGGATGGGTCGCAAAGGGCGGGGCGGAGGGGCTCTTCTGCGCGGCCTCCGCGGACGGCCTCGGGGTGGCGCTGAAGGTGGAGGACGGCGCCTTCCGGGCGATCCGGCCGGCGCTCGCCGCGTTCCTCGCGCGGCTTGGTGTCGACAGCGGCGACATCGGCGTCGTCAGTCTCGAGAACAGCCACGGGGAGCGGGTGGGGGGCCTCGAGACACGTTCCTGAGATCCGTGTTCACAAAGGCCGATGTCGCGTATAGGATTCGGCGCCTGCAAGGGGTTGGGCCGGTCAGGGGAGTCCGGCCTCAGGGTTCATACGCACGGTTCGCAGGGCAGTCTTCGTCAACCTACGAGGAGAAAGCCGAGGTCCATGCTCTCCGTCGAGATCGCTCTTCCAGACGTCGAGGAACTCCACAAGCTCGTCGAGCAGGGGCAGGAGAAGGGGTTCCTCACCTACGACGAGATCGTCAGCGCCGTCGAGGACGTGGAGCTGACGAAGGAGCAGTTGGAGGACTTCACGACCTATCTGATCGACCACTCGATCGAGCTCGTCGAGGGCGAGCAGCACAAGCGTCTGCCGCACGAGCCCGCGCCGGTGGAGGACGAGAAGGCGACCGCGCCGAAGCTCGACCTCACGGTCGAGCCGTCGCTCGACTCGCTGCGGCTCTACCTGCGTGAGATCGGCAAGGTGCCGCTGCTCACCGCCGACCAGGAGGTCTCGCTCGCGAAGCGGATCGAGCGCGGCGACATGGCCGCCAAGCAGCACATGACCGAGGCCAACCTGCGCCTCGTCGTGTCGATCGCCAAGGGCTATCTCGGCCGCGGGCTGTCGTTCCTCGATCTCATCCAGGAGGGCTCGCTGGGGCTCATCCGCGCCGTCGAGAAGTTCGACTACCGCAAGGGGTACAAGTTCTCCACCTACGCGACCTGGTGGATCCGGCAGGCGGTGACCCGTGCGATCGCCGACAAGGCGCGCACGATCCGCATCCCGGTGCACATGGTCGAGAAGCTGAACAAGGTCGTGCACATCGAGCGGCAGCTCGTCCAGCGCCTCGGCCGCGAGCCGAAGCCGGAGGAGATCGCCGAGGAGCTCGACATGACGACGGACGAGGTGCGCGAGATCCTGCGCATGGCGCAGCTGCCGGTCTCGCTCGAGAAGCCGATCGGCGAGGAGGAGGACTCCTCGCTCGGCGACTTCGTGCCGGACGAGCAGGCCGAGTCGCCGTTCGACACGGCGTCGTTGTCGCTGCGGCGGGAGGACATCGAGCTGGCGCTCGCGTCGCTGCCCGAGCGGGAGCGGAAGGTGATCGAGCTCCGCTTCGGCCTCTGCGGCACGCAGCCGTGCACGCTCGAGGAGGTGGGCCGTGCCTTCGGCGTCACGCGCGAGCGCATCCGGCAGATCGAGAACAACACGCTCAAGAAGCTCGAAGGCCTGCCCGAGGCGCAGGCGCTGCGGGACTGCATGTAGCGATCGGGTGCGGCGCCGGGGTGTCTCCGCCGGAGAGACACCCCCGTCCCGGCCTCGCATCCGCGCCGTCCGCCCCGCTCAAGCAGGCAGGAAGCCCCGCTCGCGCAGCACGGTGAGGCCCATCTGCCGGACCTCGCTCGCGAGGGCGGCGACGTCGGCGTCGAGCGGCGCGAAGGTGGTCGCGTCGAGCCAGACGAGCCGCTCGCCGATCTGCCCGACGAGCACGCGCGCGTCGGCGCCGTTCGTGCCGGGAATCGCGGCGATCGCCTCGCGGAGGGCGTCACGGGCCTCGTCGATCGGCGTTCCGAGCGTGACGGGGAACTGGGCGCCGATCGCCCGGCGCGGGTCGCGGATCGTGCGATTGACGATCGTCGTGCTCGTCAGCTGGCTGTTGGGGATGAACACGCGCCGGGCCTCGTCGGTGACGAGCGTCGTGTAGATCAGGTTGATCTCCTCCACGAACCCGGTCTGGTCGACGACCGTGACGCGGTCGCCGAGGCGCAACGGCTGCGTGAACGCGACGAGCATGCCCGAGCCGAGGTTGGAGAGCGGCGTGTTGAAGGCGAGGCCCGCGAAGACGGCGAGCACGGCGCTCGAGGCGAGCAGCGCCTTGCCGATCTGCGCGGTCGCGTCGTAGAGCGTGAGAACGTTCCAGATCGCGATCGCGGCGGCGACCGCCACGATCATCCGCTGCAGGAAGCCGTAGGTCGTCCGCCGTCTCGAGGCGCCGCCGGGGTCGCGGGTGGCGAGGCGGCGCTCGTAGCGCGCGAAGGCATGCCCGAGCGTCCAGCGCACGGCGAGCACGAGGGCGAGGCCGACGGCGCCGGTCGTCAGCGCCTGCACGGTGCGGTGGGAGAGATCCATTCCCCGCCTGTTTCGGCGGTCACGCGCGCGTGCCTTCCCCGCGGGCGCGAGGAAGGCGTCATTCGGCGACGGGCGCGCTCTCGAGCTCGAACGCGTCGTGCAGGGCGCGCACGGCGGCGGGGATCTCGCCGCGGGCGATCATGCAGGAGATCTTGATCGGCGACGTCGAGATCATCTGCAGGTTGATGCCGTTCTCGGCGAGGGTGCGGAACATCCTCGCGGCGACGCCGGGATGCGAGCGCATGCCGGCGCCGATCAGCGACACCTTGCCGAGGTCGTGGTTCTCCTCGACGGCGAACGGGCCGAGCTCGGCCCGCGTGCTCTCGAGCGCGCCGCGCGTGGCCGGCACGTCCTCCGCCGGCACAGAGAACGACATCTCCGCGTTGCCGTGCACGACGTTCTGGATGATCGTGTCGACGTTCACCTGGGCTGCCGCCACGACGTCGAAGATCATCGCCGCCACGCCGGGGCGGTCGGGGATGCCGGTGAGCGTGAACACGACGTCGTTCTCCGAGTGCGTCACGGCCGAAACGATCGGCTGTTCCATCTCGTCTCCTTCCTGGACCCATGTCCCCTCCTCGTCCGAGAAGGTCGAGCGTGCGTGGATGCGGACACCGTGGTTGCGGGCGAGCTCCACCGCGCGGAGCATCAGCACCTTCGCGCCGGAGGCGGACATCTCGAGCATCTCCTCGTAGGAGATCGCCGGCAGCTTGCGCGCGCCCGGGACGATGCGCGGATCGGCGGTGAACACGCCGGGCACGTCGGAGTAGATCTCGCAGGCGGCGCCGAGGGCGGCCGCGAGCGCGACCGCGGTCGCGTCGGTGCCGCCGCGACCGAGCGTCGTCACGTCCATCGTCTCGCGCGAGAAGCCCTGGAAGCCGGCGACGAGGACGATCTTGCCGCCGTCGAGCGCCTCACGGACGCGTTCGGCGCGGATCTCGCGGATCTTCGCCTTCGTGTGCACGCTGTCGGTGAGGATCCCTGCCTGCGACCCGGTCAGCGACACCGCTTCCTGGCCGAGATCGTGAATCGCCATCGCGACGAGCGCGCAGGCGATGCGCTCCCCGGTGGAGAGGAGCATGTCGAGCTCGCGGCCGTCCGGGTGCGGCGACACCTGGTGGGCGAGATCGATGAGGCCGTCGGTCGTCCTCCCCATCGCCGACACGGTGCCGACGACGCGCAACCCGCGCTCCCTGGCCGCGACCAGGCGCTGCGCGACGTGCTTCACCTTCTCTGGATCGGCGACCGAGGAGCCGCCGAACTTCATCACGACGGTGTCGAAGTCCACCCTCCGAGCCTACCCGCCGGGTGGCCTTGTCTTCGACAGAAGGATCACCTCACACGAAGTCCGTGAGGCCGTTGCGGCGGTAGCGGCGGGCGTAGGCGGGAACGGGGATCCCCGGCCGCAGCAGAGGATCGGGGACCGGCGCGAGCGCCTTCGTCGCGAGCGGGATCACGCCGGCCCACACGGCGAGCTCCGCGTCGGGCGACGCGCCGTCGTCGGGCGGGCCGCTGCGCACCTTCGCCGACGCCTCGTCGAGCGGGAGCGACAGCACCCCCGTCGCCCTCAGCTCCTTCCGCGTCGGCCGGCGTGCGTCCGCCCAGCGGCCGGGCAGCAGCTTCTCGGTGAACGCCTGCAGGACGGCGTTCTTCTCGTCGGCGTCGACCACGGGGGCGGCGGTGCCGAGCACGACGACGGAGCGGTAGTTGATCGAGTGCTCGAACACGGAGCGTGCGAGCACGATGCCGTCCACGAGCGTGACCGTGGCGCAGGCGGGGATGCCCTCCGAGACGGCGCGCACGGTGCGGCTCGCCGCCGAGCCGTGGACGTAGAGCCGGTCACCGATCCGCGCGTGCAAGGTCGGGATCACGAACGGCTGCCCGTGCCGCTCGAAGCCGAGGTGGCAGACGAGCGCGGCGTCGAGGATCTCGTCGATCGTGGCGCGGTCGTAGCGCGCGTTCTCGTGTACGCGGCGCACGCGGGTGCGGCCCGAGGGGGCGGGGTGCGGCCGGGCCATCGGGGAAAGCCTACGCGGGTCGGAGGGCGGACGTCGTCGGCATGCAGCCGCCGCGGCGGGGATACTCCCGTCGATGAGCACGCTCGAATGCGACGTCGCCGTGGTCGGCGCGGGATCCGGGGGGTGCGTCGTCGCCGGCCGCCTCGCCGCGGTGGGCGTCGACGTGCTCCTCCTCGAGGCGGGCCCCGACTACGGGCCGCAGGAGAGCGGCCGCTGGCCCGCCGACCTGCTCGACGGCGGCGCCCTCGTCACCTCGCACGACTGGGGCTACGCGAGCGGAGACCTGCCGGGTCGCGATCCGATCGCGTTCCCGCGCGCCCGTGTCGTCGGTGGCTGCTCGTCGCACAACGGCTGCATCGTCGCCGTCGGCTGTCCCGACGACTACGACGCCTGGGCCGCCCTGGCGGGCGAGGAGGCATGGAGCGCCGACGCGCTGCGGCCGTTGTTCGCCCGCGCTCTCGAGCGGCTGCGCGTGAGGCACTACAGGGAGGACGAGGTCGGGCCGTTCCATCGCGCGTGCCTCGATGCCGCGGCCGCGCTCGGGCTTCCCCGCGCGGACGACCTGGACGACCTCGACGGCGGCGTCGGCTTCGGGCTCGAGCCGGTCAACATCGAGGGCGGCGTGCGCGTCAACGCGGCGTTCGCGTACCTCGACCCGGTGCGCGGGCGCCCGCGGCTGCGCATCCTCGACGAGACGCTGTGCGACCGGCTCGTCGACCTCGGCGACGAGGTGGAGCTGCATGCCCGCAGGCATGGGGAGGAGGTGCGCGTGCGCGCCGGCCGCGTCGTGCTGGCCGCGGGCACCTACGGGTCGCCCGCGATCCTGCTGCGCTCGGGCGTCGGCGACCCCGGCGCCTTGCGAGCGCTCGGCATCGAGCCGACGCTCGCGCTGCCGGGCGTGGGCCGCAATCTCCACGACCATCCGGTCGTCGAGCTCGAGTTCGCCGGCTCCGATGCCCTGCGCGCGGCGCTGCGCGCGTCGGCTGCCGTGCGCTTCACGCCCGAGGAGCAGTCGCTCGGCAAGCTGCGCTCGAGCCGCGCCGCCGGCCTCTTCGACCTGCACGTGATGCCGGTCGCCGCCCACGAGCACAGCCTGCTCGCGGGACGCATGCTGCTGGCCGTCGGCGTCATGGAAGTGCGCTCGCGCGGGCGGCTGACGCTGACGAGCGCCGACCCGGAAGCGCTGCCCCGTCTCGAGCACGGCTACCTCTCCGACGCGGAGGGAGCCGACCTCGCGGTGCTCGTCGAGGGGATCGAGCGCGTGCGCGAGCTCGCGGCGACCGAGCCGCTGCGCTCGCTGCTTCGCGACGAGATCGCCCCCGGGCCCGCCGCCGACCTGCGCGAGGTCGTGCCGCGCGTCGTCGGCCACTACTACCATCCGGTCGGCACCTGCGCGATGGGCGCGGACGGCGACCCGCTCGCCGTCTGCGATGGCCGCGGGTGCGTGCGCGGCCTCGAGCGCGTCTCCGTGGCCGACTGCTCGCTGATGCCGGCGGCGCCGCGCGCGAACACGAACGTGCCGGCGGTCGTCGTCGGCGAGCGTGTCGCGCAGGCGCTGCTCTCTGCCCCGGCGTAGACTCGAGCTCGTCGGCCTGTCCCCCGATCCAGGAGCCCGCCCATGAGCTACGAGCCACGTCCCGAGCACCGCTTCTCCTTCGGCCTGTGGACGGTCGGGAACGTGGGGCGCGACCCGTTCGGCGAGCCGACGCGCGCGCCGCTCGACCCCTGCGACAGCGTTCGCAAGCTGGGCGAGCTCGGCGCCTACGGTGTCAGCCTGCACGACAACGACCTCGTGCCCCTCGGCGCCGCGGCGGACGAGCGCGACAGGATCGTGGCGCGCTTCCGCCGGGCGCTCGACGAGAGCGGCGTGCGCGTGACGATGGCGACGACGAACCTGTTCACGCACCCCGTCTTCAAGGACGGCGCCTTCACGTCGAACGACCCGGGCGTGCGCCGCTTCGCGATCCAGAAGGCGATGCGCTCGATCGACCTCGGGGCCGAGCTGGGAGCACCCGTGTACGTGTTCTGGGGCGGCCGCGAGGGCACCGAGTCCGGGGCGGCGAAGTCGGCGATCGACGCGCTCGAGCGCTACCGCGAGGCGATCAACTTCCTCTGCGGCTACGTGCGCGACCAGGGCTACCCGTTGCGCTTCGCGCTCGAGCCGAAGCCGAACGAGCCGCGCGGTGACGTGTTCCTCGCCACGGTCGGTCATGCGCTCGCGTTCATCGAGCAACTCGACTACCCGGAGATGGTGGGCGTCAATCCGGAGGTGGCGCACGAGACGATGGCGGGGCTCAACTTCTGCCACGCGGTCGCCCAGGCGCTGTGGGTGGGCAAGCTGTTCCACATCGACCTCAACGCGCAGCGGATCGGGCGCTACGACCAGGATCTCCGCTTCGGCCAGGAGGACGTCAAGGAGGCGTTCCTGCTCGTGCGGCTGCTCGAGGAGTCGGGCTACGAAGGGCCGCGTCACTTCGACGCGCACGCGCTGCGCATGGAGGACGCCGACGGCGTGTGGGACTTCGCCGCGGGTTGCATGCGGACGTACCTCATCCTGGCCGAGAAGGCGAAGGCGTTCGCCGCGGATCCCCGCGTGGCGGAGGCGCTGGCGGCGGCCGGCGCGCCCGACCTCGGGCGCGAGACGGTCGGCCGCTACAGCGCCGAGGCGGCGGCGCTGCTGCGGGAGGAGGAGTTCGACCTCGACGCGCTCGCCGCACGCGGCTACGCGAACGAGCGGCTCGATCAGCTCCTCGTCGAGCACCTGCTCGGCGTGTAGCGGGGCGGAGCCGGTCGTGGGCGATCCGGCAGGTCGCGGAGCGGGCCGCGAACACTCACCGCGGCGCCGTTTCACCTTCTGTCGAACCCCGTGCCCCGGACATCGAGCAGCGGTCCGGCTCCGAACGGCGTCTCGTATCGCAGCCCCAGGCGCTCGTACGCGAGAGCCGGCACGGAGATGTCCGCGAGGAACAGCCTCCCGACTGCCGCGGCTGCGTCGGGCTCGGCGAGGCCCGTCTTCGCAGCCGCGAGCGTCATCGTCGCCTCTGCCGCGACGGCGGGCGCGCGCAGCCGGCCGCTTGCGAGCTCGAGTCCGGAGGGGACGTCGAGGGCGAGCAGCCGGCGACCGGAGCTCCAGCGGATGAGCGCTGCCGCCTCGCCGTAGGGGTCGCCTCGCTGGCTGTAGCCGGGCAGGGCGTCGACGACGAGATCGGGGTCGCCGAGCGCTCTGGTCGCACGATCGTGGATCGGGATCGACAGCCGCCGCGCGATCTCGAGCTGCTCGGCCGGCACCGGCGCGAAGCGCTCCGGGGCGGCGGCGAGCGCGATCGTCACCCGCGCGCCGGCGACTGCCAGATGGCGGGCGGCGACCAGGCCTCCGCCTCCGGTTCCGCCCGGGCCGGCCAGCACCAGGATGGAGCGGCCGCGGGCGTCACCTCCGACCAGACGGCGGGCGAGCTGGGCCAGGTTGCGGCCGGCGTTCTCCATCATCCGCACCAGCGAGATGCCAACGTCGTCCATCATCATGCGGTCGATCTCGCGCATCTGCTCGACCGACAGCCAGGGCACCGAGCCCGCCGCGATCGTCGGGATCGCCCCCCGTCCGTCCATCATCGCCGGCCGCGGCGCCGCCCCGGATGTGCTGCGCTCACACGAGGATCCGTACCGCGAGCCCCGGAGGGCATCCGCGTTCGATGAGCCCGATCGCGTCGTCGAGGCCGACGTCGAGGCGGCCGGCGAGGACGACGCAGTCGGGCTCCTCGCACCCCCGCCGTCTCAGCGTGCCGAGTCGGAGGAGGGTGCGGGCGAGGATCTCTTCCTCGTCGCGCCACTCGACGTCATCCGCGCCGAGAGCGCCGGTGCAGGATCCGTATGCGCGGGGAGGCATCACTCGCTCCGACCCGCACCGGCGGCTGGAGATTCGCCTCGCCTGGTCGCGCGGTCGTGCCAGCTGCGTGCGCCGCACATGGGGCAGCGGGGAAGCCGGGCGAGCAGGGAGCTGATCCCGTAGCCGCAGCGACCGCAGGCGAGATCGCGCCGTGCGGCGGCGGCTTCGCGAAGGCGCTCGCTCTCGCCTGGGCTCTGCGGGATCATGGTTGCTTCGACCCGCCTGCGGTCCGCGGGATTCGCGTTCCTCCCGCCCGCTCTCCCTGCCCTGGAATCGCGGCGGTCTCCGGCGCCGTCTGAGGAAGCGTCACCACATCCATACAGCGAGGAAGGGAGATCCCGATGGACAAGGCAGCGATCGTCGTGCTCGCGGACATCGAGACGCACGGGGACATGGGACGGCTCGTCAACGCGCTCTCCGCCGCGGAGGAGCTCCGCGAGCACGGCGACGACGTGACGATCATCTTCGACGGCGCCGGTGTCCGCTGGGCGGCGGAGCTTTCGCAGCCCGACCATCGCCTGCACGAGACGTTCGAGCGCGTGCGCGACAAGGTCGCGGGCGCATGCCACTACTGCGCCGGTGCGTTCGAGGTGCGCGACGAGCTGGAGCAGATCGGATTCCCGCTGCTGCGCGACCACAAGGGACACCCGAGCCTGCGCTCGCTCGTCCACGACGGCTACGAGGTGATCACGTTCTAGCTCTCCCGTTATGACTCCCGCCCGGCGCGGATGGATCCCGACGCGATCAGCTCGCGGACGCGCTCGATGTCCCCCGACAGCGTCCGGTCGCGGTCGACCGGCTCGACGACCGAGGCGAGCGTTGCCACGATCGATCCCAGTCGGCCCGAAGCCGGACGCCCGGCGAGGCTTGCTGCCTGGCGGAGCGCCACCAGCTCACAGGCGAGGGCAGACTCGAGATCCTCGAGGAGCCGGGCGAGGCGAGCCGCCGCGAGGAACGTGAACGCCTGCACGTCCTCCTGTCCCGTCGAGGTGTCCATCGCGTGCACCGAGACGGGTGTCGCGAGCGCGCGCGCGTCGGCGGTGAGGCCGACGACGGTCTTGTGGAGCGCGACGACCCCGGCCTGGACGCCGGGTCGGTCGGTCAGCTGGTCGGGCAGGCCGGAGAAGCGGGCGTCGAGCAGCCGCTGCAGGCGCTTCTCGACGAGATTGGCGACGTGGCAGGCCGCGTTCGCCACGGCCTCGAGCCCGAGCACGACGTCGATCGCGTGGAAGGCGCCCGAGGGATAGAGACCGGCCGGCCCGCTGTCGTCGGCGTCGAGGAACAGCGGCGAGTCGGTCGTGCCTCGCAGCCTGCGGTCGAGAACGGCGTCGAGCGTGCCGAGGGCTGCGTAGGCGGCGGCGTGCACCTGCGGGGCGACCCGGAAGGAGACCGGTGGTTGCGCAACGTCTCCCCACACGTCTTCTCCCGCGAGCATGGCGGTCAGCACCTGCTGGACGGCGACGGCGCCCGGGTCGCCGGAGATCGTTCCCACGCGCGGGGACAGCGCCCGCGCGCCGCCGGCGATCGTCGCGATCCCGAGCGCGGCCGCGACGTTCGCCGTGTCGACGAGCACCCTGAAGCGGTCTGCAAGGTCGATGCCGAGCGCCGTTGCGAAGGGCGAGCCGTTGATCAGCGCGAGCCCTTCCTTGGCGCTCGGCCGGTAGGGAGCGATGCCGATGCGCTCGAGCGCATCGGCGGCAGGAAGGACGGCCCCGTCGATGCGGACGAGACCCTCGCCGACAAGGGTCTGGAAGAGATGGGCGAGCGGCCCGATCTCTCCGGCCGCGCCGTAGGGCCCTTCGGGAACGACAGGGCTCCAGCCCCTCTCGAGGAGCATCGCGATCTGTGAGCACAGCACGTCGCTGACGCCTGCTGCCCCCTGGAGGAATCCGGCCAGCCGGAGCAGCAGGGCGCCACGGACGACCTCGGCGGGCAGCGGGGGTCCGAAGCCTGCCGCGCGGGCGGTGAGGAGCGACCGCTGGAGATCGTCCTGCTCGAGCGCCGTCACCGGCCTCGCGGAGAGCCCGCCGAGCCCCGTCGTGATGCCGTATGCCGGAATCCCCGTCCCGACGTGGGCGAGCATGCGCTTCCTTCTCTCGGCCACCGTAGCGAGCGCGTCCGGGTCGATCGCGAACGCCTCCCGCGCCCGCACGATCCGCGTGTACTCGGAACGGCTGAGGCCCTCCCGGCCGAGCCCGATCACGAGCGGTACCGCACGGTGGTCCCGATCCCGTGGGCGCGCGCGCGCTCGACGGCGAGGTGAGCGACCGCCACATCCGTCGTCGCAAGACCGCGATGCCAGAAGAGGATGCGCTCGTCGTCGTCCTCACGGCCGGGCTTCGTGCGAGCAACGACATCCGCGAGCTCGGCGTGAAGCGTCTGCTCGGTCAGGAGCCCCGCGCGGACGTGAGGCCGGAGCGCCCCGAACGGATCGTCACGGCCACACTGGCCCCAGTCGTCGACGACGACCTTGTCGAAGCCGTCGAGGACGTCGAGCTCGAGGATGCTCATCGTCCCGTACGGGATCAGGAGCGAGCATGCTTCGAGCCACGAGGTGCGGAGAAGCGGCTCGGGCCGCTCGAGCCGCGTCGCCTCGACCACGATGTCGGCGCCGCCGACGGCCTCCTCGATCGTGGAGGTGACGCGCACCGGCTTCCCGAGCGCCTCCTCGAGCCGCGCCCCGAACGCCTCGCGGGACGACGGGCGCTTGCTGGTGACGCGGATCTCGTCGAAGTCGAAGAGACCGTCGAGCATCGTCACGTTCGCGAACGCCGTCCCGCGCGCGCCGACATGCGCCAGCGTCCGCGAGCCCGGGCGCGCGAGCTCACGCGCGCCGAGCGCCGTCAGTGCCCCGGTGCGCCGCTCGGTGATCTCTGTCGCGTCGACGATCGCGACGGGCATTCCGGTGCGCGGGTCGTAGAGCGTGACGAGGGCGAGCTCGGACGGGAGCCCGCTGGCGTGGTTCCCGACATAGTCGCCGACGACCTTGACGCCCGTGACGCCGAGTGGCCAGACGGTCGCGCGCAGCAGGTTGAAGTGGCCGGGGAACGAGGGGTCGGGAACGTGATGCACCCGTGGATCGAGCGCGACGAGGCGCTCACCCTGCGCGCGCACCGCTGCCTCGACTGCGTCGAGGATGTCCGCGTCGGACAGCGCGAGCGCCTCGAGGTCGTCTCCGGAGACGAAGAGCAGGTCGAGCGGTGCGTGCTCCATCGCTCGAGGATACGCCGAGCCGCCGCAGCGGATGGCGTGATGCTGGATCGGCTGGAGAGCGTGATCGATCGTGACGTGGTCGTGGCCGGCGGCGGCACCGCCGGCTGCGTCGTCGCGGGCCGGCTTGCGGAGGAGAGCGACGCCGGCGTCGTCCTCCCTGTCCGTCGTGCGCCTCGGGCCGGGCATCGTCGCCCGCCGCCAGCCGTACGAGCCGGAGCGCCTCGGCGCTGTCCCACTCGTTCCCGTCGACGAGCGGCCTCCTGCCAGAGCTGCTCGACGGTACGGCTCATCGCGATGTCTCGAGTAGCCCCGACGCCGCGTCGCGCGCGGCGCCGACGGGGGGCGGCGAGGCATGGCCGCGAGCCGATCCGGCGTACGGTAGCCCGTCTGCGCGAGACCGGAGAGGGGCGCGATCAGGTTCCGCTTGTGGGCGGTGACGACCTCACGACGGCGCCGGTCGATGTCCGCGATCTCGGCGGCCGTGTCGAGGAAGGCGCGGCAGTGCCTCGGAGCCGCCCCGATTTCAAAAGACTGATAGAATATCTTTAGAAGATGGACGAGCTTCAGGCCGTCGGCGATCCCGAGCTCCGCGAGGCGTTGCTGTTCGCGCGCGCGCAGGCTCGCCCGATCACCGCCGACGAGCTCGCCGCAGCGCGGCGGGTTCATCGCAACGTCGCGCGGTCGCGACTCGAGCGGCTGGTCGAGGCCGACCTGCTCGCCGCCGGCTACGAGCGCCGGACGGGCCGAAGCGGCCCCGGCGCGGGCCGGCCCGCGAAGACGTACGCGGTCGTTCCGGAGCTGGAGTCGATCGAGTTTCCGGCGCGTCGCTACGAGACGTTGCTCGGCCTCCTTCTCGACGCGGTCCCGCCTCACGGCCGCTCCGAGCGCTTGCGGCAGGTCGGGGTCGCGTTTGGGGCGGAGCTGGCTCGAACGGCCGGACTGCAGCCGGCGAAGACGCTCCGCACGGGTTTCGAGCGCATGTGCGAGGCGGTTCGCAGCCTCGGCTATCAGGTATCGGTCGCGGAGGCCGGCGAGGAAGGCGCAGTGATCGAGACGCCGACGTGCCCGCTGCGGCCGCTCGTGCGCGCGCGCCCCGAGGCCGCCGAGATCGATCGAGGCATGTGGGCGGGGCTCGCCGCCCGCGCCATCGGCGGGGTCGAGGTCGAGCGCGTCGAGTGCGAGACACGCGATTGTCTCGCCGACCACGACTCCTGCCGCGTGCTGATCACGCTCGCGCCGCGACGCCGACCGGACGTGCGCCGGGCCCTAGACTCCAAATATGTTCGTGGCGCATAAATCTTGTGCCTGGAGAAGCCGGTGCAAAGCCTGAGCTGACGATGTTGAGCTATCGCTACCTGATCGTCGGCGGCGGTATGACCGCCGACGCCGCCTGCAAGGGCATCCGTGAGTGCGACGCCGAGGGGACGATCGGCCTCGTCGGTGCCGAGTCGCACCCTCCCTACAAGCGGCCTCCGCTGACGAAGGGGCTCTGGGCCGGCGCGGAGGAGAATTCGATCTGGCGCGGCACGGAGGAGGCGCGGGTCGATCTGCGGCTCGGCCGCCGAATCGTCGCTCTCGACCTCGAGAAGCGACGAGCGGTGGACGATCGAGGTGACGAGTACGCCTACGAGCGGCTGTTGCTGGCGACCGGCGGCCGCCCGCGCACCGTGCCCGATTGGGGAGACGACGTCGTCTACTTCCGCACGCTCGACGACTACCGTGACGTGCGGGCGCGTGCGAGGGCGGGCGCCCGCTTCGTCGTCATCGGCGGCGGCTTCATCGGCTCGGAGATCGCCGCGTCCCTGACCTCGAGCGGCTGCGCGGTGACGATGGTGTTTCCGGAGCCCGGCATCGGCTGGCGCGTCTTTGCGGCCGAGCTCGCGGCGTTCGTCACCGACGATTACCGCTCGCGCGGCGTGGAAGTGCTGGCCGGAGCGTCCGTCGACGGCGTCGAGCGCGAGGGGGGCGTCACTCGCGTTCGGCTCGGTGAGGGTCGCGTCCTCGAGGCGGACGCGGTCGTCGCAGGTCTCGGGATCGAGCCGAACGTCGAGCTCGCGACCGCCGCTGGCCTGCCCGTCGACGGCGGCATCGTCGTCGACGAGTACGGCCGGGTGGGCGGACGCGAAGAGATCTTCGCGGCAGGGGACGTCGCGCGCTTCCCGGTCCCTGCACTCGGCGAGTCGACCCGGGTCGAGCACGAGGATCACGCGAACACGCACGGCCGGCGCGTCGGCGCGAACATGGCAGGAGCGGAGCAGACCTACGACCACCTCCCGTTCTTCTACTCCGATCTCTTCGATCTCGGCTACGAGGCGGTCGGTGCGGTCGACTCGCGCTCGGCGACTCTCGCGCGCTGGACGGAGCCCGGGAAGAAGGGCGTCGTCGCTTACCTCGACGGCGCGGGCCGGCCGCGCGGCTTCCTGCTCTGGGGAATCTTCGGCCGCGTGGACGCTGCGCGCGAGCTCATCCGGGTCGGAGAGCCGATCGAGGAGGACGCGCTTGCCGCGCTGGTCGGCTGAACGCGGTCAGGCGAGCTCGGCGCTTCGGGCAGCGAGCTCGCGGTCTCGTTCGGTGACGCCGCCGGCGGAGTGCGTCGACCAGCGGAGCGTGACGCGCGCGAAGCGGATCTCGATGTCGGGATGGTGGTTCTCGGCCTCGGCGAGGTCGGCCACGCTGGCGACGAAGGCGATCGCCTCGCGAAAGTGGGCGAAGGAGAACTCACGCTCGAGCGCGGAGTCGACTTCCTTCCAGCCGGACGGGGCGTCCACTGCCCGGAGTATGCCGCAGACGGCAGGCCGGCTGCGGCGCTCGCGGAAACGCCGGCAGGGGACCGAGATGCTGTGCGAGCTCGCCTTCCGGCCGCTCGCCCATCTCGTCGTGCTCGTGCTGGCGCCGCTGCGCGTGCCGCCGCCCGCCGTCGTTCTCGGAGCGACGGGCGTCGGCCTCTTCGCGGCGCTCGAGCTCGCACGCGGGCAGCTGCTGCTCGCGGCGCTCCTTCTGCAGGCGAAGACCGTGCTCGACAACGCCGACGGGCAGCTCGCACGGCTGACGGGGCGGGTGTCCGTGCTCGGTCGTTACCTCGACGCGGAATCCGACCTGCTGGTCAACGCCGCGCTCTTCGCGGCACTCGGCTCCGTGACGGGACGGTGGGTCATCGCCGCCCTCGCGTTCGTCCTCGTGACGCTCGTGCTGGGAGTCAACTTCAACGTCGAGCGGCTCTACCGGCGCGAGCGCGGGGACGCGACGGATCCGATGCCTCCGGCACGGGGCTTCGCGCGGATCCTCGAGCGCGTCTACGGCGTCGTCTACGCGCCGCAGGACCGGCTGCTGGAGCGGTTCGTCGAGTGGCGGCTGGGCCGTGCCGGGGCAGATCCGGCGCGCCGGCTCGCCTACCACGACGCCTGGACGGTCGGGGTCGTCGCCAACTTCGGCCTCTCGTCGCAGCTGGCCGCGATCGGCCTCTGCCTCGCCGTCGGCAGCCCGGCTGCGACCTTCTGGCTGGCGGCGGGATGCGGCGTCGCGCTCGTCGCGCTGGCGGGCCGGCGCGAGCTGCTGCTGCGAGGCGTCGCGCCGGCCGCGGAGGGCCGGCCCTGCACCGAGCCGGCCGCCTCGTGATCGACCGGAAGCCATGACAGGAGGAGCGAACATGGAGCACGACGCAGCAGTCGAAGCGACCGATGCGGCGAACATCGTCGAGTTCCGAGGCGGCTCGTCGGACTCGACCCGCTGGGGTAGGCTCGCGCCGCGCGAGATCGGCCCCGCGGACTGGTCCCGTTTCGAGCGTCACGTCGCCGAGATCCTCGCCGCGCTCGGAATGGATCTCGAGACGCCCGGGACGCGGGACACGCCGCGGCGGTTCCTCAGGGCGCTCTACGACGCCACCTCGGGGTACGAAGGCGATCCCAAGCTGCTGACGGCGTTCCCGGCCGAGCGAAGCGTTTCGGGCGACGCTGCGGCGGGTCAGATCGTCGAAGGGCCGATCTCCTTCTCGTGCCTGTGCGAGCACCACGCGCTTCCGTTCTACGGGACCGCCCACGTCGGCTACATCGCGGGCGAGCAGATCATCGGCATCTCGAAGCTGACGCGGATCGTCCGGCTCTTCGCGCGGCGCTTCACCGTGCAGGAGCGGCTCGGCGAGGAGATCGCGGACACGCTCGTCGAGCTTGTCGCGCCGCAGGGGGTCGCCGTCCACCTCGAGGCATCGCACCTCTGCACGCGCATGCGCGGCGTCGAGGAGCACTCGAGGACGGTGACGACGTTCTGGCGGGGCGCCTTTCGCGAGCCGGAGCTGCGGCGCGAGTTCCTCCAGTCGATCGGCGGCCACAGGGACGGGAGCTGAGAACGTGGCCGACGTGACCCTCGTCTGCGGCGCCGGAGGCGCGCTTGGAAGCGCGCTGGTCGCGGCCTTCCTCGCCCGCGGCGACCGCGTCGTCGCGACCGACCGTCACGGCGGCGCGCCCGGCGCCGAGATTGCGAGCCTTCGCCGCGAGGCGGTCGATCTCACGCTGCCGGACGAGGTCGAGTCTCTGTGGGAGCGCCTGGAGGAGCAGGGCGACCGACCGCGCTGGCTGGTGAACGCCGTCGGCGGCTTCCGGCCGGGCACGGTCGCCGGGACCGAGCCGGAGGAGGTTCGGCTCGTCCACGACCTCAACCTGGGCACCGCGTGGTGGTCGTGCCGGGCGGCGGCGCGCAGGATGGACGCGGGCGGGGCGATCGTCAACGTCTCCTCGCGCGCCGCTCTCGGCGGCGGGGCCGGATCGGCGGCGTACAGCGTCGCGAAGGCGGGCGTCGTGCGGCTGACCGAGGTGCTCGCCGCCGAGCTCGCGGACAGGCGTGTGCGCGTGAACGTGATCCTGCCCTCGCTGATCGATACCGCCGCGAACCGGGCGAGCCGGTCGGCGGCGCAGATGGACCGCGCCGTCGCGCCCGGCGACATCGCCGCCGTGGCGGCCTTCCTCTGCAGCGACGCGGCGGCGGCGGTCACCGGTGCGGCGATTCCGGTCTACGGGTGGGCGTGAGCGGGATCGAGCTCCTGCACGAGGCGCCGGGACTGCCGGCATTCGAGCTGCCGGACGAGCTGCGCGAGCGCTACGGCGGCTCGCTCGGCTTCGACGAGCCGCGGCTCGTCGCGAACTTCGTCGGCAGCCTCGACGGCGTCGTCGCCGCGCCGCCGCTCGTGCAGTCCGCGAGGCTGATCAGCGCGGACAACGACTCCGACCGCTTCGTCATGTCGCTCCTGCGCGCGTGCGCCGACGCGATCGTCATCGGCTCGGGCACGCTGCGGGCCTCGCCGCGCTCGCTCTGGACGGCGGACGGCCCGTACCCGGCGGCGGCGGGCGCCTTCGCCGAGCTCCGCCGCCGCCGCCGCCGGCCCGAGAACCCCGCGCTCGTCGTCTTGACGGGAAGCGGCCTCGTCGATCCCGCGCACCCGGCGTTCGCACGCGGCGCGCTCGTCCTCACGACCGACGGCGGCGCGGTCCGCCTCGAGGGACGGCTGCCCGGGCGCTCCGAGATCGTGTCGCTCGGCGCGGCGCCGGCGGTCGACCTCGGCGCCGCACTCCGCCTCCTTCGCGCGCGCGGCCACCGGCTGATCCTCTCCGAGGCCGGGCCACATGTCTTCGGCGGGCTCCTCGCCGCCGGCCTCGTCGACGAGCTGTTCCTCACCGTGTCCCCGGTCGTCGCCGGCCGGGCCGAGGACGCCGCCCGGCTCGGGCTCGTCGAAGCGCACGATCTGCTCGCGGGCGGGGGCGCCGCCGCCCGACTCCTCAGCGTGCGCCGCGACGGTGGGCACCTGTTCCTGCGCTACGGGCTGTCACGGCCGGGCCGGGCCGAGCCGTCCGCGGAGCCCTGATCTCGCTGCCCACGGCCCGCGCGACAGAGCTTGCTCGCCGCCCGCGGGCGCGCGCAGGCCGGGACTCCGTGCGTCGGCGCGGCGGCCGGCCAGTGGTCCTCCCCGGGTTTGCTGGAGGCTCCATCTCGTAGCGGCCAGATTCGTCCGGGGCTGCTGGGCCGGTGGGGCGTGTCGGGCCGGGTCAGAGGGGCGCGTCGAACGTGCCGAACCAGCGGCTCGTGTCCTCCTCGATCGGCAGCTCCTTCTCCAGCTTCGCCTTCAGCTCGAGCTCGGTCGCGTTGTCGCGCCTCGTGCTCTCGCCGCTGGGGACGAACGGCCAGAAGGCGCCGCGCTTGTAGCCGTAGATCCAGTACGCGGGCTGCCCGGCCCGGTCGAAGCGGAAGACGGCGGCGAGCAGCTGCGGGCCGAAGCCGCGCGACTCGAGCTCGGCCCCGACCAGGTGGATGGTCGCAACGAGGTCCTCGAAGTCGGCGTCGTGGGCGATCAGCCACTCGAAGCCGTAGTCGTCCGTCTTTCGCTCGACCTTCGTGCCCGTGTCGCGGGCGACCGCGTCGAGCAGCCCGTGCAGATCCTTCTCGGCGCGGACGAACTCGGCGGCGGACATCGACTTGAAGCAGACGGCGCCGACGCCTGCCGGCCTCAAGTCGAGCTCCGCCTCGAGGGTGATGCGCGCGGTCGAGAGAGCGAAGAGCCGGTCCCGGGCCGGATCCTTCAGCTGCTTGCGGCCGAGGAGCGCGTCGAGGAATCCCATGGACGGCTACGCGACCGGTCTGCCCATCTCGCGGGCGATCTCGGCCAGGCGGGCGAGTCGCTTCTCGAGGGGTGGATGATCCATGAACCACTCGCCGGTCGCACGCTTCACCCTCGTCGGGATGATGAAGAGGGCGCTCATGCCCTCCATCTCGCGCAGGTCGCGCTGGGGGATCCGGGTCATCTGGCCGGATATCTTCTGCAGAGCGCTCATCAGGTACTCGGGCGCCCCGGTGAGCAAGGCCGAGCCGCGGTCGGCGCCGTACTCCCGGTAGCGAGAGATCGTCCTGATCAGGACGAAGCTGATCGCGTAGGTGACCATCGAGACGGCGAGCACGATCAGCCAGACCGGAACCTGGTTGCCGCCGTTGTCGTTGCGGCGGCCGTAGCCGCCTCCGAACATTCCCGCGTAGAGGGCGAAGCGGGTCAGTAGCGCGGCCAGCATCGCGAAGAAGCTCGCGAGCGTCATCACCAGCACGTCGCGGTTCGCGATGTGTGCCAGCTCGTGGGCGAGCACCCCTTCGATCTCCTTCGCCTCGAGGCGCTCCCGCAACCCGCGCGTGACCGCGACTGCCGCGTGCTTCGGGCTGCGCCCGGTGGCGAACGCGTTCGGCACGTCGGTGTCGACGATCGCGACACGCGGCTTCGGCAAGTCTGCCATCGCGCACAGCCTGTCCACCATCGCGTGCAGCTCAGGCGCCTCGTCCGCCGAGACGACCTTCGCGCCCGAGGCGGCCAGAGCGAGCTTGTCGGAGGTGTAGTACTGGAACGCTGCCAGGCCGAGCGAGATCACGATCATCGGCGCCAACCCGACGTTCAGCACGTTGAAGAGGACGGCGGCGAAGGCGACGTACAGCGCCCCGAGCAGGAACCCCGTGAAGACCATGCGCGACGTCAGGCCGGCGTCGCGCCCGAACGCCTTCCGCTTCATCTCGCGCTCCCCACGACACGTCGGAGCTCACCCGTCGACGGCGCGGGCAGCGTCGACCGTCACCCGTCGTGGTAGGCAGCTGCGAATGCGCTAGCGTTCGGGGCATCGTCATCGCCCTCGTTCGAGGAGGAGCAGCACGAGCGCGATCGCGGCCAGGGCGGACACGGCGACGAGCACGAGCAGTCCGGCGACGAAGGCGGCGGCCGCGAGGACGATGACGAGCGCCTGCGACGCCGCTCCGATCCACGCCAGCTGACCACCCGGCGACGAGTGCGCCGCCCGGCCCCATCGGAAGTACGCGAACAGCACGAGGAGCGCGAAGGCGATGACGGCCCAGCGGGACGTTCTCTCGAAGGCTGCGATCAGACCCTCGACGGCGGCGATCACGAGCGCCGCCTTCCACCGATGCCGGACGAGCCGGCTGCCGGCCGGGCGATCCGCCGGGCCGCTCGAGAGGATCGTGTTCATCGGCCTGCTCCGGGCGCGCCGTCGATCGCGGTGGCCGTTGCGGCCGTCTCGTCGAGGAGCTCGTCGGGGGCGATGCCGCGGTAGTCGTCGAGGCGCCGCGGCGCCGCCTCGGCAGAGCCTAGTGTCGTTCCGGCCGGCTGTCTCATCTCAGTCGTCCTCGCAGAGGTCGTCAGGGACCAGGGCTCCCGGGCATGCGCCACGCTGAGCGCCGGACGCACGCCCGGGAAGCGCGGACGGTCAGCAGCCGCCACGCCTGGGGCGTTCGGCGGCCGGCTCGGGCTCGTGCACGTGCGCGCGCACGCCGGGCTTGCCGAGGACGGGCTTCTTCTCCTCTTCGTGCGGCTCCTCCGGCGAGCCGTGGCCGTCGGACGAGCCGTGGCCGTGGCCGCCGCCGCAGCCTCCGCCCGTCCCGTGCGAGTGGCCGCCACCGCGATGCATCGAGAACATCGCAACCGCGCCGCCGACGACAACGAGCAGGAAGATCAGGTTCCCCGCGTTCATCTTGTTACCTCCGTCCCTCTTCGCCTTCGCCGTCGCAGTCGCGACGGTGAGGCCGACCGGGAGCCGTTGCGGCGATCACGGACGGCACGCGGGCCATCCGGGCCGAACGAACGACGGTCGATGGTGGATTCGCTCATCACCGTGAGCCTGCCGCGGGCAGATGGAGTACCTGTGAAGCGCTTCTGTGCATTCGATGAAGCTCGGCTTCACGCCACCAACAGACCGCCTTCATCGCCGCTTCTCACGGCTGTCGCAGACTCCGCTCACGACATCCCGACGACGGAGGTGGCGGATGCGACGTCTGCCGATCAACATCACACCGGCCGAGCGGCTGGCTCGCGTCGTCCTCGGTTTCGGCGGCGCGATCGCCGGCGTCTGGCTCCTGACCTCGGCGGGCGGCGTCGGCCTGGTGGTTATGGAGGTCGCCCTCGTCCTCTCGGGGCTCGACCTCGTCGTCACGGGCGCGCTCGGCTTCTGCCCGCTCTACCGGCTGCTCGGCCACGCGCCGCGCTCGCCGATGGAGGTGCGATGAGATGAACTGCGACAGCGACAGCGACAGGCGCGGCAGCCACGGCAGCCACGGCTTCTGGGCCATGGTCGCCTGTTGCCTGCCGATGATCGTCATCCTGGCGCTGATCGCGCTGAAGGTCATCTGACGTGGGCGTTGACGAGGGCTCGTGTCCGAGCGGGAGCGCCGAGGCCGACGCGGCGACGAGGTGGTTGGGTCTCGCCGCGCTCGTTCTGGTGTCGTTCCTGCTGACGCTCGACGACACCGCGCTGAGCGTCGCGCTTCCCTCGGTCGGGCGTGATCTCGGCCTGGCGACGCTGTTGCCGGGGCTCATGCTCGCGGGCTTCGGCATCGGCCTGACCACCGCACCGGTGACGGCCGCCGCCCTCGACGATGCCCCGCTCGACGAGGCCGGCGTGCGCGCCGGGATCCTGAACACGTCACGCATGATCGGCCTCGCCGTCGGGATCGCGCTGATGGGCGCGATCGTGACGGCGCGCTGGCCGGGCGGGCTCGCCGGCGCCGCGACCGACCCGCAGGCGTTCGTCGACGGGCTGTCGATCGCCTTCCTCGTGAACGCGGCGATCGCGCTTGTGGGCGCCACGGTCGCGACGACCACGATCGCGGGAGGCCGCGCCGCGGGTGAGGGGCGGGCAAGCGGCGATGCGCCGGTCCCCGCCGACGGTCGCCGGACGGCCGCAAGCGCGACCGCGCCGGCTTCATAGGAGCGGCCGGGGGTGTGCGGTTGCGCGTCAGCCTCGGTCTGAGCCGAGGCGGACGCCGCAGGCGGGCGAGCGCGCGATACCGGTGTGCCGATACCGCAGTCGGTCCGCGACGACGACGTGACGTCGCGCGGCCCTTCATCGAAGTCGCAGATCGGCTTCACCGGATCTCCATCCGGCAGCGGCACGCTGAGCTCGGCTAGCGGAAAGGAGAAAGCGGATGAATCTCGGATTGCTCGCACGCAAGCCGGCCGGCACGGACGCAAGGGCGAACGATGTGCGCGTCCGCGTGCTCGACGGCTACTCGCCGGACACGATCCGGGCGCAGGCAGGCGTCCCGCTCCGGATCGTCTTCCGGCGCGAGGAGTCGGCTCCCTGCTCGGAGCAGGTGGTGTTCCCGGCCTTCGGCAGGAGCGCGACGCTGCCGAGGGACGAGGATGTTGCCGTCGACCTGCTCCCCAGCGAGCCCGGTGTGTACGAGTTCACCTGCCGCATGGGCATGCTGTGGGGCACGCTCGTGGTCGTGCCGCCCAGGGAGGTGCCGTCATGAGCATGGCGTCCAGCGTCGTCGAACCGGTGCCGAGCACGGCTTCGGCCTCGACCGCTCTCCGTGCGCGGGCGGGGACGGATCGGAGCGATCTCGGAGAGGCCGAGAGCGAGTATCGGGCGCTGATGAGGAAGTGGTGGTTCGCGGCCGCGATCGGCGTGCCGACGATGATTCTCTCGTACCCGCAGATCTTCCCCTACCTGCGCGACTGGCTGCCCCGCGGCAGCGGGCAGCTGCGCGCTGTCTGGGTGCTGCTGGGCCTCGGTGCCCTGGCGGTGCTCGCCTACTCGGGGTCGCAGTTCTTCGTGGGCGCGCGTGAGGCGCTGCGCCACCGCCAGGCCAACATGCACACGCTGATCGCGATCGGCACCGGCGTCGCCTGGGTCTACTCGACGGTGGCGCTGGCCGCGCCGGGCATCTTCCCGGACGACGCGTTCACCGACGTCTACTACGACGTCACCGTCGTCGTGACCGCCCTGGTCACGCTCGGGATGGCGCTCGAGGTGAAGGCGCGCGGGCGCTCCTCCGAGGCGATCCGCAAGCTGATCGGGCTGCAGCCGAAGACGGCCCGCGTCGTCCGTGACGGCGCCGAGATCGACCTGCCCGTCGAGGAGGTCGTCGTCGGCGACGTGGTCGCCGTCCGGCCGGGCGAGAAGATCCCCGTCGACGGTGTCGTCGTCGACGGCAGCTCCGCGGTCGACGAGTCGATGATCACCGGCGAGTCGCTTCCCGTCTTCAAGGGTGAGGGCGACGAGGTGATTGGGGCGACGATGAACACCACAGGGGCCTTCCGCATGCGCGCGGGCAAGGTCGGCGCCGACACGGCGCTCGCGCAGATCGTCCGCCTCGTTCAGGACGCACAGGCGTCGAAGGTGCCGATCCAGCGACTGGTCGACGTCGTCTCCGGGTACTTCACGCCGGCCGTGATGATCCTCGCGATCGTCGGATTCGTCGTCTGGTTCGACCTCGGCCCGGCGCCCGCGCTCGCCTACGCCGTGATCGTCGCCGTCACCACCTTGATCATCGCCTGCCCGTGCGCGCTCGGCATGGCGACGCCGATGTCGCTCACGACAGGCGTCGGCAAGGGCGCGGAGAACGGGATCCTGATCCGCTCCGGCGACGCGCTGCAGGTGACCTCGAAGCTCGACACGGTCGTGCTCGACAAGACCGGCACGATCACCTGGGGCAGGCCGGTGCTGACGGACGCGCTCGTGGCGGACGAGGTGCTGCGATACGCGGCCGCGGTCGAGCGGAGCTCCGAGCACCCGCTGGCGGCGGCGATCGTCGCCGGCGCCGAAGCCCGGGGCCTCGAGCTGCCCGCGGTCAGCAGCTTCGAGGCGATTGCCGGCCACGGCGTCCGCGCCGAGGTCGAGGGCCACGAGGTGCTGCTCGGCAACGCCCGCCTGCTCGAGCGCGAAGGCATCGACGCTGCCGCGCTCGTATCCGAGTGGGAGCGGCTTGCCGACGACGGGAAGACACCGATGTACGTCGCGGTCGACGGCTGCGCCGAGGGTCTCGTCGCGGTCGCCGACACGGTCAAGGACGACTCCGTCGCGGCGGTCCGCCGCCTGAAGCAGCTCGGGCTGGAGGTCGCGATGCTCACGGGCGACAACCGGCGCACCGCCGATGCGATCGCGCGCCAGGTGGGCGTCGACCGGGTGCTCGCCGAGGTCCTGCCCGAGGACAAGGCGGCCGAGGTCAAGAAGCTGCAGCTCGCGGGCAAGCGGGTCGGGATGGTCGGCGACGGCATCAACGACGCGCCGGCGCTGACCCAGGCCGACGTCGGCTTCGCGATCGGCACCGGCACCGACGTCGCCATCGAGGCCGCCGACGTGACGCTCATCTCGGGCAGCCTGCGCGGCGTCGTCACCGCGATCGAGATCTCGAAGGCAACCATGCGCAACGTCTTCCAGAACCTCGCCGGCGCCTTCGCCTACAACAGCCTCGGCCTGCCGATCGCGCTCGGCGTCCTCTACCCGCTCGCCGGCGTGCTGCTCTCGCCCCTGATGGCGGCGGCGGCGATGAGCTTCAGCTCCGTCACCGTGATCACGAACGCCAACCGCCTGAAGCGGTTCCGGCCCGAGGAGGTTCGGTCATGACCACCGCCCAGCTCGCAGTCACCCTCGCCGGCGCCGGCGCCGTCGCGCTCGTCGTCTGGTTCTTCTGGCTCGAGAGATCGGTCGGCACCCGCGCCGCGCTCATGTCCGGCGGCTGGCAGGAGCAGATGATCCTCGTGAAGGGGGGCTACACCCCGGACACGATCGTCGCTGTCGCCGGGAAGCCGCTGCGGCTCGTCTTCCAGCGGGAAGAAGCATCGCCCTGCTCGGAGACGGTCGTGTTCGACGCCTTCGGCAAGAGCGCCAGGCTGCCGCAGGGCGAGCCGACGGTGGTCGAGCTGATGCCCAGGGAGCCCGGCGAATACCCCTTCAGCTGCCAGATGGGGATGCTGCGCGGGACGCTCGTCGTCGAGTGATCGCCGGGCCCGGCTCCCAACGGCACGACTACCCGCGCGACGAGACGGAGCCGGCGGCGAGAGCCGGCTTCACGAGGCCGGCGCCGCAAGGAGCGCGGTGATGCTCGCTTCGAGCTCGCGGCGCGAGAGGGCGCCGACGGCGTGTGCGACGACGCGTCCTCGTGCGTCGATGAAGTAGGTCTCGGGGACGCCGGTGAGGCCGTAGGCGCTGTAGCTGTTCGGGGTGCCGTCGCGGACGGAGGCGTAGGGGACGTCGAGTGTGTCGAGGAAGCGGCGTGCGTCGGGGACGAGGTCCTGCACGTCGAGCCCGAGGAACGCGATCTTTCCGCGGTGCGCGCGTGCGGCGGCGTCGAAGGCGGGTGCTTCTTCCTTGCAGGGTATGCACCAGGAGGCCCAGAAGTTGAGGACGACCGGGTGGCCGCGCAGCTCGGCGAGCGAGAGGCGTCCGTCGTCGCCGGCGCCGCGGACGGCGGTCGGCCAGAGCTCGGTGCGGTTCCAGATCACGGGGAGGTCGAACGCTGGCGCCGAGGGCCTCTCTCCCCGCTCGATCGCCTTGACGAAGCCTGCGCCCGCGCTTCCGGCGACGAGCTTCCACACGAGCAGCGCGAGCAGTGCCGCGACGAGCGAGATGGCGGCAGCCTGGGCCACGTGGGTGGGGCGGATGCGGCGGCGGCTGCGCGTCTCCTCCGCTGCGGCCGGTGGAGACGCGCCGGCGATCGGTGCGGGATCGAGACCGCTCACCGTCTACGGTTCCGCCCGGGTTGCGTCACCCTCGCGGATCCGGCCTCGCGCGGCGGAGAGCAGCGGCTCCGGAACGACGGGCTCCAGTTCGCAGCTCGCAAGCGCGCGGAGGCGCAGGACGAGGCTCAGCACGAGGAGTGCGAGTCCGCCGAGCGCGAGGTACGGCTGCAACGGCGCGAAGAACGAGAGCGCCCCGCCGACTCCTATCAGGCCGACGACGAGCTTGTTGCAGATCGGGCAGCCGACGGCGAAGAACGACATCAGCCCTCCGCCCGCCGTCGCTCCGACGGACGATCCTGCCGGTCGCGAGCGCACGTAGGTGGCGAAAACGAGCCCGGCCAGGACGGCCGTCGCCGCCCAGACCGGGTAGTCCCACCACAGGATGGGTGTCATCCGGCGGTAGAACGGGTTCGGAACGATGTCGGTCGGGAGTCCCGTGAGGAGCGCGGTCGCCGCGGCGACGCAGGCCGCGACGAGCCACTGGCGCCGCGTGAACAGACGCAGCTGCTTCGAGGTTTCCAGGGCGAGCCGAGGCACCGCGCGAGCATGGATCACCGGGATGAAGATCCTGTGAATGCGACCGCTGCGTGTGCCGGTAGCAGCATCGCCGCCTCCTTCATCGCGGGCCTACGGCGTGCCGGCCCGCAGGGGGCGCGGGCCGGCACGCCGTCGGCCGCGAGCCTGCGCAGGCTCAGGGACGGTTGCCGGCCGCCGCGACGGGGGCTTCCGGCGCCGCGGACGCCGCCGCGTCACCGTGCCCGTGCCCGCCGCAGCAGCCGCCGGCCGCATGATCGTGGCCCTCGTGCGCGGCGTGCCGGCCGCTCTTTCCGTGGCCGCCGCAGCAGCCCTCGTGCGCCTGCGTGGGCTGCGCCTGCGCAGGCCGTCCGAGCAGCCGGTCGACGATCGAGCTCATCGCGTCTCCTTTCGAGGTGGATCGTTCCGAGCATGCCGGACCGATGTGGAGGGCCTGTGAAGGTACCCGTCTCGGCGCAGCTGCATGGGCGGGCGCGATGCTACGGGGCGGCGGCGGCGCGCTCGAGGCGCCGCCGCCGGACGAGCCCGGCCGCGCCCGCGAGCAGCGTCAGGACGGCGACGATGCCGGCGACGAGCTCTGCCGTGCCCACCTTGGATCGATAGGTGACGCCGACGACGTGGCTCGAGTTCCCGGGGAAGGCGCGCTCGAGCAGGCGGCGCGCCCCCGCGACGTCCTCGGCGTGGAGCGCCGCATGGGACGAGCGCAACGCGCGCACGTCGACGTTTCCCTTGTCGCTCGAGGCGAGCGCCTGGTCGAGCTTCTGCAGCGCCTGCTCGCTCTCGCGCCCGGCGACGAGGAGCGCGAGCGCCTGCAGGGAGAGCGCCTGCGCGGTCTGGGCGGCGTTCTCCTCCATGCCCTCCGGCATGCCCCCCGACCCGCCGGAGGCGAGCGAGAGCGGAGCCGCGGCGAGCGCGAGGGCCGTCAGCAGGGTGAGGAGCCGCACCATCATGCCCCGATGTGCGAGACGGGGACGCTGATGAAGGCGAAGACGGTCAGGCCTGCCCAGGCGAGGATCGCGAGCCCGGCGAGCGCCATCCAGGGGCGCCGCCGGCGCGGATCGCGCTCGTCGTCGCGGTCGACGAACGGCAGCGCCACGAGGCCGGCGACCAGCAGCGCGGGGGCGACGACCAGCGCCTTGAGCCCGAACCAGTCCTCGAACGGGTAGAGCCAGAGGAAGTACCAGGGCGGCTTCGTGATCTCGATCCCGTCCACGCCCTCCGGGCCGATCCCGGTCGGGCGCAGCGCCGACAGCAGGAGCGCGAGGCCGAGCACGATCAGCGTCCAGTAGAGGATGCGGGCGAGGTGGCTCGTGAACCGGAGCGTCGGCTCGGCGGCTTCGCGCCGGGCGACCTCCTCCGGCGTCCCGATCGGGAGCGGCGAGATCTTCTGCTTCTTGACGAGCAGCAGGTGCACTCCGACGAGACCGGCGAGCGTCAGCGGCAGGATGCTGATGTGGGCGATGTAGGTGCGCGTCAGCAGCGACACCGTGTCGGTGAAGGTGTTCGAGAACCAGAAGCCCGCGAAGCCGAGCAGCTTCGAGAGCTCGATGTTGTGGCCGTAGGCCTCGAGCGCCTCCTGATCCCACTTCAGGATCGTCCCGGTGAAGAGCAGGCCGCCGGCGAGCAGGAAGAGAACGACGCCGGTCAGCCACACGCCCTCGCGCGCTTCTTGTAGGCCGCCGTCGCGAACGTGCGCAGCAGATGCAGGGTCAACGTCACCATGAAGATGCCGGCGATCCAGAAGTGGAGGCTGCGCACGATCGACGCGAACGACTCCTGGCTGAGCTGGACCACGCTGGCGTGCGCCCCCTGGGGCGTCGGGTCGTACAGCTGGGCGAGATAGACGCCCGTCGCGACGAGCAGGAGGAAGGAGCCGAGCGTGATGCCGCCGAGCGTGTAGGCGAGCCGATTCGCGTGGGCCGGCACCGGGTAGGCGAGGGCCGAGAGCCCGAAGCGGTCGTCGAGCCAGAGGCCGAGGCGGCGCAGCCTGCCCTCGGGTTGAGGGATGGCCTCCGGTATCGCTGTCATGCGGGCCAAGCTACCACCCGCGTTTCTGGTCGTCCCCGGCCGATCCTACGCATTGCGCTGCGGCAAAGTACGGAACTGGCAGACCGCCGCCGCGCATTCACCGAAGCGGCAGATCGGCTTCACCGGTCCTTCAAGCGCCCGCGCCAGCGTGAGGGAGAGCGAGCGAAAGGAACGGCGATGCTGCTCTCGACGATCCGAAGGCTACCCCGACCTGCCCGGCGCGTGCGCGTTAGACCGAGACCCTGCGCTGCCGGCGTGCCCGGCTTCCCGCCCCCGCTGCTCCCGTGCCGGACGAGCGGTCGCGGTGAAGCTCAGCGCCCCACAGCATGCCGCCGATCCGCGAGGTCGTCGTCGATCTGCCGGCCGAGCGAGCCGGCCTCTGCCCGCTCTGAGCCTTCTGGTTCCACCAGCCGCAGGCGCTCGTGCGCGCCTGGGGGCCGAGCCGGGCGGCGGACCGCCGCTTCGCCCGTGTCGTGCACCCTCGACGATCAGGGTCTGAGCAGGAGTGTGAGGTAGAGGTGTTCGATTGCCTCGACCATTTGCTTCTCGGTGCAGAAGGAGGTGGAGCGCTGGTGTGCTGCGCGCCCGAGGTGGGTTCGTAGCTCGGTGTCGCCGAGCAGCCGGCTGATCGCGTGGGCGAGTCCTTCCTTGTCGCCGGCGGGGACAAGGATCCCGGATTGGCCGTCGCGGATGAGGTCTGCTGGGCCGGCTGTGCTGGTTGCGATGACCGGGAGGCCGGCTGTCATGGCTTGAGCGAGCGCTCGGCCCATGCCTTCGTTGAGTGAGGGCTGGATGTAGAGGTCGAATCCTGCGAGCAGGGCTGCGGCGTCGTCTCGGAGGCCGAGGAAGCGGACGGCGGTTTCGATGCCGAGGTCGCGGGCCTGTGCTTGGAGTTGGGTGCGTGCTGGCCCGTCTCCGACGAGGATGAGGCGGGCGGATGGCTGGTGTTGGGCGGCGGCGGCGAAGGCGGGGAGGAGTATGTGCTGTCCCTTCACCTTGGCCAGGCGTCCGATGCAACCGACGAGGATCTCGTCGCCTGCGGCGCCGAGGGATCGGCGGGCGGCGGCACGGTCGCCCGCGAGGTGGCTGGGGAGACCGCTCGGGATGGTGAAGAAGCGTTCGGGCTTTCCGATGCCGCGCTGCAGTTGGTCGGCTCTGCAGGTTTCCGAGATCGCGATCAGGGCGTCGCTGCCGTGGGCGCAGGCTCGCTCGACGGCGAGGTAGAGCCGGCTCGTGCGGGGCCCGAAGTAGCCGGTGAAGATATGCCCGTGGGGGGTGTGGACGATCGCTGGCGTGCGTGCGAGTTGGGCGGCGAGGCGGCCGAGGACGCCGGCCTTGGAGGTGTGGGTGTGCACGACGTCGAAGCGGCCGGCGCGGATCAGGCGGTAGAGGCGGGCGAGTGCGACGAGGTCGCTGCGGGGGCTCGGCTCCCGGACGAGTTGGGGGATGACGAGCGGCGAGAGGCCGCGGTCGCGTGCGCGTTCGAGCAGCGATCCCTCGGGTCCGTGGGAGGGGCCGGTTACGAGCACGGTCTCGTGCCCTCGTTCCTTGAGCCCGGCGACGGTGGCCAGGGTGTTTTCCTGTGCTCCTCCTACCACCAGCCGGGTGATGACGTGTAGGACGCGCAGCCGTCTCATCTCGACAGATCCTCGAGCACAGCCTCGAGCGCATCGACTGCGGCCTTGCATGTGTAGCGGGCGAGGACGTGGCGGCGTGCCCGCTCGCGCAGGTCTCCCGGGGCGGAGTCGAGGGCGCGGACGATCGTGGTGGCGAGCGCCCCGGGGGTGGTGTCGTCGGCTAGGAGAGCGGGGTCGAGCGGCGTGAGGATCTCCGGGGTCGCGCCGACGGGCGTGCCGACCACTGGCGTTCCGCAGGCGAGCGCTTCGACGGTGACGAGGCCGAATCCCTCGAGCGCGCGGGATGGCAGGACTGCCAGGTCGGCGGCGCGGTAGTAGTCGGGCAGCAGCTGTTCGGGGACGAATCCCGCGAAGGCGATGCGGCTGTCGAGTCCGAGGTGTTTGGCTGTTTGTTCGAGGTTCGTTCGTAGTGGCCCGTCGCCTGCGATGATGAGGCGGGCTTGGGGGAAGGCTTCGAGGATGCTCGGCATGGCTGCGAGCAGGTTGTCGACACCCATTCTTGGGACGAGGTTGCGCACGGTTAGGAGCAGGGGTCCGTCGGTGGGAAGCGCCAGCCGTGCTCGCGCGGCCGCACGATCGCCGCTGGGTGAGAAGCGCGCGGTGTCGACGCCGCCCGGTATGACGCGGACCGCGGCGGGGCTGAGCCCGTGCAGGGCGTGCAGCTTGGCGGCGGAGTAGGAGGAGAGGACGAGGACGAGATCGCTTGCGCGTAGGCAGGCGCGTTCGGCCAGTTGGCGGAGTCTGACGCTGGCGGCGCGCGGGGAGGGGTGGCGGGTTGCGTGCTCTTCGGGCCAGGCGGAGTGGAACATGTAGAGGGTCGGGATGCCGAGCCGCTTGGCGGCGGTGAGGGCGCCGAGCGCGCAGGCGGGCTGGTGGCCGATTACCACGTCGGGCCGAAGCGCGTGGACGGCGGCGGCGGCGCGAAGCGGCGTTTTCGGGTTGCGCCCGATGCGCAGGATCTGGACGCCGGACTGTGCGCCAGCGGGTCCCGCGGCGCCCGAGCAGACGACCACCTGGTGGCCGCGGGCGGCGAGGCCGGCCGCGTGGATCGCGAGCAGCCGCTCGGCGCCGCCGATCACGGCCAGCGGGTCGACGTCGGCGGCGAGCAGGATTCGCAGCTAGATCAGCTCCTGGAGGCGGTCGGGAGCGGAGGTGTCGCTGAAGAGCCGGTACCAGGCTTGGAACATGAGCAGCGCCCAGAGATGTTGGGAGCGGTCGCGCCGGCCGGAGGCGTGCTCGGCGAGCAGCCGGGCGACCGCCTCGGGTTTGAACAGCCCCGCGGGCTGCAACCGCTCGGGCGCGAGCAGACTCTTGACGTCGTCGGCGAGCGGGCCGCGGAGCCAGAGGTCGGTCGGGACGGAGAAGCCGCGCTTGCCGCGCCGCAGGATCGACGCCGGCAGCAGGCCCGCCATCGCCTGGCGGAGCGCCACCTTTCCCTGCAGCCCGCGGACGCGCGCTCCGAGCGGCAGGTTGAGCGCCCAGCCGGCGAGCTCGCTGTCGCAGAGCGGCACCCGCGCCTCCAGTCCCCACGCCATCGTGGTCGCGTCGGCGACGGCGAGCGGGTCGTGCGGAAGGTAGGTCTGCAGATCGACGAGTTGCGCGCGGGCGACGAAGGGGCCATGCGGGAACGCGCGGAAGAAGCGTTCGCCCCAGGCCAGCGAGTCGACTCCGTCTGGGCTGGTCAGGAGGTCGGCCTTCTCGGACGCGGTGAAGGCCGCGTTCCAGGCAAGGTACCGGCGCTCGAGGGGAGCGTCCGTCTCTGCGAGAAACTTCCTTGCCAGGCGGACGAGGTCCTGCGCGCGTGAGCGGCCGGAGGCAGGCAGGTGCGCCATGAGGAGCGAGACGGCGTGGGCGAGCGGCGGGGATCCGAGAGGGCCGGCGGCCCGGATCAGCCGCTCGGCCTGGTAGCGGCGGTAGCCGGCGAAGAGCTCGTCGCCGCCGATCCCGGTGAGGACGACGGCAACCTGCCGGCGCGCCTCGCGCGCGAGCGCGAAGGAGGCGAGCGCGGTCGCGTCGCCGAGCGGCTCGTCGAGCTGCCAGGCGCACGCCGGCAGGAGCCGGCTCGTCTCGGCGGGGCCCAGGGTCGTCTCGTGGTGGTGGCAGTCGAAGTGGTTGGCGACGGTTTTGGCGGCGGCGCGTTCGTCGTAGCTGCCGGCGTTGTGGAAGCCGACGGTGAAGGTTTTCACCGGGTGGGGGGAGGCTTCGGCCATGAGCGCGACGATCGTGGAGGAGTCGAGGCCGCCGGAGAGGAAGGCGCCGACCGGCACGTCGGCGACCATGTGGGCGCGCACCGTCTCGCGTAGGCGCTCGCGTAGCTCGGCGGCGGCCTCCTCGAGCGTGAGCGGGGCGCCCTCACCGGGCGGCGGCGGCTGCCACCAGCGGGTCTGCTCGAGGCGCCCGTGCTGGAAGCCGAGCAGGCTGCCCGGCTCGAGCTTGCTCGCCGCGGCCAGGATCGTGCGCGGGGCCGGCACATACAGGTAGGTGAGGTAGTCGGAAAGGGCGACCGGGTCGAGGTCGCGGCCGAGGCCGGGCAGGCGCTGCAGCGCCTTCAGCTCGCTCGCGAAGGCCAGCCCGCCCGGGATACGGGCATGGTAGAGCGGCTTGACCCCGAAGCGGTCGCGGGCAAGCAGCAGCCGCCCCCGCTGCGCGTCCCAGAGGGCGAAGGCGAACATGCCGCGCAGCCGGGCGAGCATCGCGTCCCCCTCGGCCTCGTAGAGGTGGCAGAGCACCTCGCCGTCGGTGCGAGAGCGGAAGCGGTGTCCGGCCCGTTCCAGCTCGGCCCGCAAGCCGGCGAAGTTGTAGATCTCGCCGTTGTAGACGCAGACGATCGAGCCGTCCTCGTTCGCAAGCGGCTGGCCGCCGCCGGCCGGGTCGATCACGGCCAGCCGCCGCGAGGCAAGCCCGACCCCGGGGGCGACCCAGATCGCCTCCCCGTCGGGGCCCCGGTGGGCAAGTGCCGCCGCCATCGCCTCCAGCCAGGCGCGCTCCACCCGCCCCTCACGGTCGGCAAGCACAACCCCCGCAAGACCGCACATCAGGCGAGCTGCTCCGGGGCGGGCTCGTTCCTGGCCAGTCGAAGCGAGGCGTATCCGGCGGCGTAGGCGAGGTCGGAGACGAGGAGCAGGAAGCGCCCGCGCAGGGCGGCGAGCAGGAGCCGGGCGCCCAGCCGCGCCAGCCGGTAGGCGGGGCGGCGTACCGGCGCCCGTCCGACGAAGGGCCCCTCGGGGACGTCGAAGGCGAGCTCGGGGTGGTGGCGGCGGACCCAGGCGGCGCCGCGACCGCCGCACCAGGCCGAGCGGATCAGGCTCGGCAGGCTCGCCGGCGGCGGGTGGTAGGCCCAGCTGTCGGGGACAACGGCGACGCGACGTCCGGCCGCCCGCACGCGCTCGCGCAGGTCGGGGTCGGTGCCGCGCACGAGGTCGTCGTGCTCGCCGCCAACCTGCCGCCATAGCTGGGCGGCGACGGCGAGGCACATGTGAGTGACCATGTCGGTGTCGGTTGTCCGGTCGACGACGGGGAAGCGCATGCGCGGGAGTTGGCGGGCGACGGCTCGCTGGAACCGGCTGGCGTCGGGCGGGGGAAGCTGCGAGGGGCCGACGAGGCCGAGGCTGGGGTCGTCGACGAGCGCGTGGACGAGGTTGGCGAGCACGTCCCGGTGCCCGAGGCGCACGTCGTCGTCGATGAAGACGAGGTAGCGGCCTCTTGCGCGGACGGCGCCGACGTTGCGGGCACGGCCGTTCGGCCTGACGCCCTGGACGACGAGCAGCTCGATGTCGGTGAGTGTCTGGCCGGCGAGGTCGGCGAGCAGCCGCTGCAGGTTGCCGTTGCGCTCGCCGTCGAGGCTGGGCACGATTACCGAGACAAGCGGCGCGGCCCCGTGCGGGGCGCCGGAGACCTGACGGACGCCTGCGGCGGTCTCAGGCGATTTCCGCCAGGAGGGGCGTGCCGGCATTGCGGGGCTCACCTCCTTCTGCGTGCAGCCGGTACCAGACCTCGAAGACGAGCAGCGCCCAGAGCTGGTGGCCGAGCTCCGCCCGACCGGCAAGGTGGCGCTCGGCGAGCGCCTTGACGGCAGCGGGGCGCAGGTAGCCGTCTGCCGCCGCCTGCGAGCCGGCCAGGAGCACGCTCCAGCCCGCGGGATCTTCGCGCAGCCAGCGTCCGATCGGGACGCCGAAGCCGCGCTTGCGCCGTTGCAGCACGCCGGGCGGGAGGATGTCGCGAACGGCGTGGCGGAGCACCCGTTTGCCGGTGAGCCGTCGCAGCTTGAGGCTCGTCGGTAGCGCCCAGGCGAAGGCGGCGAGGGCGGGGTCGAGCATCGGCACCCGCACCTCGAGGCCGTGGGCCATCGAGGCCCGGTCGACCTTGGTGAGCATGTCGTCGGCGAGTCCGAGCGCGAGGTCGGCGCAGGCCATCCGTTCGACCGGGCCGGCCCCATCGGGGAGGAAGGCATACCAGGCGGCCGCGGCACCGCTGCCCGCGACGGGGTCGGCGAGCAGGGCCGCCCGCGCCTGCTCGCCGAGGCAGCTGATCCGGCGGCTGTAGCGGGCGAGCGGGTCAAGCGCGGCGTCTGCCAGCAGCCGGCGCGCCCGTCCCGCCGCTCCGGTCGCCCTGCCGACGGGGGGCAGGCCGGCCGCCGCCCAGGCGGCCAGGGGAGCGAGCAGGGCCGGCGGCAGCAGGCCGGCCGGTCGCAGCAGCTGGTGGTAGCGATACCAGTCGTAGCCGCAGAACAGCTCGTCGCCGCCGTCGCCGGAGAGGACAACCGGCAGTTCGCGCGCGGCGAGGGAGCTGACGAGGTAGGTCGGGAGCGCGGAGCTGTCGGCGAACGGCTCGTCGAAGGCGGCGACAAGCGATGGCAGCTGCGCGAGCAGCGAGCGGTCGGCGATCGTCTCGTGGTGGTGGCAGTCGAAGTGGTTGGCGACGGTTTTGGCGGCGGCGCGTTCGTCGTAGCTGCCGGCGTTGTGGAAGCCGACGGTGAAGGTTTTCACCGGGTGGGGGGAGGCTTCGGCCATGAGCGCGACGATCGTGGAGGAGTCGAGGCCGCCGGAGAGGAAGGCGCCGACCGGCACGTCGGCGACCATGTGGGCGCGCACCGTCTCGCGTAGGCGCTCGCGTAGCTCGGCGGCGGCCTCCTCGAGCGTGAGCGGGGCGCCCTCACCGGGCGGCGGCGGCTGCCACCAGCGGGTCTGCTCGAGGCGCCCGTGCTGGAAGCCGAGCAGGCTGCCCGGCTCGAGCTTGCTCGCCGCGGCCAGGATCGTGCGCGGGGCCGGCACATACAGGTAGGTGAGGTAGTCGGAAAGGGCGACCGGGTCGAGGTCGCGGCCGAGGCCGGGCAGGCGCTGCAGCGCCTTCAGCTCGCTCGCGAAGGCCAGCCCGCCCGGGATACGGGCATGGTAGAGCGGCTTGACCCCGAAGCGGTCGCGGGCAAGCAGCAGCCGCCCCCGCTGCGCGTCCCAGAGGGCGAAGGCGAACATGCCGCGCAGCCGGGCGAGCATCGCGTCCCCCTCGGCCTCGTAGAGGTGGCAGAGCACCTCGCCGTCGGTGCGAGAGCGGAAGCGGTGTCCGGCCCGTTCCAGCTCGGCCCGCAAGCCGGCGAAGTTGTAGATCTCGCCGTTGTAGACGCAGACGATCGAGCCGTCCTCGTTCGCAAGCGGCTGGCCGCCGCCGGCCGGGTCGATCACGGCCAGCCGCCGCGAGGCAAGCCCGACCCCGGGGGCGACCCAGATCGCCTCCCCGTCGGGGCCCCGGTGGGCAAGTGCCGCCGCCATCGCCTCCAGCCAGGCGCGCTCCACCCGCCCCTCACGGTCGGCAAGCACAACCCCCGCAAGACCGCACACGGCTAGGGTCGCCTCCGTGCGGCTGTGTCGTCGAGGATGTGTGCCAGTTTGGCGGTGAGTTTGTCCCAGCGGTAGCGCTCGACCAGCTCCGCCGGGGCGTGGCCGCCGCTCTCGCCGGCCTGCCAGCCGCGGTAGAGACGGCGTACGGCGGACGCGGCGGCGGCGACGTTGGAGGGATGGACGACTGTTCCGCCGGCGGCCTGCGCGAGCCTGCCCGCTTCGCCGTCGGGCGGCGTGAGCGCGAGCAGCGGCCGGCCGGCGGCGAGGTACTCGTAGAGCTTCAGCGGGATCAGGCCGCGTCCCCCCTCCAGCGGGTCGGCGACCAGGGTGAGGACGGCGGCCGCGCGCATCGCGGTGAGCGCCTCCCGGCGCGGAACCTGGCCTGCCTGCTCGACGACCTGCTCGAGCCCGAGCCGACGGATGCTGCCGGCAAGGCGGGCTGTATTGCGTGCGTCCTGCAGGCCGAGCAGCCGCACGCGTACGCACGCGCGCATCGCGGGCTCTGCCTCGAGCGCGGCGGCGACCGCGGCGAGCAGCGGTTCTGGGCTGCGGGGGCCGTAGAAGGAGCCTGCGTGCAGGAGCGTGAAGTGCTCGTCGCTGCCGGAGGCTTGTGGCTGTTCCGCCGGCTCGTAGCCGTTGGCGACGACGGCAGGCGGCTGCCTGGCGCCCACCGAGGCCAGGTGCTCGGCGAGCCACTCGGTCGTAGCTACGAGCCGGTCTGCGCGGCACACGACGGCGCGCTCGAGACGCTTGTCGATCCAGGGGCGCCAGCGTCCCTGCCACTGCTGGAAGGCCGGCGTCGACCAGGGGTCCTGAAAGTCGGCGACCCAGGGCGTGCGGGTCGCGCGGCTGGCGAGTGCTCCGGCGAGGTGGGCGCTGCCCGGGCTGGTGGTCAGCACGACCTCGACGGTTCGCGCCTGCTTGAGCGCCCGCGTGGCGGCAAACGGGATCCAGCCCGCCTGCGAGTCGGGAACGAGCAGCCACTCGCGCAGCCGGCGGCCGAGCGGCGAGGGGTCGCCGTCGCCGTCCGCGCGTGCCGTGCCCGTGTCGCTTCTCAGGCGCCGGAGGGCGCGTCCCGGCTCGGCGGTCGGCGTCCGGCAGAGTTCGAGCTCGGCGGGCAGATCCGCCAAGCCCGCTGGGTCGTAGGCCCAGGAGGCTCCGGCCCTGGGTGTCACGACAACCGGTTGCCAGCCGTGTACCGGTAGATAGCGGACGAAGTGGCGTGCGCGCTGGGCCGCAGGCGACGCGATCGGCGGAAAGTCGTAGGCGAGAAAGAGGACGCGCCTCACCTGCGTTCCTCTCCCGCCGGGTCGGCTGGGAGCAGCTCGCGGTAGCGAGCCGCTTCGGCGGCATCGACCTGCGCCCGTTCGAACCGGCGCGCGTACCGCTGCCCGGAGGCGGCCGCGACGCGCGCGCGGACAGGCTCGTCCAGCAGCGGCTGGATTCGAGCCGCCAGGGCGGCCGCGTCGCCCGTCGGGAACCGAGCCGCGGACGTTCCGGCGAGAATCTCGTCCAGCTGAGGGATGTCGGAGGCGACGATCGGCAGCCCGGCCGCGAGCGCCTCGACGAGCGCGTGCGGGAACCCCTCGTACTGGGATGCGATCACGTAGACGCTGGCCAGGTGGAGAAACGCGGGGATCTCCGTGCGCGGGCGGAAGCCCGTCACGACGACGCGGTCGTGGAGCTCGAGCCTGGCCGCCTCCTGGCACGCGGCGTCGTGCAGACAGCCGTCGCCGACGAGGACGAGCCTTGCCTCGGGACTCCGCAGACGCGCGAAGGCGTGCACGAGCGTGAGCGGGTCCTTCTCGGGGTCGAGACGGCCGACGGCGACGACCACGGGTGCATCGGGCGGGATCCGGTAGCGAGCCCGGACGGCTGCCACGCGCGCTGGATCTGCCGTGGCGAAGCTCGAGAAGGCAACCCGGTTGGGGACGACCCGCACCCGCTCCGGCCGCGCACCGCGGGTGATGGCGGTCTGCCTGAGGTACTCGGTCACGCACCACACCTGCTCGGCCCGTCCGAGCGCGAAGCGCTCGAGCAGGCGAAAGACGCGTGCGACGGAAGGATCGAGGCGCGCCAGGATCTCGGCGGAATCGCTGTGGACGGCCACGACGCAGGGGCGGCGGGCAAGACGGCCGGCGAGCACGCCGACGGCGCCTTGCACGAAGGGGTTGTAGGCGCGGATCAGATCGACCCGCTCGGCGCGGGCGATGCGCGCCACGCGCAGCACGAACCAGGCGAGCGAGCCGGCGAACGCGCATCCCCTGAAAATCGTCGGCCGACTGGCTCGCAGCGCGCGGACGGCGTAGACGCGAAGCCGCGGACGCGGCTCGAAGCGCCCGCCGGCGCATGCCTGGTAGGCGACGACGACGCGCGCGAAGACGCCGGCGGGGCTGAGGCTCGCCTGCTCGGGAAGCGCCCCCGTCTTGGCGGCGTACGCCTCGAGCGGGTCGTTGGTGAGCAGGAGCGCGCAGGGATGGTTGCCGGCGGTCATCGGCGGGCCGGGAGGACAGCGAGCGGCTGCGGGAGCCGCTCGGCGGCGGGGGCGAAGTCGGCTGGTGGCGCGGCTGCGCATCCGGCCCAGTAGCGCAGAGCCGAGAGGATCCGTTCGGAGGCCCGCCCGTCGCCGTAGAGATCGTCGAATGCGCGGCTGCGAAGAGACGCTGCGGGCCGGGCGAGAATCCGCTCGGCCTCCCGGACGATGGCGTCGCCGTCCAGGCCGACGAGGCGGGCGGCGCCCGCCCGCACAGCCTCGGGGCGGTCGGTGACGTCTCGGGCGACCAGCACGGGCACCCCCAGAGCGGACGCCTCCTCCTGGACGCCGCCCGAGTCGGTGAGCACGAGCCTCGAGCGGGCGAGCAGCGCCACGAACTCCCTGTACGGCGGTGGCGCGATGACGCGGGCGCGCGGGCAGCGTCCCAGCGCCGCTTCCACCGTTCGACGTACCTGCGGGTTTGGGTGGACGGGGATCACCGCCTCGAGGCTCGCGTGCCGCTCGAGCAGCTGCCGCACCGCGGCGCAGGCGGCGGCGAGCGGCGCCCCCCAGCTCTCTCGCCGGTGCAGCGTCACGAGCATCATCGGCTGCGCGGACGCCGGCGGCAGCCGGGAATCGAGCGTTTCCCAGAGCGCGTCGAGAACGGTGTTGCCGGTCACGAAGATCGACGCCGGGTCGACACCTTCGTGCTCGAGCGCTGCCCGTGCCTGCGTCGTCGGGGCAAAGTGGAGCTGCGCGAGGCGGCCGATCAGGCGGCGGTGCTGCTCCTCGGGGAAGGGCAGGCCCGGATCGCCGCTGCGAAGGCCCGCCTCGACGTGGCCGAGCGGGACACGGCGGTAGAAGGCAGCGAGAGCGCCGGCCAGCGCCGTGGTCGTGTCGCCCTGGACGAGCACGAGCCCGGGGCGGGCGCGGGCGATCGTCTCCTCGAGACCGGCGAGCGCGCGGCTCAACAGCTGCGCCGGCTGCTGATCGGGTTGCATCAGGGCGAGGTCGACGTCAACCCCGAGCGCGAACTCGGCCAAGACCTGGTCGAGCAGCTCGCGGTGCTGGCCGGTCGCGACGACCAGACAGCGGAACTCGCCGGCCGCGCGGCGTAGAGCCGTGATCACGGGTCCGAGCTTGATCGCGTCGGGGCGGGTGCCGAGCACGGTCATCACCAGTAGGCGGCCACGGCGGCTAGTCATCGATTGCCTCCAGCACGGTCACGAGCTTCGGCGCGCCGGCGCGCAGCGAGTAGCGCTCCTCCGCCCGGGCGCGGCCCGCTGCCCCCAGGCGGGCGCGCAGACCCGGGTCGCAGAGAAGCAGCTCGAGCGCCGCTTCCCATTCGGAGGCCGTGGCGGCCAGAAAGCCCTCGTGGGACTGGCGCACGATCTCCGGCGCGGCCCCGACCGGAGAGCAGACGGCCGGTATGCCGACGGCGAGGTACTGGACGGCCTTGAGGCCGCACTTGCCGCGCGCCCACGGCGTGTCGGGCAGCGGCATGATCCCGATGTCGAAGCCGTGCAGATCGTGCAGCTCGCGGTCGGGATCCCACGGGCGCGCCTCGACCGTCACCCCCGCCAGCCGGGGCGCCTCGGCACCGACGACGCGCAGCACGAAGCGGTGCTTTCTCGCCAGGCGGCGCAGCGTCCCGGCCAGCAGCTCGAGGTACGGCGCCGTCGACGGCGATCCGATCCAGCCGATCACGGGCGTTCTGCCCCGCCCGGCCCGACCCGGCACGAGACGATCGGTGTCGACGCAGGTCGGGACGATGGAGACGTGGGGGTTCAGCGGCCGGATCGAGGCCGCAAGCGCCTCGCTGCCGGCCACGACTCGATCGGCCCGGGTCAGCAGGCGGGCGGGCTGCGCCTCGTCCTCCAGCGCTCGCAGCCAGCCGGCCAGTCGGTGCGGCGGGCCGAGGTGAACGGCGTCGTCGACGTCGATCACGAGCCGCCCGGCGGCGGCGGCGGCGAGCCGGTCGAGGCCGCGCAGGCCCACCGTGAGCAGGCTCTTCTGCACGACCACCGTGTCGAAGCGGCGGGCGCGAGCAAGCTGCGCCAGGCGACAGGCGAGCTCGGCCGCCTGGTAGGCGGCGTTCGCGGAGCGCCGGCCGGTGCCATAGAGCCGGCGGGAGGCTCGCGCGGAGACGGCCGGGAGCACCGTACAGCGGATTCCCGCCCGCTCGAGCCAGGGCAGGTACTGGTAGACGCGGTAGCGTGGGCTGGCGCCACCTTCGCTCGCGAGCGTGAGGAAAACGACGTTCATCCCGTCCAGCTCCAGCCGCAGGCGTGCGGGTCGATGCCTCGGTGCAGCTCGAGCAGCCGCCGCTTGCGCGCGTGCGCCGCGCACGCACCCGGCCTGCGGGCGAGCGTCCCGAGCCGGTGCAACACGAGCTGTGCTGCCAGCCAGACGACGAAGGCGGCACGCAGGCGGCGCGCGGCCCGCGCACCCCGGTGCTTGTGGATGAACGCGTAGGCGCTGCGGGCGTAGTGCGCCTCCGCCTCCTGCCCGAGCCGCGCCGCGCTCGCCTGCCCCTGATGCTCCACCCGCGCAGCCGGTTCGAACCAGACGAGGTATCCCGCCTGCCGGACGCGTGCGCAGAAGTCGGTCTCCTCGAAATAGAGGAAGAAGCGCTCGTCGAGCATGCCGACCGTGTCGAGCAGCTCGCGGCGGAAGGCAAGGCACGCTCCGCTTGTGTAGCCGACCGAGCGCGGGCGCTCCCGCCGGCGCGGCGCTGCGGCGACCGCGGGCAGGAGCCGGCGCAGGCCGGGCACGCCGGCCAGCCCGACCATCTCGGTGAGGAACGCGCCGACCGAGGGGATGGCCCCGTAGGAGCGCAACGGGCGACCGTCGCGGGCGAGGAGCTGGCCGCCGACCACGCCGACCTCCGGACGCTCCTCGAGCACGGCGCAAAGCCGCCGCAGCGCGCCCGGCTGCGGACGCGCGTCCGGGTTGAGCAGCAGCAGCAGCCGGCCGTTCGCCTGCGCGAGCGCCTGGTTACAGGCGGCGGCGAAGCCGCGGTTTCGGTCGTTGACGAGCAGGTTGACCGAGGGGTAGCGACCCCGAACCATGTCGGCGCTGCCGTCGGCGGAGGCGTTGTCGACAACCCAGACCTCCGTCGCCGTATCAGCCACGACGGACGCCAAACACTCCGCGAGTGCCTCGCGCGTATTCCAGCTCACGATCACGATCGAGCAGCTCACGCCGCCCTCCAGCGTCTCGCCCGCGCGCCGTTTCGGCGCCGCCGCAGCATCCGCGGCAGCCGGGCGAGCGCCGCCGCCCGCGCAGAGACGAGAACGAGCGCGTCGAGCGGCCGCCGCGCCGCGAGCAGCCGGGCGAGGTCGGCCACGTCACGGAGCGGCTGGCGCAGCGCGAACCGCACCAGCATCCGGCGGTCGGCGTTCTTAGCGAGCAGCCAGGGGTGGTTGCGCCAGGCCAGGTAACTGACGCGGCGCGGGATCCGCCGCCCGGTCGACCCGCGCCGGTGGGCGACGACCGCGCCGGGCGCGTACAGGCAGCGCCAGCCCGCCCGCCTGGCCCGCCAGGCGAGGTCGACGTCCTCCAGGTAGGCGAAGAAGTCCTCGTCGAAGAGGCCAACCTCGTCGAGCAGCTGCCGCCGGTAGAGGGCCGCGGCGGCGATCGGGCCGAAGACCTCGCGGCAGCGGACGAACCCCGGCCCGTCGGGCTCGCCCCTGCCGATCTGGCGCGGATTCCCCTCCGGATCGACCTCGAGGCCGATCCCCTCGATGCGCCCCGGGTCGGCCGCATCGACGATCTTGGACGCGACCATGCCGACACGTTCCCCGTCCGCCGCCTCGACCAGCGCGGCCAGCCATCCGGGCTCGGCTACGGCGTCGTTGTTGAGGAGGGCGATCAGCGGTGTGTCGCTCGCGCGGATCCCCGCGTTGACGGCCGCCGCGAACCCCCGGTTGCGATCGAGTCCGACCAGACGCACCTCGGGGAACGCCTCGGCGAGCATTGCCGCTGTCCCGTCCGTCGAGCCGTTGTCGATGACGATCACCTCCCCCGGCGGGAGCGTCTGGCGCCAGAGCGCCGCGAGGCAGTCGGCAAGCAGATCAGCGCCGTTCCAGCTCGGGATCACGACGGTGGTCGCCGTCATGGCGAGCGGTCCCCCCGTCGCGCCTCCACCCAGATGAGCCCGCTCCGTCCCATCACACAGGCCAGCCACGCTGCCGGGGTGACCGCCGACGAGAGCGGGGTGTGGGCGCGGGCGAGGCACGCCCGTACCGCTCTCCAGAACGGTCCCGGCCGGCGGGCGACCAGACCCAGGCTCGCCACGACCGTGCGGCCCGAGGGGACATGGGTGACCTCCGCCGCCGCGAACCCGGCTCGGTCGAGCAGGTCCCGGAGCGTACCGGGTGTGAAGTGGGAGAGGTGCCGCGGCAGCTCCCATCCGCGCCAGCGAGGACCGAAGAACCAGGCCTCCCAGCTACCGGCGTTGGGAACCTCGATACAGACCCTCCCCCCAGGGCGCAGCACCCGCCGGGTCTCCCGCAGCGTCGCGAGAGGGTCGGACACGTGCTCGAGCACGTGGCGGAAGAAGACCACGTCGACGCTCTCGTCCTCGAATGCCGCGTCCTCCATCGTGCCGGTCCGCACATCGAGCATGTGCTCCTGGCGGGCGCGCGCCGCGGTTGCCGGGTCCAGTTCCACGCCGATCACGTGCCAGCCGTGGTCGCGCAGCTCGGCAAGCTCGTGGCCCGGCCCGCACCCGACGTCGAGGGCTATGCCTCCCGGAGTGTACGGCGGGAAGCGACGGAGCCGGGGCGCCAGCGGCCGCACCCGCGCGGCGGCGATACGGGCGACTCGCCCCGGCCTGTCCGGTGTGGGGTAGCCCCGGCGGGCAAGAAACGCGATCTGGAGGCTGCGCCGCCAGCGAGCTGTCAGCCGTGCCGGAGGCCCCACGTCCGGACCTCGCCGGTAGTTCGGGTACGCGGGCGGGTAGAGGGCGGCAAGCTCGTCGAGCGAGCTTGGCTGCGGCCAGGTGAGCAGGAACTGACAGCGCGTGCAGCGCACCACTTCGTACACGCCGGGGACACCGGCGAGCATGTCCGTCCCCTCCAGGACCGTCGTGGCGACGGAGCCCGGACCACAGCGGGGGCAGATGACGGTGCGGGCAGGGCGAGCCTCGGCCTCGGCCGCGATCCTCCCAGCACTGTGCGCCACCGAGGCCACGGCGGCGCCGACCCGGAGCGCCCGGCCCGGGTGACGGGGCGCCCCGAGCCCTCCTCTGCGGTAGTGGAGGCTTCCGGCCAGGTTGTTGGCGTTGGCCAGGTGACGCACGCGGACCCGGCCGAACCCGGCTTCGCTCAGCAGGGCGGCCAGGCTTGCCGGGGTGAAGTGGGAGAGGTGCCGCGGCAGGTCCCACCCGTACCAGGCGCTGCCGAACAGGCGGGCCTCCAGGCTGCCCGCGTTGGGCACCGACAGCAGCAGGCGCCCACCGGGCTTGAGGACCCGTCGCAGCTCGGAGAGCGTCCGCCGAGGGTCGCGCACGTGCTCGAGGACCATGCGCATGACGACGACGTCGGCGTAGCCGTCCGGCAGCGCGGCCTGCTCGACGGTCCCCGTCCTGACGTCGAGGCCGTGTCGCTGCCTCGCCGTCGCCGACGCCGCCGGGTCGACCTCGATTCCGACGACGTCCCAGCCCAACGCCCGCATCTCGGCCAGGTAGGCGCCGGTGGCGGAGCCGACCTCTACGAGGGTCCCGCCGGGCACGAACGGCGGCAGCCACACGAACCGCTGGGACAGGAGCCGACTGGCGAGCGTCCCCGCGGCTCGCCACCGAAGCCTGCCGCCATCGCCCCTCGCCGGGTAGCGACGCGCCTCCAGGACACCGGCTCGCAGCCCGGCCCGCAGCCGGCCGTCAGGCTCGGCCTGCCCGTTCGGCGGCGGGTGGTACGGAGGGTACTCGGGGGGGTAGTGGCGCGCGAGGGCGGCCTCGCCGAGTTGGGGGTTCGTGTACAGGAAGCCGCAGCGGCGGCAGCGGACGACCCGGAACCCGCCCGGGAGCCCGAGCAGCCGGTCGCCCGAGCAGACGACAAGGGCCGGATCGTCGGCACCGCAGCGCCGGCATGTCACGAAGCGCTCGTCGGCGCCCGAGGCGAGCCTGTCCGGCGCGGCCGTCGCGCTCACCTCGCCACCCGCTCCGGGAGCGCGCCACCGGCCGCGACGTGTTCGTAGACCGCGGTCGTCTCGTCTGCCGTCCGCGCCCACGTGTACAGGGCCGCGCGTCGCAGGCCGGCCCGCGCAAGCCGCTCCGCCTCGCCGTCGAGCACGCGCAGGATCCCCTCTGCGATCGCCTCGGGCTCGCCCGGATCGACGAGCACGGCTGCGTCGCCGGTGACCTCTTCCATCGCCGATCCGGCCGAGGTCACGACCGGCGTGCCGCAGGCCATCGCCTCCAGCACCGGCAGGCCGAACCCTTCCCACAGCGACGGAAGTACGAGCGCATCGGCGCCGGCGTAGAGCGCGGGCAGGTCGACGTCGGGCACCTGGCCGAGCCAGCGCAGGCGGCCGGAGACATGCGCGCGGGCGGCGGTCGCTCGGGCCGTGTCGAAGAACGGGTTCGCTGGGGCCTGCAACATTCCCGCGAGCACGAGCGCGTGGGGAAGTCGGGCACGCTCGAGCGCGAGCGCGTAGCCGGTAACCAGGCGCGCGACGTTCTTCTTGAAGTCGACCCCGCCGACGAAGAGCAGGTAGCGAGCGGGCAGGCGGTAGCGGCGCCCCACCTCGGAGAGCAGCCGGCGGTCGCTGATCGGCCGGAACGCCGGCTCCACGCCGTGCGGCACGACCTTCACTCGCCCTTCCGGGACGCCGAGCAGCGAGATGACGTCGCGCCCGGTCGCCTCGGAGACGGCGATTACCGCGTCCGCGTTGGCGGTGATCGCTTCGAAGTGCTGTCGTGCGCGCCGCTCGGCAGCAGCGTCGGCGAAGTAGACCTCGGGGTAGCGGAGCACGCTCAGGTCGTGGACGGTGGTGACCGCCCGCCCGACCCGGCTGTACCAGCCGTCGGCGAGGGGGAAGTGGACGAGGTCGAGGTCGCGCACGAGCAGGCGGCGCAGCGCGCCGAAGCGGCGCCGGTGCTGGAGGCGGAGGCACCTGGTTGCCGGGATGAAGCGCGCGCGCGGTCCGAGGTCGCCGGCTCGACCGGCGCCGCCCGCGCCGAGCAGCGAGTATTCGTGCTCGCGGCCTGCTGCGACGAGGGCGTGGATGAGGCAGCGCACGTAGCGCTCCTGCCCCCGCCCGATGCTTCCGTAGCGACGCGCGTCGATTCCGATCCGCATCGTCACCGTGCCCTCCCTGCGGCGCCGCGGAGCCAGTAGCGGACGCCCGCGAGAACACCGGCCGCCTTGCCGAGGAGGTGGGCTACCCACCAGGCGAGCAGCCGCGGTGAGGACTGGCGCGCCGCCGTGAGCGTGCGCTCGAGCGTCTGCCGGCCGAGGTAGAAGGCGAGGGGCCGGGCGGCGAGGCCGTAGTTCTTGAGCACGAAGTAGGTCTGGTTGCGGGCGTGGTAGAACTCGCGCCGCGCGTCGTCGGACGCGCGGCCGACGCCGTCGGCGCGGGGCGCTCGCAGGTGCGTGACCGCCGCCTCCGGGATGTAGACGAGCCGGCAGCCGCGGCGGCGCAGCCGGAAGCAGAGGTCGGTCTCCTCCCGGAAGTTCGAGCCGGTGTACCCGGAGTCGAAGCCTCCGGCTGAGAGGAGCACCTCGCGGCGGAAGGACATGTTGCCGCCCTGGAGAAAGTCGACGTCCGCGGGGTGAGGGTCGCCGTCGGCGAGCTCGGCCCAGGGCTCGCCGCTGGTCAGGAAGCGGCGCACACGGCCGAGGGTGGCGACCGGGTCGATCACTGTTCCTCCCGCCCCGTCCAGCGTAGGGTCGCGGTAGGCGGCTGCCAGGCTCGCCAGCCAGCCCGGCGAGGCCTCGCAGTCGTCGTCGAGGAAGGCGACCACGTCGCCCTTCGCCTTCTGCACGCCGGCGTTTCGGGCTGCCGGCATCCCCCGCCGGCCCTGCGGGAAGCGTAGGTAGCGGACCCCCGGGACGCCCGCGGCGAGGGCCTCCGTCTCGCCGCCGCCGGAGCTGTCGACGACGATCACCTCTGTGGCGGGGCGCGTCTGGGCGGACAGGCTTGCCAGGCAGCGCCGCAGCCAGTCGGGGCGGTCCCTGGTGATCACGACCACGGAGATCTCCGGCTCCTCGCCCTGCGCGTGGCTCCCGGGCTGGCGGGCCGGGAAGCCGACGGCCCTCATGCCGTCCACCTCGCCGCTAGCCGAAGCAGCCCACCGTAGCCGGGGCGCAGACGGCCCGGGAGAGCGTCGCGAGCGGCCTGCAGGCGCTCGACATCGCTCGTGCGGAGCGCGCCGGCGGCGAGCAGGGCGACCGGGTAGGCGACGGCAGCGGCGGCGACGGCCGCTGCAAGACCGCGGACGCCGCCGATCGTTGCCGCGACGCCGTAGGCTGGGAGTCCGCTTGCGCCTGCGGCGGCGAGCACGCGCAGGCAGTCCCGGGTCGGGAAGCGGATGCCGAGCACGCGCCCGGTCAGCACGATCCCGGCGGCGACCGCTCCCACTTGCGCGGCGGCGTTCGCGACGGCGGCCCCCGATAGGCCGAAGCGGGGGATGAGAGTGATGTCGAGAACGATGTTGACGACGGTCGCGACGAGCGCGACCTTGAGGACGAGATCCTGCCGCTCGATCCCGTTCTGGATGCCGGCGGTGACGCTGCCCACCGCGCCGGCGCCGGCGGCTGCGAGCAGCAGCGGGAACACTGCCGCGGCGGGGCCGTAGCGCTCGCCGTAGAGGCTGGTGAGCAGCGGTCGGGCAAGCAGCGCGCCGCCCACGACGAGCGGGGCGGCCAGCATGAGCACGTAGCGGCTGCCGACGTCGAAGAGGGTCTGCAGCCCTTCGCGGTCGCCCGCCCCGTAGAGGCTCGAGGCGACCGGCGGCAGCACGAACGAGAGCGCTCGCGGCAGCAGCCGCATCAGCGTCGCGGCCGCGCCGAAGGCGAGCGCGTACCAGGCGACCTCCTGCGGCGTGCGGAAGACGCCGAGGAAGAACACCTCCGAGCGCTGCCAGACGACGGTGTCGAGCAGCAGCACCAGGCTTACCGTCGGCACGTAGCGGCGGAGCTTTGCGCGGGCCGAGCCGGGAAGGCGGCACCCGCGCAGGGGCAGGCGGAGATGGTGGCGAAGCGCCCGCCACCCGAGCAGCCCGCTCAGCGTCGCTGCCGCTGCCAGCGCACCCACGGCGCCCGCCACCCCGGCTCCGGCGGCGAGCAGTCCGACCGTGGCCGAGAGGAGAAAGAGCGTGCTTGCCAGCGAGATCAGCGTCACCCGCCGGTAGTCCTGGAGCCCTTGCAGGGCGGCGAGGAGGAGGCCGGCGAGCGTCGCGGGCACAAGCCCGGCTGCCGCGATCCGGAAGGCGGTCGCGAAACCGGGCGCCTCGAAGACCCGCTGAAGCAGCGGAGCGAGCAGGAACGCCGCCGCGCCAACCGCGATCGCCATCGCTGCCTCGAGCCGCACGAGCGCCGCCAGCACCTGGCCGGCTGTTCCGCTTTCGCCTCTGCCTTGGTACTCGGCCACGTACTTCGTAGCGCCGTGGGGCACCCCGAGGCTTGCGAGCAGGCCGAGGATGCCGGCGCTGGAGAGTACGAGCGCGTAGGTGCCGAACGCTGGTGGGCCTAGCAGGCGGGCGAGTACGACCGACGAGACGGCGCCGGCGATCGAGGCGACGAGGTTGCCCGCCAGCGTGTAGGAGGCGTTGCGCGCGACCCGCTCCGCCGTCGCGGTCATCGGCTCCTCCAGGTCGCGATGACCTCGCCGTAGAACTCCTCGGTCAGCGCGGCGACACGCTCGAGCGAGAAGCGCCGCAGCGCGAGCTGGCGGCCACGCCGACCCATCGCTGCAGCGGCCGCAGGATCTCGCAGCAGATCGACGACCGCGCCGGCGAGCGCCTGCGGGCTGCACGGTGCGACCGTGCGACCCTCGCTTCCGTCGCTGACGGCCTCGGGGAAGGCGCCGCTGCTGCAGCCGACGAGCGGCCGGCCGCAGGCAAGCGCCTCGAGGAAGACGAGCGCGAGGTTCTCGAACGGCGACGGCGCGACGACGGTGCTGGCCGCCCGGTACCAGGACGGCAGCTGCTCGCGCGGCAGGAAGCCTGCGAACTGCACGCGCCCCTCGATCCCGGCGGCGCGCGCGTGCGCGATCAGCTGCTGCTGCCAGGATCCGCCGCCGGGGGCGGTCTGTGTGTCGGCGCCGACGAACGCGAACCGCGCTTCGGGAACCTGGGCCGCAATCGCGGGCAGCGCGGAGGCAAAATCGCCGACGCCCTTACGGGCCTCGAGCCGCCCGGGGAAGAGCACGAGCGGGCCGGCCGCCGTGGCCGCGCATGCGGCCACGCCACCGTCGGGGCAGAACAGGCTGGTGTCGACCCCGTAGGGGATGATCCGGGCTGCTGCCGCCGCCGGCCCGTAGCCTGCCTCGGCGCAGGCGTGCGCGATCGCCGCGCTCGGGGCGCTGACGGCCGCGGCCGCTTGCAGCGCGGCCCGCTCCCAGTGGACGGTCAGCCGGCAGTCGCGACGTAGCGGCGTGCCGTTCAGCCGGCGGACAAGCGCGAGCGGGGTGTGCAGACGCACAACCACCGGCGGGGCGGCGCGGCGGGCTGCCAGCAGGCCTTCGGCGGCGAACTCGGGGGCCTCGACGAGGTCGAGCCGCTCGAGCCGGTGCAGCCGCGATACCGCCCGTGCGGCCGCCCGGCTCCAGCCGAGGCGATCGAGGCTCTGACCGATCAGACGGGAGGCGCCCGGCAGCTGCCAGCCAGGCGAGCGCAGCCGGTGGACGAGCACGCCCTCATCGTCGAAGCTGCCCGCCGCCTCCCAGGCGGGGGCAAGGACATGGACGCGGTGCCCGCGTCGCGCGAGCGAGCGGGCCTGGTCGCGGGTGGCGGAGGCGATTCCGCCCATCCGAGGCGCGGGCGGATACTCTCGGCAGATGTAGCAGAGGTTCATGCTGCCTGCCCCTCGCCGTTCTGCTCCTGTTGCAGGCGCCAGAGCACGACCATGAGCCCGGTCGCCAAGCAGAACGGCACCATCGTCCGGATCGTCGTGAACGGGATCGAGCCAAGGCCGGCCACGGCCATCCCCGCCAGCCCGGCCAGGTAGCCGAGACCGATCCCGCGCTCCAGCCGGTCGCGGGCGCCGCAGAGGACCCGCCGCCCGAACCGAGCGAGACGCCAGAGAAGCCAGAGGAACAGCGTCAGGCCGACGAGGCCGCCGTCGACCGCCTCTTTTGCGTACTGCGACTCGATCCGGTCGAGCGCGACGACGCCGGGCCCGTAGCCGAGCGGCGGCCGGCGGGCGACCTGCAGGGCGGCGACCCGGTAGGAGTCGACGCGGGCGAGGAAGGCGTTGTTGCCGATGTTCGAGCTGTTGACGGTCGCGATCTCGTGCGGGATCGACTCGACCCGTGCGGTGACGTCGGCGGGCAGGTACGCGGGCAGAACGAACGCGAGCGCGCCCACCAGGAGCAGCAGGCGCGCATCGCGGAGGAGGGCGAGGACGAGCACGACCGCGACCAGGGCGATGTAGGAGCCACGCGAGAAGGTGTAGAGGAAGGCATAGGCGTTCAACGCGAGCACGCCGAGAAGCGCCAGGCGGAGACGAGCAGAGCGGAGGCCGAGCAGCAGGCCGAGCGCGAGCGCGAGCGCGAGCGTGTGGTATTCGCCGAGCGTGTTCGCCCCGCCGCTGTTGAAGGGGGCGCTGAGCCGGAAGCCCGTCTGGCCTCCGTCGCGTGCGACCACGATCGCGCCGCGCGCGGCGACAATCACGCTTGCGACGAGTAGCAGTCCCGCGAACCAGGCGACCTCGACCCGACTCTTGAGCGTCTGGGCGACGAGGAAGACGATCGCGAAGTACTCCAAGCGTTTGAGCCAGCTCAGGGCCGAGATGACGAGCGGCGTTTCCTGCCCCCGGAAGGGATCGATGTTGCCGGCGGCGAAGGCGACTGCCATCGCGGCCAGTCCTGCCACCGCGAGCAGCGCCATCGGCAGTAGCAGCGGGTTCTCGCGCAGCGGCTCGCGCCGCACGGCCTGGCGTGCGAGCCAGCCGAACACGGCCGCGGCGAGGATGACGTCGTCGGCGCGGACAGAGACCGCGCCGCCCAGCTCCGGCGAGAGGATCGTCGCGAAGGCCAACGCGCCGAGACCCAGACGGGGATCGAGCGCCGTGCCCGCAACGACGACGAGCACGAGCGCGGCCGCCAAGAGCATCGGCCGCTGCTCGATCTGTCCGCCGGCGAGCGCGGCGGCGGCGGCGATCCCCAGGCCCGCGCCGAGCGTCGCGAGCGGGTGGGAAAGCGGGGGCAGCAACGCGGCGCGCGTGCTCATCAGGCTCGTCCGAGCAGCCGCCGGCGCGGCAGCCGGCGGGTGTAGCGGCGCGCCTCGCGCTCGTCGGCGACGCCGCTCAGAACCGAGCCGAGGAAGAGCGCCCCGTTTCGCGCCTTCTCCAGTGCGGCCTTGGCCGCCCGCGCCTGCTCGCGGGTCGTCTGGCCGCCTGCGAGCACGAGCAGAACAGCGTCGCAGTGGGGGACGAGCAGGCTCGCCTCGGTACCCGCCAGCGCGGGCGGCGCCTCGACGATCACGATCTCGGCGGCCGCCTTGGCCTCCGCGAGCGCGCGGGCGAGCGCGCCGGAGGCGAGCACGTCCGCAGGGTGGGAGCGCGGCCGGCCGGCTGGAACGATCGCGAGGTTCGCGACCCAGGTGGGACACAGCAGCCGGGCCGGATCGATCTCGGCGTCCGCTTCCGCCTCGGCGAGCCCCAGGCTGCGCCCGACCCTGAAGAGCATCTCCAGCACCGGCCGATGCAGGTCGGCGGAGACGAGCACGACCCGCTGCCCGGCACGGGCGAAGACCGTGCCCAGGTAGGCGGCAACCCAGGCCTTCTCCTGCCCCGCCCACGGCGAGGTGACCAGGATCGTCTGCAGCGGACGTTCACGGGAGGCGAGATCGATCTGAATCCGCAGGCTCTGGAACGCCTCTGCCAGCCGGGCGTCCGGCACGGCCGGCGTGCTCTGCCCGCCGGGCAGCTTGCCCTTGCTGTGGCGGCGGCCGGTGGCTCGGAAGCGGCGGGCGGCGCGTCGTAGTCTGCGCCGGGACGGCAGTGTGGCAAGAACGTCCATGCCCGTCGCCTCGCGGACGTCGGCCTCGCTGCGGACGCGGACGTCGAGGTACTCGAGCGCGAAGACCAAGGCGAGGGCGCCGATCAGCGCGACGAGGCCGATCCCTCCGAGCGTGCGCGCCTGCACCCGGAGCGGCGTCTCGAGCGGCTGCTCCGGGGGAGCGGCGGCCTGGAGCAGGCGGGCCTCGCCGCTGTTGCCGCCGGTGATTCCCTGCAGCGAGGCAGCGGCATAGGCTTGCGCGAGCAGGTCGTCGCGTGTCTGCAGCCAGCGCAGGGCCCATTGCTTGCGCGTCGGGTCGAGGTTGGAGCGCGCGAGCGCCAGCGCCTGTGCCGCCAGACGCTCGTGCGCGCTCGTGAGCGCGGCGAGCGTCGCTGCGGTCGGCTGGAGGGCGTTGGCGAACCCCTCCAGATAGGCGCGGGCAAACGCGTTGGCGAGCCGCGCCGCGGCGTCCGGGTCTTCGTTCTCGACCTGGACGTCGACCAGCGAGGTACCCGGCTTGGGTGCGAGCGTGAGCTTGGTGAGGGCGGCGGCTGGGCTTTCGTTCACCTGTGCGGCACGAATCGCCTCCCGAGCCACCGCCAGCGTGCGGACAGCCTCGGGTGGATAGACGGTCGGCTGGCCGGGCGGCGTCGTGACAAGCAGCGTGGCCGTCGCACGGTAGCTGGGCGGGGGCGCCCTCAGCCCATCGTTGGCCCAGACCACCGTCGCCGTCGCGGCCAAGATCGCGAGGATCAGCCACTTCCACCGCCAGACGGTCGCGAGGTAGCGTCTCAGCTCCACCGCCGCCTCCCCGGTGAGACCTTCGCGAACGCAGCCGTGACGCGTGACGGCACGGCTGCAGCCCGCGGCCGAGCACGGCGGCTCAAAACCGCCCGCTCGGCGCCGACAAACACGCTGCTAACGACACAGACGCCGAGCGCTGCGCTGGGCAGCCCCTCCCCGCGGGCAAGAAGCGCAACCGCTCCGGAGGCTGCGACCGCGCCGCCGCAGACCGCGGCGCACTGCCGGGGTTGAGGCCGGCTCGCCGTAGCCGGTGCGGGAGGTGATCGGTGGCCGCGGAGGCCATCAGGTCCGCCAGGCGGCGGCAGCCGCCGCGGAACCGGCGCAGGTGGACGAGCAGGAAGTCGAGCACGGGCACGGCCAGAACGGCTCCTGCCGCGAACATGGCCGCCAGGCCGCCCCCGGGCGGCTCGGCTCTCGCCACAGCCAAGCCGAGGATCGCAAGCAGAAAGCCGAGCAGTGTGCTGCCCGCCTCGCCGAGGAAGCAGCGAGCGGGCGGAGCGTTGAAGAGCAGAAACGCCGCCGCCGCCGCCGCGAGCACGGCGGCGGTCTGGCCGGCCGGCCCACTCCAGCCGGCGAGCGAGCCGAGCGCGAGCGCGCCGGCGACGGTGACGCTGCCGGCGACGCCGTCCGAGCAATCCAGACAGTTGATCGCGCTGATCACGCCGATCGTCCAGAGCAAGCCGACTACGACCTCGAGCGGCCGCGGCGCCCCGAGCGAGGGGGTGTAGACGAGCACGGCCGGAAGCGTCGCGACCGCCTGCGCGCCGAGGCGCGTGCGCGCGCGGAGGCCGCGGGCATCGTCGACCAGCCCGACGCAGACGAGGGCCCACGTCACTGCCAGAAGCCGAGGCTCTGCTCCCGCCGTCAGCAGGCCGGCCGTGATTGCCGCCGCGACGCCGATACCCCCCGCCAGCGGCACCGGCCTGTGATGGATCTTGCGCGGCCCCGGATGGTCGAGCAGGCCGACCCGGTATGCCAACCTGGCCGCCAGCCAGGTGGAGGGGACACTGACCGCGAACGCCGTCAGGGCAGGAACGGTCACGCTCACCGCCGCCACCCGGCCTCGGCGACGACGTCCGCGACCGCGTCGACAACCCGGGCGATCTCGCCCTCGTCGAGCGAGGGGTAGAGCGGCAGCGAGACGCACTCCGCGAACGCCTGCGCAGACCGCGGGAAGGCGTCGGCGTCGCCCTCCAGGAGCAGCGGGTCGCCGACAGGCCGCTTCGCCTCGACGCCGCGTCTGCGCAACCCGTCGATCAGGGCGGCCGCGTTCGGTGCCCGCACGACGTAGCGCCAGAAGCACGGCTCGGCCGCGGGGTCGCCGACGCGGCGGCGCAGGACCGTTCCGGAGAAGGCGTCGTCGTAGCGGTGGGCGATCTGGCGGCGGCGCGCGACGAACGAGTCGAGCCGGCCGAGCTGTGCGAGGCCGAGGCCGGCAGCCAGATCGCTCAGCTTCTGGTTGAAGCCACCGGGGGAACCGCGAACACCCGGGCGCATCGCTCTTGCCGCAGCCAGCACGGACGCGCGGTCGGCGAGCAGCATCCCCCCCTCGCCTGCTGCGACCATCTTCGTGGCGTAGAACGAGCAGACGGCGACGGCCCCGAGCGCCCCCGCGGGACGGCCGCTCCGCGAGGCGCCAAGGGCATGGGCGCAGTCCTCGATCACCGGCACGCCCCACTCGAGAAACGGCGTCAGGTCGAGCGGGTAGCCGAACGGGTGCACCACGACCACAGCGGCGGTGCGACGGCTCAGTCGGCGAGCCGCCGCGTCAGCGGCGAGGCCGAGATCCTCGCCGACGTCGGCCAGAACCGGCGAGGCCCCGACAGCGCGTACCGCCTGACCCACCGCCGCACAGGCGTAAGCCGGCAGAATGACCTCGTCGCCAGCGCCGACCCCGAGCGCGCGCAGGGCGAGTGCGAGGGCTGCGCTGCCCGAGCTCGCGGCGACTCCGCCTCTGCGACCGAGGCGGCCCGCGAGCGCGCGCTCGAAGGCGGCGACCAGCGGCCCCTCGCTGAGCCGACCGCTCTCGACCACGGCGACAAGCGCGTCGGCGTCTTCAGGCCCGAGCGTTGGCCGCGAGTGCGGGATCACTCGCCCCCTCCTCTCCCTGCAGAAGGATCGTCAGCGGCCGGGCCGGCTCGTTGACCAGAAGATCGACGGCGGAGAGATCGGCCGTGAATCCCACCCTCTCGAACCGCTGCCGGTAGCCAGGGCACGCCCAACGCTGAACTGCAAGCCTGATACCGGCTTCGGCAAACGGCCCCGGGTCCAGGTAGGCATCCAGAGCGTAGGCGCCGGTCAGATAGGCGTCGGCGCCCAGCGCCTGCCCGATCGCCGCCAGCCGCTCGCTGGCCCGGCCCGCGACGCCGAGCTCGGAGGAGCGAACGACCGGCGTTGTGATGCCGAAGGCCCGAAGCAGCAGGTCGAGCGTCGCCTCGCCAAGCTCGGCAACGCTCGCCCCGTGGCTCGCTTCGAGCGCATCCGCCAGCGGCTCGCGCCACGGGGCAAGCGCGCGCCCGTAGCAGCTCTCGAGCGCGGCCAGGTGGCGCCGTACCCAACCTGCGTCCGGCGGTCGCACGTCGCAGATGCGAGCGCCAAGAGGCGCCCGCACCGGAACGGTGAGCAGGATCGGCCCGTCGGCCCCCTTGACCCGGGTGCGGTTCTGCCAGCCGTTCTTCTCGTACTGGACGTCGTCGAGCAGCACGAAGACATCGGCGGTCGCGACCTTGTGCAGGTAGCGCAGCCAGGGAAGGTAATGCGGCTGATGGGCGGCAAACAGCAAGATCGTCCGTCAGCAGAGGAAGCGGTGGCAGAAGAACGCCTCGGCCGCCTCGACCGACACCTCGGCGCCGCGCAGGCGGGCGAGCCGCTCCAGGTTCTCGAGGCTGCCGTGGTGCGGCGCCGGCCGCAGCTGCGACGCGTGGCAGGCGTGCGCCTTCAGCTTCAGCTCGAGGAAGGCCGAGATGTCGACGTACACGTTCGGCTTGAACGTCTCCGGGCTCCAGCACAACTGCGGCTGGTCGGCGGCCAGCACGGCGGAGACGAACGGCTTGTCCTCGGGCAGGTGCGGGCGGCAGGCGGTAAACCCAGCGCGGAAGACAGCGTCGTGGTCCTGGTTCGAGCAGCGCGACGGCAGGATCACCACGTCCGGGCAGAGACGGTCGATCGCGTAGCGCCCCTCACGCTCGATCAGAGCGACGAGATCGCGGCGCGGCAGCGCGTCGAGCCGCATGTGCCGCTCGCTGTCACGGAAGAGGATCTCGTGCCCGTCGACTCCCAGTAGCGCCATTGCCGCAGCGAACTCGTCAGCTCGGCGGCGAGCGGTCACGACCGGCTCGTCGGCCCCGTACATCTCGATGTCGCCGACCGAGACACAGACGACGAACACCTCCGCCCCGAGCGCCTTCGCCTTCGCGATCGTTCCGCCGCAGGCGAACGTCTCATCGTCGGCGTGCGGTGCGAGCACGAGAATGCGGCTCGCTGCGAGCAAGTCGGCAGCGATCTTCCAGCCCCCCATCTCCGTGTGCGTCTCTGTCGGCATCACGCGTGCAGGGACGACACGATGTACGGCGTGTGTGGACGTGACCCGTTAGCGGCTACCGCCTCAGCGGGACACCGCCCCCGGAAGTCGACCGCCATCTCGCGGACACCTCCGATTCGCTCCCTTGCCGATCCCGCGCGTCGCTCCGCTCGATCGGCGTCGAGGCGTCCGTCGGGACGGCGGCAGGCGAAGGCGTTGTCGGCAGATGGCCTCCTCGCCCGGTCCGCAGCCTCGCCGGCGATTCTCGATCTCTGGATGGCCGGCAGGCATTTCCGTGGCCACGGCGCGGACAGCCACGGCTGAATCGCCACGTACGAGCTGTCGCGGCATCTTTTCGCTGCCCCTCTGGGTACGCAAACAGACATGCGTTTCTTGTCGGGCAATACGCGGGAGCTCGTAAGGTCCGCGCCGGGGAATCGCGCGCTTCTGGGCGAGTACAGCGCGAATATGGGGATGCCGATCACAGGGAAATGGGGACGTGCCGCCCACCCGATCGGCTACTCCCGCGATCAACGCCGTGACAGCTCGCACGCGGGGTCGGTTCCGGGCGGTCGCGCATCTTCAGGAAATGAGCGACTCGCGAAGCGCGGCCGCGACGGCCTGGGTGCGGGTGGCTGCGCCAAGCTTCGCCATCGCCTTGCTGACGTGGGTGCGCACCGTCTCGGCCGAGATGAAGAGAGCCTCCCCGATCTGTGCGTTTGTGCGCCCGTCGGCGAGGAGCCGCAGCACCTCGCGTTCACGCTGGGTGAGGCTGCACACCTTCGCGCCGGCCTGGTCGACGAGGGCGCCGGCGAGACCGGGATCGATGTAGGTGCCACCCTCGCCGACCAGCCGCACTGCGCGCACGAGATCGTCGAGCGGAGAGTCCTTCAGGATCACGCCGCGCGCGCCAGCATCGAGCGCCTCGGTCAGAAGCGCCCGGCCGTTGAAGCCGGTGTAGAGGATCACCGCCGTCTCGGCTGCGGAACCCACCGCGCAACGCGCGACCTCGATCCCGCCCAAGCGCGGCATGCGCACATCGACGAGCGCGACCGCCGGGCGCAGGCGCTCGATCAGCGCGAGCGCCTGCTCGCCATCCTGGACGGCGCCGACAACCTCTACATCGTGTGCTGCAAGAAAGCGCGAGACGGCATCGAGGACGGGCGGGTGATCGTCCGCGACAAGGCAGGTGACACGTGACCCTCCCGTCCCATCCGCACGCTCGCGCCGGCAACCCCTATCGGGGAGGGGCTTGCCTACTCCGTTCATGCCGCCTCTATCGGTTGTCCCGCGTGACGCTTTAGGTTGCGCACCCCGTGACCGCGGTGGCGGCGACGGCGGTGTACGAGCTTGACGGCCAGCCGGCGAGTCAGTCGGCGCTTCAGGTGGGCGGCCGGGTGGAGGTGAAGTATCACGTGGAGCCGGACGGGTCGCTGAAGGCGAAGATGGTGAAGGCCAGGACGACTGGACACAGGCACGGGTTCCTGTTCGCCCGCGCCTACTACTACGGGCTCAGCGCGACCACGAAAAGCCACGAACAGTACGTCCGCATCCCCTGACGCGGCCCGGGAAGCGCGGCGATCACGTCGACCTCCGCGCGTCGATTCTCCGGCTCAGTCGTCGACGAGTTCGAGTTCGGTGGTGCAGGCGATCTGCGGGTGGATGGAGCGGTAGACGGGGCAGCGGGCGGGGTGGTGCTCGTAGGCGCGCTGGATCTTCTCGTGGTCGGTGTCGGCGTCGACGCGGAGCCGGTAGCGGACGTGGATCCGTTTGATCACGAGAACGCCGTCTTCGACTTCGATCTCGCCGGTTGCGTCGCTCTCGAGTCGGCCTTCGCTAGCGGGGACGTGGCGCGCTTCCAGCGCGCCTCCGAAGGTGCCGGTCAGTCAGCCGGCGGCGGCGGCGACGATGTAGTCGAGCGTGGTTGCGCGTTCGGCCTCGCTTCCCGCCGGCACACCGTAGTGCTCGGCGACGGCGGAGTGGACGCCGAAGACGACCGGCTGCTCCTCTGCCGGCAGGTAGGCGCGCCGCAGCGGCCCCCGCACCCGCTCGACCCGGACTCTCGACACATACGCGACCGATCCCACCGCGCGATCATACCTGGGCTGCTGCCCTGAGCCCTGAAAGCCTTCGACCTGTCCCCAGAATCCGACCCCAAAAGGGCTGGCTTCGCTGACGGCCATCTCTGGAGAAGGAGCGTACCGTTTGACACTAATGTACGTTATGTCTACTATGTAGATCCCCACTGAACCAGGAGCGCTCATGCCGAAGCAGGTCTCGATCACTCAGGCCCGGAAGGAGATGGGGCCACTCTTCAGCGAGGTTGTGGTCGAGCATCGTCCGGCCCTAATCGAGCGGCACCATCGCGCGGGAGTCTTCATCGGTGAGGACGACGCGAGCGAACTCTTGAGCCCGTACGCGTTTCATACGGAGGTCTTCTTCGAGCCTGCCGCTGTCAGCTTCTGGGTTCCCGAGCTGGCGCTGTACGGGCGCGGCTCTACCTACGAGGAGGCTGGCGAGGATCTGGTCGAAGAAGTCCGGGACTACATCGAGGAGTACTGGTCGGAGATCGACCGTTATCGCAAGGCCCCGAACCGGGCGTCGCATTTCCCGTATCTGATGCGTGCCCATCTCGCTGATCGACGCGGCGAACTGCTCGACGTACTCCTCACGGAGCCGTCGGACGCAGCCGCCGCGACGCGCGAGGACGCCCTTGCCTCAGCCTAAGTTCTCAGACATCCGTCGCATTTGCCAGACCGACGGCTGGGAGGAGAGGAAAGGCGCCAGCGGGAAGCGCGGTGACCACTTCCGCTACGGGAAGGTGCTCGAGGACTGTCGCATTCTCCGGACCAGGGCTTCGCACGGCGACGACGAGATCGGCGACCCAAGTCTTTGGCGCCGCATTTGGCGTGATCAGCTCGCTCTGGAGAGTGAAGACCAATTCTGGGAGGCGCTCGAGAACGGCAAGCCGGTGGATCGCACCCGATCTGCGCCGGCCCCTGCCGGGCCATCGCTCCCGGGCTGGCTCGTGGACAGTCTGATTCGTAAGGTAGGGATGTCGCCCGAGGAGATCGCTCGGATGACCGAGCAGGAGGGGCGCGAGCGATTGAACGAGTTCTACTCTCAGCCGCCCGAGTAGCGAGGGGCCAGGCGCGGCGCGCAAGTCACGTCTTCCAGAGCCCGCAGTAGTAGCAGCCCTCGCCAGGCGGATCAGCCCTGGCGAAGACAACAGCGACGCCCCCGTGTTGAGCGTCACTCCCGTCCAGGACGTTCGCGTCATTGATCTTCAGGATGAGCGGTCGTGGTCTTGAAAAGCTGGCAGTGCCAACGGAGCTCGGCCGTATGCTATCTTGGTATCGTGATACCTAGATGGAGGACGGGTGGTCGCTCGTAAGAACATGACGTTGAGGCTTCCGGCCGAGCAGGCGGATGAGCTGGAAGCGGTCGCGCGCGCTGAGGGGATCAGCGTCTCCGACGCCGTCCGTGAGGCGATCGCCGAGCACATCGAGCGCAAGCGGAAGGACAAGGCGTTCCGCGATCGTCTGCGTGCGGTGATGGAACGTGATCGCGAGATCCTCGAGCGACTCGGCCGCTGACGGTTGGCGGAGTACCTCGATCTTGCCGACTACCTGCTGATTGCGGAGGCCGTTGTCGGCGTTCCCGCCGAATCGATCGCTCGCTGGCCCGGCATCGGGCTCGCGGAGTCGGCGCTGCACGCTCCGGCGGCCGGCTTCGAGGGGGTCGAGTTGTATCCGGACGTGATCGACAAGGCTGCTGTGCTCTGCGCGCGACTCGCTCGGAACCACCCGCTCCCGGATGGGAACAAGCGGGTCGCCTACCTCGCGATGCTCGAGTTCCTTGCCCGTAACCAGGTCGAGTGGGCGCCGCCGTCGGTCGAGGAGACGGTCGCGACGATTGAGCGCGTGGCCGCTGGGAGCCTCTCGGAGCGCGAGCTCGCAGACTGGCTGCGCGCGGCCGCGGCGTAGTGCCTCGCGGCATCGAGCCGGGTCGCGTCCTGGAACTGCTGTAACTTCGCCGGCTCCGTAAGGAGAGCGGCGTAGGTTCCTCGTAGTCCACGAAGACAACGAGAGGAGGCCTGCGCCGTGAGGCGGACACTACTGCCGTCGGTGGT